>DIXJ01000011.1:56807-57520 GCA_002436015.1 Synergistaceae bacterium UBA6083 | reverse complement strand
GTCATCGTCGTCGTCATCGTCGTCGCCGGTGTCGTCGTCATCATCATCGTCACGATCTCCTGGACCATCCCTGTCCGGGGGCGTTCCTTCATCGTCGTCATCGTCTCCGGGAGCCACTAGCGGTTCAACGGAAACATCTCCGATATTTTTGCAAACCCCCGTATCGAGAAGGAACTCGAGATTCTCTTCAGATACGTCTTGAGGAGTTACAAGGTTCCAATTGCATGTGTATTTTTCCTCTAGATCACTCACGGGACCCCTGTAAGCGTACGCCAAGTAACTGGGGGTCAATACGCGAGTAAGGATTACGTAAGCAAGAACCGCTTTTACGATAAAACGTTTTATTTGGCTTCTCATGGCTGTTCACCCCTGCTCTCTTATTCTAGTTTATAGGTATTTGTTTTCCTCTTTACTTATTTTACATAATTATAGCTTCTTCCCTCTTCTTGTCAATACCCCAGACCAATTGAATCCTGACGTCACCATGACGAACAGGACGCAAAAAGAGAGGGAGAAGCGGTAACCGCCTCTCCCTCTCTTTTTGCCGAATATTTACAGACCTACTCATTCTATTTCCATCGGAGACAGCTACTTCGGCCCCTTGGGCTCCTTAGGATCCTTGCCTTCCTGTCCGGGAGGTCCGGTGTGCCCATGGTTGGGGTCCCCATAACCATGCCCCGGCTTCCCTTCGTCGTCATCATCGTCGTCGTCAT
>DIXJ01000011.1:0-56747 GCA_002436015.1 Synergistaceae bacterium UBA6083 | reverse complement strand
CGTCATCGTCGTCGTCGTCATCGTCATCGTCATCGTCGTCCCCTGGGGCAAGCAACGGTTGTTCAGCAACCTCACCAATCTTCTGGCAGACACCCGTATCGAGCAGGAACTGGAGGTTATCCTCCGTCACATCCTCGGGGCTGACCAAGTTCCAGTTGCACGTGTAATCTTCCTCCAGATTGCTAACAGGTGCCCTCAAGGCAAATGCCAGGTAGCTCGGAGCTACCAATCGAGACACGACGACGAAAAACAACACCGCGTAAAAGAATATTTTCCTCAGCTTCATTGCACCTCACCTCTTCCCTTTCTCAACTCTCAGTGAAAGCCTGCATTTCTCCCTCTCTCCGGATTGCGTTTTCTTGATGCATTCTCGCCTATTTATGATAAAATTATATTACTTATTTAGCGTAACACATTATCTTCCTGAGGCAATAAACAAGGGGGAAGCGGAGATATCTCCGCTTCCCCCTTGTTTGCTTTATTTTGCTCGCTATTTGTCGTTCTTATGGCCTCCTCCAGGGTTGGAGGAATCGTCGCCCTTGCCTCCCGGATCGTCGCCCTCTTCGGGACCGTTCCCAAAACCGTTGTTTCCCTTGTCTTTTTTGTCGTCATCGTCGTCGTCGTCATCATCGTCGTCGTCATCATCGTCGTCGTCATCGTCGTCGTCGTCATCGTCATCGTCATCGTCATCATCGTCGTCATCATCGTCGTCATCGTCGTCGTCATCATCGTCGTCGCCCCTGTCCCGGTCGCCCGGGCCATCCTTCTCGTCAGGGGTCACGCCGCCTTCGTCGTCATCGTCATCACCAGGAGCAAGCAAAGGCTGTTCAGCAACCTCACCAATCTTCTGGCAGACACCCGTGTCCAGAAGGAACTGGAGGTTGTCTTCCGTCACGTCTTCTGCATTGACCAGGTTCCAGTTGCAGACATACTCCTCTTCAAGGTTGCTGACGGGACCCCTGAAAGCAAAGGCAAGGTAACTAGGCGTCACGATCCTGGTGAAAACCACATAAGCAAGGATGAGAATTACACTAATGCGCTTCAAGTTTCTTCTCATTTTCTACCACCCCTTCCACATAAAACTTCAATAACAATAATAACTAAAAACATTCCGATTTGTAACCTAACAAAACTTACAGACCAATAGAAGAAACCACCGCACGAAAAATTTCTTAATTTTAAATTTATATATGTCTAATAAAAACTATTATTATTTGTATATATACGAAACAACCTCCCCGCTTTGGTGAATCATGCGCTAAAACCCTTAGAACCCAAAATGAAATGAATCTATATCATTTTAGCACACGAAACCAGCGGGTCAATAGGGAGTGCAGGAGTTTATTTTGGCCTGCCTAGCAGCGCAGAAATAGAGTGCTGGACATAGTCGATCCGTATTGAGGTTCGTGCAAGGCTTTCCCTGAAACCTCCCAAGCTTGCTTCAGGGTCTTGGCAATACATCGCTATTTCCGGCCCAACCTGCATCCTCAATAAGAAACCCGTTCCCCTCTGGATTGCCCGTTTGATCTGTTTTGCATCCGCATCCCTCCCGAAATCCTTTGCCAGGGCATAGGCGGAATTTAGGCCTTCCATCCGGGTCGCCGTGGGTGCCGAGCGCGGCGGCTTGTAATAGCCTCCGTCCCAATCCGGTTGTGGTTGGTTCTCCCGTGTGTGTTGGCCCTGGATGATGACCCTGGCAAACCGCATCGCTCCCTCCAGGAATTCTGGCCGTGGCCTCTTGCGATGGATTTCGTTCAGGCCATAGAGCAACCAGTGATCGTGCGGCAGTTTTTTGTCATCGAGAAGGGAGAAAACCTTCAATTGGTAACGGGCTCCTGCATCCGCCGCATCGAGCCATTTTTTCTCGCCCGTCAGGTTATAAATGCGCATCAGGGCAAAGATCGCTTCACCCGGGTAATATTCCGACTGGAAACTCGATACCCTCCCCAACGGAAAACTTTGTTTATGAACCTTAAAGCGCCCATTGGCGTCCTGTGTTGCCAGGATCCACTCGCCAAGGCCTTTCATGACTTCGTCATACCGGCGATCGTTCGTCACCCGGGCGTATTCTGCCAATGCAAGGGCTGAAAGACCGTTACCCCCCAGCTTGACTTCGCCTTGCTCCACCACGAATTTCACGGGTTTTCCTGCAACGGTTCCTCCCCTAACTTGTCTCAACAGGTAGCCAATTGCCCTTTCTGCGGCCTTTCGGACCTCGGGATCCTTATGCTCTCCGTATAGTTCCATCATGGCAAAGACCGTCCCTGCGTGCCGGAGGACGTTATAGTCTGGCACCTCTCGGCCCTGCAACGGCTTGTACTCGTAAACAAAACGCCCGTCTTCCTTCACCGCGCGAGCCAGGTACTTGCCGGCCTTGTCCAGGGCAAGGCCGATATCCGTTTCGGAGTAGGCCTTCCACTCCCTGTTTCCCCTGAAAAGCGGCCAGGCGGACTTTCCGTCTCCAAAATGCGAAAGCGTGTTGAACACCACGTATTCCCTGGCGTTCTTGACGATCGCTTGATTTTTTTGACCCAGTCTCGTTTCGCTTAAAAGACGGTTGGAGAGATCAAGGGATATTCCCCTTCCGCTTTCCAGTGCCACGAGGGAGAGTTCCTCCGGCAAAAAAGTTTTTTCAAGTTTTCCATCCACGGCAATCCCGAAAAGGCTGGGATCGACCGCGAGCGGTTTGCCGAAATCAAGATCCTTCAAGGCTTGGGCACCCTTGACGATATCCAGCTTGATCCATCGGGTGTTCTTCGAGAGGGGATCCTTTGAAAGGGCACCAGCCGCTTGCGTAAGCGCCCCATGCAGACCCCACCCAGAGCCGACGGCGACCTTCCGGCCTCCCTTGCCGTCAGCCAGGGTAATGAAGCAAACCCGGGCTTCCTCATCCTTCTTTAGCCCTTCGGGAAAAGGCGGCTGATTCGGTTCCCCTTCCAGGCGGGAAACCACCCAGGCAACCAGGGCTTCACCCTCCCCTGGCTGAAGGTCGGAGAGCGGCTTGGACAAGCTGTTAAAGTCAGGAAGCACCTTTGACTGGCTTTCCGCTTTCTGCCAGCCCAGGTAGACTGCAATCCCAAGCATGAGGCAAAGCGCGGTGAAAAGGAAAACCTTGTTTTTCCGATTCATCATTTTCTCTCTCCTTCTGGGTGTCTTTCTGAACCCCATGGGCGATTATCCAACTTGCCTATTCCATGACAATAGCGCCCATAAATTCGATTTTCAATGGTCGCTTGACAGATTCAGCTTCGTTATATAAAATGTGTGAACAATTGTTTCGATTGCACCACGAAAAGGCAAAACCGCCGAAAGGCGGTGACGCAAAACTACGGGTCTAAAGCCGAAAAGGCCATGACAGCCGGGTTGCCGAAGGTGGTCGATTTGAAGAACCAAGGCCTTCGGTGAATTGCCGGAGGCCTTTTGTTTGCCAGGGAACTCGAAAGGGCAAAACCGTTGAAAAACGGTGACGCAAAACCACGGGTCTAAAGCCGAAGGGCCAGGACAGCCGGGTTGCCGAAGGTTCGAAGAAATTGCCTTCCCCGCCCGCTCCTGTGCCCCCCAAAATCCAGGGGGATCTTTATGGCACGGAAAGAATCCACATTCAAGAAACAATTCGCAAAAACAATCGCCCTCATAATAGGGTTTTCCGTGCTTGCCTTGAACTTTACCCCGCCTGCGCTTGCCTGCACGCTCTGGGGAGCCGCCGGGGAAAAAGTCGAAGGCGGCGGAACCCTAATCGCCAAAAACCGGGATTGGGAACCCACCCAAGTCCAGGAAATAAAGCGGATCGTTCCCCGAGACGGTTTTCGCTATCTCGGCCTTTACGCATCCGACGAGGAAGGCACAGGGCTCAAAGCCGGCATCAACGAAAAAGGGCTGGTCGTCGTAACCGCTACAGCCTCGGTCGTACCGGACGAAAGACGAAGCAACCCCCAAAAAAAGACCATCTCAACCGCTGAAATCCTCAAAACCTGCACGACCGTCGAGGAAGTGACCGGGCAACTCGACCGTTTCACCCACGCAGCCTTCTACCTCGTCGCCGACAAGAACAAGGTCGCCGTAATCGAGGTAGGGCCCGGCGGAAAAGCCACCGCCAGCATCACCGAGAACGGGACCATCGCCCAGACGAACCACTACCTCAACGAGCAGCTCCGCATCCTGAACAAGAAGGTTTCCAAAAGCAGCCGAGTACGTTACGACAGGATCCGGGAACTCTTGTCGAAAGACCCGGACGGTCTGACCCTCGACGATTTCGTCGCCTTCAGCGAAGACAAAAACGCCGGCCCCGACAACAGCATCTGCCGCACGGGAGGCAGCCCCACCCGTTCCCGCACCCTCGCCACCTGGATCATCGAAAACCCAGCTAACGGGAATCCCCGGCTCTACCTGAAGGTTGCCAACCCGAACGAACCGCAGAAAACGGTGCGCCTCTCTCTTGACGAAAATTTCTGGAAAGGCACGCCGCGAGGCGACAAGGCCGCCGGCGCTAACACAGAAAGTCCCACCGCCTAACGGCTACAAATCACCCCACGCCGGTTTCAGTCCCCCGCCCTCCCCTTCCAGGAAGGGAACCCACGCAAGGGCCACGAGGTGCAAGACCGTGCCCGTGGCCGACGGCCGGATCGTCACCGTTTCCAGGACCTCCGTCGCGGGATTGGCTTTTCCTTCCAGGGACGCCACTTCCTTCTCGAACTCCGCCTCAAGTTCCTCCAGCTTGGCCTGCAGGTCCGATACTTTCTGTCCCGCCAGGGCCACGTCCTCCTGCGCCCTGAGCGAGCGGCCCACGCCCCGGGCGGCGGTTGTCGCCCTCCCAAGGGACGTCATCTGGATTGCCTTGCGTCCCATGAAAGCCCCCAGCAGCGTCGCCCCAAAAGAAACCGCCGTCTGCATCTTCTGCTGCTTCGCCTCCTGTTCCTCCCTCTGGACCGCCAGTTCCGCCCGGCCGATCTGTCCCTGCAGGGTCTCGATCCGTTTCGCGTATTTTTCGCGCAGCTTTTCGACGGCCGCGTCCCTGGCCTCCCGTGCCGCCATCTGGAGACGCACCCTGAAATCCCCCTCGGTTTCCCCGGGAGCCGAAACCATCTTTAGTGAAGGGCTCTCGAAAAGCTCATAGCGCCGGGTGCGCATAAACCATTTGAGCGCCTCGCGCCCGAGGCGCGTCATCTCCTTGCCTGAAGAGATTGCAGCCGGGGGATCCTCGAAATCCGCCGATTGCCCTCGCGGAGCCTTTTCCAGTTCCGAGTGTCCCATTGGAAGCTCGATTCCCTGCTCCCAATCCACGGGAACGGGACCGTCCACGAAGGGCCAGAGGGTAACAAACGGCAGGTTCTCGTCCACCTTCAGGCGGGCATTGGCGTAGGAACCGTTCCCCGAGGCCAGCAGCATGGGCCGGTAAAGGAAGGGACCGTTTCCGATCCCGCGCGCCGGAGGCACGAAAACCTGGCTTATGTCGGGAGGGAGGACCGGCGCCTGCCCGCCCCGGGCCTGGGACGCGGCAGGGTGCTGGGAAGCATGAAATGCCGGAACCTTTGCAGCGGAAACAGCAGGGACCGGCGCAACCGCCTGGACTTCCTCAACCGGTTCCTGCAAGGCCTTGATCTGCGTCCGCGTCAGCGGCCCGCACAGGTAGCTCATGGCCCAACGGCTTTCAAAGAGGACGGGTTTTTCGTCATGGACGTTGTGAAGTAGGAATATTCGGTTTCCAAGCGATGAAAGAACCCCGTCCAGCACTTCCCTCGGCATGTGGGCCTCGGCCCCCTGGAGGGCTTCCAGGACCCGGCCCTTGTCGCGCTCCGTTTGGAGGCGCCCCACGAACCACGTCCCGATATTGGCAAGCCCCTTGTAATCCAGGTCTACCGGGTTCTGCGTCGCCAGCACCACACCCAGCCCGTAGGCCCGGGCCTGCTTCAAAAGCTTGAGCAAGGGTTCTTTCGTCGGCGGGTTCGCCACCGGCGGGAAATAACCGGCGATCTCGTCCATGTACAGAATCGCCCGAAGGCTAGTCGTCCCGGGCAGTCCCCGTACCCAGCCGAGCACCGTGTTCAACAGCATGGAAACGAAGAACTGCCTCTCTTTCTCCCCCAGGTGGGCGATGGAGAAAATCGCCACGCGCGGTTTCCCTTCGGGGGTGTAAAGCAGCCTCGTCGGGTCGAGGGGTTCCCCCTCCAGCCACAGGGAAAAACCGGGCGACGCCAGAAGGCTGTTCACCTTCATGGCGAGGCTGAACCGTTCCTTCGCCGGGTAGAACGACTCCAGGTCCATCACGCCGATCCGGGTAAACGGCGGTGACTGGATGTCCCGGACGAGGTTCGACAGGTCGAGGTCACGCCCCTCCCTCCAGGCGGATGCCAGGAGATTGGACAGTAGGATGTGCTCGCGTCCCTGGAAGGGATCCGACTCGATCCCCAGCAGGCCCAAAAGGCTCGTCACCGTCATCCCCACGGCGTCGTTCAGTGCCTCCGCATCCTCCATCACCGGCTCCCCGGGAACGGAGAGGGACTTCAGGATCGAAACCGGCCGCCCGGCTGTGCTGCCGGGAGTGTAAATCGCAAATTCCGCCGAATTCCTCAGGTTCTGGATCCGTTCAGGCGACTGCCCCCAGGAATCCAGGCCCTTGCGCCACAGTTCGGCCTGGCTTTTCGCGAAGGCTTCCTTTGCAAGCCCTTTCCGGGCGGCTTCCTCCTCGTTCACCCATGGCAGGAAATCCGATGGGTCCAGTTCGGGGAAGGTGAGAAGCAGGTTCCCCATGTCCCCCTTCGGGTCGATGACCAGGGCCGGGATGCCGTCGATGGCAGCCTCCTCCAGCAGGTCGATGCAGAGCCCCGTCTTCCCGCTTCCCGTCATGCCGATGCAGACCGCGTGAGTGACCAGGTCGCGGGAATCGTAAAGGCAAAGAGACTCCGTCGATTTTCGGCTCTCGGGTTCCACCAGCCTTCCAAGGTAGAAACTTCCCAACTTCTCGTAGTTTTCCAAGACACCATCCCTCCCCGGCATGGAAGTTTTATCCGTTCGTCACATGATAAGAGCATAGCACCACCGCGGTCACTCTCACCCTATTGCTTTACTGACGAGTTGAACTATAATATAAAGTTGATTCAAATGATTCTTAAGGAGGTGCTGGCCATGCCCGAATTCACCGCTCAGGAAAAGGAAGTCCTGCTGGAGTTCCTGGAGGAGGCCATATCGAACCTCCGCACTGAGATTGCGGCCAGCGACAAGGAAGAATACCGGACCATGCTGAAGGAGAGAAAGGAAACGCTCAAGGGCGTGCTGGCAAAGCTGGGATAAAGAATGCAATTTTCAGCGGCCCGGGATGATGCTAGAATATTCCCAAGTTATTTCAATATAAATTAAGAATACGAAAGGGACTTGAACAATCGATGAAGAGCCCTGTCGCCCTCAATGGAAAAAGCCGTCAAGATCGATTTGGCCACCACAAGGGGTTCTCCCTGGTGGAAACGATCGTTGCTTTTGTCATCCTGGGGATCATCCTGATCGCGTTGACCCTTGTCCCGATCATGACTACCAGGCTTATGAGCGATACTGTGGATCGGGAGAAAGCCGTAATGCTAGCGGTTGGGAAATTAGATACATTGGAATCTAGTTTCGACCTGATCCAAACTGGATCTGAAGACATGGGGTTGTACAGTTTGAGTTGGATCGTAAGTGCAGACGGAGTCGACAACAAGTTCGTTGACTTGAGTATTTCCTGGGATGGGATCATGGGAAATAAAAATCTCGAAATCAAGCGCCATTTTTCTCGATAAACTGAAGATAAAGAAGAGGGGTCGACATTATGTCGAATAAATTCCTAAAGAGCGTTTCGGAGAAACGTTTATCTTCTTTTAAATGCGGCTCTACTCTCGTGGAGCTACTTGTTTCGATTACGATACTAACAATTATCATGGGATCGGTCATCGGCCTTTTTTATGCGATTGTATTGCACTTCGAGCAAAGCGATGATGTTACGACTGCTCAACAACGCGGAGAAATGGTAACTATTCTTATACAGAAAAATATCCTTAACGCCGGGTTGGGAATTTCTGGAGACGTTGGCACGGTCTTTTCTGGCAATCCGATTTCGACCTGGGGGAATTCAATATCTGTTGCGAGTGTAGATAGGACGTTACAAGTTATTTACGCAATGCCTTCGGGAGCAGCCCTATCTGGCGACTTAGCAGTAGTTTCTGGGATATCGGTGGATATCAGCCTGGATGTTGCTCCTTCCATGCTAATAGACACCAATGCCGCAGATACAGGGGCTTGGGTGACATTTCCTTCCTCTCCTCTTGTTGCCAAAGTACTTCAAAAACATAGTTCAACCTCGTATCGAATTGAACCGCGAACAACCGGACACCTTTATAGATTAGGCGAGCTTTACCACATCCGTGCGATGAGGGGATACGCGCAAAACGGCAGTTTTTTCGTGGAAGATGTGACTCTTGCAACTGCGAAACCCGTTGTAGAAGGAATTTCGGATGTGCGCTTTGTGCTGCAAGGGGATGACCTTTCTTCATGGATCCTTGCAAGAGGCAACCGGAGGGCTGATAAGACCATAAACCCGGCGTTTTTCCCTGAATGGTCCAGCGAATTTGGCAACATCACCAGCGAGGACCAGCATTACCGACTCAAAGTCATACGGACCGTGTGGAGGGTGAGAAACTGATGGCGAAACGAAATGGAATGGCCCTGCCCCTTGTTCTCCTTCTTGTCTTGGTCGGTTCAGTGCTGGTAGGCGTTGCCATCTACGTGGTCCAGAATCTCTTTTCTACATCCAATAGCGTTGCCCTTCAAAACCGGCTTTACAATGCAGCGCAGTCTGGTGTCCAGTGGGGCATGGGGCTGGTGCGTGAAAACGCGGATCAACTTGAGACCGACATCCAAATGTTTGATGGAAACGCAAACTTGGATTCGATACGGGCAAGGACAAAAGCAGGCGCGATCCTGGGGGATGGAATGGACCCTCCCGTGGTTGATTCGAGTATTTCGGTTACTGTTGATATTTTGGATTGCAACTACGATTTGAACGGCCAAAGCAGGATAGCAACACTTCCACCGATTGTTCCTGAATCGGGAGGCACAGGATCGGGAGTATCCGGTATCCCGGAAGGAACTTCGGCGATCATCGACCCAAGCCGTGTAATCCCGATGAGCGGGGGAGGAGGCCCACACCGTTTTGTTATCAGGGCTACTGCTTCCAAGGGAAGCAGATCTTTTCAAATTGAAGCAATGGTGGTGATCTCACAATGAATACCAGGAAGAGGTTAAACACTTTCGCTATAGCGGTTATTTTACTTGTTTTTCCCGTGCTGCTTTTTGTGGCCACAAACATAGGTGACGCAGCGCAGACTCCATCTATACAAATCACAATCCTACCTGCAGATGCAGTCACACAAGGAGCAACCTGGTCGATCGTCGGCCCGGTTACATCGGGGCCTTATGCATCAGGACAAATCGTTGTGGTCGATGGGAGCACTCAATATACCGTCCGGATCGATTGTCCTGGTTATCAACCTCCCGCAGTGAATCCTTTCACCGTTTACGTAAACAATAAGCTCGTCACCCGAACTGAGACTCTGATCAAGAGCACGACTCCACCTGTCACGATCAGCGACATCACCCTTTGGCCGACATGGCCAGTGCGAGGCACAACCAGTGCTGTCTGGGAACCGTCTTCCTTCCTGAGCATCGGACGGGATGTCGTTGCATGGGTGACTTTTGAAGCCCTCGAATCAAACCAGTATTTCTACAAATCTAACCTGAATGTCATGGTTAAAGTGAGCGACACATCTTTTCCCCCTGTTGATATTAACTTTGACTACGCCAGCCAGGTTTTCAAGATGGTCCCGCAAAACCAGTTTTTGGACTTCCCTACGTCCTATTCTTCCGCGCTGGCCGGTTATCTCCAGAACAATTCCGTTCTCAAGAGTTACTCTGCAAATTGGATGACAAACAATGCCGGGAGTTACCCAAACCAGAATTTCTCGAGTAGCCAGACCTGGTTCAGCATGGGGGAATGGAATGATTTCCTCAAGGGAAATGCGGGCTTCAAACTGGCAGATTCGGGACATGCACCGACGCTGCTGATGTGGGAAGAAGACGCTTGGCTGACCTTCTACGTGGACAAGAATTCGACGCCTGCCGCCTGGGCTGGTAAAACTTTCCTTTTTCTCCCCACGAACCAGGGCATGCTTTATGCATTCGATGTAGCAGAAGGATCTACTGCAGGCGCCAAGCGGGTTTGGTCCGTCATGCCTGCCCCTGCCTTCAAGCAGGCCCCCTACCACCAAGCGAGGAAAAACAACGACGGCTATTACTCCCGAATGACGGTGCTGGATGGCCCAATAACCGTTCACGACGCCCAGGATTCGAGTAACACCTGGAAACGGTTGCTTGTCGGAACAACGGGCTTGGGGACAAAGCAAGAAAACAAACTGCCTGGAACATGGCTGAAAGAACAAAGCCCCGTGAGCCCCTCGGGAGCCCCTGGAGTGACGGATCCAGGCAGGGTGTTCGGCATTTACGCTATCGATGTGACTGACCCTTATGCACCTTCTAGCCTCTGGTCGGTCACAAACCAGGCCTGCACGAGAAACCTGAACAGTTCTTTCAGTAATGTTGTGATCGAGAATGCAACAGGCGGTAACATAAACAGCACAGATTACCAAAACTTGTTCTATTCCGTTTCTAAGCCGCTTATCGGTTTTACACAGGATACCTCGGGAAACCGCGTCTGGCATCTGCTCGTGGTGGGCATAGACAAGAGCAACCATTACCATTGGTACGATATCAACCCAATGACAGGGGAGGTCTACAGGAACGGAACCTTTGCCAGCCGCGACGGTGGCATTATGACCGTTCCGGATGAAGCGGCATATGGGTTCAATTTCGAGGAATGGTACCCAAGCCGGATCCTTTCGGCCTACCCCCAAGCCGGGGGACTGCCTGTCCTGAGCGATGTTTACGTCTACCTTTCCAATGGGACATTCTTCCAGTGGGACCTTAACACGTCCACGAACAACACGCCTCAGCATTTGCTCTCGATTTATACCAATGAATCGCATGAATACCCCGCTCCGCCGATCACCGACTTCGATATCGCCTACATCGGGGGGCACCGCTACCTTGCCGCAACAGCTCCTTTAAATTACCCGGGGGCTTCACCCCATGATACCTACGGACTGCTTATCGTCGATCTTGACAGGGCGCCGGTTGAACTGAACACCCAGGGTGCCCAGGGCCAGGGAGGGGACACGAAAATCCGCCTGATGGAAACCGGAGTGGCGATGGTCCAGTTGCAGACCGGAACGGGATCCCATGCTTACGACTTTAACGACATTGCCGCATCCCCGCTTTTCGTGAGCAACATCCTCTACGAGGCGCTCTATTCGCCTGAAGGGCACCTGAGCCGCCTCTACACCCTTGATATGGGATATATCTCTGGAATCACCAAAGACCATGGGAACACGTTTCTGCCTGATGATGCCTACATCGATGACACAGACAACATCTTTGCCGCGATGACGATCGATTCCGAGGGAAATCTGCTAGTTCTGGACGAAGAAGGAAACATCGTCTACCGGGTCGACAATGTTCTAGACTATACTTCTGGAGGCACTGGTCCCGGCGGTTCAGGAAGCTGGAAGATGGATATCGTTTACTGGAAGACGTCTTGAGCTTAGCTAATCCTAGTTTGATCTTTTGGCGAATAACGAAGAGGCCCCGGCTTTAGCCGGGGCCTCTTCGTTATTCGTTCGTGTGGTACTTGAACGAAAGGCTGACCTTCGTCCTGAACAGGAGGGCTTTGCCCTCCTCGATGACCATGTCCTGCTTCACCACTTCCGCTACTCGGAGGTCCTTCAGGCTCTTTGCCGCGGTGTTCACGGCGTTCTTTGCCGCATCCTCCCAGGAATCGGGACTCGTCCCCACCAGTTCGATGACCTTGTAGACGCTGTTCGGCATCGCCATTCCTCCTCTTTCGCTCGATTTGGGCAATCGCCGCTTCGCACTGCCTTGATAGTATTATAAATCATTATCCTCTCATTTCGAAATCCCGCCCCGCGAAATTTCCATCCGTTGCCTCACCCACCGGGGAAGGACCTCGGCCACGAGGATGGCACCGAAAACGAGGACCGCGCCGAAGACCATCTTGCCCGTGAAGTGCTCCCCAAGGAACAACACGCCCGTCACCGCCCCGAAAACCGATTCGGTGGAGAGAATGAGAGAAACGTGCGTCGGCGGGGAATGCCGCTGGGCGGTCATCTGGATGGCGAACGCCAGCACGGTGGCAAAAAGGACGAGGAAGGCCATGCCCCATAGCCCACGCGCACTGATGGCGGCCGGCCAGGTTTCCAGGGGGATCGCAAAGAGTGTGCAGAAAGCGACCATGGCGATCATCTGGGTGACCGCCAGGACGATGGGATCCATCCGCTTCGCGTAGTGGTCGATGCTCATCAGCTGCGCTGAGTAGAAGACTGCGCAAAGCAGGGTGAGGGCGTCTCCCTTGTTGAAGCCCTCGACCCCCTCCCCGCCCAGGGTCAAAAATCCGACCCCGGCAATGCAGAGCCCTGCGGACAGGAAGGCATGGAAACCCGGAAATCTCCGGGTCAGGGCCCAGGCCATGAAGGGAACGACGACCACGTAGGTGGTGGTGAGGAAGGCATTTTTCCCGGCGGTCGTGTAGAGGAGTCCGTAGGTCTGGGCGATGAACCCGAGGAACAGGAAGAAACCGACGATGAAACCGGCCTTGATGTCACTCCACCCCGTCTTTGAAACCCTCCGGAAAAAGACAAGCGACAGGATCGCCGCCGAGAAGGCGAAGCGGACCGCGAGCAGGGTCATGGGCTGGAAGGTGTTCAGGGTGTCCTTGAGGACGACGAAGGCGACACCCCAGACGATGGCGACGAAGAACAGGCCGATATCGGCCCACAGGACGGGATGTTTCATGAAACGGTGTGCCAGAGCATGCGGCCGTTCTCGAAGGCCGGGGCAATCCTCCCCTGGTCGGCGAGGGTGGCCAGACAGGCGGAGACGGTGATAGAGGTCAGGACGTACTGGATGGAGGACAGGTTAATCCTGTAGGCCAGGACGAGTTTCGCCAGCACGTCCTCCCGGGAGGCGCCTCCCCCGCAGGCGTCCAGGACGTTGCCCAGGAGTTTTTCGAGTGCCTCCCGGTTCGCTTTGACAAGGGTTCGGATGTCGGAGGCCGGCTTGGCATGGCAGGGGACGAAAAGCGAAGCTTCCAGGGTTTCCAGCCGGTCCAGGGTCGCGAATTGCCCTGCGACGTCACAGCAGACGACAAAGCCGTACTTGTCCAGGATCGTCTCGGAAAAGAGGCTGTCCGCCAGGAAAACGACGCCGTCGGGAGTGCGGAACCCCACCATCTCGAGGTAATGCCCCGGGAGGGCAATCGTGGAAAGAGGGGTCCCATCAACCGGGCCCTCGGCAGGGAGGATGTCCGTCACCATGGAGGGTTCAGCCTGGAGGAACTTCCCCCGCAGCTCCTTGAAGGGGGCGGATCCCCAAAGGAAGAGCGGTTCGAGGGAGGGGTCCGCGATCATGGGGGCTTCGTTCCGGGTCGCGGCGACGCGGCACCCCGTCCTCTTCTGGAGGAAAGCGTTGCCGCCGATGTGGTCCGCGTTGGAATGGGTGTTCAGGATGCACTTCAGGGTCCAGCCGCGGGCCTCCAGCAGTTTCCATATTTTTCGGCCGGCGGATTCGTCGTTTCCGCTGTCGATGAGGAGAGCTTCTTTTCCTTCGACGTAGACACCGAGGTTCGTGGGTCCCTCGATGACGTAGGTGCGCTCCCCCACCTGGTTCAGTTCCATGTCGGGCTGCCTCCTCGGGCTATAGGGTTTCCTCGGGCAAATGCTGCCAGTCGCCGTACTCCATGTAACGCGCCGTCCGGCCGGCAACCTCTTCCCCGTGCAGTTTCCTGACGATGTGCAGGGACACGTCGATGCCCGCCGAGATGCCTCCGGCCGTGATGATGCGCCCATTGTCTACGAAGCGGGCCTCGGTATTCAGGGTGACGCTCGGGGCGATTCGCCTCACGTCGTCAAAAACCTCGTGGTGGGTGGTCACCTCGAACCCGTCCAGGAGCCCCATTCGCGCCAGTATCCGGGCCCCGGAACAGACGGAAACGGTCACCTTCGCCCGGTCATGGTTCCACCGGATCCACTCGACGATGGCGGACTTGTCCATTTCCTTCTTCGTTCCGACCCCGCCAGGGATGACCAGGATATCGATCGGCGGGTGGTTGTCGAAGGCGAAATCCGGCAAGACCTTCAACCCGTTCACCGTCCGGACCGGGTCCCCGTCCTCCGAAACAGAGAAAACGCGAAACAGGGTGTAGTCGTTCAGTTCCGAGGTCACGGAAAAAACCTCGTACGGGCCGGCGAAGTCCAGGAGCTCGACATCGTCGAAGATGAAAAGGCCCACGTTGTTCACTGCAGACTCCTCCTTCTGTCTCTCAGCGGCCAATCTCGTCCCGCTTAAAAAGCTTTGCCCCTAAATGTAGCGTCAAATACGCGATCGCGCTATAACATTACCATCAATGTCACCCAAAAGGGGAGTGAAAAGCGTGCTCAAGACTCCGAAACTCGTCATGATCCCCGGGCCGACCCCGGTTGTCCGCTCCATCCAGGACCAGATGGGGCGGGAAACCGTCGCTTTCGGGGATACGGACTTCGTGGCCGATTTTGCGGAGGTCGTGTCCGACCTGAAAGCCCTTTGGAAATGCAGCGGCGAGGCCTTCGTTGTGGCGGGCTCCGGCACCCTGGCCATGGAAATGGCCATCGCCAACATCACCAAAAAAGGCGAAAACGTGCTCGTGTGCTCCAACGGTTTCTTTGGCGACCGCTTCATCGACCTTTGCGAGCGCAAGGGACTCAACGTCGACGTCCTCTCGGCGAAGTGGGGTTCCTCGGTCACTCCCGAAATGGTGTCGACCCAGCTGGCAGAGAAGGATTACCAGGTCGTCACGGTCACCCACGTCGAAACCTCGACAGGAGTCGCCGCCCCCGTGGCGGAAATTGCCCGCGTTGTTCACGAGAAAAGCGGGGCTCTCTTCCTGGTCGACGGGGTGGCGGCAACCGGCGGCGTGGAGGAGACGATCGACCCGATGGACATAGACGTACTCCTGACCTGCTCCCAGAAGGCTTTTGGCGTGGCCCCGGGCCTTGCGATGCTCTGGGCGGGAACCCGGGCCATGGAAAAAAGGGCCACCCTGGGCCGGATCCCCGAATCCTACGTGGACTTCGACAAGTGGCTCCCGATCATGCACAACCCGGCCAAGTACTGGGGAACGCCCCCCATCAACCTCATCTGGGCCTTGAAGGAATCCCTGCGGATCATGAAACATGAAGGGCTCGAGGAGCGTTACGCCCGCCACGTCCGGCAGGGGGCTCTCGTTGACGCGGCGATGGAGGCGATCGGCTTCACCGTCGCGGCGAAGGAACCTTTCAGGGCTCCCACGCTCTCCGTCTACCTGTACCCCGGGGAATCCGGCCTGGATGATGCGGCGTTCAGGAACACGCTCGCCGGCGAAGGAGTGCAGTCGGCCGGGTGCCTGGGAGATTTCCAGGGGAAGGGATTCCGCATGGGCCACATGGGCAACATCGACAAGCACACGCTCGTCTCGGCCGTCGGGGCCGTGGAACGGGCCTGCGCCAAGTGCGGCTACCGGATCACGTTCGGAAAGGCGCTCGGGGTTCTGCAGGAAGGCCTGGCCCGGGAATAAACCCCCTAAATAAAGCGAAAGGCCCCTCCGCTTGGTGCGGAGGGGCCTTTTTGGCCGCTCAGGCTTTTCGGGCAGGCCAGAAGGTTTCCTGCACGTCCGCCTCCACGGTTTCGATGAAGAGGGCTCCCGCCGGGTCCGGCCGGGTGAGTAGGCTCACGAGGACAAAGGCCCCGATGCTTGCAGCCAGTCCCCACAGGGGCGGCCAATGCCCCAGGAAGTTGACTTTCGCCAGGTAGAGCGCACCCGTGACTCCCCCACCCGCAACCATCCCGGCAATCGCCCCCGTAGCCGTGCCCCGCTTCCAGAAAAAGGCCCCGAGGATAACGGGAAGCTGGGCCATCAGGCCGGCAGAAGCCATTGAAGACAACACGGCGATCAGGCCGAGCTTCAGCCCTCCGAATGCAAAACAGGCAACTGTCAGAACCGGGATCAGGAGCTTCCCCCAGGCCAGTTCCTTTTCCTCTGAAAGGGGGAAAACGGCGCGGAGGAGATCCCTGCCGAACATCGAGCTCAAGGTCAGGATAATCGAGTTCAGGGTAGAAACCGCCGCCGCGAAAATGCTGAGGACGACCAGGAGGGCCAAAGCTCGCGGGACCTTCGTCAGGAGAGCAGCCATCGCCCCGTCGGGGTTCTTGAGCCCCGGGACCAGCAGAGCCGCCGAAAGGCCCAGGACCACGCAAAGGACGGTGTAAATGAAACCGAAAGCTGAGAAGCCCGCCACCATCCCGCGGATGCTTCGGATGTCTTTCGGTGCGTAAAGCCGCTGGACAACCTGCGGGTTCGTCAGGGCGAAAAAGGTCCAGGGCAGGGTCAGCCCAAGAAACATCGGGAACGGCCAACTCACTTTCAGGAGGTCGGGGCGGGTTGCCACGGCATTTCCCCAGCCACCCGGGAAGAGGAATACGACGATGAAAGCGACGAGCAGGCAGCTCACGACGAGCATGATCGAGGCCTGCAAGGCATCGGTTAGGGCAACTGACCGGAGACCGGCCCAGATTGAAAAGACGACGGTGATCACTGCGGCAACCGCCATCCCCGCCCAGAAGGGAAAGGCCCCGCCAGACACGCCTTCCAGCAGGTAGCCCATCCCCATCAACTGCACCGAGGCATAGGGAACCAGCGTCACCAGGCACAAAAGCGAAGCCGTTGCCCCCACCCACTTGGAGCCGTAGCGGGTACTCAGCAGTTCGGAGGGGGTCATCAGCCCGTAGCGGCGCCCCGCCAGCCAGTAGCGCGGAGCGAATAGAACCAGCAGGAAAACCGTTCCCACAAGGTAGGTTAGCTCGAAACCCAGCGAAGCGATGCCCCCTTTGTAGGTCAGCCCCACGAGCCCGACCATCATGAAAGCGCTGTAGGTGGTGGCGCTGTAGCTCATGGCCGACACGAACCCGCCAACCGTCCGATTGGCCAGGAAATAGTCTACAACGCCATGCCCGACCCCGCGACGCGCCTTGGCGGAAAGCACGGCTCCCAGCAGGAACCAGGCGAGGATCCCGAAGAGCAGCCAGCTCAGCGGCATGAGGTGTCACCCCTTGCGCCCCAGCAGGACATGACAGCAACGCCTGCCCCAATGACCGCAATCGTGACGAGACACCAAAATAGGAACGCTCCCCCGAGGCTTTCGCGGCCCCTCAGGGCACCGAAGGGAACAGCCACGTTCATCAAGAGGGCAGCCACGCCAAAAAGGGTCCATTTCACTTCCGTTTTCGACATTTCATTACCTCCCCAGGAATCCTTTTTCGCCGAGAGCGGACTCGATCCGGTCCAGCGTTTCAGTATCTTTTGCCTCGATCGTGTGAAGGTGGAACCCGCCGGATAGGGAGGATAGAGTTCCCCTGCCCGTGCTTTCCAGCAGGTTGACGAACCGGTGGACTTCTTCCGGGGTCCCTGCGTCGATGTTGCCCTTCAGTTCGCCGTAGACCGGGTGGTCGACGATCACGTCGATGACGCGCCCCCCCAGCTCAACGACGGTCAGCAGTTCCTCCCTGACATCCTCGGGCCGGTGCCTGACCGCCAGGAGCCGTCTCACTCCGCACCCCTGCCGGTCAAGGGCATATCCCGCTGCCGTGGCCCTTATGGGGCAACCCGAATCCCGAAGCTTGGCGATATCCTGCACGATAGCCTGGCGACTGACCTTGAAACGTTCCGCCAGTTCCGTCCCGCTCAAGGGTTCTTCTGCTGCCTCGAGAAGACCGGCGATGCCTTCAAGTCGCTCGTTCCTTTCCACAAACATTTCCCCCTATCTGCTACTTGCTGATAGTAGCAGATAGGGGGAAATGTGAGAAGTGGGGAATCAAAACAGGTTCAAAGGATGGGACTTAAAAGCTTGGCTATTCCCTGGACGCTCTTTTCCCAAAGTGGAAGGCCAGCCCACTCCAAAGAGTCAAGTTTACGGGAATGGGCCAGGTAATGTTCCTGGATTTCAAGGAGGGAGAGGGTCTCCTCGCGACCGTAAAGGATCATGTTCAGCTCGAAGTTCAGGGCAAAGGAACGAATATCGAAGTTGCTCGACCCGAAAAAGGCCAGAGTGCCGTCCACGGTCATGGTCTTGGCGTGGAGGATCCCGGGCTGGTAAAGGTGAAGTGAAACGCCAAGGTCGAGCAGCCTGCCGTAGTAAGCTTTGGCCGCGTTCCCCACGAGCAACTGGTCCACCTTCTCCGGGACGATGAGGTCAACCCGGGCGCCGTTCAGGACCGCAACTTCCAGGGCCTGGAGCAAACCGTCATCAGGAATCAGGTAGGGAGTCGTGATAACCACCCGTTCGCGTGCCTCGAAAAGGGCCGAAATGACAAGGCGTTGGAAGTTTTCGGTGGCATAGGCCGGCCCGCTCGGCACCGTCTGCAGGACAAATCCCCCCACTTTTGGGACCGTCGCGCGCACCCTGGCGTCCGAAGGGACTTCTTCGGTCTCCACGAACCAGTCTTCAAGGAATACGCCCTTCAGCTGGGAAACCACGGGCCCTTCAAGGCGCAGGGTCAAGTCGTGCCAGGCGACCCCTTTGGCCTTGCCTCCATACGTCGGGTCCGTGACGTTGTGAGACCCCATGTATCCGACTTCCCCGTCGATGACGACAAGTTTCCGGTGGTTCCTCAGGTCGAACCTCGCGGTGATCCTGGTGCGGTGCAGTAGCCCCCCCAGGGGCAGAGCTTCGACGATACGCACCCCCGCCTTCCGAAGTGCTGCCGCATCTTTCTTCAGGAACACCTTTGAACCAAGGGCATCCACCAGGAGACGGCACTCCACTCCCCTGCCTGCGGCCCTCTTCAAGGCCTCCACCAGGGACCCCGTTGCAGGGTCGACGACGAAGATATAGAAAAGGAGGTCGACATGCCGGCGCGCCTTGTCGATATCTTTCGCCATGCTTTCGAAAAGATCCTGGGCAGAATCCATGAAGGCCATCCCGTTTCCGGACACGATCGGCCATTCTCCGAGCTTCTGGCCAAGACGGGCAAAACGCAGCACGTGATCCGGCAACGCCTGCAGTTGGGCCCCATGGTCGGTGCGGAGAGTGAGCCGTTGGGCCCGGTGAAGGGCTTCGACGGCCTTTTCGTGCCTGGCTCTCCGCTCCCGGGGTAAACGAGTGGAACCCAGGAGAAGGTAAAGGAAAGCTCCTGGCAGCGGCCAGAAAAAGATGACCAGGAGCCAGGCCATTGCGGTTGAGGGGGCATGGCGCAGGGGAAGGAAACAGAGCGCGGCAATCCTCACGAGGAAGGACAGGGTGTTGTGAATGGCCAGGAGAATGACGCCCAGGCTCATGCCTTTTCGCCCCCTTCAAGGGAAGAGCTGATTTCGAAATCGCAGACGAGGGGCAAATGGTCGGAAAACCGGACATCCGGTACATCAAAACTGCGGACGTTTACCCCGGGTCCGGTCAGCAGGAAATCAAGGCGAAAGCGGGGCAACCGGCTCGGGTAGGTTTTGCGCGCGGACGGATCCGCATCGCGCAAACCTGTGGCCGAAAGGAACTCCCGGAGTTCACCGCTTCCGTGAAGCAGGTTGAAATCTCCACCGAGCAGGACCGGCTTGCTGTGGGCCTTGACCCTCCCCGCAAGGGTTTCAAGCTGGGCCTTGCGTGCGTTCATGCCCAGTGGCAGGTGGACGAGGAGGAAGACAAACTGTTCGAATTCCACCTCTAAAAGAGTCCTCTTCATTCCCCTTTCAAGGTCAACCTTTGCCGTCCGTTTCACGGGAACCCGCGAGAGGATCGCGTTTCCCTGGGAACTCAGGACCGGGACCTTCCGGAAGATCGAATCCCTTCCGTACTTGCAGGAAAAGAAGTGATCCAGGTCAAGGTTTTCGGCAAGGCACCTTGCCTGGGATTCTCCTCCGTGGCGGTAGGATCCCCCGTCCACTTCCACAAGGCCGACGAGATCCGGCTTCATCCCGTCGATGAAGGATGAAAGGCGCCTCAGGGAAGGCTCCGTCCTTCGGAAAAGCCCGGAAAAAGGCAACGGTAAATGATAGTCCCAACCTGCCCCGGTCCCGTAACGAATGTTGTAAAGGACAACTCGCACTAAACAGCCTCCCCTGACAGGAACCGGACCAAGGGCCGGAAGGAAACAAGAACGAGCGCAACCGCGTAGACCCACAGGGGGAAAGACAGAAGCACCGGCCAAAGCTTGGCGGCCAGGAGGGCGAAAAGCATCGCCCCGGCCTTCACGCACCCCATGTCGATCCAGTCCATCCTCTTGACCCCGCGGTTCATCCAATTTCCGAAATCCATTACGTCATTCCCCGCTTTTGAACAAATTGAAATGAATCTTTTCTATTTTTGATTGTATAATTTATGAAGAGTAAATCTCATACCGAAAGGTGATGGACATGCGACTATTCCTTCAGGAATGCGAGTCTTCTCACCAAAACGGGGACGTTTGCGCAACTCTCTTTGTCCGGTGGATCTTCGAAGAAAATGAACGCGAACCAGTCTGCCAGCTTTTTCGCGGGCCTGAAACCGTAATCGCCTCCATGAACCCCGTCCGCCCCGCCTGCGTGACGCTCTGTACCCGCAACGGATGCCAGGAAGAGTGCTTCACTCCCAAGGACTCCTGGAATTTGACTCTTGACGAACTTGCCAATGGAGTCCTTTTCAAAGCCGAAAACCCCAAGACATTATCTTCCCTGAAAGAGTACGTTTCTGACACGCTTCCCCGGCAGATTCGGCAAAAAATGAGCTTGAGAAGGGATTTCTGGCTCCGGACGTCCCGCCTGGTTTCTTGATTTCCAATAAAATCGTTGAACTTGACTCTCCAGGGTGAAGCCAATAGAGGGCTGAACCTCGGAGAGCTTTTTTTGCCTTCAGATTTCAACGTTGACGCCCAGGTTTTCCCTGCCTGCTCTCGCCAGGGCCAGTTCTGCAGTGAGGATATCCTGGATGGCCATTCCCGTGGCATCGAAAATCGTGATCTCGTTCTCCGAACGCCTTCCTGGCTTCCTGCCCAGCAGGATCTCCCCGATTTCATCAACCTCGGCTCCGGAAAGACGCCCGGCCCTGTGAGCCGCCTGGCATTCTCCCTGCCGAAGGACCTGCTCCCTGGAATCCCCTACGACGCGGGAAGATGCGACAAGCTCCAGGTCCAGTTCCTGCTTCCCGACCAGATCCGCCCCAATGGCGTTGATATGGCTCCCAGGACGGATCCACTCCTTCTTGAGGAAAGCCTTGTGGGAAGGGGTACAGGTCACGATGATGTCGGCCCCCCGGGCCGCAGAAGCCAACCGGTCGAAGCCGATCCCCTCGAACTGGGCTGACGGGAACCTTTCCCGCATTTTCGCAACGTAGGCTTCCGTTTTTTCCGGATCCCGCCCGCAGGCGACCACCCTCTCCAGGCCGGGCCGAACGCAGAGGAGCCCCTCCACCTGGGCTTCTCCCTGTTCTCCAAGGCCGACCACGAGAGCCACCCTCGAATCCTGTCTCGACAGGGCTTTCGCGCCGACGGCCCCTGCCGCGCCGGTTCGAAGGCGGGTCACGGTCCTTGCTTCCACGAGCCCGAGCGGCTGCTGGGTTTCGATGTCCATGACCACGACAAGCCCGGCCAGGGCAGGCAGGGCCCTTTTCCCAGGGTTATCCGCCGCCCATCCGATGATCTTCAGGCCATAGAGCCCCGCCCCCACCAGGTGGCCAGCCTTGATGTCCATCTCGTTGCGCTCGTGTTCGAACTCGTAGCTGAGAATGGGGAAAACACCCGCTTCCCCGCTCGAATAAAGGCGGTAGGCCCTGCTCACGACTCCGATGACCTCTTCCATCCGCAGGATGGATTCAAGGTCCTTCGCTGCCAGTATCCTCAAGGTCGCCAAGATTTTTCACTCCTATTCGGAGATTCAAGGTTTGCCGCTTTTCTATTTTACCGTAAGGAAAAACAAAAAAAGCGGCGTACCCCAGTACCCTGGGGACGCCGCCTGCCGCCAGGCGCTAGGCCATCGTGACGACGGTGCCCTCTTTCCCCTCAAGCGCGTCAACGGCCTTATAGAGGGACGTGATGATCGCCTTCCTGCCAGGGAAGGTCCGGGCAAACTTGATGGCCGCCATGACCTTCGGCAGCATGCTTCCCGGGGCGAAATGCCCCTCCTCCATGTACCGGATGGCCTCGGGAACCGTCATGTGGTCCAGGAAACGCTGGTCGGGCTTCTTGAAGTTCAGGCAGACCTTGTCAACCTCGGTCAGGATCAGGAGGATGTCCGCTTCGATATCCTCGGCGAGACGCTCCGCCGCCAGGTCCTTGTCGATGACCGCCGCAACCCCGGTTAGAGAACCGTCCATGTTCTCGATGACCGGGATCCCGCCGCCGCCCGCCGTGATGACGATCGTCGTGTCCCAGAGCCGCTTGATCGCAGAAAGCTCCACGATCTTCTTGGGATCCGGGGAAGGGACGACACGCCGCCAGCCGCGCCCCGCGTCTTCCTTCATCGTGAAGCCTTTTTCCTTCTCGATCTGGCGGGCCTCCTCCTCCGTGTAGAAGGGACCGATCGGCTTGGTCGGCTTCGAGAATGCGGGGTCGTTGGGATCGACGACAACCTGTGTCGCGATGGTGACAACCGGGAGGTTCCGGTTGCGGTTGCGCAGGGCATCGCGCAAGGCTTGCTGGATGTGGTAGCCGATGTACCCCTGGCTCATGGCCCCGCAGACGTCAAAAGGCATCGCCGGCGTCTGGGAGTTCTCCCTGGAGGCAATCTCCTGCCCCAGGACGATCCGCCCGACCTGCGGGCCATTGCCGTGTACGATCGCCATCTCGTACCCCTTGCTGCTGATCTCCGCGAGGTAACCCGCGGTCTTTTTCACCACTTCGAACTGGGCTTCGGCCGTGGGCGGAGTTCCGGCTTCCTGGAGGGCGTTTCCCCCCAGGGCGATGACAACTTTCGTGATACTCATCGGCTTCTCTCTCCTCTATTTTGGAATCCATCCGCTCAATATTGTAAACCAAAAAGCCTTTTCAGTTCAATATAGGCAAAGCAAATCTGGAGGATTTCTCCTCCCGATCCAGCAGCACATGCTCCGTCTTGCCTTACAGCACAACGTTTCAATCGTTTGACAGGAAATATTCCACCGTTGTGACAACCCGCACCTTCTTGTGATCCGGTGAACCTTTATCCCGGTCATCGATCGTAAAGAGCCCCTGTGAAGCCCGGCGGATGCTCCCCACCCGGGCCCCGGAATCCCTGGCAAACTGCTCGGCCGCTTCCCTTGCATTCTTTGTGGCTTCGGCGATCATCTCCGGCTTGATGTCGTTAAGTGCCGTGAACAGGAACTCGGTGGACCGGGCGTAATCCTGCTCGGCCAGGACGATGCCGCGGAGGACCAGCTTGCCGGAATCTTCCATGGCCTTCTTGGCCGCCTTCACATCCGGGGTCCGGAGCGTGATCGTCGCCGTCGCGATGTAGCGGTATTCACGCTTTTGCCCATCCCCGTAGGCCTGGGCCTTGAGGTCGTTGACCTGGGGCGGCATCTCGGAGACCTCCTCCGGCTTGAACCCTGCCGACGCAAGGAACGTCCTGACTTCAGCCTTGTGTGAATCAACCACCTTCTGCAGTTCCGCCAGGTCGTTTCCCGTGTCCCTAAAGGTGATCGGCCAGATCACGAGGTCCGATTCGACGTTTCTTTCCGCAAATCCCCTGACCGTCACGAAACGCTCCGCGGACCGGGCCTCCTTCAGGGCCTCCCCGACAAAAAAACCCGCCAGGGCCAGCCCAATCCCGACCAGGCCTCCCAATATTGCCGCTGCCACCGTTAACCGGCTTCGCATGCGCGTTCCCCCTTTCCCGTTTCCTCAGCAAGACATGGCACATCGATCATGCGGCTTCCCTCGTTTAGCACCAGCAAGGCTTCCGGGGCAATTTTCAAGGTTTTGCCCGGGTCCCCGGAGCCCCCGTAGACGAAATCGCAGGCGAGAAGGCGCCGATCGACCAGCGTCGGCAGCCCGAGGCCAAAAAGAGGGACCTCGCCAGGTTTCAGTCCGAACTGTTCCCGGATTTCCCCGGAAGTGGCCATCCTCATCCCATTTTCTCCTGTTTCGAGGGCTAGCGCCCCGAAGTCGACCTTCCGGACCGCCCCGGAGACGATCAAAAGCAGGAACCTCCCTTGCGCCCAGAGGACAAGGGCTGGAGCCGTGGCACCCAGCTCGATCCCCCAGTAAGCTGCCCCTTCTGCAGCGCTTCTTATGGGGATCCGGTTCTCCAGCAGTTCGTAGGGGAAATCACTCGATTCCAGGATCTCCGTGAACCGGTAAGAATTCGGGCCGGCCTTCATGCCAGGTCCTGTTCGGGCACACCGGCCGAGCAGATGCCCCTGGCTTTCGGCCTGGCGCCCGTTTCCTCGAGTTTTCCCCAAAGGAGGTCAAGGGCCGAACCCAGTTCCGTCGTAGTGGGCGAAAAAGCACGGTCAACGACGAAAACAGCTCGTCTCGACCCCTCGTCCAGCCCTGCAAGGCGGCTGTCCCTGTGGTTCCAAAGCCACGTACAGATCTTTTCGGAATCGGCGTAGACGACATGCCCCGGCAAGACCTCTTCATGCCCTTCGCTCCCCAAGGGATAGAACTTTTCCCCGCTTTTGCCATACCGGATCTCTATATTTCCCTTTATCTTGTCGAGGTCGAATGCCCCCATGGGAAGGAGGGTCCTTACGGAAACGCAGTTGTAGAGGTCCACGACGCTGTTGACCGTCCATAGGGATTTTTCCTTCAACACTCTCCTGAGCAGGGCTTCGAGGGAACTCCGGTACTTGCTCGGCTTGACCCCCATCGAGCTGAAAACCTGTCTCCAACCCGCCACGTCTGGATGGGAAGCGAGGTTGTCGGTGGAAAGCCCGATCGAGGCCAGATCTTCCGCCAGAGCGACCTTCCACTGCTCGACCCTCGAGTCCACGGGCTTCGGGAAGATCTCAGCAAGAAGCCAGCCAGCCTCGATTTGAGGGTATCTTTCAAGAATCGCCTTTTCGATGCTGAAGCGCATTTTTCCCCCTCCAGTCGTTCTCATTTCCATCGTAAACGGAATGCGGCTCTCTGGAAAGCGTCTCGAACGCTACTCCTGCCTGTCTTTTCCCATTGGAGCGGGAGACTGGCTTTCGAGGTCACCGCAGTGGGGGGGCGGAACATTGTAGGAGACCGGTTCCATGTGGAGGGAGATATAGGTCCCGCTGCCGAAGGTCTCCCTTAGAAGCCGCTCAACGCTGTCGGAGATCTCGTGGGCTTCATAAAGGGAAAGGGACTCGTCCATGAGGACGTGGATGTCGACCGCGATCACCGGCCCTATCTTCCGCGTGCGGAGCTTGTGGGTACCCCGGACCCCATCAACGCTCATGATCAGGTTTTCAACTTCCTTCTCCCTTTCTTCGGGAAGTGATGCTTCCAGGAGTTCGTCCATGCATTCCTTCAGGATGGGAAGTGCGGCCTTGATGATAAAAAAGCTGACGACAACCGCAGCGAGGGGATCGAGGATCCTCGCCTTTTCCCCGAGGAAAACGGCCCCGCCGATGCCCAGGGTGGTTCCGACGGACGAGAAGGCATCCGATCGGTGGTCCCAGGCCTTGGCGATTACAGCAGAACTGTTGAGCTTTTTACCCCAAACGTTGGTGTAGCGATAGAGCCATTCCTTTGAAACGACCGAGAGGATAGCCGCTACGAAGGCGATCATGCCCGGGCGCTCGATGGGTTCCCCCGTGAAAAAATGCCAGATCGCATGGGTGCCGGACCAGAAGATTCCAAACCCGGCCGCGATAAGCGTTATGCCGCAAATTCCGGCCAGCAGGGCTTCCACTTTGCCATGCCCGTAGTCGTGGGTGTCATCCGCCGGTTTCCTGACGATACGGAAGCCAAGGATGACGACCATATCGGTCACGAGGTCCGTCAGGGAGTGAGTCGCGTCGGCAAGCATGGCCGCACTGTTGCCCATGAAGCCTGCAGCGTACTTGAAGAGGGTCAGGACCGTGTTGACAAAGAACCCGATCCAGGTGACCCGCACTGCCCGCGTTTCCCGATCCACTCCAGCCACCGCCTTTATGAAAATTTAAGGGTCATTATGAGCTCACTTTTTTCCGTGTCAAGGCCATTTGCTTTATTTCGCTATAAAATAATCACGTTAACCCATAAGAGGGTAAGAGAGGAAGGCGAACGTTCATGAAACGGCGGCCCATGCTCCGGTTTTTCCTGGGGCTCCCAATCCTGGTGATCGCCCTTATGACACTTTTCCCTGCGGGGGAGTCCCGGGCAGACGAGAGAATCCTGGATTTCCAGGGACAGGTCGAATGTTTGGAAGATGCCTCCATCAAGGTACAGGAAAAGCTCAAAGTCAGATCAGAGGGGATCGAGATCCGCCACGGGATCTTCAGGGATATCCTCCTTCGCAACTGGGAGGGTCGACCTTCCAGAATCGAGATCCTCCACGGGACCATCGACGGATCTCCCGCAACCATCAGGGGGGAAAACGTTACCCAGGGGATCCGGATCTACCTTGGCGACCCCGACAGGGAATTGCCTCCCGGCATCCACGTCTTCACCCTCGGGTACCGTATGAGCGACCAGGTCGGCAACCTGGGTGACCGGGACGAGATCTACTGGAACGTCACGGGAAACGACTGGACCTTTCCCATCGACCGTGTTTCCTGCCTAGTGAACCCGCCCCCGGGGAGCGGGAAACCCGAGAGTTTCAAGGTCGCCGCCTATTCCGGGTACCGGGGCTCGCGCGGCGAGGATTTCCGCTACGAGGTCGGCGAAAACGGCGTTCGCTTCGAAACCACCCGCCCGCTTGTCCCGGGGGAAGGCCTGACCGTTGCCGTTGGCTGGCCAAAGGGTGCGGTCACCTTTGGTTCCCAGGGGTCCCGAAACAGGGGCTGGCTGGCCTTTGCCGCAGGGATGGGACTGGTCCTCCTCTATTACCTGCTGGCGTGGTATTTTTCGGGAAGGGACGCGCCAAGAGGCGTCGTCACCCCCCTGTTCGAGCTGCCTGGCGGCCTGACGCCCGCAGAAGCCCGGCGCGTTTTCAGGATGGGACTGGATATCGGCGCTTTCCCGGCAGAGCTTGTGGACCTGGCTGTCAAGGGAATCCTGCGGATCGAGGAAAAGGACGGACAATTCACCCTTGGCCTGGAACGTTCGCCCGACCTTTCCAATCTGCCCGGGCACCAGAAAGAGTTGGCGACCTCCCTGCTGGCGACTGCCCAGGGCTCTTCAAGAAGAATCGAATCGATCAAGGCTGCTTCCCGGCAGAAGGGCCTTGTCGGGCGCCTGGCCCGCATAAGCATGAAGATAGGGGATATCCCCAACACTTCGGCTGTCCCGGAAAGCCGGATAGAGTTGCCGCTCACACGCGCACAGGCGAGCGGACTGCAATCGGCCTGGGCCGCCTTGCGAAAGGCGCTTGAAGCGAAACAGGCCTCTCGCCATCTCTTTTCGAAAAACACGGGCAAGTGGGCCCTCGGCTTGGCCGGATCCTTTCTGGCCCTAGCCGGGATGTTCTATGCAAACGACCCCATCGGTTTCGTGAAGGGCGGAGGAATCTTCCTGGCTCTATGGCTTTCCCTGTGGACGATCGGGGTCGTCCTGCTGGTCACGGGAGCCATCCTGGTCTGGGGCAGGCTGTTTAAGGCTCCCTCCGTTTCGGGAACCCTCATGGCTCTTTTCTTCACGCTTTTCACGATTCCCTTCGTGGCAGCGGAAGCCTTTGTCCTCTACCAGCTTTCCCTGGTCACATACACCCCGATCCTGAAGCAGATGTTGCCGGCACTTGCTGTCGTTTTCGTTGCGGACGCCCTCTTCAAGGTGCTTCTCAAGCGTTATTCAGCGGAAGGCCAGCTTCTCCGGACGCAGGTGGAAGGCTATCGGCTCTACCTGTCTATGGCGGAAGAAGGACCTCTCAGGAGCCTGGCTGCCCCATCCCCCAGCCGCGAACTTTTCGAGCGGCACCTGCCCTTCGCAATGGCCCTGGACGTGGAAGAAGCCTGGGCTGGCCGGTTCGCCGACCAGCTCGGTTCAAGCTATGCCCCGGATTGGTACCAGGGAAGGACCGTTTCGGGAAGCGCGGGATTCGTCGGCGGTTTTTCCGGCGCTTTTTCCGGGGCGGTTTCCTCGGCCTCATCGACTTCTTCCGGGGGGTCCGGAGGGGGCGGCTCTTCAGGCGGCGGGGGTGGAGGCGGAGGAGGCGGAGGCTGGTAGGAAACATCCGGGAAATGAAAACGAATGCCCCGGGCAGCAAGCCCGGGGCATTCGTTGGCCAAGCTTGAACGGTTGTCTTACGAAGGCGGATCACCGACAAGGCATCTCGCGATCGGAAGGTCGGCCGCCGCAAGATCCATCGCCGCAAGCGCTTCGGGCGCAACCCATTGGAGGGCCTGGTGGGCATTCTGCCGAAGTTTGCCGGCAACCCACCTGCAACGGTAGGCGAAAATCTCCACCGACGCGTGGTCGTAATCAAAACGGCTGGAGCAGAGAAAATCCCCGACCTGCACGTCTATTCCCAGTTCCTCGCGGATTTCCCGGGAAAGACAGTCCTGGTGAGTTTCTCCCGGCTCGATTTTGCCCCCCGGGAACTCCCACTTGCCGGCCAGCCGGTCTTCATGATCCCTTTGGGCAATGAGGATCTTCCCTTCCCTTTCGATCACCGCGGCTGTCACAGGGACGCGCCCTTTACGGGAGCGCAGCCAAACAACGGCAATTAAGGCCCCGACGAAGTTCGCCACAAGATCGAGGGCATTGTTCACGTAGCCTCCGACGCCTGTTTTTGGCATGATAACGGTCGAAGCAAATTCGACGATCTCGTTGACGGCGCCTAGGCCAAGCCCCCCCAGTACGACAATGAAGGCAAGCCTGCCCCGGGGCGAGGAATCCGGTTTCCGGAGCAAGGGTCGAATCAAATGCCAGACTAAAAGCGTGCATACACCGAATCCCAGGATATGGACCAGTTGGTCATACCTGAAGAGGTGGTAGGGAGCACCAACCAGGGGAACAAGAATCTTCTCGTAAAGCTTCTGGCCGCCCAGGAAGAGACCCCCTCCGGCCAGGTGAAGCTGCGCCCAGATTGTCAGGCCCCAGAGCAAACCCTTCGGGTAGAGGACCTTTGAATCGGTCAGGGCGACAAGGCCCATGAAAAAGAGGATGACCCCCTCGTAGACCAGGAACTCGAGGTTTCCCGAGCCCACGAACAAAAAACCGAACAGGACGAGGCTGGCCAGGTTGAAGACCAGCAGCGGTTTCTGCCCTTCCCTGAAACGGATTTTCAACTTCGGCTCCCCCTTCCCCCGTCTATTTCCGGTTTTATTGTAACGCCGGATCGCCAGGGCACCCCTTTCGACAAAAAAAAGGGGTCCCGCGGCAAAGAGGCCGCGGAACCCCGCTCGCTTTTCTTTCGCCGGGTCGGCCCTAAAGCTCCACGGTCGTGCCGACGTTCTTCGCTGCGGCTTTTTCCAGGATCAGGCGGGCGGTCATCACGTCATGGCTGGCGATACCCATGAGGACGGCACCGCGGCGCCCCTTCATGGAGGGCTTGACCAGTCCGGCGCAAACCTGCCCCATGTCTCCCGTAATCTGTTCCTCTTTCGGATAGCCTTCCTGGAAATAGACGCCATGTTCCTGGGTCCAGAGATACTGGTGCAGGTCATCGCAAACGAAGGCGGTCGCGTTTGTCATGACGTCGGCGTCAAAGGCGGAGTCGTAGTCCACCGCTATGGCCAGCATTTCTTCCTTGAGCCACTCGGACCGGACAAAGCGCGGCGGGTTGGCGACAATCGGCGTGCACGTCACAACGACGTCGGCATCCTTTACCGTTTCCTGGATCGTGGAGCACGGCACGATCCGGGCGCCCTTGAGAAAGGGGGTGATGAAGTCGGTGTATTTCTCCACCTGGCCCGGGAAGTTGTCATAAACCTTGATGGTCTTGACCTTCGGCAGGGCTTCCAGAAGGGCAACGGTGTTCGTGCGTCCCTGGACGCCGAGACCAATAACCGCAATCGTTTCCGAATCCGGGTCCGCCATGTGCTTCGCGCAGACACCACTGGCCGCCCCCGTCCTCCAGGCCGTGATCCAGTTGGCGTCCATGATGGCCTTTACGAAACCCGTCTGGGACTCGTTGAGGACCATGATTCCCGTGATGTAGGGCAATCCCGCGGCCTGGTTGATCGGGTAGCCGGCGACCCACTTGATGCCGGCGGCATCCACGTCTCCGCCAAGCCAGCAGGGCATGGCGTGGATGAAGCAGTCCTGGCGAGGGTGAATGCCGATCTTGGCGGGCATCTCGATCTTCTTCTGCCCTTTTAGGACCCATCCATCCTCAACCACCCGCATCACCTGTGAAACCGGGATACCTAGGGATTCGACCTGTTCCTGCGAAATGCACAGCACCTTCATCTTCCATTCCCCCTGGACTTGAATTTTCGACTCCCCGATCAGACAAGCTCGACGATGTCGATATCCTTCCGCTCGAAAAGGTCCCTTTCAGCGGCAAACTCTTCGAACTCTCTCAGTTTTCGCCGCATTTTCCCCGGGTTTTTCATGTAAAACGCCGTGAGCAGGGCATGGGTCATCGCGAAGGCCCCTCCGCAGGGGTCGATGAAGGTGATGAATTTCATCGGGGCTTCCAGGAGGACATCCGCCAGGGGCGCCAGGGGGGACATGCCGCTGTCCGTGATCCCGATGACGGGAATTCCCTGCTTGCGGAAGAGTTTCCCCAGCGACTGGGCCCCGGCCGGATACCGCGGGAAGCTGTAAATGACCGCCACTGCACCAGGCCCCGCCGCCCTGACCTTTCCGTATGCTTCGTGGTCGAAATTCTTCAGGACATGAACGTTCTCCCGAAGGATGGAAAGGAAATAGGCCAGGTACTCGGCAAGGCAAGTGTTGGCCAGGAGGCCCACCACGAAAACCTCCCCGGGGTTCTCCAGGAGGGCCACTGCCATCGAGACAGCCTCCTCGGAAAGTTTATCCTTCATCTCCCTGAGGACATGGAACTCAAGGGAGAGGACCTTCTGGAAAAGTTCTTCCTCTCCAGAGGCTGAATCTCCCGAAAATCGTTCCAGGGAGTCGATTTTTCTCTCCGCTGCTTTCTGCAGGGCTTTCTGGAATTCCGGGAAACCTGAAAAGCCGAGGCGGTGTGCAAGCCTGATCACGGTGGGATTACTGACTCCGGCAGCCTTTGACAACTCGACGGAGTTCATGAAGGCAACACCGTGAGGATTGGCATGGATAAAACGAGCCAGCTTGAGCTGGCGCGGGGATAACTCCTGTGACAGCCCTGCCAGCCGATCAAGGATACCGGGGGAATCGAGAGGCGTCATGGTTCCTCCTATGAAGATATTTCTTCAGTTATCATATCTACCGTAGATTTATTGTCAATGCTTCCGAGGAGGGGGAATTCCGCATACCGTTCCTGCCTCTTTCGACCCATGCAGGCACCCGGCTTCCCGCTTTCCGCAAGGCGTTCTTCAAGACAAGGCTGCCGGGGAGTTTCCTCTCCATGAGATCCCAGAAGGAGCGGGAATGGTTCATGTGGATCGTGTGGCACAGCTCGTGGCACACGACATAGTCCACCAGGCTTGGGGAGAGGAAGGCGAGCTTGGCGTTCAGGCTGATGTTCCCTCTCGCGGAACAGCTTCCCCATCTTGTCCTCTGGAGCCTCATGCAAAGCCGCTTGTAGGGCATCGCATGGCTGGCCGACAATCGATCGAGTTCCGGCTCGAGAAAAAGACGACTCCGTTTCACCAGCCACTTCCTGAGGAGATCCCCCGGGTCACTGCCTTCCCCGATGCCTGCAAGGACCAGGCCGTGGGATTTTTCGTTCTCGATGAGGCGGTCGCGGGGTGTGGCTCCCGAATCGTAGAAAACATCCCAGGTCTCCCCGAAAGCTTCCAGGTTTACGACATCGGGCCTGCACGATGCCATGGCTTTATCGCGAGGAGTACCCGCCCGTATCCGCGCCAGGTTCCTGCAAATCCATTCCTTTTTTGTCTCCAGCAAGGAGAGGACTCGCTCTTTTCGAAAACCCGCAGGAACCACAACGGAAAGGGCTCCTTCTCGCGATATGCGGATCCGGGCGATCCGAGCCCGGCGACTTTCAATGACTTCGCAGGAAATTTTTTCGTCCAGTGGCATTTCCCATCACCAACCCGTTTCAACATAAGCAATTCGATTAGTTGTCGATAAGGCAACAACATTTTATGACTCAGATAAGATTATAAAACTTGCTTTTTATGCTGAAACCTGCTTAAAAAACTTGCTTTTTCCAAGATTTTTTTCTATACTCTTTATCTAATCTGATCACGCTTTTTATTTAAAACAGTCCTGAAAGGAGCGTATGAAAATGTCTGCTGATAAGGAAACCGCCAAGAAAGGAACCCGGATCAGGCGCCCGTTGGAAGAACGGCTGAAGGAAGCGCAGGAAAAGGCTCGGAAGCTGAGGGCCAGGTCAAAGGAAAAGGAAGCCAAGGCGATCCAGTATGTCTGCGCCGCAATATTCAAAATTGCCGATTACGATCTTTCGGAGACTACCGTTGACGAACTCATTAGCACCAAGGGAAACAACGCCGAAGCTGTAGCGAAGGAAATCATCGAGAAGGCAAAAGCCTGAACGATCCAAATCGAACAAGAAAAACCGGCAATGGGGCCCTCCAGGGGCCCCATTTTTTCCTGCAATTACCCTGCCCTGCGTAAAAAAGGCCATCAACTTTCCTGCAGAAGAAGCTGGTTCTTGTTCCTGGCCGCCTCACGGACCCGGGCTCGGGCCGAGGTAAGGATCTGGAAAAAGGGGTGCCCTTCGTTCCCGTAAAGGTTCAGAGGAACACCCAGTGCACGGACAAGGCTGCCCTCGATTTGCCAGGGGGCCGGGTGAGACACCCAGGAGATGGAGCCATGCTCCGCAATCCAGCCGCTCAGGATCGATTCAGTGACATCAAAATCGACTCGCCCGTCTGGGCGGGCCTTGGGCTCGAGAGACAACTTCTCCATCAGGAGGGCACCCAGGCTAAGGCGCAGCGTCGATTGCCTGGCCGTGTTCCTGAGGTGGTTCCTGATCCTGTCCCTGAGTTTTTTCTTACTGTCCCTGCGACTTGGTACCATCCCAACATAAAGCAGGGCTTGTCCCTCGACCAGGACCTCGTAATAGCCTCCCCTGATCCCCAGCCTTGCGGGTTCGAAAAACCAGGCGTAAACTCCCGCTTCCGCGGGAACCCGAACTTCCCCCGCCAGTATCCGGCTTGCAGGGACTTGCCTTTCCGGCTCCCGGAAGGCAGAAAGGATCGTTTCGACCTCGTCTTCTCGTGCCATGTCCCTCACCTCCATCCCGTCCTTGCCGGCAGCATGCACCCGGCCCCGGGCCTTTTTCCTCGCGTTCCTACCTGACTGACTCGAAAAGGGCCTTGATGTCCTCCCTTGTGGATGTTCTCGGGTTGAGCCTTGTCGGTGCCGCCCCCATGGCATCGTCCAGCATGGCGTCGTTCACCCGGAAATCCGAAATGCCCAAACCCGGTAAATTCCGGGGAATTCCGATGTCACCAAAAATTTCCGCAAGGTTTTCCACAACCCGCTTCGCCCCGGAAACGGCATTTTCCCTGCCCACGTCCACGCCAAGCGCTCCTGCAAGCCTCGCCAGCTTTTCCGGGCAGACCGGCAGGTTATAGCGCAGGACCGGCTGGAGGAACATCCCGCAGCAGATGCCGTGAGGAACGTGATAAAAAGACCCTACGGGATGGGCAAGGGCGTGTACAAGCCCGAGCCCGGCGTTCGAGAAAGCCAGCCCGGCCATGCAGCTTCCCATGAGCATGGCGTGAAGGGCATCCATATCGTGCCCGTCAGCGACGACTCTCCTGGCATGGGAGGCCAGTAGCCGAACCGCCTCGAATGCCAGGGCATCCGTCACGGGCGTAGCCTTCCGGGACAGGAAAGCCTCGATGGCGTGGACGAAGGCATCGCTGCCCGTCGCGGCAGCAACGCGTGACGGAATGCCTTCCAGCAGGGTCGCGTCGAGGATTCCCGTTTTAGGGAAAAGGGAAGGCCCTCTCATGACCATTTTGACCTTTTCCTGCAGGTCGCTGATGACCATGACTCCCGTCACCTCGGACCCGGTTCCGGCGGTCGTGGGAATGGCCAGCAGGGGCACGACGGGAGCTTCCACGGGACGACCGTGCCGGTATGCCCGGATGTCCTCTCCCGTCGATACGACCACCGCCAGCGCCTTGGCGGCATCCATGCTGCTGCCGCCCCCCAGGCCGATGATGGGACCGCATCCGTTGTCCCGGTAGAAGGCCGCGGCAGCCTCGACCGTTTCAATCGGAGGATCGCTTTCAACCTTAGAGAACAGGGCAAACCGGATCCCCGCCTCTTCAAGGGTTCGACAGACACGGTCCGCGATTCCCGCCTTCTCGACGCCCGGGTCCGTCACGACCAGCGGGACATCCCCGGGCTGGAGTTCACCTGGCAATTCCGACAGGGCGCCAGGCCGGAAAATGAGCTTGACCGGATTGTGAAAGGAACCGAAAGCAACTGAGTTCATGTTCATGTCCTGGGATCCCCCTTGGAATTTAGGCACGCAGCCTTGAAAGTTACCACTACCCTTGACCTTACCACAAACTGCCCCTCCGGTGCCCGGCCTTTCAAATGCACGAACAACTTTTCGCCACTTCTCCATGATAATATGAAACGAGAGAAAGGAGGGGGAGCATGATTGTCCAATCTTTTTTCGTGCCCGGAATCGCCCATTCTTCCTACCTGCTGGGGGGTACGGCCTCCTGTGCGATTGTCGACCCTCGGCGGGACACGGAAATTTACCTTCGGGCTGCCAGGGACCTCAACCTGAAAATCACTCACATCCTGCAAACCCATCTGCACGCCGATTTCATTTCGGGGCACCTCGACCTGGCGAAGGCGACCGGGGCCGTGATCGTCATGCCCGCGGCAGCGAAAGCAGCCTTCCCCCATGCTCCCGTGAAGGAAGGCGACTCCCTAAGAATTGACGAAGTCGAACTCGAAGTGCTGGAAACCCCCGGACACACCCCCGAACACGTCACCTACGTGGCGAAAGACCTCGCGCGCGGGCGGGAACCCGTTTCGATCTTCTGCGGGGACACTCTTTTCGTGGGAGACGTGGGCCGGCCGGACCTCTTCCCGGGACAGGCGATTCCCCTGGCAAATCTTCTTTTCGAAAGCCTGCACTCGAAGATCCTGGAGCTTCCGGATTTTTGCGAGGTCTACCCCGCCCACGGTGCAGGATCTCTTTGTGGCCGCTCGATGGGAGCCAAGAGAGAAAGCACGGTGGGATACGAAAAGCTCTTCAACGACGCCCTCCGGATCTCCGACAGGGAGACCTTCGTCGCCTCCCTCACTTCGGGGATGCCTGCCGCGCCGGACCACTTCAGCCGGTGCAGCCGCATCAACGGGGAAGGCCCGGCCCTCCTGGAGAGCCTGCCGATCCCTGTCCCCCTTGCCCCGGGCGCCTTTTCGGGCAAGATGTCCGACCCGGACGTCCTCGTCCTGGACATAAGGGACTACAGCGCTTTCGGTGGAAACCACATCCCGGGTTCCACCCACCTGGACCTGGGCGGAAACTTTGCCACCTTTGCCGGTTGGATTCTCCCCGCGGACAAGGAAATCATGGTTGTCACCGATCGCCCTGAAAATGTGGAGATTGCCGTCACCTGGCTTCGCCGCGTTGGGCTGGACCGGCTCACGGCCACACTGGACGGCTCCCTTTTCGCCTGGGCCCGGGCGGGCTTGCCCACCGCCCATGTCCCTCAGGTCTCTCCCTTTGAAATCCATGACCTTGCATCCTCCACCGGAGCCCCCGTCACTCTCGTCGATGTCCGTTCGCCGGCGGAATACGAGGGTTTCCACATCCCGGAGGCCGTGAACATTCCAGCCCCCGACCTTAGGCAGCGTTTTATCGAACTGGACCCGAGTTCCAGGATCATCGCCCTTTGCGGTACCGGACACAGGTCGAGCATGGCCGCAAGCCTCCTCCTCCAGAGGGGGTTCGACAAAGTCTACAACCTGTCCGGCGGGATGATGGGCTATGCCGCTGCCGGGCTCGCACCGGCCTGCCCGCTTTGCGTCTCTCCGCACGGGCCCCGGTTCATGGGGAAGCCGGCCGGAAAATAGCCTTGAGAAGGGAGGGCTGAACCCATGGAATGGCTTTTCCTGCCCCGATGGCCGGCAGTGGCCGTAGGGACCCTGATTGGGCTTCTGGAGTGCGTCACATTCCTCCTGCTTGACAAGCCGATCGGTTGTTCGACCGCCTTTGCCCGGACAAGCGGCATGATAGAAAAAACCCTTCGCGGAAGCGCGACGATGGAAAAGGCCTATTACAGGCTTTTTCCCCCCGTGATCGACTGGGAGTGGATGTTCGTTTTGGGGATTCCGTTGGGGGCCTTTCTCTCGGCAGTCTCGAGCGGAACCTTCCGAATCGAGTGGGTTCCCTCGCTCTGGGTCGGGATTTTCGGCCCGGGGATTGCCCTCCGCCTCACCACGGCCCTGGCCGGTGGGTTCCTGGCCGGGCTGGGAGCCCGGTGGGCGGGCGGCTGCACAAGCGGGCACGGCATCAGCGGATCCCTTCAGCTGGCGGTGAGCAGCTGGCTCGCTTCCGCCGCCTTCTTCGCTGGGGGAATCCTGTCGGCTATCCTGCTTTTCTCCCTGGCACGAGGATAGGAGGCCCTCAATGGAAAAAATACCTTTTCTCCTGCCTGAAGCCGCTAGAAAGCCCTTCGCCCTTTTCCTGGGCATCCTTTTCGGATTCCTCCTGCAAAAAGGAGGAGTCACCCGCTACGAAGTCATCATCGGGCAACTTCTGCTGCTCGACTTCACTGTCCTGAAGGTCATGCTGTCCGCTGTTCTCGCGGGCATGCTGGGTATCCAGGTTCTCCTGCATCTCAACCTTGTCGCCCTGCACCCCAAGCACGGGTCGGTGGGATCATCCGTCATCGGCGGGCTCATCTTCGGCCTGGGATTCGGTCTTTTGGGCTACTGTCCCGGAACGGCGGCGGGCGCGGTAGGACAAGGTTCCCTGGACGCCCTTTTCGGCGGGGTTTGCGGAATGCTTCTTGGAACAGCCTTCTATTCCGGGATCTACCCCAGGATCGAAGCCACGGTCCTTCGCTGGGGAACCTTTGGGGAGATCACACTGCCCGAAGTCCTGCATGCAGCCCGATGGAAGGTCGTCATAGCCGTCGCCGCGGTCATTGCGACGGCCCTGTCCGCCATGTCCTTCCTAGGGCTCTGAGGGGAGCTCCCGCATGACACGGGAGATCATCCTGGTTTTTTGTGTCCTCGCTTCAGCCATCGTTCTCTTTTCGACTGAAAAGCTGCGCTCGGACATCGTGGCCATCCTGGTCATGGTGGTCCTTCCGTGGCTCGGGCTCATCGAGGCGAAACAGGCCTTTTCAGGCCTTTCCAGCAACGCTGTTTTGGCCCTGATCGGGGTCATGGTGATGGGGGCAGGAATAGAAGCAACGGGCCTGATGAACCGGATCTCACGCCCGCTCATCCGCATTGCCGGATCAGACGAAAAGCGCCTGATCGCCCTTGTCTCGGCATTCGTCGGTTCGATCTCGGCCTTCATGCAGAATATCGGGGCGGTCGCCCTCTTCCTCCCAGCCCTCCTGGGAATTTCCAGGCAGACCAGAATCCCTGCATCCCGACTCCTCATGCCCATGGGATTTGCAGCCATCCTCGGTGGAACCCTGACCCTTGTCGCATCAGGCCCCATGATCATCCTGAACGACCTGCTCCGGCAGGGGGGCCTTGCACCCTTGGGCCTCTTCAGCGTCACCCCGGTCGGAATTGCCCTGCTGGCGAGCGGGATCCTCTATTTCCTCTTCCTCGGGGAAGCCGTGCTGCCCGGAAAACTGGGAAAACAGGAGCCAAGCGAGAGGGAACGCCTTGTCGAGAACTGGGACCTCCCCAGGGAAATCATCCGCCTGGAGATTCCGCCGGGATCTTCCCTTTCGGGCCAAACCCTCGAAGGGATCGGCCTATGGCAGCACTGGGGCTTGCACCTGCTGTTCGTGGAAAACGAGGGAAAGGCTACGTATGCCCCCTGGCGACAGTCTCTCTTCAAGGAGGGACAAGTCCTGGGCATCGCGGGCACCCCGGAGGGGGGTAAAGCTTTTTCGGAGGCTTTCGGGCTGAGGGTACTGGGTCATACCGCCGATAGGGAGCAGGCGCTGTTGCTTGAGAATGCCTCGTTCGCCCAGTATGTATTCCTTCCCCGCTCCCCGCTGGCCGGTAAAACCATCCGGGAGATCGCCCTGAGAAGGAATTTCGGCGTGGAACCGCTTGTCCTGTTTTCAGGGGGAAACGAGTACCGGGAAGACTTTTCCGACTTCCCCCTGCGCCCGGGAGACGCGCTTGTGGTTCACGGACCCTGGGATAACCTCCGGCGGCTGGGAAGGGAAGAGGGAATCGCTCTCATCACACCCCTTTCGGGCCAACCTCTCAGGGAGGCAAAGACAATTCCTGCTGCCGCTTGCTTCCTGGCCGCGATCGGGCTGGCCGTTGCCGGTTTTTCCCTTTCCCTCTCCCTGCTGAGCGGTGCCCTGTCCATGGTGCTCTTTGGGGTCCTGTCAATGGATGAGGCCTACGAAGCGATCGAATGGAAAACGGTTTTTCTCCTGGCCGGACTGATTCCCCTGGGACTCGCGATGGACCAGACCGGAGCCGCCAGGCTCCTGGCGGAAAAACTTACCCTTCTCGTGGCAGGAAGCCCCCCCACCGTGATCCTCCTTGTGATCGCCGTGATTTCGACCGTTTTCTCCCTTTTCATGTCCAATGTCGCCGCCACGGTTTTGCTGGTCCCCTTCGCGATTGTTGTCGGAAGGGAGTCGGGACTCGACCCCCGGGCCCTTGCCATGCTGGTGGCAATCTGCGTCGCGAACTCCTTCATCCTGCCGACGCACCAGGTGAACACCCTCCTGATTTCCCCCGGGGGCTACCGAAACGCCGATTTCATCAAGGCAGGCGGCTTCATGACCGTCCTTTTCATTTTCGTCGCGGTGACACTGGTCAGCCTGTTTTACCTCTGAACACGGACCCGGGTTCCCTCCTCGATATCCAGGCCTGCGTCCCGGACAACCTCGTCTCCTTCGCCAAGCCCCTCCAGTATCTCTATGGATTTCCGGTCGGTGAGCCCCGTCCTGATCTTTGTAGTCCTGACCCGGTTTCCCTCGACTCTCAACACCAGGCGCTCCCCGTTTTCCGTCGTGCGGACGGCCTCGACCGGCAGGAGGTGAACATCGGCATGGCGTGACGTTTCGATCGCCGCGCGGACCTCGAAACCCGGCTTGAGCACCGGAGCAAAGGGAAGGTCGACCTTCACCTTAACGCGCCGCTGGACCACGCCAAGGGCGGAAAGCTTTTCCTCAGCCTGGGGATAGATCTTTGAAACGCGGCCTTCCAGGACGCTACTTCCCAGGATCGGGGCCGAAATGCGGACTTTCTGCCCGACCGCCACACCCCCCAGCGCATCGCTCAGGACATCCGAAACCACTTCCATCCTGGTCTCGGGCGCCACCGTCACGACGAGGTCCCCGACCTGGAAGACCTTATCCTTCTCTGCAGGAAGTTCCAAAACGAGTCCCTTGATGGGACTTTTCACGATAAGTTCCCCGCTCTTGGCCTGCAGTTCCGAGAAAGTCCGCCTAAGCCCCGACTCGAGGGCTACGGCCGAGCTCTCCGCCGAACTGGCTTCCGCGAAATCCTCCGCCAGGCGGTCCGCGGCTAGTCGGGCCTCTTCCAGCTCGGACAGGGAAACGGCTCCTGCCTCGTACAGGCGCTCCCGCCTGGCGGCATTTTTCCCGGCGTCCTGGAGGAGAAGCCGGGCCGATTCCACCCGGGAAGCCGCTCCACGGCGCTCCTTGGCAGCCTGTTCGAGCAATGTTCGCGTTTCAGCCGCCCTGACGTCGAGATCCGGATTCTTCATCCGGACCAGGACCTTTCCGGGTACAACGGCCTCGCCCGCTTCAACGGGGACTTCCACCACCCGGGCAACCTGTGTTGCGAAGATCTTCCGGTCGTCCGGCACCTCGACGATCCCATCCTCTTCCACCGTACGAACGAGGGTCCCCTTCGACACCCGGACCGTTTCAACATCCACGCGTCGACCGAGGAAAAGCCAGGCCACCACGCCAAGCGCTGCAACCGCCAGGATCAGGAAAAGGAGTTTTTTCATTCCAGCCCCTCCTCAATCAGTCTCTTGCCTTGATGGTTTCCGCGAAATCCAGCCGATCGAGACCACGAAGCCCAAGGATGAAAGCCAGGGCCACGAAGATCGCCCCTCCAATGGATGCCAGGAGGTAAGTCCGCGGAAAAACCACGGCAACGAAGGTGAAAAGGTCCGTACTGACGGCCCTCGCATAGCCTTCAGAAAGCAACCTTCCGAATGGTAGCCCGACGAGGGTCCCCGCGAGAAGCAGCAGAAGGTTTTCCTTCAGGAGGAACAACGCGACCTCCTCCCTCGAGAACCCGATGACCCTGAGACTGGCCAGTTCCCTGCGCCTTTCCGAAAAGGTGAGGGCTGACGCGTTGAAAACGATGGCTAAGCCCAGGAGGATCGAGAAGAAGACCAGGATGCCAATCGAGACATATAGATAGGCGAGATTCTCGTCGAGGTAGCGTTCCTCCCTCTCGCGGCTGAGAACGGACGAGATGTTGATCATGTCGGCTGTTTCCTTTTCCACACCCTCTGCTTTCCCGGGTTCAACCCGGATCGCCGCACCGGTCACCAGGTTACTTTCCCGCAGGAGGGCATTCAGCTCCCCAATATCCAGGTAGGAAGCGCTGCCTACCGACTTACGGCTTAAACCCGCGACGACAATCGAAGCCCTTCGCGACGGTCCCTTACCGAGAAGCGTTTCCACTTCCAGGGTGTCACCCGGCGCGGCTCCCAGCTTGCGCGCCGCATTCCAATCCAGCAGCACGCCTGAGGCCGGTAGGCCCCTGGGTCGGTCGTTCGCGTCGATCATCCCGAAAAGGGACTGCCCGGGCAAGATTCCCACGAAAAGGACATCCTCGCGGCGCCCCCGGTAATAAAGGCGAACCGGGAGTTCGAAGAGAGGTTCGACGAGGGTGACCCCGTCCAGGCGTTCAAGGTTCATCAGTTCCATTTCCCTGACCGGGGAAGAAAAGCGGGCGAGCAAGTCGTACCTTAGTTCCAGGTTGAAATGCCGGTCAAAAAGGGAATCCATCGAATCCCGGGTGAAAAGCGAAACGACCAGCATCCCGATCGAAACGAGGATCCCCAGGAAAGTCACGGCCGACCTGAATCGATTGCGGGACATCGACCGCAAGCTCATCCGCCAGGAAAGGTCCAGTCGATTCCAGAGAAGTCCCCACCGCTCAAGCAACAGTGGACGTGTCCTGGCCGGGATAGGGGGTCGCATTGATTCCGCCGGATGGATCGACAAAACCTGGCGGGTTGCCATGAGCCCTGACGCAACACCCAGGGAAAGGCTTAGTGCAAGGCCCATCCCGGCCGCTCGGAAATTGAAGCCCGCCGTCAGTCGCGGCAGGTTGAAGTAGGCCGCATAAAGCTGGATAAAGAGACCGGCCAGCCCGTAACCCGCAAGGATTCCAGCCAAGGCCCCGGTCGCGGAGGAAGCCAGGCTGTAGCCGCCATACAGGAGCATCAGCCGTCCGTTATCGAATCCCAGGGCCTTCATCAGGCCGATTTGGGTGCGGGCCGCCTTCACCAGCCGCCCAAGGAAAACCGCCTGCATCAGGGCCGCCAGTCCCAGGAAAAAGGCCGGCAGGTAGGTGGAAGAGACCTTGAGTTGCTCCAGTTCGCCCCTCAGGATTGCCTCGCTGACCTGGTCCTTTTGCGGATAGTCCGCCAAGTTCCCATAAGGCTCGAGTATCGATCTGATTTCCTCCCTGGCCCGGCTTTCGTCGATGCCCGGAGCCAGACTGACCAGGACCTGGTTGATGGAGCCCGCCATGTCCAGAACCTGCTGGGCCTGCTCCTGGGAAATCATCGCAGCCCCGAAACTGGAAGGTTCTTCGAACACGGATGCGGCGTCCTTGATGACATAGACGAACTCCGGACTTGCCGCTATGCCGACGACTTCCATCGGCTTTTCCTTTCCCTCCGCGGCAACGGACACCGTGCTGCCCGGGCGAAGCCCGTTCGTCTCCGCAAACTGGGGACTCAAGAGGATTTCCAGGACCCCTCCCTCCGGGTTCTTCTCGAATAGGCGCCCCTTCTGGACCCTGAGGCGGTTCAATTCCTTCTCCATGGGTACCTGGAAACTCGTCAGGCGAAGCGTTGCCCGGGTCCCGTCCTCCCGGAAAAGAGACACATCCTTCTGGATGCGGCCCGTGGCGCGGATGACGCCGTTCACGGCGGAAACTCGCTCGAGAATCGCTTCCGGGGCCCGTACCACGTGGAAAAAGAGGTCGGCAAAGTCCGTCTCCCTGTAAAAGGCCTCCCTCGATCGCACCAGGTTGTCCGAAACGGCCGTCATGGCAACGAACACCGCCAAGCCGACCGCGACGACGGCCACGATCGCGAGGAAAGGCCCGAGGGTGCTTTTGATCGTCCTTGCAAGCTTTAAGAAGAGCGGCGATTTCACCATTCGATCTCCCCCGGCGGAACCGGGGCAGGGTGGGCGACCCAGTTCACGATCCGGCCGCTGCTCATGGTGGCGACCCGCATCCCCATGCCCCCGATAGCGGCGTTGTGCGAAACGATGACCACCGTCGTCCCGTAGGTCCGGTTCACCTTTTCCAGGAGTTCGAGAATGACCCTGCCCGTGGAGCAATCAAGGGAACCCGTCGGTTCATCGCAAAGGAGCAGGCGGGGATTCTTGACTACGGCCCGCGCAATCGAAACCCGCTGCTGCTCCCCCCCACTCATCTGGGAAGGGAAGTGATTCATCCGGTCCGCCATGCCCACCTCTTCCAGGACCGCCGGCGGTGAAAGTGGATTTCGTGAGAGATGGGCCCCCAGGGCTACGTTTTCGACCGCCGTGAGGTCCGGGATCAGGTTGAAAAACTGGAAAACGAAGCCGACGACATCCCTGCGATAGGCAGTCAGGCGCTTTTCGTTTGCCCCTTCAAGGCTCTCACCATCAAAGAAGACTCGTCCGCCCGTCGGCTTGTCCATGCCTCCCAGGAGGTTCAGCAGGGTGGTCTTTCCAGAACCGCTTGGGCCGAGGATGACCAAAAGTTCCCCTCCATGGATTTCCATGGAGGTCTCCCGGAGGGCTGTCACCTGGACCTGCCCCATCATGTAGGTTTTCGTCACGTTTTCGAGTCTCCAGAGAGCCTGGTTTTCGACCATCCTCCGTTTCCCCCTTCCCTGGGAAAACGCAATCTTCGAAACTCAAGGCAAAGCCAAGCAGAAATATCATATCACGCTAATATCTTGAAGTGGGTGCTCGCAAAAAAAGCCCCGGTCTCGGCCGGGGCTCAGTTCCTCGAGGGAACAAAAACCTTCTGACTTCAGGAAACCGCGCTTCGTTCCTTTGGGAATCGCTCGTATTCCCGGTTGTCGATGATCTCTTTCAGGGCATTGGCGACTTCCCAAACCTCCGTGAAGGTGTTGTAAAGGGCAACCGGAGCCACACGGATGACCCTGGCCGGACGGAAATCCGGGATAATCCCGCGAGATTTCAGGGCGCAACAAATCCGCCAGGCTTCGGAGGGATGCTCGATGGCCAGGTGCCCGCCCCGCCTTTCATGGCCGCGCGGCGTGGCGATGGAATACCCGTAGGGTTCGGCCGAAAGAAAGCCATCCACCAACTCGATGAGGAAATCCGTCAGCATGAGGGACTTTCCCCTTATCCGCTCGATCGAGGCCTCTTCCTGCACCTGGAGGGCCGCCTCCAAAGTCGCCGCTGACAGGACGCTGGGCGTTCCCAACTGCCATCCTCCCGCCGATCGGGCATGCTCGAATCCCAATGCCATGTCGAACTGCCGGTTCTTCACGTATCCGAACCAGCCCGCCAAGCCGGGCTCGCGGTCGAAGTGACGCTCGTGAAGGAAAAGGAATGCAGGGCTGCCAGGCCCCCCGTTCAGGTGCTTGTAACTGCACCAGAAGGCAAAATCAACCCCCCAGTCGTGAAGCCGGTGAGGCACCGAGCCCGCGGAGTGGGCACAATCGAAACCGATGGCAATCCCCTTCTCATGGGCGGCACGGACCAGCTTCTCCATGTCGAGGAGTTGTCCGCTGCGGTAGAGGACCGAGGGAAGCAGGATCACCGACACGGTCTCGTCCATCAGGGCAATGATGTCCTCCTCATCCAGGGTGCCGCCATCACGAGACCTGGCGAGGACAAGATCCGCGGCCGGGTCTCCTCCCTTGAGCCGAACTTCGCTTGCCAGGGCATAAAGGTCGGAAGGAAAATTGAGCTCGTCGGCCAGGATCTTCCGCCTGCTTCCTTCAGGCTTGTAGAAAGTGCTGACGAGGGAATGCAGGTTCGAAGTCGTGGACCCCGACATGACGACTTCCTCAGGCAGGGCCCCGACCAGGGGAGCCATCCTCCGGCCCATTTCCTCCGGCATCGTGAACCAGGGTATGTGCCCCTCGAGCCACCCGTCGATGTTCAGGGCCTTCCATTCCTCCATCACGCGCTGGACGCCCTCGAGGGATTCTTTCGGGGGAAGGCCCAGGGAATTTCCGTCCATGTAGATCCGGCCCGGCGGGGTGATGAAACGCTCCCTGAATTGACCCAGAGGATCCTGCCCATCCAGCATCAAGGCCGTTGCCTTCATTTCTTCGAGTTTTCCCATCTGCTTCACTCCTCCTTCCTTCCTCGCTGATCGGCATTCTCAGCCATCCGTACAAGCAGCCTGAGCGCAAGTTCCTTTTCTTCCCCGGATAAACCCTCGACCAGCATGCCGTTCCATGCTTCGAGTTCCTGCAGGACCCGCGGCATCATCTCGTGAGCTCGCGGGGCCAGGTAGATCCTGAAAGCGCGGCCATCCCTTTCGTCCCGTTCCTTCCTCAGCCAGCCCGCGTCCGTAAGCCTCTGGACGGCGCGGGCGACAGTGCCTTCATCAAAAGCCAGTTCCACGGCCAGCTGGTGCTGGGTCAATCCTTCATTTCTCGAGAGAAGCGCAAGGTAGAGGTAAAGGCCCTTGCCAAGCCCCAGTGGCTCAAAGACGCGGTCAAGGTGGACCCGGCTCCTTCGAAACAGGGTGGCAATCCAGCGACCCGGCGACCTTTCCTGTCGATTCATGCCATTCCCCTCCCGTTTTTTAGTTGCATATGCAATCTTTATAGGGATTATAGACTCCCCTTACCCCATCCGCAAGAGGGGAAAAAACAGGGCCCCCAGTCATCAGGGGCCCGGAGCTGCGCGTAACCGGCTTGAATGAGGCTAGTGCCCCGGTTAGCGCTGGAGACGGACAAGAGAGTTCGCGAAGGGATGTCCAGCCTCCAGAATCTCGAAGGCGACAAGAGCAGCCATGCGTGCAGCCTCGCCGCAGACCTGTGGACAGGCAAAGTCCATTTTTTCCATAAGGGCATGCATCTCATCCCGCTCTTCCTGCCGGGTGAGCTCGTATTCCCGGCCGTAAAGGTCCTTCTGGATCCTGTGGCATAAAACGGTCCCGAATCGTGCCTCGAACTCCCGGTAGACCTTGTCGCAATACCCGAGCCCCCGGGTCGCCTGGTCCCGCATTTCCAGGTCGTCGCGGCCGGCGAGCAGGCCAACGAACATGAGGGCGCCGCTCAGGGCACCGCACATGTGCCCCCGGCGAACCCCGCCTCCGGCAAAAGCCGTGGAGGCGCGTAGAACATCCGGGTTATGGATCCCGAAAGCCTGCAACAGGGCCGCCAGCGTCCCCTGGCTGCAGAGGTGGTACTGAGTTTCGTTCCGGCAGGCCGTTTTAGCAACGCTTTCAAGGATCTCTTCAGGTGAATCGTTCATGTCGGACCTCCTCCAGAGTTTGGAAATTCTTTTCTCCCATACTTGGGGCGAAATCACTCTCCCGCTTGCCTTTCCTACTTCCTGAAAACCAGGAGGGATCCCAGGGCCAGGAGCAAAACTCCCGAAATCCTGGGGATATCCAGCGGCAGTTTCTGGAAACCGAACGCCCCAACTGAATCCAGCAGCAATCCTGCCGCCAGCTGGGCCGCGATGGCGGCAGCCATGGCAGCCGTGGTCCCGATGCGAGGTACCGCCAGGACCAGGCAGGTAACGTAAAAGGCCCCGAAAACTCCGCCGAGGACTTCCCACGGTGCCGCCTCGGGCAATGCCCTCCAGTTCCCCCTGCCAAAAAACAGGACAACGGCGCCCAGGCAAAGAGCCCCGCCGGTGAAGGAGACAAGGGCACTTTCCAAAAGGCCGATCCTTTGGGCCAGCCGGGCGTTCACCGAAGGCTGGAGGGCTGACAGCGCCCCTGCCAGGAGCATCAGGACAAAGATCCAGATCCGGGACATGGGCATCTCTCCCTCCTCGCTATTCCAGCCGATTCTCCTGCAGCAGGCTGGTGGGTATGCCCTTTTCGCAGGGTACCCCCACCTGGCAAAGCCCGCAGGCATAAGTCGACTCCAGGCCGTATTTCTCCCGCGCGTAAGGCTCAACAATCGCGTGGATGTAATCCTGGCAAAGGGTCTTGTCACGGCCATCCTTCCCGAGGCTACCCGAAGGGCAGCGGGCCACGCAGGCACCGCACGACCCATCCCGGTAGAAAAGACAGTATTCATGGATATTCGAGTAGGGACGAACCGCGGGTCCCACCTTTCCCCGGACTACAGCCGACCCAATGCGGACAGCCTTCCCGACAGGGGTGATAAGCCCGTCGGAAAGTCCGAATGTCCCCAACCCGCAGGCGTAGGCAATGTGCCGCTCCGACCAGGAACTGGCCAGCCCGGACCGCGGGGAAAAGAACCTCCCGTAATGAGGGGAAAGAACCGGAGCCACCCCGTCAATTCCTTTTTCCGACAGCCAGTCAACCACGTGCCTTCTAAGAATGTCGTTAAAAGTTTCTCCCATTTGCTTGTTCCTGAGCCACCGTTCCGCAGGCAGTTGGTCCTGGCGACGGTTATCCTCCCGGGTATTCTCCGTCTGCGGAAGAACCCAGCAAACAACAGCCAGCTCGGACCCCGAAGCGGGATTTCCCGGGAAATGCAGGTTAAACACCTCTTCGGGGAGAAAGTGCCGGGGATCCACAGCCTCTCGGTACTCGAGAAACAGGGAATCGTCGCCTGGAGCGACCCCCAGGAGGGGATTCCTCCAGGCCGGTTCGTCAAAATCCCCGCCCAGGCTATTCCCCGGCGAAGAAGCAGTGAAGCTTTCGATTTCCCTGCGAATCTCTTCCAAATCCAATTTCGAGTTGCCAGTCATCGGCATTCACCTGATTCCCCTCTGCGTTTCCTGTTTGGGCGCCCCTAATTCCATTTTACCCATTGCCGGGAAACCTTGCTCGATATTCGGTACGACAGGCAGCCCAGCCAAGAGTTTTCCGGGCTGGGATAGAGAGAAGGACCCGGTCCAGGTCCGGGTCCTTCTGAATACCTGGTGTCTATTTCCGGGGGCTTAGCAGACATCCCGACGGAATGCACCTGCGCCGGGATCCCGCGGCGGCTTTTAAGCCGCCAGAGTTACATGTACCCTTCGTATTTCGTCGGAACCAGCGCGGAATGGACGTACTTGATCATCGTGATGAAATCGAACACGGGCCGACCCGTCGCCGCATGGACCGCAGCCGCATAGGGAGGCAGGTCACTGCACTCCAGCACGATGGCCGCAACTTCGGGATGCTCCCGCACCATCTTCTCCGCTACCCCCACGACTTCCTTTTCCACGAGATCCGAGTCCATCGTTCCCTTTTCCTCCAGGACGCTTGTCCGGAACTCATCCTGTTCTTCCATTCCGTAAATGACGAGGGGCATCTCCTTTGTGATTCCCACGTTCTGGAAATGTTCGTCTGTCAGGCAGCTTGCGTTGGCCGTGATGATGCCGACCTTCTGCTTCGAGGTCAGGGTTTTGCAGATGAAGGGGACTTGGAGGAGACTGGAGAGAAAAACGGGAATTTCGACGGACTCGGCAACCTGCTTCTGGAACAGGGCCATGAAGCCGCAGGCCCCGGTGATGGCGCGTACACCCTCGGCTTCCAGTTCCTTCGCCCCTTCGATAAAGGGTTTCAGGAGTTCCGGGTCCCTCTCGTTCAGGAGTCGCTCGATGGAAGATCCTCGAACTTCCTTGAAGCGCACCGGGAATGGGTAGGTTGTCGCGTTTCCGACGTTCCCCGGGACGCATGGATATGCGCAATCCAGGATCAGGATGCCAATCGTCTCCCCGTCCCAGGACCGGGTCTTGCTCTTGATTCTGTAAACCGTCATCGTGTCGCCCCCTCAGGCTAATTTGACATCCAGTTTAACCGAACCGGGGGCTCCTGTAAAAAAGTTTTTTGGTTTCCGGCTACCGGAATATCTCGGCGAAAAAGTCCTTCATGTGCTCCCACGAACGAAGGGCCGCTTTCTCGTTGTAAGCGGAACCGCGAGACGGATCGTTTCCTGCCGCCGGGTTCGTGAAGGTGTGAACGGCCCCCCCGTAAGCGACCATTTGCCAGTCCGCACCCGACTTCCGCATCTCATCCTGGAAAGCCTGGACTTCTGCCGGAGGAACGCTGGGATCATCAGCCCCGTGAAGGACCAGGACTTTTGCCTTTATCCCTCCCGCGGACGCAGGAACCTGCGTGGCCAGACCTCCGTGGAAGCTGACCACCCCGTTAAGTTCCGCTCCACTCCTGGCCAACTCCAGGATGGCCGTCCCCCCGAAACAGTAGCCGATGGCTGCCACCCGGCCCTTGTCGGCAAGGGGGTGTGCCTTCAGGGCGGCAAGGGCCGCAAGGACCCTTTCCCGCATCAGCGCCCGGTCGCCCCCCCTGAACTTCCCTGCCAGTTCCCGGGCTTTCGAAGTATCCGTTGTTTCGAAACCCTCCCCGTAAATATCGGCAGCCAGGGCAATATAGCCCATGGAAGCGAGGGCTCTCGCCCGGTCCCTGGCATAGTTGTTCAGGCCCCACCACTCGTGGACGACCAGGACCGCGGGACGAGGCCCCTTGGCCGCGTCATCCCAGGCGAGCTGCCCGAGCAGGCGCACTTCTCCCTTCCCGTAGGGATAGGTTTCCATCCTCACCGTCGCAGTCGAAGTCGAGGCCATCGGGAAAACAATCGCTACGCAGGCAATCAAAACCGCAACAAGCATCTTCATGGCCGCACCCTCTTTCTCTATACGTTAGCCTGATGCTTGTTTATTTTATCAGATTGTTTGTTGTGTTTCCGCATTCACCAACCCGAGAGAAGCTTTTTCAATGGGGTCTCTACGTCCCTTGAAAGGTCGAGTTTCCGGAGTCTCCCACTTTCAACCACCAGTTTCCCGCCCACGTAAACATCACGCACGCCGGAGGAGGCCACGACTTTGAGGTCCGCCCCCGATCCCGGGGCCAGCCTTCCCACGGGACAATGGGGGAAAGGAAAGTCTCCCCGTCCAAGGCCCCGGATCAAGGCAGGATCGACCTCGGGGAACTCCTCTTCAAGGAAGCGTCTCTCTGCCTCGACCGAGAGGTCATCGTTGCTCGCTTCCCCGTCCGTCCCGAGGAAAAGGGGGATTTCCCTTTCCAGGTAGCCCGGCAGGTCAGCGCGGCCCGCCTTCACCCGCCTGTTCATCCTCGGGTTCAGGACCAGCCGGATGCCGTGTCCAGCCATCAGGTCTTTCTCGTGGGCATCTGTCCAGATCCCGTCCGAGGCCAGAAGAGATGAAAGGCCGGGAACACCCTTTCGGCGGGCAAGGTCATCCAGGACTTCCACGGGGCGCATCCCGTACTGCTCCTGGCAAAGGATAACATCGCCCCTGTCCTCCGAGAGGTGAAACTGGACACTCCGGCCGAGGCTTTCCCCCAGGCGGATCACATGGACGATCGCGTCAAGGGTGTTCGCGTGGAAGCTGTGAAGGGCAGGGGCAACGGCCACGAGCGGGTCGCTGCCGACCTCCAGGAAGAGTTCCCTGAAAGCCGCTTCGTATTCGGGGATCGTTTCGAAATAGGATTCCTGTGAAGCCCTTTTTTCCGGGTAAGCCTCAGCGGAAACAAGGTCGTAATGCATGCGGCCGAAGAAAAGCCTGATCCCCGTGTCCCTTGCGGCCCGGATCACTTCCCGGTCCAGTTCGTTTCTGCTTTTGTTATGGCAGTAAAACGAAACAGTCGTCGTGGTGACCCCAAGCAGGAGCATGTGGGCAAAGGCACGGCAGCAGCCCAGGTAGATATGCTCCGGTGTCATTTCCACGCTGTACCGGTAAATCGTGTTCCGGCACCACGTAGACAAGTCCCAGGACGGGTCGACCCGGCCCACGTAAAGGGATTGTTCCGGATGGCTGTGAGCGTTCACGTCCCCCGGCAGGATGCGAAGGGAAGCGTCATATTCAATCGTCTCTCCCCCGGGATAATCGGAGGCCTCACCTGAAGGGCCAAGCCAGAGGATCGTCCCTCTTTCGCGGTCGACGACGATATCGACCTGCCGGGGCCCCGACCGGGAATCGGTCCATCCCCTGATAAGAAGTACCTGTACAGGCACGAGGCGCACTTTCTTTCGCGCGAGTCTTTCAGTTGAACATGGAAAGCTTCCGCGCCAGGGTACCCGGCGGCAAATCGGAAATACGGGCCGCGGCGAGGAAGATCCCGTCAAGGTATATTTCGCTGGTGAAGTCGGAAACGGTGATGCGGATGATCTCGTCCTGGCGACCGAGGACGATCTCGTGTTCCGAGAAAGGAGCGGGGTAAGGGAGCCTTTCCGAATGGACAGGAATACCCGAGATCTTCCCGCCGAGGACTCCGTCATAAATCTCCCTGCTCTGCACTTCCCCTCGGGGGCCTTCGGGGATAGACTGCGCCAGCATGGCAGCGGTCCCGCTGGGTGCGTTCCCCATGGCAGGGTGGTGACGGTCGGTGATGGAAACGTACGGATAAAAGGCCCTCGCCCTGGCCATGAAATCCATGACGAGGTTGATGCCGAGACCGTAGTTCGAGATGATCGCCCAGCGCAACCCTTTTTCCGTCACGATCGACTGCACCTTGCGGAAATCCTCCTCCGAGAGACCGGTGGTCCCGATGACGGCATCCAGGCCAAGATCGGCGTAGATCGCCAGGTGCTCCATCAGCACGCCCACGTGGGTGAAATCGATGACCAGGTCCGCATGGCACTGGGTAAGGCCTTCCCTCAGATTCGAGCTTGCCAGGACACCCGCAGGACGTCCACCGGCCAGGCTGCCCAAGTCCTCGCCGCACTCGCGACAGTAACCGCCCGCCAGTTCGAAACCTTCTCTTCCGATCACCTGCCGGACCACCAGACGGCCGACGTTTCCGGATGCACCCGAAACAAAGATTCTCCTCACTCGAACCCCTCCTTTTCATGGGAAAAACACTCTTCTCCATCATAGCCGAAACATGCGAGCGGCTCCAAGAAAAGCCGGTGGCCCGGGGAACAGGTTCCCCGGGCCACCGTGCTGGATCACAGAAACTGCTGCCTAGTCGTCAAGTTCCTTCTTAATGACAACCATTCTCAGGCAGTAAAGGAGACCTCCGAGTACAACCACCATGACGATGGCCATGTTGAACATCCACATGCAGATCCTCTCCTTCCGTCCGGCCCGGGCTAGACTTCCAGGCTGTGGGTCATCCGGTCAGCGAGCCAGTTATTGAGGATGATGGAGACCACGATAACGATAGCCCACTGCCAGAACATCGTCCCCGGCGTGAAGGTGTACTTGCTGATGGGAAGCCACTTGTACCACTCACCCGGGTACCAGGTGATGGCCTGCCAGGTCCACCAGCCGAAGATGATCGCAAACCACACGGGGAAGAGCTTGATCGGGCCGAACATCCAATAGTGCTTCATCTCGGTGTAGGGTTCGATGTGCTCGTCCCAGATCTTCTTGACGCCGACCTTCATGGCCCCAAGGGCCATCAGGAGACCGGAAACAAGAAGCCCGACGCCCCAGACCCAGTCCTGGTTGTCCAGGAAGGTCATGTTCATGGCGGAGGGAAGGCCCAGGGCCAGGGTCACGATGCCGATGCCCCAGGTTGCCTTTTTGCGGCTCCAGCCCACATCCTCAAGGATGCGTGCTCCCATTTCGATCATGGCGATCTCGGAACTGAGGGCCGCCAGGACCAGCGCAGGAAGAACCCGATGGCCATGATCGTGCCGCCGGGGATCTCGGAGAACAGCCTCGTCAGGTGGACGAAGGCCATGCCGGTGTTGCCGGCTTTCACCGCGGCCATGGGATCCGGCGCGTAGGCAAAGATGGTCGGAATGACGCACATCCCCGCCAGGAAGCCCGCCGTCGTGTCGGCAAAGCAGGTCGTGGTGGCGGCGAGCATGATGTCTTCAGACTTCTTGACGTACACGAAGTACGTCAGGAAAAGGCCCCAGCCGGCTCCGGTCGACCAGGCCACCTGGGTGAACGCTTCCAGGTAGGTTTTCGGATTAAGGAAGTCAGACATGCGGGCGGTGAAATAGAACTCGTAGCCCTTGACTGCCCCGGGCAGGAAGGCGGCCCGGATAGCGAGGAAAATCAGAAGGACAAAGATCGCGGGGACCATGACCTTGCAGGCCTTCTCAAGGCCGCCGGCCACGCCCTTGGAGCAGATCCACATGCAGATGGCGATGACGAGGAAGAACAGGATACTCTGCTGCATCCCGTTAGCGGCGAACGCCTTCCACAGGGCTTCCGTGTCGAGCCCGGGCTTGAACACCCCGGTCAGGGCGTAGACCAGGTAGCGGATGCACCAGCCCACTACGACGCCGTAATAGAAGACGATTCCCAGCACGAAGGCCGCCATAGTCGCCCCCGCCCAGGTCCAACCTCGCCCGCAGACAACCTTGAAGGATCCGACGATGCCCATGCGGGAGACCTTCCCCCACACACCCTCTGCAGCCAGTAGCGGAATCGCCCAGAGGAACAAAGCCAAAACGTAAGCAAAGAAGAAAGCAGCGCCGCCGTTTGCGGCTGAAACCCGTGGGAACCTCCAGATATTGCCCGTTCCGACGGCCATCCCGATCGATGCCAGGATAAGTCCCCATCGGCTTGACCACATGTTGCCCTCAAGTTTCTTAGCCATAATCATCCTCCTCTCAGCTCTGGTTCTTTTCCAGGGTTCGTTGCTTCCAAACGACTTGCTTTTTCCCTCCTTTCTCCTTCGTCGTGGGTTTCGACAAAAGACTTTATGAAGCATAAAAAATACAAACCACAAAACATAAATCCATGACGCAATACATGAAAATATATTTTGTGCTAGGGTCATGCTAGTTTAGTCCTTTCGCCAAAGCAAGTAGTCTTAAGGTTGCTATTTTTAAAATATATATACATCGCGTATTTTTTTTAACCCAACGGCAAACAAGAACAAACCATCTCAAGTCGATTTACCCGGGTTCAGGGTTATCGGGTAAATTTACAATGGTTTTATCGTAACAATCAAAAGGGCATTTTCCCTTCTTTTCGAAAAAATTCGCCCTGTTTAGTTGTTTGTTTATAGGTACGATCCAATGTTTCATATAAAATCGGTTTGGGCTAAAAAAGAATGGGGGGATAATCGTGTTGGAACTTATCCCCAATTTCCAGGCAAGGGAGTGATTCATGATGAAAACACTGATTTTCGATCCTTTCTCGGGGGCTGCCGGGGACATGATCCTTGGAAGCCTCATTGATCTCGGGGCCGACCCGGGAAAGGTTTGTACAGCCATCGAGTCGGCCGTCGAGGTTTCCGTAACCGTTTCTCCCGTTTCGAAAAAGGGGATTAAATCCATGGACGTCCGGGTCCAGGTACCTCACCGGCCACACTCCCGGTCCTACCCGGAACTGCTGGAGATCATAAACAAGGCTTCACTCCCGGGCAAGGTGCGGGAGGATGCCCTGGGGGTTTTTGCCCTGCTCGCCGAGGCTGAATCCACTGTCCACGGCGAATCCATCCAGGATTTGCACTTTCACGAGGTTGGGCAGGACGATGCCCTGGCTGACGTGATCGGCTCCTGCTTTGCCATGAGCGAACTCGCTCCCGCTTCCGTCCTCTGCGCTCCCATCAATGTCGGGGGAGGACAGGTCCACGCCGCGCACGGGGTTTTCCCAGCCCCAGCCCCCGCAACGCTGGAACTCCTGAAGAATAGCGGCCTGCCTTTCTACGGTGACGGCAAGCGTGAACTCCTGACGCCTACCGGGGCAGCGCTTCTTGCCCATTTCGCAACTCCCGTTCACGGCCTGCCCCTTGGAAGGGCACTGGCGACGGGGTATGGCGCAGGGGATGCGGAAACGGACCGGCCAAACGTTCTCCGCGCGCTGCTGATGGAACTGCAGGAAGAATCCTGGGGCGACAGGGTCGATATCCTGGAAACGAACGTGGACGACGTCTCGGGGGAAATCCTCGGGAACCTTTTCGACCGGCTGATGGGACTGGGCGCACGAGACGTGAGCATCATCCCCCTGACCATGAAGAAGGGACGCCCTGGACATCTCGTCCGGGTCGTGACCTTTCCCGAAAACAGCTCTACCCTCTCTCGTGAGATCATGAGGGAAACCGGGACGCTCGGGATCAGGATCCTGCCGGCCGTGCACCGCTTTACCGCGGAAAGGTCGATCCGGGCCGTGACCTTGTCCATAGGAAACGAAAAGGCCGAAATCCCCGTAAAAATCGCTTGTGACCAGGAAGGCTCGATCCTCAAGCTCTCGGCCGAGTACGAAGACTGCAGGGTCTTTGCCGAAAGAACCGGACTGCCATTGAAAGAGATCCTGCGAAGGGCACAGGAAGAAGCCTGGCGAGTGTTCGGCACCCCCAATCTTTCCTGAAACTGGAGGGGAAAAACATTGCTTTACAGGACCATGCCAAGCAACGGAGACAAATTGTCAATCCTTGGGTTTGGCTGCATGCGCCTTCCCATGGCGGATGGACGCATCGACGAGACAAGGGGCACCTGCCAGATCCGGCACGCCATAGACGAGGGCGTCAACTACATCGACACCGCCTGGCCCTATCATGCGGGCGAAAGCGAACCCTTTCTAGGACGAACCCTCTCGGGCGGTTACAGGGAAAAAGTCAGGCTTGCCACCAAGCTGCCTGCGTTCCTGGTGGAGGCGACGGAGGACATGGACCGCTTCCTGGACACCCAACTGCTCCGGCTGCAGACACCCCGTATCGACTATTACCTTCTTCATTCGCTCACGGGCCCCCTCTGGGACCATTTGGAACGGCTCGGGGTACTCGATTTCCTAGACAGGGCCAGGCAGGATGGCCGCATTTCCAACGCGGGCTTTTCTTTCCACGGAATGCCGGGAGATTTCAAGAGAATTGTGGATGCGTACCCGTGGCAGTTCTGCCAAATCCAGTACAACTTCCTGGACGAAGAAGTCCAGGCCGGCACAAGAGGCTTGAAATACGCCGCAGCGAGGGGGCTCGGGGTGATCGTCATGGAACCGCTTCGCGGCGGAAACCTGGCCATACCCGAAGCGCCCCCGTCCGTCGCCGCAGTCTGGGACGAGGCTCGGGTGAAAAGAACCCCCGCCGAATGGGCCCTTCGCTGGGTCTGGAATCATCCCGAGGTCACCGTAGTCCTTTCGGGAATGAACGAAGAGACCCATATCGAGGAAAACCTTTCCATCGCAAACGAGGCCCTTCCGGGTTCCCTGACTGGAGAAGAACTTGCTCTCGTCGAACAGGCTGCCCGGCGATACCATCAACTGATGAAGGTGGGATGCACAGGCTGCGGCTACTGCATGCCCTGCCCCGCCGGAGTGGCGATCCCCTCCTGCTTCGAGGTCTACAACAAGAGGTACTTGTCTGGAAACATCCCGGAAGCCCTGGCCCTTTATGCCATGCGAAACAGCGGCATCCTTCGCAAAGGTGTGCCAAGCTACGCCTCCCAGTGTGTCGAATGCGGGCAATGCCTCGCGAAATGCCCCCAGAACCTGCCGATTCCCGCCCTGCTGAAACAGGTTGCGGCAGAGCTGGAAGTACCGGGGCTCGAAGAGCGGGTTACCAGGGCGCGCAAGATGCTGAACATGGAATAAAAAAAGAGGCGGTGCCGAATTTCCGGCACCGCCTCTTTTTTAGGAGTCGGGCTACTCCTTGGTGTACTCGCAACTGGCGAGGACGCCAAGCTTGACGGGCTTCACGGGGGGCCTGTAGATCCCGGGATCCACGGCAGCCATGGGAATCCCCTTGGCCTTGGCGATCTCCCTCATGATGATCTCGCGGCAGCCGCGGCCCTGGCACGGGCCCATCCCCACGCGCAGCAGGCGCTTCAGCTCGTCGAAGGTGTCGTAACCCTTCGCGATCCACTCCCGCACCTCGCCCATGGTCACTTCCTCGCAACGGCAGACGATGATGTCCTTCGTCTTGTCTTCCATGCCTACTTCACCACCCTGATGGCACGGATGTCCATCACCAGCGCCTTCGGCACCGACACGTGGACAACCAGCGTCTTGTCTTTCCATGGTTCCATCACCCGGACGACCTTACCCTGGGACACCACTTCTCCCATCCGGTCCAGGCAGTCCACCACCGAACCCACTTCCGGCACCGGCAGCATCTCGTAGGGCAACTTCATCAGCGCCTCGTCGGCCCCT
>DIXJ01000008.1 GCA_002436015.1 Synergistaceae bacterium UBA6083 | reverse complement strand
AGAGCGAGCTCGATGCCCTCGGCGTGAAGGTCGACAAGCTGGATGCCCGCGTTGCCCTCCTCGAGGAGAGGATCGGCGGCTGGAAGTTCAGCGTCAACTTCCGCTTCACCGCGAAGTGGGCCGACGACGACAACTTCTACGGCGTGGACCAGGATTCCAACTGGTCGGTTGACCGCTTCCGCTGGAACATCGTGAAATACGTTGACGACAAGGTCACGCTGAACGTCCGCCTGCAGGGCGGCGGCGGCGCCGACCTGGCGGTTGCCCGTGCCTACGCCACGGTGAAGTTCCCCTGGGATGTCACCATGAACTTTGGCCGCTTCCCGCTCGACTGGGAAGCCGATTTCTACGCCACGGACTTCGCCGGCTACATGATGAACGATGCCTACGTTACCGACTACGATCCCCTCGCCACGGCCGTGTGGTTCCAGAAGCCTTTCGAGATGGGCAGCTTCGAGATGTTCGTCGCCCACAACGAGTATGAGGACAACTATTACCAGTATGGCGCCCGCCTGGCCTTCAACTTCAACGAGAACCTCTCCGTCGCCGCCAACTACGTGAAGTATGACTTCCAGGATTGGGATTCCTTCTCCACCCTGTGGGGCGATATCATCGTCAACTTCAACGAGAACGTTGCCTTCAAGGGCCAGTATTTCATGGAAGATCGCGACTGGTACTGGGTGGGACCCGGAGCCGCAGATTCCCCGAACGCATGGAAGGCGATCCTGACGTTCAGCCAGGACATGCTGAAGTTCACGGACCTGTGGGTGGAGTACGCCCAGCTTGACCAGGGCTTCGCGTTTGCCGATCACAGGGATCCCTATGCCTGGACTTTCGGCGAGACCAGCCCCTACCTGTCTGAGGGCGGCTTCTGCAACTACACCCGTTATGACACGAACATCCTGAACATCGTCGCGAAGCAGAAGTGGAACGACCAGTGGTGGACCTATGTCCGCTACATCAACGTCGATGCCGACTACGACGACTACAGCTACGCCGGCTACACGGCCAGCGTCCGCTACAACTACACCCCGAACCTCTGGTTCGAACTCGGTTACGACAAGGTCGAGCCGGATTGGGATGCCAGTGATTTCGGCGACAACATGGTGTGGTTCCGCACCACGGTCAACTTCTAGGAAACTGCTTAATCGAACAAGGGGCCGGCTTTTGCCGGTCCCTTGTTTTTTGTTTCGTTTGGTTGCCCTTTCTTCAGGCTCTTTTCCGGAACGGTGCCGCGAGCAGGTCAACCATCCCTTCGACCGGTGTTTCCCGCAGTCGCCCCGGCAGGATCCCGAGTTCCATGCCCAGCTGGCCTTCCGCGGGCTCCGCCCTGTAGGTGCCCAGGAGCCGGTCCCACCAGGGCAGGCAGAAGCCGAAGTTGGAGTTCCGCTCTTCGAAGCGCACCGAGTGGTGGACCCGGTGCATGTCAGGGGTGACAAGATACAGGCGAATGAACCGGTCGATCCGGGCCGGCATGGCGACGTTCCCGTGGTTGAAAAGGGAGCAGGCGTTCAGGAGGACTTCAAACGAAGCCGCCGCAGCAGGCGAAATGCCCAGGGCCAGCACGACGACTCCCTTCCAGGCCAGGGATAGGGCCACTTCCACCGGGTGGAAGCGGATTCCCGACGTCACGTCCAGGGCGGGCTCCACGTGATGGATGCGGTGCAGCCGCCACAACGGGCCCACGTTGTGGAAAGCCATGTGCTGCAGCATCACCGCCAGGTCCAGGGCTGCGATTCCAAGCAAAGTGGCCGGTACTCCGCCCAGCCCGCCCACCCGCAACAATCCCAGGTTGCGGCTCGCTCCCCAGGCCGCGATCGAGGCAACTCCCCCCGGCAGGAGGACAAAGGCCGTGAAGGCCGAGGCAAACCCCACTCCCAGGTTGGCGGCCCAGCGCACCTTCCGGGGAAAGGGGATCGGCCGCCTCGGGGCCAAGACCTCCCACAGCGCCATGATGGCAAAAACCCCTATGGCGAAAATTCCCCTCGACGCGTTCATTCCCTTCCCTCCCTTGGGGTCAGACCTTGATTCCGACCGTATGTGTACAATCTTGGCCCTCTCTCAATAAAGTTTTATACTATGATGCGTTATTATGATACATGAAACGGATTTCGGGAAAGGGGGGAATGGCATGGCCGGAAGCAGGGACCGTCTCAGGAATGCGCTGCTCATCTTGCCGGCGCTGCTGCGCCGGGCATGGCGGGCTGCCGAAAGAGACGCCACGGCCGTCAAGGCGGCAGCCCTGGCCTTTTTCACCGTGCTCGCCCTCTTTCCCATGCTGATCCTGTCGACGGCCCTGCTGAGTTTCATCTTCGGGACGGTCAAGGGCGAAATGATGCTGTTCAAGCGTCTCCAGCATATCCTGAGCCCGGAGGGGCTGTCCCTCCTCGCCCGGCTCCTCTACGCCGCACAGGCTCCGGGTTCCCGCTTCCTGGTGAGTGCAGCCGGGATCCTGGTACTTCTCTACGGGGCATCAAGCGTGGGTTTCCATCTCCGCCGAATCCTGAACACGATGTGGGGGCTCGCACCGGAACACGAGGAAGGATGGCGCCCCTGGCTCTGGGACCGTGCCGTCTCCGTGGTCCTTTCTTTCGCGGGAGGCGTGGTCCTGTTCCTTTTCCCGCTGGTGAAGTGGGTGCTGGGATCTTTGAAGGGATTTCTTGTTTTCCTGGCGGGTGAGGAGTTTTTCCTGGCTCTTCCCGTGGACCTCTTCAAGGCCCTGGAATTTGCGGGTTCCTTCCTTTTCGGTTTCGCCGTCCTGCTTGCGATCTACCGGTTCGTCCCCCGGGTGAAAGTCGACTGGGGGCCGGCAGCCTTCGGGGCCCTTGTCGCGGCGTCTGCCTTCAGGGTCGGAGCGATCGCCCTGGGCAGTCTTTTGCAGAAAAGCCTCTTCTCCTCGATCGAGGGCTTCCTCGGCTCCTTTGTCCTCATGTTCCTCTGGATCTTCTACGCCTACCAGGCCCTTCTCTACGGGGCCGAGTGCGCCAAGGTCCTGGACCGCCAGCTCCGCTGGAAGGCCCGCACCCTATAAACGATGGGGTCAGACCTTGAATCTGACCNNGTCAGATTCAAGGTCTGACCCCATTCAGGAAATCAGCGGTCGGCGATCGATTCCAGGACTTCGTCCAGGGACTCGATTTCACCTGAGAGGCCTTCCCACCTCTCCATGAGGTCGGCCAGAGCCTGTTCGACCTCCGCCAGCTCGCCGGCCAGCTGCCGCATTCGATCGGGGTTCGCATGCACGCCCTCGTCGGAAAGGGCTGCATAAGCCTTGGCTTTTTCCTCTTCCCTTTCGGCGATCTCGTCCTCGACAGCCTCCAGGCGCTTCGAGAGGGCCGTACGCTCCTTCTTCAGCCGGTTCGCGTGGCGGGCGGGATTTCCCAACTCGTCTGCCAGCGGCGCGAAAACCGGGGTCATTAAAACCGGGGTCAGGTCTTGAATTCCAGCATCCCGGATGCTGGAATTCAAGACCTGACCCCGGTTCGGGTTCGAGGTTGAGGGTTCGTCCATTTCGGGAGCGACCTTGCCGCGCTTCGCGATGAACTCGGAGTAGTTTCCGAGAAAGATGCGGGCCTGGCCGCCGCGGATTTCCACCACGCGCTCCACCAGTTCGTCGAGGAAAAAGCGGTCGTGGGACACCAGCACGACGGTGCCGGGGTAGTCCAGCAGGGCCTTCTGGAACCGTTCCTTCGTGGACTGGTCCAGGTGGTTCGTCGGCTCGTCCAGCACCAGGACGTTCGATTCGGTGAGGAGGACTTTCAGCAGGGCCAGGCGGGCCTTTTCGCCCCCCGAAAGCACCCGCACGGGCTTTTCGATGTCGTCGCCCGAGAACAGGAATGCCCCCAGCAGGTTCCGCCGCTCCTGGGGCGAGGTTTTTGACAGCACCGAGCAGGCCTCGTTCCAGACCGTCCCCTCGGTGGCCATGTTGTCGGCCATTTCCTGGGCGTAGAAGGCCAGCTTCACCCCGTGGCCGCGGGTCACCTTCCCCTCGTCGGGGGTTTCCACACCGGCCAAAAGCCGTGACAGCGTGGACTTTCCCGCGCCGTTCACTCCCACAAGCGCGATCTTCTCCCCCCGGCGGATCTCCAGGTCCACCCCGGAGAACACGGGTTTCCCCCCGTAGGACTTGGCCAGGCTTTCCCCTTTCAGGACCAGCAGGCCGCTCTTTGGCGGCACCGGGAAGCGGAACGCCACCGTCGGGGGCGGCGCGTCGATCCGGATTGTTTCCATCTTTTCCAGCATGCGGACCCGGCTCTGCACCTGGGCCGCCTTCGTGGCCTTGTAGCGGAACCGCGAGATGAACCGCTCCGCCTTCTCGATGACTTCCTTCTGGGCCTCGGATTCCCGGGAGAGGCGCTCCTCGCGCTCGTCCCTCTGGCGAAGGAAGGCCTCGTAATCGCCGGGATAGAGCGACAGGTTTCCCCGGCAAAGCTCCGCGATCGTCGTCACGACGTTGTCCAGGAAGCGCCGGTCGTGGCTGACCGTCACGAGGGTGCACCGGCTGTTCTTGAGGAAGGCCTCCATCCACTCCATGCTCTCGGTGTCCAGATGGTTGGTGGGCTCGTCCAGGAGGAGAATCTCCGGATCCTGCAGCAGGAGCGACGAAAGGGCGATCCGCATCTTCCAGCCGCCGGAGAAGGTCTCGCATGGCCGGTCCGCGTCTCCGTCCGCAAAGCCGAGGCCCTTCAGCACCCGCCGGGCCCGGGCCTCGAACGCGTAGGCATCCAGGGCCCCGTGGGCGTGGACCAGCCGCTCATGCCGGGCCAGCGTCTCGGACAGCTCCGGGCTTTCGGCGCCGAGCGTCGCGAGTTCCGCCTCGCAGTTGGCCAGGGCCGTCTCCAGTTCCGCCACTCCGCACCGCTGCCTCAGGGTGTCCATGACGGTGCCGTCTCCTAGTTCCACCAGGTCCTGGGGCAGGTAGCCCAGGCGGGAGCCCCGCGGGATGTCGATGGAGCCGGAATCCACCTGGGTCCGGCCCATGATGGCCTTCAGCAGCGTGGTCTTGCCGGTCCCGTTGTCGCCGACGAGGCCGACCCGTGCCCGGTCGGGCAGGGTCCAGCTGATGTTGTCGTAAAGGATCTTTTCTCCGTAGCGCAGGGAGAGGTTCCGGATGGTCAGCGTCATGGAGTGTATTCTCCACGGAAGCGGCCCAAACCGCAAGGGTTGGCGTCCGGCAGAAGCCCGCGAGCGCCGGCCCGCCGTGCAGGATTTGCGGAAAATGCCCCTTTCGGGTTATCCTTTAACGCGAAAGGCGGGATGATCCATGAAAAGCACCCTGACCCTTCTGCTTTTGATCTTCACCCTTGCCCTTGCCGGTGGGGCCGTGAATGCCGAGGAACTCGACACGCCGCCCCTTTACGATCCCGACAACCCCCCGATCGTCATCGTGGAGGAAGAACCCGTTGTCGAGGAGGCGCCTCCCGCGGAGGCCCCCCAGAAGGTCGCACAGCGCAAGGCCATTGCGGCCCTTTTTGCCCGCATGAACAAAAACCTCGGGGCGGAGAAGGCCGAGAAGTACGCCAACCACGTCCTTGAGGCGGGAGCCCTGTTCGGCGTCGATCCCCTCGTCGTGGCCTCCATCCTCGTCCGGGAGTCCCGGGCCAACGCGTCCGCGAAAAACCGTTCCAACATCGGCCTCATGCAGGTCAACTGGAAGGCCCACGCACCGAACCTCCCGAAGGCCTTCCCCGGCATCCGTACCGTCACCGATCTGTTCGATCCCCGCAACAACATCCTGGCCGGGGCCTGGATCTTCTCCTGCTACCACAAGTCCTCCGGCGGCGACCTGTCGAAATCCCTCAGGAAATACGTCGGCGGCAGCTCGAGCTACGTCGAGAAAGTCCTCTCCGCCTACAAAGCCCTCAAGGGGGACACCCGGGCCCTGGCCGCCACGACCCCCTGAGAGGGTGCCCCATGCGGGAAACCCTGTGGCACGCCCTGGCCCGCCTGGCGGGAAAATCCCCTATCCCCCCGGAAATGACAGGGCTTCCGTGTGCCCTCCTGCACGTCTCGGACACTCCGTCCATTTTCTATCCCGAACTCGCCCGTCTCGTCGCGGCCGTGCGCCCGAGGTTCATCGTCCACACGGGCGACCTGGCCGACGAGGTCAAGCTCCGCTCCGGTTCCTCCGACCGCCCTCTCTACGCGGCACGAGTGGAGGCCCTCCTGGCGGTCCTTGAATCAAGCGCCGCCGAGCAAGTCTTCCTCGTCATGGGAAACCACGACGACCCCGTTATCGTCCGTGGACTTGCCTCCGGGCGGGAGCCCCGGACACGCTTCGTGGTGGCCGAGGGATGCCTTTACCTCGACCTCGAAGGAGTGGGGATTGCCGCCTCCCACCGGCCGGAAGACCTCTGGGAACGCGCCGCCGAATTCAACCTCTACGGGCATGACACCAGCGTCCTGCCCCCCGACGTGGACGGGAGGCTCTACCTCAACGGGAACGTGAAGATCCGGGTCCTGGACCTCGCGACGCGTACCGTCCACTCCCTAGACTATCCCCGGTCCGTGCACGACGCGCGCCAGAAGAAGAGGAAAATCGGCCTCTAGGGGCCGGGAAGGGGGGAGAGAAGATGCTTTCACTGGTGCGGGGCGGGCCCCGCCTGCTCCTGGTCGAGACGAAAAACGGCGAGGAACTGGGAAGATTCCTGGACCGGAGGCTGGCGGACCATGCCTACGACCTGCGGGAGGCCTGGGGCAAAGCCGGGGAGGAGCAGACCCTCGTCTTCCTGAAGGACACGGCCGGGAAGGAAGGGAAGGATCCCGGGAACTGGCTGGCGGAAAGCCGCATCTTCGTCATCAGCGAAAGCACGGAAGGCCTTCTCTGCGCCCTGGTCAACGAAGGGCTCTGCTCCCTGGTCCAGCGGGTGGAGAGCCGCCACGGGGGCCTGATCGTGCGAACCTTCGGGGAACCCGGCGCCATCATCGACCTCCTGGAAGCCGAGCTCGGGGCCCGGGAAATCCGGGAGGAGAACCCGGCTTCGTGGCCTGAAAAGCAAGGCACCACCGTCTTGTTCACGGAAAAATCGCTGGGGACGATCGTCGAGCCGTCGGACCTCCATCCCCGTCGCCTGGTGCTTCCCATGCGAAACGAAGCAGCTTCCCGGCTGATGCGCCGCAGCATCGTCCGGTACGTCACGTCCGGGCTGTCCGGGCGTTCCTGGAACGCCGTCGAGCTGCGTCTCTACGACAAGTACGGCCTTTACGATCTCCATTACCGGAGGCTCATGCGCGTGCTGGAAGCCCTGGAACTCGGGCTGGTGGTGGGCGAGGGGTGGAGCCGCGACTTCGCGCGGATCCTGCTCGAGCTGAAATGCTACAGCCTGAAGATGGTCACTCCGCTCGAGCCGTCCGAGGTGAAGCGGCTCCTCGTCGGCCTGGAATACGCGGCGAACGGCCATCGCATCGTGGACCTCGATCTCTACCTGGGGAAGCAGAAGATCAGTTGGACCGGGCTTTCGGAAGAAGAAAAGCGGGGCAAGAGCCGCGAAGCCATTGGCCTCCAGGCCAGGACGGACCTTTACGCCCGCCTTGAACCTGCCGACCGGGACGAAATCGACCGAATCGAAGAGGAAATCCTGTCCAAAAACTGGTGAAACGGTAACCGGAAAGGAGGAAGGCCATGGAACTCCTCGTTACGGGAGCGGCTGGCTTCATCGGCTCGGAGTTCGTCCGCCACATCCTGGAGAGCAGGCCAGCCTGGCGGCTTGTCCTGCTCGATGCCCTGACCTACGCGGGCCGCTTCGAGAACCTTTCCTGCCTCGCTGCCGGACTGGAAACCCTCGCCGTGGAAGGCCACGTCCCCGAAGGCGCGATCGAAAAGGCCGGGGGCCTCGTCGGCCGCTGCAGGCTGGGAGACCTTCCCGCGAAGCTCGGGGATAGGCGAAGCGGGCCCGGAGGCCCTCTCCCTCCTCTCCTGGTTCTGGGGGACATCACGGACGCCTCCCTAGTGGAAAGCCTCGTCTCGCAGGTGGATGCCGTCGTCCACCTCGCCGCCGAAACGCACGTCGATCGAAGCCTCGCCGACCCCGGACCCTTTGTCCGGGCCAACGTCCAGGGAACCTGCGCGATGCTGGAGGCGGCCCGGCGGAACCCCAGGCTCCGGCGTTTCCTCCATGTTTCCACCGACGAAGTCTACGGGGATTCGGAAGGGCGCGCGGCGTTTGGCGAGGACAGTCCCCTGGCTCCCACCAATCCCTACTCGGTCACGAAGGCCGCCGCCGAGCAGATGGTTTCCGCGTACGTGCGGGCATGGAAGGTCCCGGCCATGGTGGTCCGGCCGACGAACAACTTCGGTCCCCGGCAATTCCCCGAAAAGTTCATCCCGACCGTCGTGACCCGGGCGCTCGCGGGAGAGAAGATCCCGCTTTACGGGGACGGGCGCCAGGTGAGGGATTGGCTTCACGTCTCCGACACGGCCCAGGCCCTCCGGCTGGTCCTGGAAAAGGGGGCCGTCGGCAGGGCCTACAACGTGGCGGGGCGCAACCCGAGGGAAAACCGGGATGTGGCCGGGGATATCCTCAGGGGGCTCGGTCTCGGGGAGGACCGCATCGAGCGCGTGCCCGACCGCCCCGGGCATGACCGCGCCTACGCGATCGACGACAGCAGGATCCGAACGGAACTGGGGTTCGAAAATTCCCGGTCCTTCGAGCTGCAGCTCGCCGAGACCATCCGGTGGTACCGGGAAAACCGGTCCCGGGGGAATCCCTCGTGAAGGGGGTCATCCTGGCGGGAGGCCGCGGAACGCGCCTCTACCCGCTCACGAAGACCATCAACAAGCACCTCCTGCCCGTCGGCCCCGAGCCCATGATCTACAACGCCGTTCGGAACATGGCGGCCTGCGGGGTGAGCGAAATCCTCGTCGTCACGAGCAGCGCCCACATGGGGGACATCGTCAACAACCTGGGGAGCGGCAGGGAGTTTGGTGTCGATTTTTCCTACAAGGTCCAGGACGAGCCCCGGGGCATCGCCGACGCGCTGCGGCTGGCGAGGGTTTTCGCGGGTCCGGACAACGTTTTCGTCCTCCTGGGGGACAACATCTTCGAGATCCCGCCTCGCCACTTCCTCGAGAACTACCGGAAAATCCAGGGGTGCAGGGGGGCCAGGGTGCTCCTGGTGGAAGTCGAGGACCCGACGCGCTTCGGCGTGGCGGCCCTCGACGAGATGAAGGTCGTGGGAATACTCGAAAAGCCGGAATGTCCTCCGACCCCGTACGCCGTGGTGGGTGCCTACCTTTACGATTCAAGCCTGTGGGAAATCCTGGAAGGCCTGGAGCCCTCCCCGCGGGGGGAGTATGAAATCACCGACGTCAACAATGCCTATGCCGACAGGGACCTCCTGGAATACGATTTCGTCCGCGGCCGCTGGATGGATACCGGAACGCTGGAATCCTATTTCCTGGCAAACGCCATGTTTTCAGGGAATCCCGGAGCCTGGGGACCGGAACCTTCCCAGGAGGGAGCGGGCCCGTAGTTCCAGGCTGTAGACGTCCATGACCTTCATCAGGAGGAGGCACCCGCTCGCCGCCAGCCACCTCAGCGGCCTGTTCGCGTTCAGGAGCCTGTTCCGGGCCTGGAGCCCCTTGTACCGGACGTGAAAACGCTCGGCAGGGCCGAGCCTGTCCAGGTTCGGCAGGATGACCCGTTCGTAGACCTTCAGGATGTCCGATCGCCATCGTCTCCCGGTTCTTGTTCCGTGGCTCGAGATGTTTTGCGAGACCGACGACGGGCCGCGTCGGTAGAGGCACGTGTCCTGCCCGAGAAGGCCGATGCGGAAGCCTGCCAGGGTGGCGAGCAGCCAGGCCGGGAGGTCGTTGAGGAGCCGGATTCCCGTCGAAGCCAGGTCGATCCGTTCGTAAACCGACCGCCTCGCAAAGATCCCCGGAGCCATGTTGCCGATCCGTCTCAAGGCCAGGTAGCGGAACTGGGATGGAGCCTCCATGGTGAAAAAGTCGAGGTTCTTCGGGAAGGGCCGTCTTTCCCCCAGCCGGATCGTTCCGTCGACCGCCTCGAACGCCTGGAACCCTCCGCAAACGAGGGCAAAGCCGGGATTTCCCGCGAAAAAACGCGCCGCGCAGCTCAAGGCCCCGGGAAGCAACCGGTCGTCCGCCGCCAGGGTCTTGATGTATTCCCCCCTGCTTTCCCGGATCCCGTTCAGCTGGTTGGGCAGGATCCCGCGGTTCACGGACTGGCGGATCACTTTCCATTTTGTGAAGCGGGAGGCATGTTCCCGGCACCATCGTTCGGCAACTTCCGCCGACCCGTCGGCCGAGGCGTCGTCGCAGACCAGGAGTTCAACGGGGCTATAATCCTGCCCGAAGACGGACTCCAGGGCTTCTTCCACCAGGCGGGCCTGGTTGAACAGGAGGATGACAACCGAAAAAAGGGGCTGCCCGTTTTCCAAGCGGGTCACCGCGCGGGCAAACCGATCATCTGCCGGGTTTCGGAGGGGGTTGCGGTCTCCCGGCCGAGGGTGCGGCCCAGGCCGACCATCCTTTTCACCAACTCCTCGTTTTGGGCCAGGCGCGACCGGGCGTGATCCCAGTGCAGGTTGTCCTCCAGCCCGACCCTGATGTGCCCCCCCATTGCGATGGCCATGGCGTTGATGTTCAGCTGGGCGGGGCCGATGGCACCTCCGGCCCAGCAGGTGCCCGGGGGAAGCTCCCTCGCGAGGACCGCCAGGCGCCCCGTGTCGAGCGGCTGGTGGATGGGGGCTCCAAGGATGAGGTTCGCGTAGAAGGGGGGCGTGATAAACCCTTTTGACGCGAGCCACTTCATCTGGTCGATCATGGCCAGGTCGAAGATCTCGATTTCCGGCTTGATGCCCCGCTCGGCCATCTTTTCGGCGAGGGCCCGGATCATCTCGGGGGAATTGACCGAGGCCTCCCGGTAGAAGTTCATCGAACCGAGCGTGAGAGAGGCCATGTCCGGCCTGGCGTCGCCTTCCAGCTCGAGTACCTCGCTCCGCCTCTCGAACTCCGGGAACGCCCGCCCACTGGTGGAAGCGCAAATGACCAGGTCGGGGCGCCGTTCACGGATTCCCTCGATGATCCGCTGGTACAGGGCCTTGCGGTAGCTGGGGGAACCGTCCTCCTCCCGGGCGTGGAGGTGGACGATCGAGGCCCCCGGGGAGGTGCATGCCACGCACTCCCGGATGATCTCCTCAGGGGAGATCGGCACGTTCGGGTTTTGGGGCTTCATCGGTTTCAGGCCGGTGGGGGCCAGGTTCACGATCAGTTTCTCCATGGGATCCTTCCTGGGGCTCGATAGGGATAGAATCATTTCATCGAAATGATATCAGAAATAAAACGAGTGCAGAAACGGGGGGGCGGGTACATGGAAAGGATCCTGGTCGTGGGCGGAGAGGGGACCGGCGGCAACGCCTGGGCTTGCATCGAGGACATGCGGCTTCGCTACGGGAGGCAGTGGCAGGTGGAAGGGTTCCTGAACGACCCTCTCTTCTGCGAAGGGGGACGCCGGATCCGGGGGTTGCCCGTCATGGGCCGGCTCGAAGATGCACCCCGCTTTGCCCGCGAAGGCTGCCGCTTTGCCTTTGCCATCCATCCCGTGGGGCACGGTCGCCTGAAGGAAGACGCCTTCGCGCGGATGGGGGTTTCCCTTGAAAGCCTGGTCACCGTCGTCCACCCCATGGCCTTCGTGGCACCGGGAGTCGAGCTGGGGCCGGGTGTCGTCCTTTCGCCCGGATGCTGCCTCATGGCCGGCGTGAAGATCGGGGCATGCTCCTTCGTGGGGACGAACGTTTCCTTCGGCCACGACGTCGAGACGGGTCCCTTCTGCCATTTCTCGAACGGGGCGGTCGTCTCCTCCTACGCCCGCATCGGCAAAGGCTGCGACGTCTGCCTGAACGCGACCCTGCTCGACATGGCCGTCATGGGCGATTACTCTCTGCTCGGCAGCGGCTCCCTGCTCAAGGGAAACGCGGAAGAGGGGGGCGTCTACGTGGGGGTTCCCGCCAGGTTGTCCAGGAAGGTGGAAGAGCTTCCCGCCTACCGCCTGAATCCTTCCGAGGAGGCTAACCGAAAAAATCGTTGAGGGCTTCGATCACCCGGTCGGTTTGCTCCGGGGTCATCCCCTCGAAAAGGGGCAGGCTGAGGATCTCGGAAGCCATCCTCTCGGTGACGGGAAGGTCGCCCGGCCCGATGCCCAGCTCCCGGTAAACGGGGGTCGCGTGGGGCGGGACGGGGTAGTGCACCTTCGTCTCGATGCCGCGCCCGGACAGCCAGCCCTTCAGTGCGTCCCGGGCCGGGCAGCGCACCACGAAAAGGTGCCACGTGTGGTTGGCTCCTTCCCGGACGGCGGGCAGCTCGATGGACGGGTTCCGGATGCCGGAGAGGTATCGCTCGGCAATTTCGCGCCGGGCTGCCAGGTTCTCGCCGAGGTGGCGGAGGCGGACCCGCAGGAACGCCGCCTGGATCTCGTCCAGGCGGGAGTTCCAGCCCGCGGCCAGGTGGCAGCCGTGGCTGTCCATGCCGTAGTGGCGGAGGCGGCGCAGCCTCTCGGCCAGGTCGGCGTCGTTCGTCGTGACGGCCCCCCCGTCGCCGAAGGCGCCGCAGTTCTTCGTCGGGTAGAAACTGAAGCAGCCCGCTTCCCCGAAACTTCCCGTCATCCGCCCGCCGAACAGGGCCCCGTGGGACTGCGCGCAGTCTTCCACGACGGAGAGCCCGGCTTCTTCTGCCAGGCGGCACAGGAGGTCCATGTCGCAGGATTGCCCGTAAAGGTGGACGGGCAGGATCGCCTTTGTCTTTTCGCTGACCGCCCGGCGGGTTGCCCCGGGGTCGAGGGTGAACCAGGCGTCGGGCTCGGCGAAAACGGGCCGGGCTCCGTTGAGGGAGACTCCCAGGGCGGAGGCGATGTAGGTGTTGGCGGGGACGACCACCTCGTCCCCCGGGCCGATCCCGAGGGCCTGGAAGGCCAGCCGCAGGGCGTCCAGGCCGGAGTTCATGGAAACGCAGTGCTCCGTTCCCGCGAAGGCGGCGAACTCCCCTTCGAAAGCGTCCACCTGCTCGCCCAGGACATAGGACCCGGACCGGAGAACCTCGAGAGCCGCGCTCTCGTACTCTTCCCGGTGCTTTTCGAAAACGGGTTTCAGCCGGTTGAAGGGAACGCGGAACGGGTCCATCTCCTCAATCCTCCTCCAGGAGAGCCAGGAACTCTTCGTGGTCGCGAATATAGTCGGACTCGTCGTAGGGCCTGGAGGCCAGGACCAGGATGACGCAACCTTCGGACAGGCAGGTCACCTCGTGCCAGGCCATGGTTTCCAGCAGCAGCCCCCGGGCCGGGCCGTCCAGCACGACCTCTTCCTTCCCGTCCCGGCTTTCAAGCAGGACTTCGATCTTCCCCCGGAGGCAGAAAATCGCCTGCCGCGTATGCCTGTGCGCGTGGCAGCCGCGCGTTTCCCCCGCGGGTACGCCCGTTATCGTGTAGAGGCGCAGGACGGGAAAGGGGATATCCCTTGCAAGCTCGACGGGGACCAGCTCACCGGGGTGGTCTGGCGCACTTATCGAACGGAGGTCCAGGAATCCGGCCATCGCACGCTCCTACTGCGGCGGCGGATCGCTCACGAAGGAGATCGACGTGTCGTCCATGACGATCTTCTTCACCGAAACAGGAAACACCGACTCGCGGAAGTCGACGATCGGCTGCACCTTCTCGATCACGTCCTCCACCAGGCCCTGGGGCATCGTCAGGCCGCTGACGTTCAGCTTGTAGTCCCGGATGAAGATCTGCTTCCCGTCGGGCGAGGCCGCCAGCACTCCCGTCAGCTTCGCCACGAGGTGGAGCTTGAAGATGAAATAGGTTTCGTACACCCCGACCGCCTTGATCTGCGTCGGGGAAAGATCCATGCGGATGCTCTTCCACTTTTTGTCGCCCTTTACGGACTCGGTCATGGCAGCGTTGATGTCCTTCTCCAGGATAACCCCGCGGCTTCGGGTATCCCCGGCGCTTTTCACCTCGAGGTTCCGGCTCCATTCCTCCGGCGGGTTGAACTGGAGATCGGAAGCCTCCATGACCAGCGTGTCGACCCTCAGCTTGTCGATCACGGCACCCCTGGCCCGGACGACGGCCTTCTTCACGAAGCCCTTCGCGTCGGGTCCTCCCTCGAGGCGCACCTCCATCGACTGGGGGGCGAACTTTCTTTCCAGCGCCGAGCGGAGCAGGGCGGCGCGCCCTTCTTCCGACTGGGGAACCGCCTGGCCCATGGCGGGCAGGACCGCCGCCAGGCAAAAAACGGCGCAAAACGCCAGGATCATTCTCTTGTGCATCTCTTGGAGCCTCCTCGGTAAAAATTCCGGGAATTCGAACGCTTTCACGAATTCATTCTGGACGAAACCAGAACGCTTGTCCACGGTATAATGACTCATGGGCACGGTAATCCGAACATTAGAAGCTTATTGTGGCTAATCGTGCGCTGATTGACAGGAAGTGCCATTATAAGGTAATTTTAACATCGAGTCAGTTCACAACGATTCGACATAAGAGGGGGTAACGAGATGAAGTTCGAGCATATCATCAAGAGCGCAGACTGGAAAACCGAGAAGCATGCCCCGGTCATCGAGGCACCCGGAACCGTAAAGGCGGGAGAAAAATTCGTCGTCGAACTGAGCGTGGGCAAGGAGATCCCCCACCCGAACACAACGGAGCATCACATCCGCTGGATCAAGCTGTACTTCATGCCCGAGGGGGGCAAGTTCCCCTTCGAGGTTGCCAACGTCGAGTTCACCGTCCACGGCGAGTCCGTAGACGGCCCCAACAAGGGCCCGGTCTACACCGAGCCCCATGCGAAGGTCGCCATGAAGGCCACGGCCTCCGGTATGCTCGTCGCCGCCTCCTATTGCAACATCCACGGGCTGTGGGAGAGCGCGCAGGAGATCAAGGTCGAAGCCTGAAAAGCTTTCACGGGCAGGGGACGGGACCGCGGGTTCTGTCCCCTGCTTTCTTTACTTCTCATTGAACCGTTGGTGTTTAACTGATATATTATTTGTCGAGTGAAACACGCTCCAAAAACCATAGAAGGGGGTAATTGGTACATGAGAAAAGCCTCACTGCTGCTCGTTGCGCTCATGCTCCTGGGTCTCATGGCCGGAACCGCCCTGGCTGCCGCGCCGTTCCATATCGGCGTCGTCACCGGGACCGTCTCCCAGTCGGAGGACGACCTCCGCGGCGCGGAAGCCCTGATCAAGGCCTACGGCGACGTCGCGAAGGGCGGGATGATCAAGCACATCACCTACCCGGACAACTTCATGTCCGAGATGGAAACCACCATCAGCCAGATCGTCGGGCTCGCCGACGACGCCAAGATGAAGGTCATCGTGGTCAACCAGGCCATCCCGGGAACCACGGAGGCCTTCCGCCGCGTCAAGGAGAAGAGGCCGGACATCCTTCTCCTCGCCGGTGAACCCCACGAAGACCCGAACGTCATCGGCTCCGTGGCCGATCTCGCCGTCAACGCCGACAACGTGGCCCGCGGCTACCTCATCATCAGCGCCGCCAAGAAGATGGGCGCCGACACCTTCGTGCACATCTCCTTCCCCCGCCACATGAGCTACGAACTGCTTTCCCGCCGCCGCGCCATCATGGAGGCCGCGTGCAAGGACCTCGGGCTGAAGTTCGTGTTCGAGACCGCCCCGGACCCGACCAGTGACGTCGGCGTGGCCGGAGCCCAGCAGTTCATCCTCGAGAAGGTTCCTGCGTGGCTCAACAAGTACGGCAAGAAGACCGCGTTCTTCTGCACCAACGACGCCCACACCGAACCGTTGCTGAAGCAGATCGCCAAGCTCGGCGGCTACTTCGTCGAAGCCGACCTGCCCTCCCCGCTGATGGGCTATCCCGGCGCCCTGGGCATCGACCTTTCCAAGGAACAGGGCAACTGGCCCGCCATCCTGAAGAAGGTTGAAGCGGCCGTCGTGGCAGCCGGCGGAAAGACCCGCATGGGCACCTGGGCCTACTCCTACGGCTACACCACCACCGCCGGCCTCGGCGAGTACGGCAAGCGCATCGTCGAGAAGAAGGCGAAGATCGGCGACCTGAAGGCCCTGATGGCCTCCTATGCCAAGTACACCCCCGGCGCCGCCTGGAACGGCAGCAACTACACCGACGTCGGCACCGGCGTCAAGAAGAAGAACTACTTCCTCGTCTACCAGGACACCTACGTCTTCGGCAAGGGCTACCTCGGCATGACGAAGGTCACCGTCCCCGAGAAATACTTCAAGATCAAGAAGTAGCCCCAACCGCCAGACTGCAGGAAAGAGGGGAGCCGGATTTCCGGCTCCCCTCTTTTTATGGGGTCAGACCTTGAATCTTGGCGTATGCATACAAAACCTGCCCCGTCGCTTCTATTCCCCCCCGAGAAAACCCAGTACGATGGAGCAGAAGGTCTCCGGATCCTGGAACATCAGGCCGTGACCCATGCCGGGAAGGATGCGCAGGGTGACATGTGGCAGCAGGCCTGCCATCAAGTGCGAGTTTTCCGGTGGCACCAGCACGTCTTCCTTGCCGCACAGGAGCAGCGTTGGTTTCCGTATTCCCGGAAGCCTCCCCGCGGAGCCTTCCCAGCCCTGGATGGCCTCCTGCTGGCGCGTCACGGATTCCCCGGGGACATTGCCCAGGGGGCGCGAAAAGATTTCGCCCACCCGCCTGCCGTTGGCTGCAAGCCACTTCGCCGGGAACAGGGTCTGGACCCAGCGCATGCCCCTTTCCTCACCCGTCCCGGAAGCGTCGTTCAGCAGGTCGATCGTCTCCTGGGACGGGGGAGTGCTCCAGTCGGCGAAGGAAGCGTACAGGACCAGCCGGTCCACGCGTTCCGGGTGGGCCAGCGCCAGTTCCTGGGCGACGAACGAGCCCATGGACCAGCCGAGGACGTGGCACTTTTCGATCCCCAGGGACTGGAGCAGCCCGCAGGTATCCTCCGCGAACCGGCGGATCGAAAACTCCCGAGTCCCCGCATCCGTCTCCCCCATGCCGCGATTGTCGAACACGATGACCCGGTACCGTTCGGCCAGGCGGTCCAGGGTTTCCTCTTCCCAGATGAGGCGGGTCGTGCCGAACCCGGCGATGAGGAGGAGAGGTTCTCCCGAACCGCGTTCGCTCCAGGCGATAGAGATGTCCCCGGCTCTTTCTCTCATGTCGGCACCTCTCTCTCGGGGTTTTCATCGATGATAAGGCGCAGGGGAGTGCCTGTCCATGTTTCGGGCGGTGACCAGGGGGAAAAAGGGAGGGGCCTGCCGGTGCAGGCCCCTCCGAGGTTTTCAGTACTTCCAGGTTCGGCTCGAAAGGAAGGATTACTTGTCCTTGCCGCCGCCCTTGCCGTCCTTGCCGTCCTTGCCGTCTTTGCCGTCTTTTCCGCCGCCCTTGCCTTCACTCTTGCCCTTTTCCCTGCCGGTTTCGGTCGAGGCGGTCGTGGCGGTTTCCTCGGTCGTCGCGCCCTTCTTCGCCTTTTCGAGCTTGCCGGGGGGCGTGCCTTTCAGGCCCTCGAGTTCGGCTGCCTGCTCTTCAGTCAGGCCCGCCTGGGCGGCAGCCATCGCTTCCTGTACCGTAACGCCCGTCGCAACCTGCGTGGTCACGCTGCTCCAGACGGCTCCCCAAAGCTCCTGCTCCTGGATGTTCCGGCTGGCGGGCAGGCCGTTCATCTTCGCCCACCCGATGAAGGCGTGGCGCTCGGCGACTTTCGCGGCGATCTCGGCCGGCATTGTTTCTTCGACCTCTTCCTCGATCACCGGTTCTTCCGCAGGAGGCTCCTCGGCTGGCGGCTCTTCAGCAGGCGGCTCTTCCGCGGGTGGTTCTTCGGCCGGAGGTTCCTCGACCGCCGTTCCCACAAGCCCTGCCCGCTCCATGAACTTCTGCGCAAGCTCGAACTGCGTTTCGACGCTGCCCGACGCCTCGGCGGCCAAGGCGCATCCCGCGATCGCAAAAAGCGCGAATATGATGCCGATAACCAATCCCTTCTTCATCATCCGCAAGTCCCTCCCTTAAAATTGGTTTCGCTTAAATACCCAGTAATCCACCAGAGTGGTTGCACTATCCTATCATGCCAACGGGAAAAACACAAGAATAAACAAAGCAAAAAGATATAAATGCCTAATAACAAGAGAATAATAAAATCATTTCACAATGCAATGTTCCTGGAAGGCGCCCAGGGGGCCGGTTGATTCCTTCCCGGCCGTGGGCGGTACGCGGCGGGCCACAAGTTGAGCCGAAGATATTTATTTGATATATTAGATCTTGCGCGTTCTTCGTCACGAAGCCGTTTGACCTTGGCGCATGAGGTCCGGCCTGTCCCCAAGCCTGTTTGCGGCGAATTTGACAGGCATGGGGTGTTGGGGGTAACTTTTCACCCGTCCCGGTTCACGCCGTAAAGGCCCGGTTGTGCTATTGTGGATTGGACCGCTTACAAACCAGGATGCAAAGGCAATGGAAAGCACCCGTCCCGAATTAAGCGAGGTGATCCTTAGGCAATGGAAACAACGCCGCTTCTCAGAATGGAGCACATCGGCAAGGAGTATTTCGGCAACAGGGTCCTGGCCGACGTGTCGTTCACCCTCGAGAAAGGCCAGATCCTGGGCCTCGTGGGGGAAAACGGCGCGGGCAAGAGCACCCTCATGAACATCCTTTTCGGCATGCCGGTCATCGGCCAGACGGGCGGTTTCGAGGGCAAGGTGCTCCTCGACGGCAAGGAAGTCGTTTTCGCCGACCCGCTGGACGCCCTGGACGCCGGCATCGGTTACGTCCACCAGGAGTTCTCCCTCATCCCCGGTTTCTCCGCCACCGAAAACATCCTCCTGAACCGCGAATCCACCAAGTACAACTTCCTGGTCGAAGTGTTCGGCGACCGCCTCGAGACCCTGGACCGCCCCCACATGCGCGAGCGGGCCGAGAAGGCCATCACCACGCTGGGCGTGGACCTCGATCCCGAGATGATCGTCACGGAGATGCCCGTCGGGCATCGCCAGTTCACCGAGATCGCCCGGGAAATCGACCGGGAGAACATGAAGCTTTTGGTCCTGGACGAGCCCACGGCCGTCCTGGCCGAGTCGGAAGCCCAGGTCCTCCTGCAGGGCATGAAGAAGCTCGCCGCCCAGGGGATCTCCATGATCTTCATCAGCCACCGGCTCCAGGAGATCATGGACGTCTGCGACAAGATCCTCGTCCTGCGCGACGGGCGCGTCATCCAGGAGGCCAAAACCCATGAAACCAGCGTCCGGCAGATCGCCGGCTGGATGGTCGGCCGCAAGATGGAAGAGGCCGCGGAGGCCCGCCCGGCCGACCGGATCTTCGGGGAGCCGCTCCTGAAGGTGGAGCACCTCTGGGTCGACATGCCCGGCGAAACGGTGCGCGACGTCTCCTTCGACGTCCGCCAGGGCGAGATCTTCGGCATCGGCGGCCTGGCAGGGCAGGGCAAGCTCGGCATCGGCAACGGCATCATGGGCCTGTTCCCCGCCGGGGGAAAGGTCTTCCTGGGCGAAGCCCCCATCTACCTGAACGACCCGCGCTTCTCCCTCTCCGCCGGCATGGCCTTCGTGTCGGAGGACCGCCGGGGGGTGGGCCTCCTGCTCGAGGAACCGATCGAGTGGAACATCGTCTTCACCGCCATGCAGACCCAGGACGCCTACATCCGGTCCCTGCTGGGCGGCCTCGTCAAGTGGCGCGACGACAAGGCCATCGCCGCCGCGTCGAAGGAGTACATCGACGCCCTGGAGATCAAGTGCACGTCGGGGCGCCAGCGAGCCGTCGAGCTTTCGGGCGGAAACCAGCAGAAGGTGTGCCTCGCCAAGGCCTTCGCCGTGAAGCCGAAGCTCCTCTTCGTGGCCGAGCCCACCCGCGGCATCGACGTGGGGGCCAAGCGCCTCGTCCTCGACACCCTGCGCCGCACCAACCGCGAGTTCGGCACCACCATCGTCATGACCAGTTCCGAACTGGAGGAACTGCGCTCCATCTGCGACCGCATCGCCATCGTGGACGAGGGGCGCATCTCCGGGATCCTGCCTCCCACGGCCCCCGTGGAGGAATTCGGCCTCCTCATGCTGGGCACCACCGGCAACGGAAACGGCGAAAACGAGGCAGACAGGATGGTGTATCACAATGAATGAGAAGCTGAAAGGCTTCATCGAGGAAGCCGGGTGGCCCCGCGTCATCATCGGCCTCTTCCTGCTCTCGCTCTTCGTAGCGGCCCCCTTCGTCCAGGTGAGGGTGGACGCCTCCATCAGCGACACGCTCGTGCGATTCGGCATGAACGGCATCCTGGTCCTCGCCATGGTTCCCATGATCCAGTCGGGATGCGGCCTCAACTTCGGCCTTCCCCTGGGGATCATCGCCGGCCTTTTGGGCGCCGTCACCAGCATCCAGCTTGCCTTCACCGGGATGCTGGGCTTCCTCACCGCCCTGGCCATCGCCATTCCCCTCGCTGCCCTTTTCGGCACCGCCTACGGGCTCCTGCTGAACCGGGTCAAGGGAGACGAGATGATGATCGCCACCTATGTCGGCTTCTCATCGGTGGCCTTCATGTGCATGATGTGGCTCCTGCTTCCCTACACGAGTCCCACCATGATCTGGGGGTACGGCGGCAGCGGCCTCCGCACCACCATCAGCGTGGAGGGCTATTGGCTCCACATCCTGAGCGACTTCCTGTCGGTCCAGGTCGGGGAGTACTTCTACATCCCGACCGGCATGTTCATCTTCTTCGGGTTCATGTGCTTCCTCATGTGGGCCTTCCTCCACACCAAGACCGGAACCGCCATGACCGCCGTGGGGTCCAACCCCGAGTTCGCCCGGGCCTCCGGCATCGACGTCAACCGCATGCGCGTCGTCTCCGTGGTGCTCTCCACGGTCCTCGCCTCCATCGGGATCATCGTCTACCAGCAGAGCTTCGGTTTCGTCCAGCTCTACATGGGGCCCTTCTACATGGCCTTCCCGGCCGTGGCGGCCATCCTCCTGGGGGGCGCCTCGGTCCACAAGGCCAGCATGGTCAACGTGGTCATCGGCACCTTCCTCTTCCAGGGGATCCTCACCATGACCCCCTCGGTCATCAACAGCCTCCTCCAGACGGACATGTCGGAGGTCATCCGGATCGTCGTGAGTAACGGCATGATCCTCTACGCCCTTACCCGGAAAGTGCAGGTCAAGCGATGAAGGCCTATACCACGAAGGAAAAGATCCAGCACCTCCTGATCTCGAACGCGGTGCCCATCATCTTCATCCTGATGTCGGCCATCGCCATTCCCCTGTCGGGCTTCAGCCCCACCTACCTCGTCCAGGAGATGCTCATCCGCCTGGCCCGGAACAGCTTCCTCGTGCTCTCGCTCATCATCCCCATCCTGGCGGGCATGGGCCTGAACTTCGGCATGGTGCTCGGCGCCATGGCGGGGCAGGTCGGGCTCATCCTCGTTTCCGACTGGGCCGTCGTCGGCATACGGGGGCTTTTGCTGGCGGCCATGATCGCCACGCCCATCGCGATAGCGCTCGGGTACGTCTGCGGCGCCGTCCTCAACCGTGCAAAGGGCCGCGAAATGGTCACCAGCTACATCCTCGGGTTCTTCGTCAACGGTCTCTACCAGCTGGCCGTGCTTTACGCCTTCGGCAAGGTCATCCCCATCAGCAACTCCGAGCTGGTCCTTTCCAGGGGCTTTGGCATCCGCAACGCCATCAACCTGGCAGGCATGCGCCACGCCCTGGACTACCTCGTTCCCCTCAAGATCGGGAATCTCAACGTCCCCGTGGGAACCTACCTCACCATCGGCCTCTTCTGCCTCTTCATCGTCTGGTTCCGCCGGACGAAACTGGGGCAGGACATGCGGGCCATCGGGCAGGACATGCACGTCGCCGGGGCCGCCGGGATCCCGGTGGAGAAGACCCGCATCATCGCCATCATCATCAGCACCGTGCTGGCCTGCTACGGGCAGATCATCTTCCTGCAGAACATCGGCACCCTCAACACCTACAACAGCCACGACCAGGCGGGCATGTTCGCCATCGCCGCGCTCCTCATCGGCGGGGCCACCGTTTCGAAGGCCACCATCCCGAACGTCTTCCTGGGCGTCATCCTCTTCCACATGATGTTCGTGGTCAGCCCCATGGCCGGCAAGCAGCTCATGGGACAGGCGCAGATCGGGGAGTATTTCCGCGTGTTCATCTCCTACGGGATCATCGCCATCTCGCTGGCCCTCCACGCCTGGAAGCGCCAGAAGGACCGCGAGCGGGCACGGCGGTCCCTGAGAGGGGAGGCGTAAGGCCATGTTCAACCGGCGCAACGGCTTCCGGGTCGGCCTGCTGGTCGTTTTGGTCCTCCTCGGCGCCTACCTCTTCGTTAGCGGCAAGCAGCACCAGATGTTCGTCGACAACAAGGAAATCGCACTGGACGGCAAGGCCTACCCGGCCGAGGCTTTCGTAAGGGTCGCCTTCGACGGGAAGGAACCCCTGGAACTCGCTTCCGGCGACCGCGACGTCACCCAGGTCGTGGGACCGGCCCACACCGTGAAGATCGAAGTCCTCAACGAATCCGGCGACGTCCTCAAGACCCTGGACGGAGACTTCCAGTGGGTCAGTACGCCAAAGGGAATGTTCAGCGTTCCCGCCTTCCTGGGCGGCGCCCCTTCCCCCATGGTCGACAGCCCCCGCGAGGAGTAGTCCTGAAACCGGGGTCAGGTCTTGAAATCAAGCATTTTGCTCCCTTTTAAATCGCAAGACTTGTTCGGGGCCCGCGTTTGCGGGCCCCGCTTTTTGTACGCGTTAGAATAAGGAAAAAAGGGAGGGTAGCCATGATGCGCCGATCCCCGAAGGATTCCGTTTCCTTCCTTGCTATCGCCTGCATCGTTTTCCTCTCGAGCCTCCCGGCCTTTGCCGCGGAGCCCGTCCGCCTTGTCGTCACCAAGTCGGCATTCACCCTCGATCTTTTCGAAGGGGACCGCCTGGTCGAGACCTTCCCCGTCGCCGTCGGCAAAAACCCCGGCGACAAGCAGGCCGTGGGGGACAACCGAACCCCGGAAGGGCAATTCGCCGTTTCTTCAATAGAAGATTCCCGCAAGTGGACCCACGACTTCGGCGACGGCAAGGGATCGGTCAAAGGCGCCTACGGCTCCTGGTTCATCCGCCTTGCCACCCCGGGATGGAAGGGCATCGGCATCCACGGCACCCACGACCCGGCCTCCATCGGCACGGCTGCCACGGAAGGCTGCATCCGCCTTCGCAATTCGGACCTGGTCCGTCTCGTCGCCCGGATCTCAGCCGGAACCCCGGTCCAGGTTCTCCCCTAGCGGGGCCAGGTCTTGAAAATGAGCATTTTAGGAAAAGAGGCGGCAAAAAGGTGGTCAGGACTCGGCTTTCCCTGCTGGATAAACTGAGCCTGGTTCGAGAGAAACGCCTTTTCAAGCGCGTGATGGGCTATCCCTGCGACCTCGACAACCCCCGGACCTACAGCGAGAAGATCGTCTGGCGCAAGGTCTTCGACCGGAACCCCCTCTTCCCGGTGGTCCAGGACAAGATCCGGATGAGGGATTACGTCCGGGAGATGCTGGGCGACAAGGAAGCCGACGAGATCCTCGTTCCGCTGTATTTCGTCACCGACGACCCGGAAAAGATCCCCTTCGACACCCTTCCCGACCGCTACGTCATCAAGGCCAACCACGGCTCCGGCTGGGTGATCCCGGTAGAGGACGGCCGGACGGTCGACCGCCGTGATGTGGTCCGGCGCTGCCGCAAGTGGTTCGGGACGGTCTACGGGAAAAAACGGATGGAGTGGGCCTATCGCTTTATCAACCCCCTGGTCTACGGCGAGGAGTACCTGCTCGAAAACGGGAAGGTCCCGACGGACTACAAGATCCTGGTTTTCGGCGGCAGGGTGCGCCTGTTCTACGCCTATTACGACCGGTTCGGCGAGGCCTCCCATGCCTTCTTCGACGAGAGGGGGAACCGTCTTTACAACACGGGGAAGCACGAGGCGAAAAGCGGCCTGGAACTGCCTCCGAACTTCGGGGAAATGAGCGCCGTGGCGGAGCGCCTGGCGAGCCCCTTCGACTACCTGCGGGTCGACCTCTACTCTTTCCACGGGAGCATCCGCCTCGGGGAAATGACCGTCTACCCCGGCTCGGGCACCCACCCCTATCCCCGCCACATGGACGAGCTTCTGGGCTCGTACTGGAAACTGCCTGACCCCGCCTGCGGTTCTTAAGAGTCCAAAAACCGGAGGATCGATTCCACGGACTTCTTTAGAAGGTTCCGGTTGGAGTGCGCCGTGAAGTAGGCGATGTGCGGCGTGGCGATGACGTTTTCCAGCCGGCAGAGGGAGAAGTCCTTCACGGGTTCCTCCGGGTAGACGTCCAGCGCCGCCCCGGCGATCCGGCCGTCCCTCAGCAGTTCGTAGAGGGCTTCGTAATCCACGGTCTCGGCCCGCGAGGTGTTGACCAGGACCGCAGACGGTTTCATCCTCCCCAGCAGTTCCGCGTCGATCATCCCCCGTGTGACGTCCGTCAGGGCCAGGTGCAGGGAAACGAAATCGCAGGTGGAGAACAGTTCCTCCAGCGAGCAGTACCGCGTTCCGCATTCCAGCGGAAGCGACTCGTTTTTGTGGATGTCGTAGGCGAGGGTGGCGGCTCCCAGGGCGTTTGCCTTCCGGGCGACGAGCGAGCCGATCTTGCCGGTTCCCACCACGCCGAAAACGGACGAGCCGATCTCCGTCCCCAGCAGCCCCGTGATGTCCCAATGCCCCGCCTTGACGCTCCGGTCAGCCGCGGTGATCCTTCTGGCTAGCGCCATTGCGGCGGAAAGCGCGAACTCCGCCACGGCGTTGCTCCCGTAATCGGCGGCGGTTCCCACGGGGATGTTCCTCCTGGAGCAGGTGGGGATGTCGATGAAATTCGACGCGCCCACCCCGAGGAACTGGATGAAACGGACCTTCGGCAGCCGCTCCAGGACCTCGGTCGGCAGCCGGGACACGCCTACGACCAGGATGTCGGCATCCTTCAGCTTCTCCACCATGTCGTCCGTGTCCCGGTACTCCGCCAGGTCGAACGACCCGATGGTTCCCCTGCGCTCCAGCGGCTCAAGCTCGTCGAGGCAATAGCCGAAATCCTTCCTTATATCCTGGTCGAAAAAGACGATGTGCATTCCCGTTCCCTCCTGAATGGTCCGTACTGTACACATACGGTCGAAATCAAGGTCTGACCCCATCACTGGTTTCCATGGGGATGGTGATGTCGCCGGAGGCGAGGGTGTCCCAGAGGAGCCGGAGCTTTTTCTTGGACTGGTCCGGGTTGCGGCGCCCGATCTCGGCGACGATGGAGTCGAGCACGGTGATGACGGCGGCGAGGGAGAAGTGGTGTTTCGTGTAGGGGACGTGGAGGAGACAGTCCGCGTAGGGCGCCGCCGGGTTCCTGATCTCGTCGGTGAGGAGGATGACGGGGATTCCCCTGGAGTGGATGAACTTGACGGCGTCGATCGTCCGGCGGGCGTAGAAGCGGGCCCCGTAGGAGAAGGCGAACACGGCGTCCTCCGGCGTGATGTCGAAGATCTCCTCGATCATCTCGTCGGAGCCCAGGCTCGGCACGATAGCCACGTTGGGCATGAACTCCCGAAGCAATAAACCCATGTAGAGGGCTGCGCTCCGGCTGGACCTCAGCGCCAAAATCCGGATGCGTTTTGCCGAAACAAGGATGTCCACGCACCGCTTGAAGCTCCGGACCAGGTCGGGGGTCAGGGTGCCCTTGATGTTCTCGATGTTCACGTGGGCGACCCGCAGCAGCATCTCCTCCCCGCTCGATTCCTCCCAGGCGTGCTCGAACTCGGTTCGTGTCGCGGGCTTCATGGCGATGAGCATCTTCGTGACCTCGTCCTTCAGGTCCTGGTACTTTTCGTAGCCGAGGCCGTTGACGACCCTGACAACCGTGGCGGGACTGGCCCCCGAGGCCGCCGCGAGTTCCTCCACGGTCAAAAAGGGGATCCGGGTGGAGTTTTCCATCAGGAATCGGCAGACGAGGCGCTGCTTGGGAGGCAGCTTGGTGCAATTCTGGGATGCCTTTGAAAACATGGGTTCGGTCAATTTGCATCCTCCTTTCAGGTTCAACCCTCTGAATGTCCCCGGCCAGAAGAAAACCGGCAAGCACTGTGAAAGAATACACGAAACTATCTTTCACGAAAAGAGGTCATTCTTTCAATACATAAACTACATATAATATAAAAGAACTTTTGTAATATATTAAATAAATAGTGAAATGGCAAAAAATACTTATTTATGTAAAATAAACACCTTTTGCTAATAACTTAAAACAATTGCTATTTGTATCGGTTAAAAACACTCGCTGAACTAATTTACCTTGACTTTTCATCTCGCTAAAGTTAGCCTCAAAAAAGCCGAAGAAACATTTCGTTATTCTGGAGCTGAGCGATGAAAGAAAACCGTCATCATTTTAATCAAGGCGGCGGCCCTAGTCGTTCACGGGAGGGATGCAGGGGAAGAGTAGACGGACGGCAGCGGCAAGTGGTGATTTCCGTGTTTCGATTTGAAAGGGGGCGCAATGAATGACGATTTTTGCGGAGAATTTTGATGTTTACAGCTTCCTGCTGGACTTTGCCTTTGCCAGCGGCTTCGTCCTGCTGGGACAGCTGATCCGGTCCAAGATCAAGTTCTTCCAGTACTACTTTGTCCCGGCATCCCTGATCGCCGGGTTCCTGGGCCTCGCCATCGGGCCGCGCGGAATCGGTTGGGTTCCCTTCTCCGGCCAGTTCGGAAGCTACTCCGGCATGCTGATCGTCCTCGTCTTCGTCTCCATCGGCCTTCGAGGCTTCGAAATCTCCAAGAAGGGGCTCAAGGGCGACGTGGAGCGCATCGGAAGCTACCTCTGCTTCAAGGAAGCCGCCTATGCCCTCCAGTATTCTCTCCCGCTCGTTTTCGCCTTCTTCCTCCTCTCCCGTCTCCAGGCTGACCTGAACCCCGGCTTCGGCATGCTGCTGGGCGCCGGCTTCGTGGGCGGCCACGGAACCGCCGCGGCCATCGGCAAGACCTTCGCGGCCTATGGCTGGGCTGACGCCACCGACCTCGGCATGACCTCCGCCACGATCGGGATCATCACCGGCGTTTTCGGCGGCATCGCCCTTCTCAAGTGGGCCGCCAAGAACAAGATGACCAGCTACATCAAGGACTTCGACGAGCTGCCCGGCGAGCTTCGCACGGGCCTCATCCCCGAGGAAAAGCGCGAGATCATGGGCAAGGAAACCATCTCCTCGATCTCCCTCGACCCCCTCGGCTGGCACCTGGCCCTGCTCCTGCTTCCCGCCGGACTCGGGCGCATAGTGGCCCAGTTCGTCGACTCCCAGTTCCACCTCAACATCCCGACCTTCACCATGGCCTTCCTCGTCGCCCTCCTCTTCTACTTCATCCTAAAGGGCGTCGGAGCCTACAAGTTCGTCGACCGCCACGTGGTGGGGCGCCTCGGCAGCTGCTTCACCGACTACCTGGTCTTCTTCGGCGTGGCCTCCATCAAGCTGCCGGTCGTCATGAAATACTGGCTGCCCTTCTCCCTCCTCATGCTCTTCGGCATCGCCCTCGTCTTCTTCACCTACCTCTGGATCGCTCCGAGGATGATGAAGGACAACTGGGTCGAGCGGGGCATCTTCTGCTTCGGCTACCTCACGGGCGTCTACGCCATCGGCTTCACCCTGCTGCGCATCGCCGACCCCGACATGAAGTCCAAGACGCTGGACGACACGGCCATCCTGGGGCCCGTCAACACCTGGGTGGACGTCTTCAACATCTCGTTCGGGCCGATCATGCTGGCCACCGGCAAGTTCGGGCTGTACGTCGCCATCATGACCGGCTACATGGCCCTCATGTTCATTGCGGCCCGTGTCATGAAGTGGTGGTACCCGAACCTGCCCAAGGCGCGTCCGGGACTCATCGAGTAACCATTAATATTTAGGGGGTGTTTGAATTGGAAGGTAAAACCGTGAAGCTTCTCTTCCTTTCGGAGGAAGAAATGATCAAGGCCGGCGTGCTGGACATGCCGACTTGCCTCGAAACGATGGAGAAAGTCTTCACGCTTGTCGGGAAGGGCGACTACCTCATGGGAGGGAAGTCCCTGAACTCCCACGGCATCAAGATCCATTTCCCGAAGGAATCGCCTTTCCCCGGAATGCCCGTGGCGGGACCCGACCGGCGCTTCATGGCCATGGTCGCCTACCTGGGCGGCGAGTTCCACGTCTGCGGGGAAAAGTGGTACGGCTCCAACATCATCAACCCGACCCGGGGACTGCCGAGATCCGTCCTGGTGGTCGTCCTGAACGATCCCGACACCTGCGCTCCCTTCGCCTTCATGTCCGCGAACCTCATCAGCGCCATGCGGACCGGGGCCATGCCGGGGCTCGGTGCCAAGTTCCTGGCCCGCAAGGATGCCAAGTCGATCGGCATCATCGGGGCGGGCGTCATCAGCCGGGGTAGCCTGTTGTCCCTGGTGGAGGCGTGCAAGACCGCCACGGACGTCAAGGTGTACGACCTGTTCCCGGAGAAATCCGCCGCCTTCTGCGCGGAGATGTCCACCCTGACCGGGCGCAACGTCCACCCGGTGGCCAGCCTCGAAGAAGCCGTCGTCGGTTCCGACGTGGTCAACCTGGCCGCCGCCGGCGCCAACCCGCCCCACATCAAGGGCGAGTGGCTCAAGCCCGGCTCCCTTCTTTCCCTGCCCGCGGGCGGGGTCCTGGACGAGGGCTTCCTGGCGAAAGGCGCCGACAAGGTCGTCATCGACTGCTGGGAGATGCACAAGACCTTCTTCGAGGAAGGCGAAGTGCCCGTCGACGCCCCCACCGCCCTCACCTCCCGCTACCTGTTCAAGCACCTGGAGAAGGGCGAGATGACCGAGGAGCAGATCACGAGCCTCGGCGACGTGGTGGTCGGCAAGAAGCCGGGACGCACGAACGACTCGGAACGCATCGTCTACATCCAGGGCGGCATGCCCGTGGAAGACCTCGCCTGGGGCCTGACCGTCTACAAGAAGGCCGTGGAAATGGGGATCGGCACGGAACTGAAGCTCTGGGATTCGGCTCACTGGATGTAAAATGAACGACCAGGAGCCCGCCCCCCAGGGGCGGGCTCCTCTAAAGACCGAAAACCCGCAAGGAGGGATTTTTCCCATGCAAGGCAAGCCCGTGAAATTCCTGTACCTGTCCGAACCCGAGATGATCGAGGCCGGCGTGCTCGACATGAAGCAGTGCGTCCAGGTCGTGGACGAGGTCTTCCATCTCCTCGGCAAGGGCGACTACCTCATGGGGGGCCCGCGCGAGAACGAGCACGGCCTCATGATCTGGTTCCCCGAGGAGAAGCGCTTCCCCAACATGCCCGTGGAAGGGCCCGATCGCCGCTTCATGGCGATGATCGCCTACCTGGGCGGCCGCTTCAACGTCTGCGGCGAGAAGTGGTACGGCTCCAACATCGTCAACCCCAAGAGAGGACTTCCCCGGTCGATCCTGACCGTCATGCTGAACGACGCGGACACCTCCGAGCCCCTCGCCATCATGTCCGGCAACCTCATCAGCGCCATGCGAACCGGCGCCGTGCCGGGGGTCGCCGCGAAGTACCTGGCCCGCCCGGGCGCCGAGAGCTGCGGCTGCGTGGGCGCCGGCGTCATCAACCGCGCCTGCCTCATGGCCATCAAGGAAGGCGTCCCCACCCTGAAGAGGGCCACCATCTACGACCTCGACATGGAGAAGGCCGCGGCCTACGCGAAGGAAATGTCCGCCCTCCTCGGGATCGACGTCGTTCCCGTCGGGACCCTGAAGGAAACCATCGTGGACGCGGACGTCATCAGCGTCGCCACGGCGGGCGCCAGCAAGGCCCTCATCCCCGAGGAATGGCTGAAGGAAGGCTCGCTTTTGACCCTCACCGGCACCGCCGAACTGACCGACGAAACGTACCTCAACAACACGGTCATCGCCGACAACTGGAAGATGCACCAGGCCTGGCTCACCGAAGGCGAGGAGCACCCCAAGGGCGTGGAGAGCATCCTCAGCTGGGCTCCCTCGGCCCCCATCATCAAGCTTATCCTCGACGGCAAGATGGTCCACGACGACATCCGGAGCCTCGGCGACATCGCCTCGGGCACCGTCAAGGGCCGCTGCTGCGACAATGAACGCATCGTTTTCGTCACCGGCGGCATGCCCGTCGAGGACGTCGGCTGGGGTTACCAGGTCTACCAGAACGCGCTTAAAAAGGGTATCGGCCAGGAACTGAAACTCTGGGACGAACCGCATTGGTTCTAGGCGACGGGTCCCGCCCGTCCGGGGAAGGAAGCCTGCGGGGTCTCCTGCAGCGCATTCCGCCCTGGGCGGGCGGACTCCTGATGGTCCTTCTCGCGACGGCCATGTGGGGCTCCGAGGGGTTGCCGGTGCGCACCGCCACCCGGGACGGGCTTCCCCCGGAGATGCTGGCCCTCATGCGCACGGGAGTCGCCACCCTCCTCCTGGTCGGGGTGGCGCTCGTCCGTGACCCGTCCGTCCTGTGGCCCAGCCGCCGCGACGCCGCCCTCGTCGGCTTCAACGGCCTCCTCGGCGTGGCCATCTGCGCCACCGGGGCTTCCGTCGCCATGGCCCGGATCCCCATCGCCCTGACCTTCCTCCTGATCAACACCGCTCCCCTCTGGGTCATGGCCTTCTCGCGCATTTTCCGGGGCGAGCCGATCACGCGCCTCCGCCTGCTGGCCGCGGCCCTGGGGCTGTGCGGCGTGTGGGTCGCCCTCGGGGTGGGGACCGTCGGCGGGAAGCCGCTGGACCCCCTGGGGGCCGGGGCCGCCCTCGTGACCGGATTCTCCTATGCCGTGTACGTCTACAACGGAAGCCGGGCCACCGGCCGCATCGGCCGCTTCCGCCTGTACGTCCAGACCTTCGTCTGGGGCTTCGTCGCCCTGGCCCTCGTCGTGCTGCCGCTCCGGGGTTTCGGGCCCCTGCTGGAGGCCGACGCGAAAACCTGGATTTCCGCCGCCTACCTCGGCATCTTCCCGACGGTGGGATCCTTCGCGCTCCTGATGGTGGCCCTGAAACGGATCACCGGCACAGCCGCGGCCATCGCCTCCATGGCGGAGATTCCCTTCTCCATGTTCTGGTCGTGGATCTTCCTGGGCGAGCAGGTGGGCCTCTCGGCCGTCCTGGGGGGGATCCTCATCGTGACGTCCGTCGTCCTGATCAGCACGGAACCCGCCCCGACACCTTTCCCGGCGGTGCCGCAGCGGAAGAACTGAGGCCCGCAGGCAGGAGGGAGGAGGCCCGATGACCTCGCCGAGGATCGGGAAAGTCGTCTGGGCCATCACGGCCGTCTACTTTTTCCAGGCCTCCTTCGCCCGGGTCTACGTGCTTTTGCCCGCGTACATGGCCGCAAACGGGATCACCGACCCGAGGCGAATCGGGGTGCTGGTGGGGGCCTTCTACCTCAGCACCTTCGCCCGCCCGTTCGTCGGCTGGTTCACCGACCGGGCCGGTTTCCGCACCGTCCTCGTGTGGTCCGGGGCGGTCTCCACCGTCGCCGCTGCCGGGATGCTCTTCACGAACCCCCAATCCACCCTCCTTCTCATCACCTGGCGCATCCTGGCGGGAGCCTCGTTCAGCTTCTTCGGGGTCGCTCTCACGGCGTACCAGTCCGAGGCCGTCACCGGGGAAGACCGCGGCGCGGGCTTTTCCGTCGTCACCGCGGTGGCCGGCCTGCCTTACCTGCTCGTCGTCCCGTTTTGCGAACTGCTGGTGGAGCGGGGCTTCCTGAAAACCTACCTGCTGGTTCCCGTGCTCCTCGCGCTGGTGACCTGCGCCGGGTCGTTCTACCTGCCGCAAGTCGAAAACCCGGCCGCCCGGGAGAAGGCCCGCGGCAGTTTCCGCCCGGTGCTGGACAACCCGCAGGTGTGGATGCTGCTGTTCTCCATCACCCTGTTCTGTTCCGTGGACGCCTGCCTGCTCAGCATCGCCGGGCTCGGGCGGGAAAGGGGGATCACCGTGTCTGGCTTCCTGGCCGCGACCGCGGTCACCTCGGTCCTCGTGCGGTTTTTCGGCCGCTCCCTGGTCGACCGCCTGCCCCGGGTCCGGACGGCCTGGGCCTGCGGGGTGATCGCCGCGGTCTTCATGGCCGTCGCGGCGCTTCCGGCCGTCCGCGGGGGGCTTCCTTTCGTGGCGTGCGGGGCCCTCTACGGCATCTTCATTGGCCTGGGCTACCCCGCGCTTTTGGCCCTCATCGCCGACGTGGTCCCGCCGGAGCAGCGCAGCCGGGTGACCTCGCTCTTCTGGTTTTTCATGGGGCTCGCCTACATGGGGATGCCGGTCGTCATCGGAACCCTGGCGGCCGTGCTACGCTACTGGGGAGCCTTTTTGCTGGTGAACCTGGCCTTGATCCCCCTGCTCGTGGCGAACGGGCGCAAGTGGGAGAAACTGCAAAAGCGCGCGAAAATCATTTCCATGGAAACCAATTAAGGAGGGGAAGCCATCATGGCGAGAAAAGCGATCCACTGCAAGGGGCTGCCGCCGGCCATCGGGGCCTACAGCCAGGGCGTGTGGGCAGGGAACTTCCTGTTCCTGTCGGGAGTCTGCGGGGAAGACCCGGCGACCGGGGAACTCGTCGGCGGAGGCGACATCAGCGCCGAAACGAAGCGCGCCATGGAAACGGCGGGAGCGATGCTGGAATCCGAGGGACTGACCTTCGACAACGTCGTGAGCGCCCGGATCTACATCTCGGATTTCGACGACTTCAAGGCGATGAACGAAGCGTACAAGGGCTTTTTCACCCCGCCGTACCCGGCCCGGGCGACGGTCGAGGTGGGGCGGCTGGCCGACGGGGCCAAGGTCGAGATCGTCCTCGTGGCCTACAAAGAGGCGTGAGAGGGGGAGATCCTGCAATGTCCCACGTACTCGTTTTCGGGGCGGGCCGGGTGGCGCGTCCCTGCGTCCAGCACCTGCTGAAGGACCCGAACATCCGGGTCACCGTCGTGGACATGGACCCTGCGAACCTGGCCCGCGTCCTGGAGAACCACCCCCGGGGGGAGGCCATCGTCGCCAACGCCGGGGCCGAGGCCCGCGACCTGCTGTCCCGGGTGAACCCGGACCTCGTGATCAACCTGCTGCCCGCGTCGTTCATGTACCCCGTGGCGAAGCTCTGCGTCGAGGCGAAAAAGAACATGGTCAACCCGTCCTACATCAAGGACGACATGAAGACCCTGGACGGGCCCGCGAAAGAAGCCGGCCTGACCCTGCTCTGCGAGCTGGGCCTCGACCCGGGGATCGACCACATGTCCGCCGCCCGGACCGTGAAGTTCATCCACGACCGGGGCGGAGTTGTGGAAAACTTCCGGTCCGTCTGCGGGGCCCTGCCCGCGGCCGACGCCAACACGAACCCCTGGGGGTACAAGCTCAGCTGGGCGCCGTCGGGGCTCATCGGGGCGAGCAAGCGGGACGCCCGGGTGAAGCTGGACGGGGTCGTGCACGAGTGGCCGGGGGGCGAAACCTACGAGCACGTCCACCTGGAGGAAACCCCGGGCCTGGGCTGGTTCGAGATCTACGCCAACGCCGACTCCCTGCCGTACCTGGAGCGCTACGGGATCCCCGAGGCCCACACGATCTACCGGGGGACGATCCGGTACGTCGGGTGGTGCGAAACCATCATCGCCATGAACGCCCTGCACCTGGTGGACGAAGACCCCCGGGACTTCGCGGGGATGACCTATCGGAGCTTCATGGCACAGTCTGCCGGTGAGACCGATCCTGACAGGGCGGAAGAAGCCGTCTGTGCCCGCCTTGGCATCAGGCCCAGTTCCGCCGTGTTCGAACGCTTCGCGTGGCTGGGCCTCTTCGACGACCGGCCCCTGCCCATGGAGAAAGGCACGGCCCGGGACGTCATCTCGTTCCTGTTCGGGGAAAAGCTGGTGTACACGGAGGGCGAGAAAGACCTGGTGATCCTGAAGGACGAGATGGTGGCGTTCTACCCCTCATCAGGCAAGCGCCTCCGCCACACCTCCACGCTGGTGGACTTCGGCATCCCCGGGGGGGACAGCTCCATCGCCCGGACCACGGGCCTGCCCCCGGCCATCGGCGCCCGGCTGATCCTGGAAGGGAAGGTCCGGGCCTACGGCGTGATGTCCCCCGTCATTCCCGAGATCTACGACCCGATCCTGGAAACCCTCGAAGCCGAGGGCGTCCGCCTCACCGAGAAGGCCGAAGCCCTGTAGACAAGCTCCAGGCTGGGGCCAGGTCTTGAATTCGAGNNCTCGAATTCAAGACCTGGCCCCAGCTTTTTCTTGGCCTTCCCTTTCCGTATAAAATGGCCCACATGAGCGCACAACGAATCGGGAAAAACGTCTGGGCCATCAGCACGGCCAATTTCTTCATCGCCGGGTTCACGAAGTGCTACATGCTGCTGCCGGCCTACATGGCGGCAAGCGGGGTGGTGGACCCGGGGCGCGTCGGCTGGCTCATGGGGAGCTTCTACATCAGTTCCTTCGTGCGGCCGTTCGTGGGCTGGTTCACGGATTCCGCGGGCTTCAGGCGGGTCCTCCTCTTCTCGGGCGCGCTGGCCTCCCTCTCGGGCCTGGGGATCCTCGTCACGAACCCGCGCTCCATGGTTTTCCTCACCGGGTGGCGGATCCTCTCCGGCGTCGCCTACAGCCTCTTCGCCGTGGCCCTGACGGCCTACCAGTCCCTGGCCGTGACGGGGGAGGACCGCGGCGCGGGCCTTTCCGTCGTCTCCTCCACCACGAACCTGCCGTATTTGCTGGTCGTTCCCGCTTGCGAGGCGCTGCTGGCCGCCGGGTTCCTGAAAACCTTCCTCCTTATTCCCGTCCTGATGGGCGTCGGCACCTGCGTCCTCGCCCTTCGCCTGCCCCAGGTGGACATGCTCCGCCCCGCAAAACGCGGCTCGGGCGTGAAAACCGCCGCCGTCCTGGCGAACCCCCAGGTCCGGATGCTCCTGCAGTCGGTCTTCCTTTTCTGCGCCGTGGACGCCGGCCTCCTCAGCATCTCCGCCCTGGGCCGGGAACGGGGCATCTCGGTCTCGGCCTTCTTCGCCGCCTCCGCCGTCTCGTCCCTGGCGATCCGTTTCTTCGGCCGCTCCCTCGTGGATCGCCTCCCCCGCGTGCGAACCTCCTGGCTCTGCGCGGTCGCCTGCGCGCTCTTCATGGCCTCCTGCGCCCTCCCGGTCGTCCGCGGGGCCTTCGGCTTCGGCATCTGCGGGATCCTCTACGGACTCTTCATCGGCCTCGGCTACCCCGAGCTCCTCGCCCTCATCATCGACGTGGCCCCGCCGGAGCAGCGCAGCCGGGTCACCTCCCTCTTCTGGTTCTTCATGGGCCTGTCCTACCTGGCCCTCCCCGTCGTCACCGGCTACCTGGCGGCCGTCGTGCGCTACCGCGCCGCTTTCGTCCTGCTGAACCTCGCCCTTATCCCCCTCGTCGTCTTCCTGGGCCTGAAGTGGGAGAAACTGCAAACCAAACCCCTCGCCCCGGCTGAAAACCAACATTAACTGCGGCATAATCAACACCGTTTGCCCACACTCCTCGAAAGGTGGTAACGGTGTTGCCTGTCAAAGGTTTGTGCTTCAAGCTCGACGACGTTCTTTCCAGCGAGACCCGCCTCAACACGGGCCTTTACCACAGGGTGGTCCGCAAGCTGTCCAGGAGGCCGGGTGCCCCGGCCCGCACGCCACTGCTGCTTCACCTGCTCGAGTACCAGGAGGAAGGACTCGAGCCCAGGGCCTGGTCCCTGCTTTTCCACGACGTTCCCGGCCTCGCCCGGGCCGTGCGCTACACCGACCTGCTCCAGCTGGCCAAAAAAACCGTCCCCGTGGGCGTTCCCTTCCAGGGCATCCCGGAAGTGGCCTGCGCCCTCAGGAAGGCGGGAATCCGCACGGCCGTCATGGCGGGGCCCAAATGCCGCGAGCAGGCCAACAAGGTGACGGCCCTGCGCCTGGAATGTCTTTTCGACGCCGTTCTCTACACCGATTTCTTCGACCGAAACGCCACCCGGGCCCTCACCTGGACACTCGAGGAACTGAAGCAGCGTTGGAGGGACCTCGAGCCCGGCGAGATCGCCTACATCGCCGACGACCCCGCCGTGGATTTTCCCGCCGCCCGCACCGCCGGCCTTCACACGATCCGCCTGCGCCTTCACAAAACCCGCCACGAATTCGACGAGCCCCGCTCGAAAATCGAGGAACCCGAGCGCGAATTCACCTCCGTCAAAAGCCTCCTGTCCGCCCTTTGCCGGAACTACCGCATCGACCCCGACCGCGTGCTCCCGGGGGAGTGGGACTACTACCTCAAGCCCCGCCCCTGGCGATCCCTCGGCTGGCACTAGGGCTAATTCGGGACTGTACCGATTTGATGCCCCTCAAATCGGGGCTGTACCGAATTAGTTTTAGTTTTCTTCTTTTCGTTCTCGTATTTGTTCCATCTTCATTAATTTAAACAAATCAGGTTTTTCCTGATATACAAGCCTCGTTATTTTGCATAGAATATTCGCGGTGCTTAATTCGCCGATAACGGCAAACCCGCCGAAAGGCGGAGACGCAAAGCTACGGGCCTAAAGCGCAGCATGGGATTGCGCCACGGCAGCCGGGCCGCCGGAAACTCCTTTCTTTTTCTTACCCGTCCGGCCGGGCCGCGCTCCCCGGCCGGACAAACTGTTTTTATTCTTATATTCTGGCAAGCAGGTGGGTTTATGAGGCAACTGATCTTCCAGATAGGACTGGCAAAAGGTGCCATTTTCTTCCTGGATATGGCCGCCTACTGGTTAGTTGTGCTCTTGTCCGGGCTCCGTCTCACTCTCGTCCCCCAATACGTCCTTCTTTTCGTCATTCTCGCCCTCAGCCTCTACGCCTTCGGAGCCTACGACATGAACCGCAACCTCGGCCTTCATTCCCGGGTCCTCGGCTCGACCGCAGGTGTCCTCGTGGGCGGCATGGCCTCGTTACCCCTGCTGTTCCTGTTCCCCGAGAACATCCACCGGACACAGTTCCTGGTTATCGTGTTTTCCGGCTTTTTCTTCACGGGGCTGAGCCGCACCTTCGTCATGGGAGCCCTGCAGGGGTTCTTGCCCGAACGCCGCGTCATCGTCATCGGCCAAGAGGATGAATGGTCGCCGCTTTTCGAGGAAGTTTCCGCCCGCATGGGCGGCAAGCTTTCGGTGACGGCCTACCTGAACCCCAGCCCCGCGTCGCTGGACGAGACCCTCACGGATTGCAGCGGAACATGCGGTGTCCTGGTGGCCGACCCGAAGCTCTATGCCCTGCCGGGCGTGCAGGCACACGGGGAATTCCTCCAGCGTACCGGCGTGGAGGTGGCCTACCTTCCCAAGCTGGCCGAGGAAACCCTCAAGCGCATCCCCATGCAGTGCCTGCGGCATCATTCCAACTACTACACCACGGCCCTGGGCAACATCTCTCCCGATCCCGCCCAACGGGTTTTCGACCTCGTCTGCTCGGGGCTGGGCCTCCTGGTTGCCCTGCCGGTCATGGTCGTCATCGCCGCGGCGATCCACCTCGAAGACGGTGCCCCGGCCCTGTTCCGGCAGAAGCGCATCGGCCTGAACGGCCGCCCCTTCACCATGCACAAGTTCCGCTCCATGTCCCTCCACGCCTCCGGCACGGAAGGCCAGTTCGAGGAGGAAGCCCAATACGTGACCCGAACGGGACGCGTCATCCGCAAGTTGCGCCTGGACGAACTCCCCCAGCTCTGGGACGTGTTCCGGGGAGTCATGAGCCTGATCGGCCCCAGGCCCGAGATGGAAAGCTTCCACGTCCAGTGCATGGACACGATTCCCTTCTACCGCTACCGCACCCGCCTGCGCCCCGGCATCACCGGCTGGGCCCAGGTGCGGTACAAGCACACCTCCACCCACGAAGACTACGTCCACAAGACGGAGTACGACCTTTACTACATCAAGAACCGCACCGCGCTATTGGACCTGCAGATCATCCTCCGCACCGTGGAAACGATGCTCGGAATGAAGGGGGCAAGATGATGGCTTCATACAAACCATATCCGGGACCCGAATTCAGCAGGCGTTCCATCTACACCTTACCGTTCGTGACGGATTTCGATTTCGGTTCCTTTTACCGGTGGGCTCGCGAAACCCGTGAAACCCATGCAGTGGCTTTTTCGAACCTCAATACGATCGCCTGCATGATCCGGGACTCTGCCTTCAAGAAGGGGATGCGGAAGTTCGATTTTGTTTTACCCGATGGATCTTCCATTCAACTGCTCTTCAGGCTCTTTGGTCTTGGGAGGATAAAGCGGTTCGCCGGCGAAACCGTGATGTCGAAAATGGTTCGACAGGATCGGGAACTCGTGCATTTCTTTGTCGGTTCCACGGATGAAGTCCTGGGAAAAATCTGTGTGCGTGCGAAAAAGGAAAATCCGTCCATCAAGATCGGCGGGACCTATTCTCCTCCCTATGAAAAGCAGTTTTCCGAGGAAACGAACGCACAAATCCTTGAAGCGATCCATTCCGCCAAGCCGGACGTGGTTTGGGTGGGTTTCGGTTGTCCGAAACAGGAAGCCTGGATTGCCGAAAACAAGCTGTCGATGCCGGGTGTCCGCCTGATCCTGGGGGTGGGCGCTGCTTTTGATTTCTATTCCGGCCAGGTCAAGCGTGCTCCTTCGTTTTTCCAGAAGTACGGGATCGAGTTCCTCTATCGCCTGGTCATGCAGCCGCGCAAAACCTGGCCAAGGGTATTCAGGGACCCGCTTCTCGTGCTGGCGCATTTTGAAGAATTGAGAGAACCGCAGGGAGTGAATCGATAATGCACAAGACCGCACTCATTACGGGGATTACCGGCCAGGATGGAGCCTACTTGGCTGAATTCCTGCTCGAAAAAGGCTACGAAGTCCATGGGATCAAGCGGCGCAGTTCCCTCTTCAACACCGGGCGCATCGACCACCTCTACCAAGACCCGCACGAGGAGGACGTACGCTTCGCCTTGCACTACGGGGACCTGACCGATGCCACGAACCTCATCCGCATCGTCCAGGAAGTCCAGCCGGACGAAATCTACAACCTCGCGGCCCAGAGCCATGTGCAGGTTTCCTTCGAAACCCCCGAGTACACCGCCAACAGCGACGCATTGGGCACCTTAAGGCTATTGGAGGCCGTCCGTATCCTGGGGTTGGATAAGAAGACCCGTTTCTACCAGGCTTCCACCAGCGAGCTCTTCGGCAAGGTCCAGGAAGTCCCGCAAAAGGAAACGACCCCCTTCTATCCCCGGAGCCCTTACGCCGCAGCCAAGATTTACGGGTACTGGATCACGGTCAACTACCGCGAAGCCTACGGCTTACATGCCTCGAACGGCATCCTGTTCAACCACGAATCCCCGCTTAGGGGCGAAACGTTCGTCACAAGGAAAATAACCCGGGCTGCTGCCCGAATTTCACTGGGCTTGCAGAAAAAGCTCTACCTGGGCAACCTCGATGCCAAGCGCGACTGGGGGCATGCAAAGGATTACGTCAGGGCCATGTGGCTCATGCTCCAGCAGGAACAGGCAGACGACTACGTCATCGCCACGGGTCAGACCCAAAGCGTCAGAGCCTTTGCCAGCTTGGCCTTTAAGTTTGCCGGCATCGAACTGGCCTGGGAGGGAAAGGGTATCGAGGAAAAGGGGTACAATGCCCTGACGGGAGAAGCCTTGGTCGAAGTCGACCCCCGGTATTTCCGCCCTACAGAGGTCGAATTGCTTCTGGGAGACCCCTTAAAGGCTCGCCAGAAGCTCGGCTGGGAACCTTCCATCGCCTTTGACGAACTGGTCAGGGAAATGGTCGAAAAGGATATCGAGCACTTCCGCAGGGAAGTCTATTGCCGAGAAGGCGGTTTTGTCTCCGCTCCCCGAATAGAGGAACTGGGGCAGATCCGGGCCTAGGGAGAAAAGGACTCATGGAAAAGAACGCCAAGATCTATGTGGCCGGCCATAGGGGCCTTGTAGGGTCGGCCCTTGTACGAAAGCTACAAGCCGAAGGCTATACGAACCTTATTTCGCGCACGAGCAAAGAGCTTGATTTGCGCCGCCAGGACCAGGTGGAGCGCTTCTTCGAGGAAGAAAAACCCGAGTATGTATTCCTGGCCGCCGCCAAGGTGGGGGGCATTCTGGCAAACAGCACCTATCCCGGTCAATTTATCTATGACAATCTCATGATCCAGACGAACGTGCTGGAGTGTGCGCGTGTCTACAACGTCAAGAAACTCCTCTTTCTGGGCAGCTCCTGCATTTATCCTCGAGAGTGCCCGCAGCCGATCAAGGAGGAATACCTCCTGACCGGGCTTCTGGAAGAAACCAACGAAGCCTATGCAATCGCAAAGATAGCAGGGATAAAGATGTGCCAGGCCTACCGGAAACAATATGGATGCAACTTCATTGCGGTTATGCCAACAAACCTCTACGGACCAAACGACAATTACGATCCAGAAACCAGCCATGTCATGCCCGCACTTATTCGTAAATTCCAGGAGGCGAAGAAAAACAAAGTTCCATATGTGACGCTTTGGGGCACTGGGTTTCCCCGGCGCGAATTCCTGCATGTCGATGATCTGGCTGACGCCTGCTTGTTCCTGATGGATCGTTACAACGAGGGAGAGATCGTCAATATCGGTACCGGAAAAGACGTTACTATTAAAGAGATAGCCGAAATCATAAAAGGGGAAATCGACTATAGAGGGGAAATACGATGGGACACGCTTATGCCAGACGGAACTTTGAGGAAATGTCTTTCTGTTGAGAGCCTTCACAGCATGGGTTGGAAAGCAAAGGTTGACTTTAAAGAGGGCGTTGCCTCGATTTCAGCAGAGTATGAGAGGAATAGTTCATGCAAAATAAAGTGATGCTATACGTAGTGGGCCCCGCTCTAAATGTAAAAGGGGGGATAACGCCGGTTGAACACGAGGTACTGAAGTTTGCTCAGACTAAGGGCTATACAACTAGACACTTCGCATCATCCGTTAATGGGAATTTTTTAAGAAAGATTAGCATTCTTATAGTTAGCCTATTGAAGTTTCTGTTTTATTTACTGATTGACCATAAAAGATATACTTTAATAGTCCACATAATGGCAGTAGGCTACAATAGCTTTCGGAGAAAGATGCTATTTGGTTTAATAACGTCCTTTTTTAAAATTAAATATATCGTCCATCTGCATTCCTATAACTTTTTTTTCTATTTTAAAAAAAACTCTCGTTTTGAAAATATTTTAGTTGAGTATTTATTAAACAGATCGACATCGATTCTATCCGTGTCTAAAGAAATTAATGATTCCGTCTTGAAAATGGGTTTCCGGAACGTCCATATTTTACATAACCCGGTAACTATAACCAGTGCCAAGAAAAAAGATAAATCCACAAGAGACGAAATCGTGTTGTTAGTTTTGGCAAGATACGCTAAGGAAAAAAATATTGACTTTCTAATTGAATGCATTGATCGAATCAGACACATGGAGATACAGCCAACCATTTTAAAAATCTACGGATATGGAGATAGGCAAAAATATAAATTTATGGTTCAAAAGAAAGGATTAGAAAAATATGTTTTTCTAAACGATTGGGTTGAAGGCGAAGAGAGAAATAGGGAGATGCGCGGAGCGGATGTTTTTGTTCTTGCATCGAATTTTGAAGGGTTGCCAGTTTTTCTCTTAGAAGGCCTAGCTTTAGGTAAGCCAATCCTTGCAAGCGATGTCCCAGGGTGCAGGGAGACAGTCGTGGACGGCTTCAATGGGTTTTTGTTCAAGTGTCTGGATATAGAAGATTTTTGTGCTAAATATCAAACGCTTTTAAGAGGTTGGGAAATAGTTGAATATGGGAAAATGTCTAAAAAATTATATAGAGCAAAATATACGAAGAATATCTTTATAAAAAATTTGAATACTGTCTATACTAATATGTTGCAATGATTTCTATTTTTGTGTCTATGCTCTTATTCAAGCCATTATTTGATATAATTTCTATCCTTAATGGCTTATTGAATCAGTTTTACATTGCGTTGCTATGCTTCGTTGTTTTCTTTTCTTTTTTTAACAATAAGATTAGTCGTAGGGATATGATTGCTTTATTAAGCGTATTCTTTTTTTTGTTTTATTCATATATAAATTCCAAAGATCCGACGGCGTATATTGTTGATGGTCTAAGGTTGTTTATGTTTGTTCTAATTGTAATCTTTACATGTAATTATAAAATTACAAATATATTAAACGCAAAAATAAACAAAAATTATTTTATTATACAAATATCGCTTGTCTTATATACAATAATAGTGTTTGTTTCTTCGTTTAGAAAAGAAATGTATGATCGTTTATTATTTGGGGAACCTTCTTTTAGATTTATTTACCAGAATTCGCATACCTTAGCATATTCTCTAATATTATTGATATTCCTTGCGTCTCTGTTAATTGCATATCGGAGAAATACGATCATTAATTCTATTGTAGTATTTGTAAATATTTATTTATTAGCACTTTCAGCGGCACGAAGTGCTATGATTTTTGTTGTTCTCGTATTAGTTGCATTATCTTTCCTATTTATTAAAAAAAAGAAATCGAAGATATTGCTATTTACATTAACATCTGTAGTGGTATTACTAATTTTTATGTCTCCCCATTTCATTGGCAATTCGATCATTTACAAATTACCAGTCTTTAGTAAAACAAAAATGCTATTTGATGCTGGAACATCTATTTATAGTGGGAGAGATATATTTTGGGAGAAGGATATTAAGTATTTTATTTCTTCAAATATTACAAATAAAATATTAGGAAGTGGAATGGATATCACATATAACCTTCATTCCGAAGCTTATGGAATGAAGATATGGGCTCATAGCGATTTTCTTCAGTTGTTATTGTGCAACGGTATCTTCGGCTTAGCCGTATATATATTTCTGCTTTATCGGCTGTATTCTGCTTTTTATTCGGTATCGGGTAGATTTTTTGGGGCAACATTAATATTATCAGTGTCTCTACTATCGATGACTAATGGTTTCTTTCAATATACGAGTGCTATATTATCAATACAAATCTTGTATATGATATGCTTAAAAAAGGAGAGTTGTGACAACGATGAAACTTATAGGCCTCCTTATAATATTCTATGATCGTTGCATAAATGCCGTAAAGAGAATGTTTCTAACAAAACTGTTTAAACAACATGGTAAAAATGTAAAGATCAGCAAAAACTCGTTTTTTTCATATTCGAATATTACTGTAGGAGATGACGTCTACATAGGACCCAATGCCATGTTTCTCTCCTCGATCGCTAAAATAATTATAGGGAATAAGGTTATGTTTGGCCCTAACGTTACTATAATTACCGGAGATCATAGATATGATAGACAAGACGTATGTATGTATGATATCAGTGATGCCGAAAAGAAAGAAGAAAACGATCAGGATGTAATCATAGAAGATGATGTCTGGGTGGGTGCAGGTGTAATTATATTAAAGGGAGTTAGAATAGGAAAGGGCTCAGTTATAGGAGCAGGAAGTGTGGTAGTAAAAGAAGTTCCACCTTTTAGTATATTTGTTGGAAGTCCACCAATAAGGACATGGCCTAGATTTGAAGATTGTAATGACGCTCTGAAAATGGCACAACTCGCGCGCTTAATGCCTGAACCTTCCCAAACAAAAACAGCGGCTTGCATCTCAGGGCCTGATGGGGCCATTCCGTTTTGTAGCACCGAATTCAAGAAGCGATGACACTCTGGGCCTGGGACAGAGAATCAAGCCGTTGCTTCCAGGCGCACTCTTCCTGCAGGCTCTTGATGAACCGCTCCACGCTGCTGTTCTGTTGCGGCGTGTAGGGCGTGATAACGTACGATATCTTTCGCACATTGAAAATTAAGAAATAGGCAGCAGACCCTAGGTGGGGGGTAAAGTTTGGTTTGCGAGGACCAAAACCCAACCCACTCGACCAAGAGGCTTCTGCAGATGAACGATAGCACGAACGAAGCGGGCATTACAAAGGGAAAGCCGGAACTCATCCGGATCGACGAAGGCGAAATCAAAAGCCACCTGGACCAGATCGTCCGGGGAACCGTGGAGGAAGCGCTCAATGCCCTGCTGGAAGCCGAGGCAGACGCCATCTGCAAGGCAAGCCGGTATGAACGGTCCCCGGAAAGGACGGACACCCGGGCCGGCCATTACAACCGGAAACTCCACACCAAGGCCGGGGAAGTGTCCCTGAAGGTGCCGAAGCTTCGCAACCTGCCCTTTGAAACGGCCATCATCGAGCGGTACCGGAGACGGGAAAGCTCGGTGGAAGAGGCCATGATGGAGATGTATTTGGCGGGTGTTTCGGTCCGCCGTGTGGAAGATATCACCGAAGCCCTGTGGGGGACGAAGGTGAGTCCCTCCACCGTGAGTGAGATGAACCGGAAGATCTACGAGCACATTGAAACCTGGAGGAACCGGCCCCTTGCCGTAGAACACCCCTACGTCTACCTGGACGGGATCTGGCTGAAGCGCAGCTGGGGAGGCCAGGTGGAGAACGTCTCGGTGCTGGTGGCCAGCGGAGTGGACGAACAGGGCTACCGGAAGGTGCTGGGCGTGAGCGAGGGTTCAAAGGAGGACCGGGCAAGCTGGAGGACCTTCCTGAGGCATCTGAAGGAACGAGGCTTGAAAGGAACCCGGCTGTTCATCTCGGACAAGTGCCTGGGGCTGATCGAAGCTCTTGGAGAGGTCTACCCGGACTCGAAGTGGCAGAGGTGCGTGGTGCATTTTTACCGGAACGTCTTCACCGCCGTGCCGAGAGGGAAGATGCGGCTGGTGGCGGCGATGCTGAAGGCGATCCATGGTTCCGAGGACCTGGAATCCGCCAGGAAGAAAGCCGTGGAAGTGGTGGAAAAGCTGAAGGAGATGAAGTTGGGCAAAGCGGCGGAGATCGTAGTCAAGGGTGCCGAGGAAACCTTCGCCTATTACTACTTTCCCCTGGAGCACTGGCGGTTGTTGAGGACGAACAACCCGTTGGAGCGGATCAACCGGGAAATCCGGAGAAGGACCCGGGTGGTGGGAAACTTCCCGGATGGGCAATCGGCCCTGATGCTGGTGGCGGCAAGGTTGCGGCACATCGCCTCCACAAAGTGGGGAACCCGGGCCTACATGGACATGGAACACCTCTACGCCATGGAGAGGAACCAGGAGGAGAAGGCCCTGGAGTTGCCGATGAGCGTCTAGCCCACGAAGATTGGACCGCCCTACTCGCGTGGTTCTCTGCCTGAACCTAAACGAAAGTGCGAAAGATACTGGACACTACCTAAAAGATAGTAGGTGTATGCTTTTATGGACATTGCGTGGATAAGCGATTTTGATTCTTCAAAACCTAAAAGTGGTCTGGAGAGCATTCCTTACAATATTATTAAAGAAATAACCCAAAAAAACTATAACATCAATTTCTATGATGTAAGGGAGAGTTGGGATAACACAAATATTTTGGGTAACGTCGCAATAGTGGATTTGTCAAAAAGGAGTTATGAGAGAAGAGTAGCATTGAAGTTAAGAGAGAGGGGGTTAATGAGCGTTCGTTTTGCAAGAGACTGCAATACCGTCCATTCCCTTTCTTTTTTAAAACGTTCTATAAATATTAATAATGTTATGAATATGCTTAAGAGCTTAATAAAAGACAGTTTTTTAAGTCTTCAGGGGTATGATTATTACGTGTTTGTTAACGAAAGAGATGCTTCTTTTTATAAGCTATTATTCCCATTGTTAAAACAAAAAATATTTAATATTAATGTTGGCGTAAATACAAGTATATTTTATCCTAATAACATGAACAAAAAACTAAAAAAGGAATTGCTTTTTGTTGGGCCTTTCTCTTATGAACCGAACCGTTTGGCAGGAGAATTCATAATAAATAAAATATCAAAAAAATACGAAATGGAAGGAAGCCTATACTTCCATATCGTGGGTTCCGGTTGGGGGCAAATGTATAAATATCAAAGCAATATAAAAAATGTATTATTTGATGACTATATTGAAGATATTGCTAGCGTTTATCGAGATTCTTGGGCTTTTATTGCTCCTATCTTTGTTGGTTCAGGTATGAAGAATAAAATACTTGAAGCTATGGCTTCGGGCTTACCTGTTTTGGGAACGAGGGAGGCCTTTTCTGGGATAAATGTAGAGAACTTGAAGAGTTGCATTGTATGTGAAACACAAGAAGAATTCTTGAATGGGATTAGAATGCTCATAGACGAGCCTGTCATGTTCACTAATATAGCGAAAGCTGGACGAGAAATAATAGAAAAACAATATACATGGGAAATAGCGGCCAAACAATTACTTGAAATAGTTGAAAAAACTAAAAAAAGTAGTGACCCTACGGTTAAAAAGTCTTGTAAGTCTTAAAAAAGATATCAGTATTGGCGTGTGACGAAAATAAAAGAATACAACCTGATCTATTCTTAGGAAGGGCTTTAGGTTCCAACTCTGGATAATGAGTTTATTAAAAAGACCATAATGTTTTGAAGCGAAAGCTTTAGCTGCCCCATCGCAACTAAGTTTTGCTCTTTCGATATTTAATATGTCAGAAAACATATAATTTAAATCATAATCTAGACATTCTAAAGAAACTAGATAGCGAAGAAAAAAAGACGACATGTAATTTTCAAAGGTTTGGTTGTTGCGTACACTGGACCAAGCAGTCGGGGCTAAGTACCGGTACGCAGACATGGTTTCAGGCAGAAAGAGGGCGCCTCCATTAACAGAACTGAAGATTTGTAAGAAATAATCACCAACTGGAGCAATAGAGTAATACCAATTCGGGATAGACGAAAGAACAGACCTCTTTATTAAAAGAGAAGAAGTGGGGCAAAAAGGGCCCCCTCCTTTTATAATTTCCTCAAGGGGAAATATTTTCGTATTTTGTGAGTGTCTGCAAATAACATTTAACCTATTATTCAAATAACTAATCTGCAAGGCAGAGTGAAAACAGATATGGCATTCTGGATATTTCCTTAAGGAAGAAACCTGACGGATCAGCTTCTCAGCATTAAGCCAAAAATCATCACCTTCACAGAAAGCGATATAATCTCCCTTTGCTAAACTCCAGGCGATAGCAGAGACTTTCTCCCCCTTTGAATATTGGTTTTCTGTTTGGTAAATTGGTTTGATCAAGTTCGGGAAATTGGCTTCGTATTCACGAATAATGCCCGTCGTTCCATCAGTAGACGCATCATCATGAATTATGATTTCAAACGGGAAATCAGTTTCCTGCATAAGGAAGCCCTCAATGGCATCCCGGATGTAGGGTTCATGGTTATAAGTGATGCACACGACACTCACGAGGGGGGGATCGGCATATTTCCAGCCCTTCATGACTTCTTGCTCAGTTCTGTTCGCCATCCTTCGCCTTCCCCCGACAGGTTAAAGATCTTCCGTTCCCGACAGTTGTGGACTGGAAAAGCGTTCTTTGAGGATGTCCCAAAGAAGGCGTTGCGCTTCCAGCTTGATGATCCGTGCGCTGAGAAGATAAAAGCTGCCTCCGATCAAAATCTGGACGAAAACGCTGAAGCCGAGGTTCAAAACGGGTTCCAGTAGCATGCCCGCCGCAACAAGCACTCCGCTGCAAAGAAGCGTAATCGCCAGGGTAGGAAGGATATCCTGGAGTTGCTCCCGGGCAGGGTAGCCGATTAGCCGGGTCGAAAAGAAGCTGTTGGGTATGTAGGCAAAAAGCGAGGTTGCGATTTGTCCCAGAAGAAGCCCCGTGATACCAAAGCGAACGCTAACGAATATGACGGCTACAACAATCGTTTTCTTGAGGATTTCAAGATAGAGGAAGAGATCTGACCGGCCCTTCACCTGCAAGACGTTAAGGTTAACGACATGCAGCGGGTAGACGAGGGCCGCAACACAAAGCAGTTGAAGGTATGGGACTGCGGGAAGCCATTTGGGGTTTAGCAATAAAGTGAAAAGCGGCCGCGCCAGGGCCGCCAGAAAAAGCATGGCGGGGAAGACCAGGTAAACCGTTGCCATGATCACTTTACGGTAGGCGGCTTTCAGGCGAGGGTCATCATCTTGAATGGATGCCAAGGCGGGGTAGGTGGCTCGCTGGATGCTGCCGGAAAGCTGTCCCAAAACGATTTCGATGATTTTTGTCGCGAAAAAATAGCATCCCACTACGCTTGCGGCGAAAAGCTTTCCTATGACAATGACATAGAGATTCCTAAACACGATGTCGAGAATGCCCGAAAGGAAGAGCTTTGATCCAAAGCCGAAAAGGTCCTTGAATGATTCGAAGCTGAACTGGAATGAAGGTCGCCACTTGTTTATCCCCCAAAGGGAGACGGTGATGAGAAGCGGGGAGATCACCATTTGGGCGACCAGGCTCCAGACCTCGAACCCCCGGCTTGCCATAAGGACAGCCACAACACCCGAAATCACACCCGCCGGAACCGTAACCTTGAACTGGGTTTTGAAGTCCAGGCGACGGGTCAGTTCGACGACCTGCACAAACTGAAACGAGTTGACGATCACCACGAGGCCGACGACCCGGGTCAGGAGGATCAGCCGGGGTTCGTCGTAGAAGGACGCGATGGCTGGTGCAGAAATGAAGAGAAGGCCGTAGGACAGGAATCCCAGGGCGAGATTGGTATAAAACATCGTGGAGTAATCGACCGGAGTCGCGTCTTTCTTGCGGATCAGGGCCTGGCGGAAACCCGCGTCCATTAGGGCATTGGCGATGGCAAAGAACACCGAAAGCATAGCCACGAGGCCGAAATCGCCCGGGGTCAGGAAGCGGGCTAGCAACAAGGTGACCAGGATGCTGATACCCTGTCGGCCGGTCAGTTCGAGAAAGTTCCAAAAGACTCCGGTAGCTGTTTTCTGCTGAAGGTTTTGTTTTTGCATTATTAAGAATTATTTTCTTTCTGTGGTGATTGAGGGTCTCTATTTTTAATAAGGTCGAATTCAGGCCGTAGGATGGCCATCAATAGCAAATCTACATATTCTCCATTTTTATAAGCTGCGTTTCTGAGTACACCTTCTCTCCTAAAACCGCAAGCCTCACCCATTTTTATAGAAGCGTGATTGGTAAGCAACCATAATCCTTGGACTCTATGCAGGTTTAAATCCAGAAAAGCATGAGAAAGCAATAACATAGTTACTTCTTTTCCTATTCCCTTCATTCTGTTATTAACATGCCCCAGCATAATGCCACCATAAACAGCTTTTCTGGAAATTCTGTCTATATCAACTAGCGATGCCATCCCTATGATTTCATTCGTTTCTTTTAAACATATCGAAAGCCTAACTTGAGTGTTTCTTGATTTCATATAATTATTGAACCACTCTTCGTCTGTTTCTATGTTTATGTAGCGAAAAGGAGAAGCGAAGAAGTCCTGTAAATCTCTTGATTGGCGCCAATTATTTATTGTAGGGATATCTTCTTTAGTTAATTCTCTTAAGAATATCATTCTGCAAGCTCCTTCCATTAAATAAAGGCTAATTAAAAAAGGGAAAGATTCCTTTTAGATTCGCACTCGAATACCTTTGATCGATTGGCAAGGGTAAAAGTGATTTTGCCATAGAAAATTCAAAAGAGCCCTTATCAATCCTAGAAACAACTTCATGCCAATATGTTGCTACGTATATTTTGTTTTGAATTAGATTTTCCCGCAAAGAAAAACGATAATTTAAAAATGGATAAACCATTGCACATGAAATGTTGTTTTTGTCAAATATAATAGAAAAATAATTTTTGTTTTTTAATTTATTATGTAAGAATAGAAAAGATTCTTCTCTACGTTTTTTAGAATAATCGTAATTAATAGAAGATAACATAGTCTCTGTCAGTTTTGACATTTTTTTAATTGGTTGATAGCTTAACGTTTGTTGAGCTTTCCGAAAATCGCTGTAACCTTCTTCTGGAGATAAATCTATTCGCTTTAGAAGGTGCTCGCAGCGGGTGAATGAGATATCTCTCTCTAGGTTAGGATCTTCGGGTAAATCGGTATAAAGGTAAGCTCCGTCGGGGACACCGAAAAACTTTCGGGGCGAGTAGACAGTATCAATCCCCTCAAGTGGAGGGGCAAAAAAAGCCTGGCTGTTGTCAACGATAACATTGGGGTATGAGTATGCGATTCCCTCGATTTGTTTTCCAAGTAAGCCAAAATAGTTGATGATGAGGATGCAAGTTTCTTTGCTTACACAATCAGGGCTGATAGCAGGCAACAAGTCTTCGCCAATGTGGTAGAAATCGTAGGGTATACCAAGCTTCTTGAAAGGCTCGAGAATACTGTCGCAGGAATAGTAAGGGATAAACCCTCTGCTGTATCCCCTGTGTTTCAGGACATACTCGATGGCGTTCCTCCCTGTGTTTAATTTCATCGCATTGGGGTGATATTCTTTTCCCTTTCTTAATTCAAGCTCGAAGAAGCCCCCGATCGCTTCCATTAGTTCTCTACCCCGAGATTGATATGGCGCTCGTATATCGTGTCGAGAGTTTCGTGCATTTCGTCTTCGGAAGAGAAGCGCATCATGATAATTCCTATAGCCTGGTTAGCCCCTTCAAATCGCTCTACAGGATCTCCAGGTTTCTTGTAGAACAAGCGGTAGAAAATCCTTTCTTCAAGCCAATGACTAAAGGATAGCCCCTTCAAAAAACCGGCTTTTCTTGAATGAATAACGTGCGTTGCAATAAAAGTGTTATTGGTCGTATTAGAATTAATAATGCAATTCATGCCCAATGCGCTTTTGATAGTAACATCAATCATGTCCACTCCAGTAATACTCAAAATTAACTCCGGTAATAAATTACCACCATTACGGGGTCCGATTTCAATAAGCCAAGGATTATCTCTTTTATCTACAATAAATTCAATGTTTAGTGCGCCCATATTCATTTTAAGTAATTTAAGAATAGATATAATAGTCTGCGAAGATGCATCGATAATTTCTTTAGAAAAAATGGATGGAAAGCTTGGTCCTGTGGGTACGAGTGGCCCACAAGAATGATCCCTATGTGAATTTAGGTAGCAAGAAAAAGCCAAATTTCCATCTCTTAAGAAACATTCTGGCTCCAATACTTTGTCGCACTTACTCTCAATGAGTTCTTCGATGATTATTTTTTTACATCGTGAAAAAGTGGTTGCATGTTCGAATTTAATATAAAATGACTCAGTGTCTTTAATAATAGAAATTCCCTTGCTTCCGGACGAATCTACGGGCTTGATGATCGCCTCGGATTTTAGCGAGTTAAAAAAATCGAAAGCCTCCTCTTGTGCGTTAAAGGGAAAGGATGCCATCCTTGGAGTCTGGAAACCGTTTTTTCTTAGAAAATCCCGAAACAGGTCTTTTCGACAGAGGGTAACGACTGATTCGTAAGGGTTTGATGGAAGTCCGAGTTTATTCCCAACAAATGCGGCAGTAGGAGCGGCCGGGTCCGATGCATAGGCGACGATCCCGTCGATTTTCTTCTTTTCGGCGATTTGTAGGATAGCCTTCTCGTCTGTCGTACTGGCGGGGATATACTCATCGGCAAAGTGCTGTCCGGGGTTGTCTGTAAGGTAGTCGCAAAGAATTACGTGCAGGCCCAGCTTCTTTGCGTGCTTTATGGCATTGACTTGGGCCGCTGATCCCCCAAGCATCAGAAGTCTTTTCACCGGACTGCAACTCCTTCCAACTGAACAATCCCGGAAACTTTCGAAACCAAAGAGTGTTGAAGCCCTGGGAAAATGGGCAGACACATGATCCGGCTGGCAATATCCCTCGAATGGGGGGAGTTCTGCCCTTCGAGATAGCAAACGTTGTCCAATGAAGGGTAAAAGTACCGCCGCGGGTTGATGCGGTTTTCGTTCAATTCCGCCTTGGTTTGGAGCAAGGTTTCCTCGTTATCAAAGACAACCGGGAAATAGGCATAGTTATTCGTGCTATCTGGGTTGCGGTCCTGCAATTGCAACTTCCCCTTCAAGTTGGACTCGTATTCGGTCCAAACCGTTTCCCTTCCGGAGAGGATCGATTCCATCTCGTCCAGCACGGCCAGCCCCATGGCTGCCTGGAACTCATTCATCTTGGCGTTGATGCCCAGGGCGGCGATCGAATCCGGTCCGTCGATGCCGAAGTTGATCATCAGCCGCGCCCGTTTGTAGGCTTCCCGATCCTTGAAGACGATGGCCCCGCCCTCGATGGTGTGGAAGATCTTCGTGGCGTGAAAGCTGAGGGTCGAAGCGTCGCCATAATTCAGGATGCTCTCGCCCTTGTAACGTGCACCGAAGGCATGGGCGGCATCGTAAACGGTCTTCAGCCCGTGCTTTCGGGCGATGGCTTCGATGGCGTCGATTTCGCAGGCGTTGCCGAAGACATGGACGGGAACGATGGCCTGGGTGTCCGGCGTGATGGCCTTCTCGATTTCCCTCGGATCGATGCAGAAGGTTTTCGGGTCGATGTCGGCAAAAACCGGTTCGATCCCCTCCCAGACGAGGGTACTGGTGGTGGCCACGAAGCTGAAGGGGGTGGTGACGGCCTGTTTCGTGATGCCAAGGGCCCGGTAGGCGATCTGCAGGGCCAGGGTGCCGTTGGAGACGAGCAGCAGGTTCTCGACGCCCAGGTAGGCCTCGAGCCGTGCGGTCAGTTCCTTAACCAGCGGGCCGTTGTTGGTCAGCCAGTTGGTTTCGTAGATCCGGTCGATGTAGCGGTCGAGCTTTTCCCTGTCTGGCAAGTGCGTTTTCGTGACGTTGATCACTTCGTGCATGGAAAAGGTCATCTCCCCTAAAGGCTGATCTGCAGCAGGTACTCTCCGTACCCGTTCTTCGTGGACCGGCCGATTTCTTCCAGTTGTTCCTTCGTGATGTAGCCCCGGCGCCAGGCGATCTCTTCCGGGCAGGAGATCATGAAGCCCTGCCGGTTCTGGATGGTGGCGACGAACTTTGCGGCTTCGAGCAGGCTGTCGTGGGTGCCGGTGTCGAGCCAGGCATAGCCGCGCCCGAAGAGTTCCACGTTGAGCGTGCCTTCTTCGAGGTAGAGGCGGTTCAGGTCGGTGATTTCCAGTTCCCCCCGGGGGGAAGGAAGGACCTTTTTCGCCTTTTCCGCGACCGACCCGTCGTAGAAATAAAGACCCACGACGGCGAAGCTGGACCTGGGGCGGGTGGGCTTCTCTTCCAGGGAAACGACATGTCCTTCATTGTCGAACTCCACGACCCCGTAGCGCTGGGGATCTTTCACGGGGTAGCCGAAGACCGTGGCTCCGGTTTCACGCCGGGCGGCTTTCTGGAGAAGCCCGGTGAGGCCCTGGCCGTAGAAGAGGTTGTCGCCCAGGATCAGGGCGCAGGGGTCGCCGGCGATGAACTCCTCCCCGATGAGAAAAGCCTGGGCGAGGCCGCCGGGGTTGGGCTGGATCTCGTAGGAAAGGGAGATCCCCCACTGGGAACCGTCCCCCAAAAGCCGCTCGAAGTTTGCCTGGTCCTCGGGTGTGGTGATGACCAGGATGTCCCGGATGCCGGCCAGCATAAGGACCGACAGCGGGTAGTAGATCATGGGCTTGTCGTACACGGGAAGAAGCTGCTTGCTGGTGCTCAGGGTGACCGGGTAGAGGCGGGTTCCCGACCCTCCGGCCAGGATGATGCCCTTGGTGATCATGGGGTTTCTGCCCCCTTTAAGGTTCCCAGGCGTTCCATGCAGTAATTGCCCGTCAGGATGTTCTCCACCCAGGTCTGGTTGTCCAGGGTCCACCGCACGGTTTGGCGGAGGCCCTGGTCGAAGGATCTTTGGGGCGCCCAGCCGAGTTCAGCGGTGATTTTCGAGGCGTCGATGGCGTAGCGGCGATCGTGTCCCGGTCGGTCGGGAACGAAGGTGATCTGCTCAGCGTAGGATTTTCCGTCGCTGCGGGGATGGAGATCATCCAGGATCGCGCAGATCGCCCGGACGATTTCGAGGTTCGTTTTTTCGGAATGTCCACCGATCGTGTAGGTCTCGCCGGGCTTGCCGTTTTCGAAAACCTCGAGGAGTGCGCGGCAGTGGTCTTCCACGTAAAGCCAGTCGCGGATGTTGCCCCCGTCCCCGTAGACGGGAAGGGGCTTGTTCCGGATGGCGCTGTTGATGACCAGGGGAATGAGCTTTTCCGGGAACTGGTAGGGGCCGTAGTTGTTGGAGCAGTTGGTGACGAGGACCGGCAGGCCGTAGGTGTGGCCGTAGGCCCGCACCAGGTGATCCGAGGAAGCCTTCGAAGCGGAATAGGGCGAACGGGGATCATAAGGGGTCGATTCGTTGAAGAATCCCTCGGGACCCATGGAACCGAACACTTCGTCCGTGGAAACGTGCAGGAAACGGAAAGAGGCTTTTTCGGGTTCGGGAAGGGATTTCCAGAAGGTGAGAGCGGCGGCCAGCAGCCGGTGGGTCCCCACGATATTGGTCTGGATGAATTCCTCCGGGCCGTCGATGGAACGGTCCACGTGGGATTCGGCCGCCAGGTGAAGGATGCCCGCCGGTCGGTAAGTCTCAAGGAGTTGGCGGACGAGCGACACGTCGCAGATGTCTCCCTGGACGAAAGTGGTGCCCGGATGGGCTTCGACGTCCAAAAGGGAATCGCGGTTCCCGGCGTAGGTCAGCTTGTCCAGGTTGACCACGTGAAAACCTTCTTGATGGGCCAGGCGGACCAGGTTGCTGCCGATGAAGCCGCACCCGCCGGTGATGAGGATCGTTTTCGACTCGCTCACGCGCGGACCTCCCCGTTTTGTTTCCAGAGAACTAAGGCCGGCGCCTTGGCAAAGTTTTCCAGGAGTTTCTCGTATTCGGGCAGGGTAAGGACGAGGGTGCGAAGTTTGCGGCCAATCAGGGCCTCAAGTTTTTCGACGAGGTTCTGGAGGTAAGTCTTGTCGATTTCCCCCACCAGCACCAGGTCGATCAGCCCCGAGTCATTGCCCTTCGCATAGTCTCCCGTGATGAAGGCCAGTTCCACGTTCCCCAAGCGGCTCACCACCTGTTCCACCACCTGGTCCAGGCCCACTGTCTTGGCCACGATGCGCGAAACCTCGCCGAAAAGCGGGTGGGTCGTGTTGGCCCGGTACACCTTGGTGCGCCCCTCGTCACTCGATTCAAGAAGGCCGGCCTCGGACAGGCGGTTCAGCTCGACCCGCACGGAGTTGGTCGATTCGCCGAACTCGTCGGCCAGGCCCCGCAGGTAGGCACGGGTGCCCGGGTTCAAAAAGAACTTCATCAAAAGCTTGATACGGGTCTTGGATGTGATCAGGCTGTCCAACAAATGAAAACGCCCTTTCCTTGCAAATGAATACGAGTCAGTTTATAACTCGTAAAGGGATTGTGCAAGGGGGAATACTGAGGGCGATTTTGTCCCCTAGGGGATTCCCCGATACTCAAAAGAGGCGGGCTTTCTGTATAATGTCCACGGACCTTTTTCGGCTTAGTTGAAGAAAGATGTTTGGGGAGGGCTTTTCTTGAAGGCACGGCGCAAATTCCATACAGGCTTTATTCTATTGGTTCTACTTTTATCGCTCGCGGTTCCGGCTTTCGCCCAGGGCGAGGCCGACGGGGGCATTCCGGGCCTGCCGGGGGGCCCTCCGGCGGGCGACGCGGGGCTTCCCGGGATCTACGACTCTGCCCCTCCCGTGCTCGTGGTGCCGGGGGCGCCGCAGGGGCCCGAAACGCCCATGGGGCCGCCTCAGATCTTCCCGAGCCAGCCCGCTTCTCCGGCGACCCCGGGGCAGCCTTCCGAGGAGGAAAAGCACAAGGGCACCGAGCAGGGGGAGATCGCCGGGGGGCCGTCCGAGCTGGACCGCTTCCTTTCCGGTTCCCTTCCCGACAAGTTCCAGGCCTCTGTGGGCCGCTACGGCATGAGCTTCTTCAAGACCCCGCCTTCCACCTTCGCCCCCGGGAACGCCATCCCCGTGGGGCCGGACTACGTGGTCGGCCCCGGCGATAGCTTCCGCATCGACGTGTGGGGCATGGTGCAGGGCACCTGGACCGTGACGGTGGACCGCAACGGACAGGTGGCGATCCCCACCGTGGGAACCCTGGGCGTGGCGGGCCTCACCTTCGACCAGCTGAAATCCACGCTCTCCCGGGAACTGAATAAGTACTACGCGGGTTTCGAGATGAACGTGACCATGGGGCAGCTGCGGAGCATCAAGGTGTACGTCACGGGCAACGCGAAGAAGCCCGGGTCCTACACGGTGAGCGCCCTTTCCACGCTGGTGAACGCCCTGCTGAGCTGCGGGGGCCCCAGCGAGACGGGGACCCTGCGGAATATCGTGGTGAACCGCAACGGCAAGCCCGTGGCGCGGTTCGACATGTACGACTTCCTGATGAAGGGCGACAAGTCCAAGGACATCCGCCTGCAGCCCGAGGACGTGATCCACATCGGGCCGGTGGGTCCCCTGGCGGCGATCGTGGGGAACGTGCGCATCCCCGCCATCTACGAACTGAAGAAGGAAACGAAGGTCGCGGAGCTGCTGGAGATGGCCGGCGGGCTGACCTACACGGGCTTCTCGGGCCGCGTGCAGGTGTACCGGGTGACGGAAAACGCCTACCGGAGCATCATGGAAGGCGACCTGGTGGACCTCGCCACGAGGCCCGACAAGAACTTTATCCTGTCCGACGGCGACTTCGTGCGGGTGTTCAGTGTGGTCGAAAAGCGCAACGTCATGACGATTTCCGGCCCCGTGGCCAAGCCGGGGCAGTTCGGCGTGGAGCCGGGCAAGACCACGGTGAGGGATGTGCTGATGCGGGCCGGGGGATTACTGTACAACGCCGCCGACCAGGGGGAGATCACGCGGGTGAGGCCGACCCAGCAGGGGCCGGTTACCGAGCGGTTCTTCGTGGACCTGCGGAAGGCCCTGGCGGGGGACCCGGCTGAGAACCGGACCCTGGAGATCAACGACTACCTGTTCGTCCGGAGCGTGCCGGAGTGGGACCTGTACAAGGCCGTGGCCATCGCCGGGCAGGTGAAGTATCCCGGCACCTACACGATCCGGAAGGGCGAGACCCTGGCGAGCCTCATCGCCCGGGCCGGGGGCTACACCGACCGGGCCTACCTGCGGGGGGCGACGTTCACCCGGCCCTCGGTGAGGAAGCTGCAGGAGGAGCAGAACCAGCGGATGGTGGACGAGCTTGAGACGGAACTCCTCTCGGTGAGCGTGAACGAGATGAGCGCGGCCCTCACCGCAGACGAGGCGAAGCTGACCCAGTACGAGGCCGACCAGAAGCGCAAGCTGGTGGACAAGCTGAAGAACCTGAAGGCTGCGGGACGGGTCATCCTGAAGCTGGACGTGCCGGAGAAGATGAAGGGCACCCCCTGGGACCTGGAGATGGAGGAAGGCGACGCGATCTACGTACCGGCGAACCCCCACACGGTGCAGGTGCTGGGGGCGGTGCTGAACCCCACGGCCTTCGTGCACCAGCCGGCCCTGGGGGTGGGCGACTACCTCCGCATGGCGGGGGGCTACACCCGGAACGCCTCGCCGGGGCGGATCTACCTGCTGAAGGTGGACGGCACGGCGGTGCGGCTGGACACGGGCGGCAACTGGCCGTTCGGCAAGCCGAACAACAGCCATGGGCTGATCGTGCGGGCCCTGGAGCCGGGCGACGCGATCATCGTGCCCCAGAAGGTGCAGAGCTACAAGGGGCTGCGGAATACCCGCGACTGGGTGGACGTGATCTTCAAGATCGCCATGAGCGCGGCGAGCATCCACACCCTGAGCGACTAGGGGCCGGGCGATGACGGACGAAGAGCGCGAAGTGCGGGAAATCGAGTACGGATCTGCCCCCGCGAGGGGGATGCCGGATGACGACGAGATCAGCCTGCTGGACCTGGCCCTGGTGCTGGTGAAGCGGAAGAAGCTGATCTTCTGGATGACCTTTGTGCTGGCCTTTTTGGTGGCGATTTACAGCCTGGTGACGCCGAAGATCTACCGGGCGGAGACGCGCCTGCTGCCCCCCAAGAGCGCCGAGGTGGGGGCCAGCGCGCTGCTCGACATGGCGACCGGCGGGGCGGCAAGTGCCCTGGCGGGGAAGACCCCCGGCGACCTGTACGTGGGGATCGCCAAGGGGCGCACGGTGATGGACGCGGTGATCGGGAAGTTCAAGCTGGGCGAGGTGTACGAGATCGACAACCCCGACCGGATCCGGGCGGCGCTTTCCGCCAACCTGGAGGCCAAGAGCGACCTGAAGACGGGGATCATCTCGATCGCCATCCTGGATCGTGACCCGGCGCGGGCGGCGAATGTGGCCAACGGCTTCGTCGAGGCCCTGAAGGACGTGACGAGCGGCCTGGCCATCAGCGAGTCGGCCCAGAAGCGCCTCTACTACGAAAGCCAGATCAAGGACGTGCAGGCCAGCCTGCAGAAGGCCGAGAACGACCTGAAAAGCTACCAGGAGCGCACGGGCATCCAGGAAGCCGGGAGCCAGACGGGGGCCCTGATCGGGACCCTGGCGAGCCTCCGGGCCCAGGTCACGGCCAAGGAAGTGCAGCTGCGGGCCCTGCGGGCCTACGCCACGGGGCAGAACCCCGAGGTGAAGAAGGTCCAGAACGAACTGGCGGCCCTGTACGCCCAGCTCGAGAAGTTGGAGGCCGGGCAGGGATCCGGGATGGACCCCCTGAACCCCGCCGGCGGCATGCCCCAGGCGCGCCTGGAGTACATGCGCCTGCTGCGGGAGGCCAAGTTCAACGAGTACCTCTACGGCCTGCTCCAGAAGCAGTTCGAGATGGCCAAGCTCGGCGAGGTCAAGGACGCCGCCGTCATCCAGGTCATCGATGAGGCCGTCCCGCCCCAGGTCCGCTTCAAGCCCAAGCGCACCCTCATGGTCATGCTCGCCGCCGTATTGGGGTTCTTCCTCTCCATCTTCGCCGCGTTCTTCCTCGAGTTCCTGGAAAACGCCCGCCGCGACCCCGAATCCGCCGCCAAGCTCGCCGCCTTCAAAAAATACGCCCGCATCACCAAGGACGACTTCCGCCTCAAGTCCCCCAGAACCTAGAACCGGGGTCAGAGAACCTAGAACCGGGGTCAGGTCTTGAATCTTAGCATCGGTTTCCGTCGATGCTAAGATTCAAGACCTGACCCCGCTCGTCCACTTAGTTAAGCCCCGGCGGCTTCGGCGGCCCGGTGCCAGGGAAGGATCCGCACGCCTTCACGGTCGTAGGCCTCGCTTCCCCCGTACACTAGAATGGCCTCTCCGGGCACGATTTTCATTCCCGGGGCGGCTGCCTGCCACCGTTTCAGGGCCCCCAGGGCGTCCCCGGGGACGGTATGGGCGGCTTTCACCTCCAGGGGGTGCAGGGTTTCCCCCTCCTCCCGGATCACGTCCACCTCGAAGCCGTTGTGTTCCCTCCAGAAGAAGAGGTCCGCTTCCAGGCCGTTGTGGAGGCGGGCCTTCAGGAGTTCCGATACCACGAGGGTTTCGAACAGGGCCCCCCGGAGCGGGTGGGCGGCAAGCTGGAGCGGTTCCCGGATCCCCAGCAGCCAGCTGGCCAGGCCCGGGTCGGTGAAGTAGAGCTTCGGCGTCTTCACGAGCCGCTTGCCGGTGCTCCTCGACCAGGGGCTCAGCATCCGGATGACGAAGGCGGCCTCGAGCACGCCCAGCCAGGCCTTCGCCGTGTTGTGGGTGATGCCGCAGTCGGCCCCGAGGGAGCTCAGGTTGACGAGATTGCCCGTCCGGCCCGCGCAGAGGGCGAGAAAACGCTCGAAATCGCTTCTGTCCCGGACGTTCACGAGGTTGCGGATGTCCCGCTCCAGGGCCGTCCGGACGAGGTTGCCCAGCCAGGCGGAACGGTCGATTGGCCGAACGTGGATGGTTGGGTAGAATCCGTGCAGCAGGAACCGGTCGACGGGTTCGCCTCTCTTCAGGAGGCCCGCGGAGGCCAGTTCGTTGCAGGACAGCGGCAAAAGGCGGAGGAGGGCAGATCGGCCCGCGAGGCTCTGGACGATGCCCGCCATGAGGTCGAATTGCTGCGACCCGGTCAAAATGAAGCGGCCCGCGCGGGGATCGTCGTCCACAAGACGCTGCAGGTAGGAGGGAAGGCCCGGGGCCCGCTGGATCTCGTCCAGGATCGCCCCGTCGGGGAAGCGGGCCAGGAACCCGCGGGGGTCGCTTTCGGCGAAGGCGCGTTCGTCCAGGTCTTCAAGGGAAACGTACGATTTATCGGGGAAGGCGTGGCGAGCCAGCGTGGTCTTGCCCGATTGCCTCGGGCCCGTGACGACCACGACGGGATATTCCGATGCCCGTTTTGCCAGGGGACCTTCCAGTGTCCGGTTCACGTATGCGTGCGTCATAGGTGAATCATACGGCTTGGCCGTGAAAATTGTCAATTCAATTTACAATAATAGAGGTAAGCCCTTTCTTTTTGCCTAATTCGGGACAGGTACATATTCATTGCGTTCAAATTCACGAACCTAGAACCGGGGTCAGGTCTTGAATCTTAGCATCGACGGAAACCGATGCTAAGATTCAAGACCTGACCCCGGTCTTCACGCTTCCCCTCACCCGGCCGGAATCCTTCGGCCGGGCTTTTTTTCTCAATGGATGGTGCCGGAGTCGCTGCCGCGGATGTTTTCCGTTCCTTCCCGCCGTCATAGAATAAGGAAAATTCGACCTGTCGGGAGGGAAAGAGCATGGAAGTGATCCTCGCGCCTTTCGAGGAGAAGCATCGCAAGTCCGTGATCGACATCTTCAACCATTACGTGAGGGAAGGTTTTGCCGCCTACCCGGAGAACCCGCTGCCTTACGAAGCCTTCGACCTCTTCAGGAAGCTGACCGCGGGCTACCCGGCCTACGTTGCCGAAACCGGAGACGGGGCCGTCGCGGGTTTCGGCTTCCTTCACGCCCACAACCCCATGCCCACCTTCGCCCACGTGGCGGAGCTGTCCTATTTCCTGGCCCCCGAATTCTGCCGGATGGGGATCGGGTCGAAGATTCTCGAACGGCTTTTGTCCGAGGCGGGGTCCAGGGGGATCACGAACGTCCTGGCGAGCATCTCGGCCCCGAACGAACCGAGTATCGCGTTCCACGCCCGGCACGGCTTTGTCGAGTGCGGCCGCTTCAGGTCCGTGCTAAGGAAAAAGGGCACCGAGGTCGACGTCGTCTGGATGCAGAAGATGCTGGGCTAGAGGCGCAAAACCGGGGTCAGGTCTTGAATTCACGCATCGGTAAATAATGATGCGTGAATTCAAGACCTGACCCCGGTCCTCATGTTTGGCTCGTTTCATTCCGGGGGAATGGCTTCCTCAGCCAGGAAGGTGTAGGGGAAGAAGCGCCCCTGGCATGGGTTCCCATCCGATATCCAGAGGATGCGCCCGGCCAGGTCCAGGATGACGCCGTAGACCGACCCCAGGCGTTTCCCTTCCGGGTCGTGCTCGTCCTCGTGCCGGCAGATGGAGTCCGGTGCGTTCCGATGGTCCGAGAGGAGCTCCCGGCATGCCGCCAGGTCGACCTTTCCCGCTCGTTCCCGGATCAGGTCCTTTATACGTCCCAGCCTCTGGAACGTATCGGGAAGGATCACTTTGCCGTAGTCCCTGACCCGGCAGACGAGGTTGGGGGCCAAAAAGTGGTTCGTGTGGCACAAAAAGCCCCCCTCCTCCCGAGTGAGGACACCGAAATCTTCCGGTGCCGCCTCGATGTCCAGGAAATCCCCTTCCTGGGTCCCAAGGAGGAAGTTGACGCAGTTGGCCCGCTCGGCAACGGCCACAGCTTCGACGGCATCCGAGAGTGTCGGGGAGTCCAGTACCTTCCGCAGGAGGAAGTGGACCGGGACACCGGGCTTGCAGCTGCCGGTGGAGAGGGCGTTGGCCACCATCCCGATTCCTTCGCTGTTCAACCCCTTCCCCGCGAGGATCCCCGCTTCGGCAACCATCAGGAGGGTCGGTTCGGGAGGTTGCTCGATCTGCAGGATCACCTTTGCCTTGCGCTGTCGGCGGATCCAGTCCCAGTTCTGGCACAGGTAGCTTTTCCCGTCTCCCGACAGCCGTGGGGAGACGCCGAAGGCTGTGCAGCCGTCAACTCGCTGCTCCATGACGATTTCGCTTCGGCAGTTCAGGGTGAACATGTCCTCGAAGCTGATCCCCGCCCCTTGCGCGACTCCCTCGATCTCTTCCAGGACCTTGGGTGAGAAATCCTCCACGTAGGGGAGATATCGGGAAATCCTTTCCCTGGCCTGGTCCCAGGTGATCCCGAGGAAGCTTTCGAACATGGCGGAATAGCTGGCGATGCTGTGGGTGATCTCCTCCCGGCAAGCCTGGCCGTACTGCCGTCCTCTCTCGAGGGAGGTTCCCCTGAGTCGGAGAAATCGGTACTTCCCTGGCTTCATCGAATTCATCCCCTTGGCGGCCTAGAGGGGCAGCAGCCTTCCAACCTTTTTCTCCAGGGCCCGGTCCACGATGGCTCGAACCATCATGGCGTCCTCGACGGACATGCCGGTGTTGTTGTCGACGATCAGTTCGCTCCTGGATTCGCGCCCCTTCTTGATGCCCGCGACCACCTCGCCGGTTTCCCCGTAGATGTTCGGCAGGCCGTGAGGGTAGTAGCCAATGCCCGCGAAGTAGACGTGTTCCTCGATGCTGTCCACCAGGTACTTGTCGGCCCGCTTCATGGTCCTGTCGTCGTAGAGGGTGTGCATGTCGGCCATGATCAGGGTCTGGCCACCGGTGACCCATTCGTCCTTGATCCTGGGGCTGGGGCTGGCCGTGATCGTGCTCGCCGAGAACACGACCTCGGCGTTTTTCACCACTTCCTCGAAGGAGGCGGCCTTTACGATTTTGGCCTTGACGATCGGCTGGGCCTCAGCGATCAGGGCGTCCATGGCCGCGGGATTGACGTCGTAGACCAGGATCTTGTCCAGCTTGGGCAGGGCGAACTCCATGAACTTGACGTGCTCCTTGCCCTGCACCCCGCAGCCGATCATTCCCGACACCCTGGCGTCCGTGTTCGCGAGGTACTTGGCCCCGTTAGCGGAGACGGCGGCCGTGCGCATCTTGGTGATCCAGACGGCATCGGTCACGGCCACGGGCAGGCCGGATTCGTGGTCGTTGAACACCATGAGCCCGGAGGTCTGGGCCAGGTTGAACTTTTCCCTGTTTTCGGGGAAGCACCCGCCCCATTTCACGCAGGCGACGAATTCCGCCGGGATGTAGCCGGGCATGGCATGCATCAGGGTGTTGGCCTGGGTTTTGGGGTGGATGCCGATTTTCGCCGGCATCTCGACTTCTTTCCTGCCGTGGTAGGCCAGGGCCTTCCCGGTCAGGTCGAAAACCTCCTGCCGGGTGATGCCGAGTTCTTCCACTTCCGCCTGGGTGACCCACAGGACTTCCTGGCCGATCTTGACGTGCTGGTTGAGCCACTCTCGATACTCAAGACTCTTCATTGTTTTCCCCCCTAGTTGGAATGTCCGCCGAACAGGTCTTTCAATCGGCGCAGCAACCTTCCCGCGAGGCTTGGCCTCTCCAGGCGGCGGGCCTTCAGGTAATCGAAACCCAGGAGGAAAACGGTGATGTAGAGGGAGGCGTAAAACCAGCTTTTCAGCGTCAAGCCGGGATCCTCACACGAGTTCCTGTCCGAAGAAGAACTCCGAGAGTTTCTTGATGAAGGTCGTGTTGTGCAGGATCGCTTCCCTCTTGGCTTTTTCCCCGTCGCGGTTCTTGATCCCCACGAGAATTTCCCTCAGGGTGTCCGTATACCACTCGAGCTCCGTGGGGTCATAGCGAATGTAATGGAGGAACCGCATGGTTTTCTTCATCAGTTCGTCCAGGTATTTGACCAGGAAATCGTTCCGTGAGGCAACCTGGCAGATCTTGTGGAATTTTAGGTCCAGTTCGTGATAATCCTCTGATGACACCGCGAATCCCTCTGTAGAAAAGGCCTCGATTTTCCTGAAAACCTCCTCGAGCTGATCGAGTTCCTCCGGCGTGATGCGTGTAGCCGCAAGCTCTGCCGCGATACCCTCGAGGGGCACCTTGGCCTCGAAAATGTACTTGAGCGCCCGGGTATCGACCGGGGAGACGTAGGTGCCCACTTTCGGCTTGATCTCGACGTAGCCCGCCTGGGAGAGCTGGAGCATGATCTCCCTGATGGGTGTCCGGCTCGTCTTGAACTCCTTGCACAGGTCTTGCTCATTGAGGAGTTGCCCTGGCTTGTATTCCGTGTTGATGATGCGGTTGAGCAGGGTTTCATAGATGTCTTCCTTGTGGTTCGCGTTCCTGTTTTCCACGGTTTTCCCTCTGGCCGGCGGCGATTTCTTCAAACTGGACGGCGGTTTTACCGGGTTGAGGACTTGGCCCTTCGGCATGGGAGCTAGCACCCCTTGGTTGATTTAAGATGAATTCCATGACCAGATTATAAGTGAGAGTCTCTACGCAAGAGTTAAATGTATAAATCGTTCTATCACAGGTACGCTTGACAAAAGAAATGAACGCCTCTAAATATATATCAATGATCCGTGTATATCACTTTATTAGTATATATGCAAGATCGAGGAAGGTGAATGGGATGGACGAAGGGGACCATGGCGGCGGGATCGTGGTGTTCTGCCGCCTGCAGCGTAAGGGCTCAGTGCTCCTGATCCGCCGCGCGGCATCGCCTCACCTCGGCCTGGTCACCATTCCAGGGGGCCGGAAAGAGGCTATGGAAACGCCGCAGGCTGCCTGCATCCGGGAGATGAGGGAAGAAACTGGCCTTGACGTGGTTTCTCCGCTCCTTTCCGGTGTCGTTTCTTTCTTCTCGCCTGCTTCGAGGCGGGAAACCCTCTGCTTCTACTTCACCGCCCGCTCTTTCTCAGGGAGGCTTACTTCTTCCCCGGAGGGGGAAATCTTCTGGGTTCCCGTCCTGGAAAGCTATCAATTGGAGGGTCTCAGCCCTTTATACAGGCTGATCGGGCCTTTCCTGGTCGGCCGGAAGGGGGCCCTTCTCGTGGGAAGCGTGGGACTGGGGCAGGGAGGGCAGGTACAGTCCCATGATCTGCGGTGGCAATAGGTAAACCCGGCTTGAAGCCGGGATCCTGTGAAGAGCGAGAGGTGAGTGTCATGTTCGATTTTCACGGCAAAGTTGTCCTGGTCACCGGAGCCAACGGAGGGATCGGCACCGCGACGACCGAGGCGTTCCTGAAGCAGGGTGCCAGGGTGGTCGGCTGCGATTTCGCCTATCCGCCGGTTGCTGACCCGGCCTCGGCGATCCTGGCGGGCAACCCGGCGAAGGTTCATATGGACGTGACGAAGAAAGCCCAGGTGGTTTCCGTGGTCAAGGCGACCGTCAAGGTGCTGGGCAAGCTGGACGTCGTCGTCAACGCGGCCGGGATCCTGAGGTCCAAGGCTTTCACGGAGATCACGGAGGAAGAGTGGGACACCATGCTAAACATCAACCTCAGGGGTCAGTTTTTCGTCTGCCAGGAAGCCCTGAAGGTAATGATGGAGCAGAAGGCGGGCTGTTTCGTGAACATCGCGTCCTTCTCCGGGGAGGCCGGCGGCATCATGGCCGCGGTCGATTATTCCGCCTCCAAGGCGGGCGTCATCTGCCTGACGAAGTGCCTGGCCAAGACCGGCGCCGCCTTCGGTATCCGGGCCAATTCCGTCGCTCCGGGCGGGGTGGACACGAAGATGCTGGACGTCTACAAGGCGGCCTGGGGCGAAGAACACGTGACCGAGGTCTCCCACATGAACCCCATGGGTCGCTGGGGGAGGCCGGAAGAGGTCGCCAGCGGCGTCGTGTTTCTCGCTTCCGACGAGGCCAGCTTTGTCACAGGGGCTTGCCTGGATATCAATGGCGGGATCCTGATGAATCCTTAAGCACTCCGGTTCCACATGCGGCAAAGCGTCCCCCGGCACGAGATGCCGGGGGACGCTTTGCGTTCTGGACCGCCGTAGGTCCTGGAATAACCGGGAAATTGTACATTTCCCTATAGCCTGCCGCATATCCACTGAACCAGAAATTTAAAATGGCACTTGGACTAGACAAAACAGGCGGTACCGTTTATTATTCGGTTCAATCATATATATAAGAAAAGGCTTATAAAGGCATATCTATAATACTCAAAAGCCAATTTTAACAGCATCACATGCATGCAAGAAAGCGCCGATAAGGGGGGAATAGGGAAGGGACAGGCCAAGAGAGTGCCGGGAGAAAGGTTGTCAGGCAGAGTTTCGAGAGAGGGTTTCAAAAATGAGAACTGGAGGTGTTGTGGATGGGTAAGCTCGGGAAATGGACAGTCAGGTTCGCGGTTTTCTCGGCCCTTGTCTTTGTTTTCAGCTGGGCCTTCCTTCAGGTCGGTCCGACGGCACCCGCTTTTTCTGCGGATAAGCTCGTCCTGAAGTGTGCGGGGCAGAACCCGGTCGAACACCAGGGCACGAAAGCCATCGAGAAGATTGCCGAAGAGATCAAGAAGAGGACGAACGGAAGGATCGAGATCAAGACCTTCCCCGCCTCCCAGCTTGGGGACTACACCCTTGTCTACGAGGAAATGATGAAGGGCACGATCGAGATGTCCTTGGGTGCCCCCCCGTCCCAGTATGACAACCGCCTGCAGTTGAGCGTCACCCCCTTCCTCGTGAGCGACTGGAAGCAGTGCAAGACGGAATACAGCCCCGGTGGATGGGTTTTCAACAAAATGAAGGAGTTCAACGAAAAGCAGGGGGTCGTCCTGCTCGGGATGAACATGGCCGGTTTCGGGGGCATCGGGTCGACGAAAGCGATCAACGATGTGTTGAGCCCGACCATCAAGAAGAACGTGCTCATGCGGGTGGCTCCCCTGGAAATCACGAAGATCATGATGCAGGGGATGAACTACTCGACGGTTTCCGTTCCGTGGGCGGACCTGTACACCGCCCTGCAGACCGGAGTCGCCGATGCCTGGGTGGGCGGAAACCCCACCTACTCATACATGATGTTCAAGGACGTCCTGAAGTTCTACTACCAGCTCAACCTCTACATGGAATGCGAGAGCTACATGGTCAGCAAGAAGGTTTGGGACAAGCTCTCCGCAGAGGATAAAAAGATCTTCTCGGAAGTGATCGGCAAGGTCGCGGCCGACAGCTTTGCGATCGGCCAGGCCGAAGACAAGCATTACATGGATTTGATGCGGAAAGACAAGTGGCATGTCGAGGAATACACCGCCAAACAGCTGGAGCCGATTCGCCAGCACTTCATCGACAATGTCTGGGTGAAGATGGAAAAAACCCTGACCCCGGCACTGGTCAAGGAAATGAGGGAACATTTCGGAAAGAAGAATTAGGAATCATGGGTTCGCGCGACGGGGAGACGCAGAAAAACCGCCTCCCCGTCGCGAGTGCCCACCCTACCCCCCATTTAGCCATGGTCGAAAAATGTGTTGCCCTGCTTGCCGCCGCCCATGGTCCAGAGGGAGCGTGAGAAGCGTATGAGTGATAGCAAGGCCTTAGGGCCAGTCAAACGCTTTCTGGAAATTCTCCACTTTGCGGAAAGAACGATCCTTGTGGTCTCCAGCACCCTGGTTTTCCTTGGCATCTGCGTCGCTGTCTTCCTGAGGTACTTCCTGCGCAAGGACCTGTTCGGCCTGGAAGAGGTCCTCATGATCCTGGGTTTCTGGCTGTATTTCGTCGGGGGAGCCTACGGTAGCTACACGAGGACGCAGATCAAGGCGGAACTGCTGGATTTCATTTTCTCGAGCGAGCACGTCAAGGGTGTGATCAAGTCGATCTGCCACCTGGTCTCCGTCGCGATGGCGGGGTGCCTCACCTGGTGGAGCGTGGAAATGCTCCGTTTCGGCTTGGAAAATAAGGCCCATACCCCGGTGTTCAACCTGCCGATGGCCATGGCCCACGTTCCCCTGATTGTGGGTTTCTTCCTGATGATGGTCTACACGATGGCTGAATTCGTTGACGAAATCCGGGGACTGAAGGCGCTTGACAGGAAATAAATGATTTTTTGCCTTGAGGTTGAAGGAACGGTTTCGGAGAATCCGGAAACTTTCTCGAAAACCGTTTGAGTTTCCGGGTTTGAATGACATCCGCTGCCTCTCCTTGCTCAAGCCCGGTAAGAAAGAGAGGTGTCAACGACCCCATGGTCTTTATCGCCTTGCTGGTTCTGCTGATTGCGATGTTTGCGGGTGTGGCCGTCCCGTTTGCCTTCACCCTCTGCATCGTTGTCCTCATGGTTTCGGGAGGCTATGACTCCGCGTTCCTTGTCCCTTACGGAATTACGAAGGTCGCTACATCGACCCTCCTGTCCATTCCGCTTTTCATCATGGCGGGGGCCCTCATGTCAAGGGGAAAGATCGGCGATCAACTGGTGGGTGTCGTCGACGTTTTCTTCGGGCATGTTCGCGGCGGCCTCGCAGTGGTGGCCACCTGTGCCTGCGCGCTGTTCGGGTCGGTTACCGGAAGCGCCTGCGCGACTTTGTCCTGCATCGGCAGCATCATGTTTCCCCGCATGGATGCCGCAAATTACCCGAAGGGGCCCATGGCTGCCCTCATGGCCAGCAACGCAGTCCTGGGAATGCTCATTCCCCCCAGCGGGGTCATGATCCTTTTCTGCTGGGTTGGGGGGCAGTCGGTCCTCGCAGCCTTCCTGGCCGGAGTGATCCCCGGGCTGATGCTGACTTTCCTCTTTTCCGTGATCATGTTGTTCGTCTTGAGGAAATACAAGGACATCAAGACCTTCCCGGAGCCCTCACGTGCCGAAAAAGTCGAACTGTTCAAGAAGCGGGGCAAAGCCTCCGTCCCAGCGCTATTGATGCCCGTCATCATCCTCGGCGGGATCTACGGCGGCATCATGACGACCACGGAAGCGGCCGCCGTTGCCGTTCTCTACTCACTTCCAGTCGGCTTTTACATCTACAAGGGATTGACGCGCAGAGCTTACTGGGAAGCCATGGTCGAGTCGGCCACTACCACGGGTGTGATCATGGTCATGGCCTTCGCGATGATGATGCTGAGCCGCCTCTTCGTCATGGAGAATCTGCCTGGCGCAATCCTGAAACTGCTGACCTCCGTATCGTCGAACAAGTACGTGATCCTTTTCATGGTCAATATCTTCATGATCATCATCGGCATGCTGATGGATGACTGCAGCGGGACCCTCCTCTGCACGCCCATCCTCCTGCCTGTCGTCATGGCCATTGGCGTCGACCCGATCCACTTCGCCGCCATCCTGGGCGTCAATCTGGGGCTGGGGTGCGTCACGCCCCCCGCCGCGCCTCTCCTGTACCTCGCCGCCCGGATTCATAACGCCCCCATAAAGGAGATGCTGATGCCGACCCTGTGGCTGATCCTCTTCGGGTGGATCCCCATCCTCCTGCTGACGACTTACGTCCCGGACGTCGCACTCTTCCTGCCCAAGCTCATCCTGAACTATATCCCCCGCATGTAAAAAGCAGTTTTTTGCTTGTGATTTTAGAGGCCAGGCAAACGCGGAAAACTTTTTAAGGAGGGGAAATAAATGGAGTTGCGAACGCCATATTTCGAGCAGCACAAGGCAGCCGGGGCCAATTTCCTGCCCGAGGGCGGGTGGCGGCTCGTGTCCAGCTACGGGGACAAGGCGAAGGAAGTGCAGTCGGTCATCCAGGGTGTCGGGTTCATCGATTTCTCATCGATGGGCAGCTATATCCTGGCTGGGCCGGAGGCGAGGGACGTCCTCCAGGAGGTCGTCGTGAACGACGTTGAAAGGCTCAAGCCGGGCAAGGGGCTTTACACGCAGATCTGCGACGATACCGGGGCGGTCTTCGACGATATAACGGTTTTCATGATGCGCCCCCGCCAGTACCTGGTGGTCACGAGCACGGCAGGGGCGATCAAGGTGCAGAAGCTCCTCAAGAAATACCGTGAGGAGCGGGATATCTACCTTGTCGATGCCAATTTCGGCATCCTGTGCTTCGGAGGACCAAAGGCAAAGGAATTCATGGCAAGCCTTGCCCCCGAAACGCAAGACCTGAAGTTCTTCGATTCGGTCATCGTTGAAATTCCCGCGGAAAACGCCACGGTTCCTTGCCTCATCGCACGGGCCGGCATCACGGGTGAACTGGGGTACGAGATTTATAATTCCGCGAAGTTCAACGAGGCCCTGTGGAAAGTCCTCATGGAGAAGGGGAAGCCCTTCGGGCTGCAGCCCATCGGCCTGCAGGCCATTCTTTCGCTGAGCCTCGAGAAAGGCTACCTGGCGGGCAAGGATTTCTATGCCGGCGCCAGCCCGATCCAGCTGGGCGTGGGTTGGACCATCCGTTTCGACAAGGAAAAGTTCCTCGGCAAGCAAGCCCTGCTGAAGCAGAAGGAAGCGGGGCCCGAAACGCAGCTCGAAGGTTTCGTGGTCGAAGGTTCCAGTGAAATCCTGAAGCCCGACAGCGACATACTCCGGGACGGCAGGGTCGTCGGAAAGATCACCAGCGCGAATTATGGGTACCGTGTCGACCGCAGCCTGGCCAGGGGCTGGATCAGTACGAGTGAACGGGAGGAAGGCGGAGCCTACCAGGTTAAGGACGGCGAGAAGGAATACACCCTTCGGCTGGTGAAAGTGCCCTTCTATGACCCCGAGAACAAGGCGATCATGGCGTAGCGCCGGGTAAAGACGGGATGCGCGGGGAGACGGCTCCCAACGCGAGAAATTAGCTTCCATCGTCCATCTTGAATGTGGCGGAAAGGGGAGGAAGTCGAGATGAGTGAGGTTTCCTTGTCCAGGGAGAAACTGGTTGACATGTACCGGAAGATGTGGCTTGCACGCCATCACGACGTGTGGGTCGAAGATATGAAGACAAAGGGGCAGATCATGGGTTCCATGCATCTGGCCACGGGTCAGGAGGCCGTTTCGGTCGGCGCCTGCGCCCCGCTGAACGACGACGACTACACGATGCACACGCACCGGGAGCACCAGCAGCTGATTGCCAAGGGCGCCGATATAGGCAAGATGGCGGGGGACATGCTGGGGAAGGTCACGGGTTGTGCCAGGGGGAAAGGCGGGCACATGCTTCTCTTCGACAAGGACGTGCATGCCCTGGGCGCATGCGGCATCGTGGGAGGGGGCGTCCCGGTCGCCGTGGGGTACGCCATGGCGTTCAAAGTCCTGGGGACGAAGCAGGTCGCACTCACGTTTTTCGGAGATGGTGCGGCCAACGAGGGATCCGTCCACGAGGCGATGAATTTCGCCGCGGTGCGCAAGTACCCCATCATCTTCCTTTGCGAGAACAACCGCTGGGGCCTGACCTGTCCCCAGCACGAGCAGGCCGCTGTCGAGGACCTGGCGGACCGGGCCCGGGGCTACGGGATACCCGGCGTCACGGTGAACGGGAACGATGTGCTTGCCGTTTACGAGGCGGTGAAGCTGGCTGTCGACCGGGCCCGCGCCGGAGACGGTCCCTCGATGGTCGAGTGCCAGACCTGGAGGATGCGCGGCATGGGTTTTGGGGACACCATGGAATATGTCCCGAAAGAATACCTTGAGGAAGGCTCGAGGCAGGATCCGATCTGCCTTTTCGAGAAGAAGCTGGTCGAAAAGAATATCCTCACCGTAGAGGAAGCCCGGGCGATCGAGGCGGAAACCAAAAAGGCGATCGAAGACGCCTACGAGGCGGCAAAGAACGCGCCGAACCCCGACGAGAGCGTGTTCTGGGCGAATGTCTACGCTGCGGAGATCTGCTGAGATTTAAGGAGGGTCTTCCTATGACGATGAAGAAGGTAACGTACCGCCAGGCCATCAACGAGGCTCTTTTCGAGGAGATGGAAAGGGACCCGAAGGTCGTCCTCTTCGGGGAGGACGTGGGGACCTACGGAGGAGTGTTCAAGGTAACCGACGGTTTGAAGAAAAAGTTCGGAAGTGACCGGGTTTTCGACACGCCCATCGCCGAAGCCGCCCTCATGGGGGCCGCCACTGGAGCCGCCGTGGCGGGGCTGCGCCCGATCGTGGAGATCATGTTCATGGACTGGATCGGCATCGCCATGGACCAGCTCGTGAACCAGACGACCATGATCCCCTACATCTGGGAGGGAATCAAGGTTCCCCTCGTGCTCCGGACCCAGGGAGGCTCGGGGAGCAAGGGATCCTGCCAGCACACGAAGAGCCTGGAAGCCTGGATCTACCACGTCCCCGGGATTGTCGTCGCCATGCCCTCGACGCCCTACGACGCCAAGGGCCTGCTGAAGAGCGCGATCCGGAACGACAACCCCGTGGCCTTCATTGAACACAAGATGCTCTACCCGACCGAGGGGGAGATTCCCGAAGGGGAGTACACCGTGCCTCTCGGCAAGGCGTCGGTCAAGAGGGAAGGGAAGGACGTCACCATCGTGGCCCTTTCGAAGATGGTGGTCGAAAGCCTGAAGGCGGCGAAGGAGCTCGAGGAAGAGGGGATCTCGGTGGAGGTTGTTGACCCCGTCACCATCAAGCCCCTGGACATGGAAACGATCGCGGCATCCGTGAAGAAGACGAACCGCGTGATCGTGGTGAACGAAGCGTTCCGGACCGGAGCGGTGGCCAGCGACATCACCGCCCAGATCCAGGAGCAGTGCTTTGACGACCTTGACGGGCCAATCCTCCGCGTCACCGCACCGGACGTGCAGATCCCGTATTCTCCCGCCCTTGAGCAGTTCTGGCTGCCGGGGAAGGACAAGATCAAGCAGGCCGTCCTGGCAAGCCTGAAGCGGTAGGGAAAGCCGGAGGAGCTGAGGGCATGCCTTCGAACGTATACCTGCCCCAGGCCGGGGAGACGGTGACGGAGGGGCGCATCCAGGCCTGGCTCAAGCAGGAGGGTGACGTCGTTTCGGAAGGGGAAAAGATCTGCGAGGTCATGACGTCAAAGCTGGTTATCGACGTCATGGCTCCGGCCGCGGGCGAAATTTTCCGAATTTTTGCCGCCGTGGATGAAGTGGTGGAGGTCGGAAAGGTGATCGCGGTCATAAGGGTGGGCAATGAAACCCTGGATCCCGAGGAAATCGCAAGGCTGCCGGAACGCCACCGCGGCGCGGGAGAACGGGCTGCCGTCACGGTGCCTGTGCCTGCGGCGACTAAAGCCGCATCCCAGCCGGAGGTTCACGGAGTCGAAACCGTTCCGCCGGAGGGATCCAGGGACATCCTCGCTTCTCCCGTCGCAAGGAAGATGGCGGAGGAAGCCGGCATCGACCTTCGAAAGGTTGCCGGGACGGGACCCCGCGGGAGGATCACGAAGGAGGACATCCTGGAATTCCTCGCGAGGCCGCAGCCCGAAAAGGTGTCCGCGAAGGATGCGCCGGTTGCCGGGGAGCCTCCGCCCTTTACCGTGACGAAGATCGCGGGGGTTCGGAAGATCATCGCCGAGAGGTTGAGGCTAAGCGTTGCTCTTAAGCCACATATCTGTTTCGAGGCAAAAGTGGGGGTGGACGATCTCTTTACGCTTCGAAACGTGATGTCGAAGCGGTACGACAGGAAAATCTCCCTGAATTCGATGATCATGTTCTTTTACGTCCACATGCTCAGGAAGTTCCCCATGCTGAATGCCCACGTGGTGGATGACGAGATCAGGCAATTTGCCAAGGTTAACCTGGGTATGGCCGTGTCGCGGAAGGAAGGGCTGATTGTTCCTGTGATCCACGATGCGGGGGGTAAAAACATCCTCGAGCTGGACGAAATCGCGAGGAACCTCAGCGAAAAGGCCCGGGCCGGCACGCTGTCCATGGCGGAGATTTCGAACGGCACGGTCACTGTTTCCAACCTGGGGATGTACGGTGTCCGCAACTTCAATGCCATCATCAACCCTCCCGAGGTGGCGATCCTTGCGGTGGGGGGCGTGGATGAACAGCTGCGCCTGGACGGCGACGGCAAGGTTGTGCCCGCCCGGTACGTGAGCCTGAACCTGTGCGTCGATCATTGCGCCATTGACGGGGACATGGGCGCCAGCGCCGTCATGGCACTGAAGGAACTCATGGAGAACCCGGCTATCGCGATCTTCGAGAGATGAGCGCAGGTGCCGGGATATCCCGGGATGAGTCGAGGAAACGGAGGGCAACGGGATGTTCTCAACGACTCTGTCAATAGAAAAGCTGCTCGACATGTACCGAAAACTCTGGCTTGCGAGGAATCACGAGCTCCTGGCCGAGGAATGGAAACTCAACGGGCGCATACAGGGGTCCGTCCACTTGTCAACAGGGCAGGAGGCCGTTGCTGTCGGGGCCTGTGCGGCCCTGGAGGTTGACGACTATATCATGGGGACCCACCGGGAACATGCCCAGATGATCGCCAAGGGCGTCAACATCCGCGGGATGGCCGCAGAGATGCTTGGAAAGGTGACCGGCATGAACCAGGGTAAGGCCGGGCACATGCTCTTTTCCGATAAAAGCGTGAATGCTCTGGGCGGGTGCGGTATCGTCGGGGGCGGGGCCGCGGTAGCCGTGGGATACGCCATGGCGTTCAAGATACTGGGGACCAGGCAGGTCTCCCTGGCCTTTTTCGGAGACGGGGCTTTCAACACTGGAGCCGTGCACGAGGCGATCAACTTCGCATCGGTGCGGAAGTATCCCGTGATCTTCCTCTGCGAAAACAACCGGTGGGGCCTCACGGTCATGCAGCACGAGCAGACCCTCGTGGAGGATTTGGCCGACCGTGCGAGGGGTTACGGGATCCCCGGCGCCACCGTAAACGGGAACGATGTCCTGGCCGTGTACGAAGCGGTCAATCTTGCCGTCGAAAGGGCCCGGGCTGGGGACGGTCCCTCCGTGGTGGAAGCAAAGACCTGGAGGATGAGAGGGTTGGCCGCGGGGTACCCGATCGACTGGGAACCGAAGGATTACCACGAGGAAGGCAGGAAGCAGGACCCGATTCTTCTTTTCGAGGAAAAGTTGATCGCCAAGGGCATTTTCACCCCGGAGAAGGCAAAGGCCATCGAGGAAGAGACGAGGAAAACCATTGAGGAAGCTTACGATGAAGCTAGCCGTGCGCCTTACCCGGACGAGGCGGTCTTCTGGGAGAACGTCTTTGCCGCTCCCATCGGATAAGGGGGCGCCTTTTCGTAGAGGCGGGTATTCCGGCACCGTGCGAGACCGGATAGGTTCGGATCCCGGCATGAAGCGATAAGGAGTGGAGAAGATGGATTACGACGTGGCCGTAATCGGAGGCGGGCCTGGGGGTTATGTCGCGGCGATCAAGGCGGCCCAGCTGGGAGGGCGGGTCGCTCTTTTCGAGAAGGAGAAGCTCGGGGGAACCTGCCTGAATTGGGGCTGTATCCCTACGAAATGCCTTCTCAAGACGGCAGGTCTTCTCGGCGAGATCCGGGAGGCGGAAGTCTACGGGATCTCGGGGATCGACAAGGATGCTCTCCGGATAGACTATCCGAGGCTTGCGGCCCGGAAGGATGCCCTCACGGGTTCCCTGCGGGAGGGGATTGAAGGCCTGATCAAGAGGAACAGGGTCGATATCTACCGGGAACAGGCCTTTCTCCGCCATCCCAACGAAATACGTACGAGCGCTGGGATGCCTCTCCGTTGCAGGAGCATGATCCTTGCAACGGGCTCGGAAGCAATGATTCCACCCATCCCCGGGCTTGAAGATGCCATTCGCTCCGGCTTCGCCATCACGAACCGGGAAGCGCTGGACATGGTCAAGCTTCCCCCATCCATGGGTATCATCGGCGGAGGAGTCATCGGGGTGGAATTGGCCCTGGCCTATTCTGCGATGGGCGTTTCCGTACATGTCTACGAAGCCATGGATTCCATCCTGCCGCCGATTGACAAGGATCTCTCGGCCATCATCCACCGCCGCATGGTCAAGTCCGGCGTTCGAATTCACACTTCGTCGAGAGTGACGCGCGTCCAGGCCGGGGCGGTGGAGTTCCTGGAAGACGGCAGGGAAATGAAGGATCTCCTGGATCGGGTGGTCGTCGCCGTCGGCAGGAGCCCCAACATCAAGAGTCTCCTTGATCTCGGCGTCGCCGACGGGAAGAAGGTACCCGTGAACCGGAACCTGGAAACGCGAGTCCCCAACGTCTACGCAGTGGGAGACTGCAACGGGTCCTACCAGCTTGCCCACGTCGCTTCCGCCGAGGGAAGCTGCGCGGCCAAAAACGCCCTCGGCCAAAGACAGGTGATGAGCTACGAATCGGTTCCCATCTGCATCTATACCCTACCCGAAATCGCCTGTATCGGGATCACCGAGGAGAAAGCCAGGATCGACGGGATTCCCTGCAAGGTCGGGAAATTCCCGCTATCCTTCAACGCAAAATCCCAGATCGAAAACGAGACGTCCGGGTTCATAAAGATCCTGGTTTCCGAGAAGTACGGCAACATCCTTGGGGTCCACATGATCGGGCATCACGTTTCCGAGATGATTTTCGGCCTCGGGGTGGCGATCCAGGCGGAACTGACGATCGAGGACATCACGGACGTCATTTTCCCCCACCCGAGCATCTCCGAGTCGATTCTCGAGGCCTCCATGGCGGTTATGGGAAAGCCGATCCATTCATAGGCCTGCAGGGGAAAATACAGGGAGGGTTCGTAGCGATCGTCAAAGAGAGGGTGAGAGAAAAATGAAGGAGATACTTAAGCCCAAGGGATTGCACGAATTGTTCTCGGTGCAGGGGAAGAATGTCCTTGTGACCGGATCGGGCGGGCTGGGGTCCACCATCGCCCTGGCCTTTGCAAAAAGCGGGGCGCGCGTTTTCGTGGCCGATTGCCTGGAAAACAAGCTTCAGGAGGTTCAGGACGCTGCAGAAAAGGGAAACCTCCAGATTTGCACGCTTTCCATGGACGTGAGCGACAAGGCAAGCGTCGAAGACTGCTTCAAGACACTGCTGGAGAAGGCGAAGAGCCTCGATGTCGTGGTTCACACGGCCGGCATGGGCAAGAACGAGGCTGCCACGGAATGCGAGGAAGCGGATATCCGGCGGGTCCTCGATGTCAACCTTGTCGGGACAATCCTTGTGAACCAGCAGGCTGCGCGGATCATGAAGGCGCAGGGTTACGGGAAAATCGTCAACCTCGGGTCCATCGCCGGCTTCATGGCCCATACGCTCCGATCGATGCCTTATGCGGCGAGCAAGGCGGGGGTGCACCAGGTTACCCGGTCGTTCGCGGCGGAAATGGCCCCTTACGGGGTCAACGTCAATTGTGTCGCCCCGACCTGGATCAACACGCCCCTTATCGCCAGGAAGGACGAGGCCTATTACGAGAACATCCGCAAGTCCGTGCCCTTCCAGAGAATGGGCGAGCCGGAAGAAATCCTGGGGGCGGTTTTTTTCCTTTCAACGGATGCTTCGCACTTTGTAACGGGGCAAGTGCTCCTGGTCGATGGCGGCTGGAGTGTCACGAAGGCCTTTGCCTGATTTAAGCTCCGCGCCCCGATGCCCTGATGGCCCGGGATGCACAAAGGGAGGCGAAAATGAATGATCGTCCTTCTTAACCCAAACAATACCCCGCAACTGAACCTGGCCACGGAGGAATGCTACCTGTCCGAGGGCCAATCCTTCCAAAACGCGGCGATGATCTGGCAAAATCAGCCTTCCGTGATCGTCGGCCGGTACCAGAACACGATGGAGGAGATCTGCTACCCGCTGGTCAGGGAGATGGGGTTGCCCGTCGTAAGAAGACTGTCGGGCGGCGGGGCCGTTTACCATGACCTGGGGAACGTCAATTTCACGTTCTTCCATCTCCTAAGGGGGGAAAGCGACTTCTCCATCAGGGCGCTGGTGGAACCCATCGTCGAAGCGCTTCGCTTCATTGGTGTTCCGGCTGAACAGACCGGGAGAAACGATATCACGGTGGAGGGGAAAAAAATCTCCGGAAACGCACAGTATCTTTCCGGCGACCGGTTCCTGCATCACGGGACAATCCTTTTCCGCACGGACCTGGACCTGATGGGTGAAGTCCTTCAGGCTGACCCGGAGAAATTCCTGTCCAAGGGGGTCAAATCGATTCGCAGCAGGGTGGCGAACGTCTCGGATTTCCTAAAGGAAGAAATGCCCGTCGAGGAATTTTGCGCAATCTTGATGCAGCATATCGCGGGAAAAAATCCCCTGGAAGCAGTTGCGTATTTCAAGGATCATTACGAAAAAATCCTGAAAATCGCGAGGGAAAGGTATTTCCTCCAGTCTTGGAATTACGGCGTTTCTCCCCCATATAATTTCAGGAACAGCAAGGTTTTCCCCTTCGGCAAGGTGGAAACCCGCCTGAACATTCGGGAAGGACGGATTGAAAACATCAAGGTTTATGGTGATTTTCTCCCGACCGTTGACACCCTTGCCTTTGAAAACCGCCTGGAGGGGAAATTATATGAAGAGAACGAGTTCTTTGCGATCCTGTCGAACGAAGCGCCATGCGTGACTTTCATAAGGGACCTGGGAATGACCGTTCAAGATTTTATCGAGCTTGCTTTTGGGTACGGCGGAGAGAAGGCGCCCTCGCAAGGACCTGCCGGAAAGGGGATTTCCTGATGCCAAGAGTCGGTATCGTCGTCAATCCATCGGCGGGCAAGGATGTGAGGCGGCTCATCGGCTACGCGAGCGTCGTCGACAACATTGAAAAAATAGAGATTCTCAGGCGAATCATTGTCGGTCTTCTCCAGTTCGACGTCAGGGAGCTGCATTTTATGCCCGATGCCTTCGGCTTCGCGGGCAAGACTCTCGATTCGCTAAAAAAAACCGATCTCGAAAGGGTTGCGGCAAAAGTGCGGATCCTTCCTTTCGAGCCCATGGGAGAGGCCGCCGATTCAACAAGGGCGGGAGCCATGATGAATGCCATGGGGATGGATTGCATTCTCGTGCTGGGAGGTGACGGGACAAGCAAGGCTGTTGCCGCAGGATGCGGAAAGACCCCCCTGCTTCCGATTTCCACGGGGACGAACAATGTCTTTCCCTACAGGATTGACGGGACTGTCGCAGGCATCGTTGCCGGGGCCTATGCGACCGCTCTCGGGGATGACCCCCGGGCGCTTCTGGAAGAGAATATGTTCAATATTTATATCAACGACAGGCTGGTCAATCATGCCCTTGTCGATGTCGTCCTTTACCACGAACCCTTTACCAGTTCCAGGGCCATGTGGGAGCCGGAAAAAGTCCTTTTCGTCGCCATTTCGAGATGCATGAGGGAGCCGGTCGTCGGGATGGCTTCCATCGCCCAGGTTGCGATGTGCAGGTTGCGCAATGATGAGCTTGGGTTTGCCTGCTACGTTGGCACGGAAAATGCAAAAATGCGAGTTGTGACACCCATTGCGCCGGGCTTGGTCCGTGAAATTCCCATCTCTCGCTCCAAAGGGCTGGTCGCCGGCCGAAGGTACAGGGTGACTCCCGATTTGCCCGCAAAATGGTGCACGGTCTCCGTTGATGGCGAGAGGGAGAACGAGGTGGACATGGAGAAGGATATTGTGGAGATCGAACTTGTCGAGAAGGCCGTTAGGGTTTTGAACCCCGGATCGATATACCGCCTCATGCTCAAGAAGGGGCTTCTCAGGAAATCCGGCAGGATGTCGTCTTAATCCGTAACCTTGCCCACAAAGGCATCGCGTTCTCCTTAACTCCCGGCCGGAATCCCCGGCCGTTTTTTTGTTCCTCCACTGGATGGTCCCAGGGAATGCGAACACCCGCTGGTAGAACCGGGGTCAGGTCTTGAATCTTAGCATCGATGGAACACGATGCTAAGATTCAAGACCTGACCCCGGTTCTAGGTTCTCCCCGGTTCCAGGTTCTCCTCAGTGGAACCAGCCGTAGAGGCTTTTGGCGAAGGGCGGGTCGGGCCACTTTTTCCTGGCCGCCGTGCGGGAGAAGGCGCCGCACATGAGCGCGCCCC
>DIXJ01000013.1 GCA_002436015.1 Synergistaceae bacterium UBA6083 | reverse complement strand
GGTCCATTTCTTTACCACCCCTCCTCGCAAACGCGATCGCCACTATTTTATTAGTGGCGGCATAATCGTAGCACAAAGACCGGAACTGTCAACGCAGGAATCAAGTCGAAAATGGACTGGGGTTTACTGTCTGGAGGAGAGGTCCTGAAAATCTTGCAGGAACTCCACGACGCGATCCAGATGGGCAGCCATGACTCTTTCGGCCGCGTTTGCATCCCTTCTGAGGATCGCCTGGATGATTTGGGCATGGTCAGCGGCGAGGGCCCCTCCAATCTCTTCGCGAACCGTGGAGAGGAAATGATCGAGAGTTTCGCCGTCCGAAGCGGCCGTCACCTGTTCGGAGAAATCGAACAGCGTATTCAGGAGGGGATTATGGGCCGCATCGAGGAGCACGGCATGAAACTCCCGGTCAAGCGCCGCGCGTTCCTTTTCACCCGACGCTTTCCCCTGTTCCTCCACGTTTCGGGAAAGCCGCTGGATATCGATTTCCCGGGCCCTGCCGGCGGCAAGCCGGGCGGCTTCCGTTTCGATCGCACGGCGGACTTCGAGAATATCGACCAGGCGTTGCCTGTCGCTCCCCGTGAGGTAATCGAATATTCGGTCGGCCAGGCAGGCTTTCTTCTGGCGGTTGCGGTATGCGGCTAGAAAATCTCGCCCTTCCGGGGTGATCAGGTGCCCCCTGTAACCCTCCCGGATCACGAAACCCCGGTCCTGCAAGTCACGAAGAATGATTCCCACCGTCGCCATGCTCAGGCTGGCCTGGGGAGCGATCGTCCTCTGGATGGACCCCGCCCCGATCGGGGCGGCAGACTCCTCTATGCTCTTCAATACCATGTAGAGGATATCCTCGTTTTCGGTTACGCGCACGACCAGTCTTCCCCCTCTCCAATCCGGGATCGCGGGTCCAGGATACCCCCGATCGGGTGGTTTTCGAATCGGCCCTTTGCAGTTACCTTAACATGGTTTTTTCTCGCCGGTCATTTGAAGCTCCCACTTTTCCTCGACGATGTGCCTGCCCCAGAGGAAATGGGCATTCGTTTCGACAAGGGAAAAACCGAACTTCTCATAAATGTGCCGGGCTGCTTCCAGGTCCTTGACCGTCCACAGGAAAACCTTCCCCACGCCCCTCCTCTCGCAGTAGGACATGGCGGTTTCCATGAGCTTCCTGCCCAATCCGGTCCCCCGGCAGGAAGGTTCCAGGTAAAACCAGCGCAACTGGGCTTCCCCTTCCCCCGTTTCGACGATGGCGATGGCCCCCATGATGCGGCCCCAGAAATCCACGACCCAGACCTGCCCCTTGCCTCCGCAATCCCAGAGGAACCTGGACATCCCGTCGAGGAGGTAATTCTCGAACGTTTCGTCGAACCCGTATTCTTCCCCATAGAGCACACAATGCCGGCGCGAAATGATCCCAAGCTCGCCGGGACGATACGGGCGGATCACCAGGTCATTCGGGTCCACACTCTTTTTGTGGGAGAGGATCGAGGCCATCGAGGAAAGGATATCCCGGCGTGCTTCGTCGGAAAGCCCCCCGAAGCAGCCTTCCACCTCGCTGTTCGCCCTTTCTTCCAGCATATCAAGGATTTTCTTTCCCTCCTCGGTCAAGAAAAGGGAGACAAGCCTCCCGTCCTCGCTTGACCTCTTCACGGCAACCAGTCCCCTTGACTCGAACCGCCTGGCCACCCGGCTGAAATAACCCGGGTCCAATCCCAGCCTTGCCACGAACTCCCTGGAATGGCCGCCCGGATGGTGCCCGATTTCGAACAATATCCTGGCCTCGGTCAACGAGAACTCGCTTTTGAGGATTGAGCGGTCGAGCACTCCCGCAAGTTCGGTGAAGAACCGGTTGAACCGCCTTATTCGCTCGATTTCCGATGGCTCCATCTCTCGTCCCTCCACTTTTTTTATTTGACTTGATCAAATAACATTTTATATTATTCTCCACTCATTCGAAAAAGGCGAATCGAACCCCTCGTTTCACCCCTTGCCTCTATGCGGAACCCTTCGGTTCATTTAAGCTTTACCGCAGGAGGTGAGCGTCTTGGAACCCTTGCTTTACCGGGCCTCTTCCGTGATCGAAAATTTCAGGGAGCTACCCGTGGCTCGCGTCTGCTGGGTACCGTTGAGGGCGGAAAGGCTGCGCTTCGGCCCCCTCGACGAACTGGTCGCGGATTACCGAGAACTCTCGCCGGAAGACCTGAGCATTGCCCGCGGATACCTGGACGAATTTTTTACACCCGTGGAGGCAAACCAGTTGCGCCGTGCGCTTAAGGAGGGATTCGGATACCTGGTCGAGCTTCTCGGAACCCCACTCCCGATCCCGTGCCGAGACGGCTCCGGGAAAGTGATTTACCCGTATAGGTCCCTTCCCGAGTCCGCATGGAAGGGACAGGAACTCGTCGCCCACCGCGGGAACCTTGCGCTTCCCTTCGATGTCCTGGCCCTGTGGAAAGAAGATCAGACAAAAGGAGGCTTTTGAAATGACCCGCTTAAATTCACCCATCCTGGCAAGAATTGAAGAGGGAATCGGGCGGATTACTCTCAACCGGCCGGAAGCGATGAACACTTTCAACAGGGACCTGGCAACAGAACTCTCGGGAGCCCTGGAAATGATGGAGAATGCCCCTCAGGTCAGGGTCATCATCCTGGATGCGGCCGGGAAACACTTCTCAACCGGGATCGACCTGAAGGAGGTCATGGCGTGCGAACGTCATGAAATCAGGGATTTTATCAGGCAGATGGACCTTCACAACCATCGACTCGAGGCGATGACCAAGCCTGTCATCGCCTCGATACAGGGCTACACCCTCGCCAACGGAGCCGGGCTTGCCCTGGCCTGCGATTTCATTGTCGCCGCAGAAAACGCAGTCCTCGGGACCACCGCCATCAACGTCGGGCTGATATGCCTGGAACCGGGACTCCAGCTCGCCAGATGGATCGGGCACAAGCGAGCCCTCCAGTACGTGCTTTCCGGAGATTTCATCCCGGCTGAGGAAGCGCAACGCACCGGCATCGCCTGGAAAGTCGTCCCCGTTGAAAACCTTGAAGAAGAAACCCTGCAACTTGCCCGCAAGCTCGCTTCAAAAAGCCCGCTTGCCTTGAAAACGGGCAAGCGGGGCTTTCACCAGATGGACGGCCTGCCACTGGATAGGGCAGTGGAAGTCGGCGGAGACCTCTTCGCCGCACTTGCCGCCTCGGAAGACGCCAGGGAAGGCCTAGAAGCCTTCCTGGGCAAGAGGAAACCTACCTGGAAGGAGCGCTAGGCTTCTCCCTTTTCCTTCCTGGGCCTGTGGACGTAAACGCTGCAGGGGGCATGCGCCACAACCTTGGCTGCCACGCTCCCCAGGAAAAACCGCTGAACGTTGCCGAGTCCCCTATGGCCGATCATGATGATATCCGCGTTTTCCTCTTCTGCGAACCTCACGATCTGCTCGTAGGGGCTTCCGCTCCTAAGGGAAATCGACATGACCGGGATCGCCTTCCCTGCCAAGTCGGTTCTCGCCTTGATGAACGACTCGAACTCCTCTCGGACTTCCTCAGGTGCAGGCGGGACACTTACCACGTGCCCCCGGTAGAAGATTTCCCTCTGCTCGGAAGGCTCGACGACGTGAAGAAACAGCATTTCCGCTTCCTTCTCGCGGTTGGCATAATGGATCGCGTAGTCGATGACCCCTTTGCTCACTTCGCTGCCGTCAATTGCGACAACAACTCTTTTCATGTCATTGCCCCCTCTCCGCCCCCTATGCGCTTTATAAGCGAATCGCTATCTTTGCGCACAGTTAAATTATACTCCCAACACGCAATAATTACATCAACCTCTCCTGGCAATCATCTCTATTTCAACGCGGGCACCCAAGGGCAGTGCTGCCACCCCGATCGTGCTCCGGGCAGGGAAAGGGGCTTCGAACTGTTCCTTGTAAACTTCGTTCATCCTTGCAAAATCCTCCATATCGGTGAGGAACACGTTCACCTTGACGACATCGCCCTGCCCCAAGCCGGCCGAGGCGAGCACTGCAAAAAGGTTCCTGAAGCATTGCCGTGTCTGGACCGCCACATCGTCCTCCACGAGGCGGCCCGTGGCCGGGTCGAGCGGTGTCTGTCCCGAGAGGTACACGATCTCTCCCGACTCCACCGCATGGGAATAGGGTCCAACCGCCACGGCGCCTTCCGGGCTGAAAGCCTTTCTCGACATGGTTCTCTCCTCCTTATGGGTTGTCTTTTACCATGATAGACTAAGAACGCGCTGAAAGGCGAGCCTCATGGAAAAGAGGGATCATGATGGGAAACACCGATAAAGCAAAGGGAACATGGATTCACCGTTTTGCCATCCGGTTCTTCACGGTGGCCCTTGCGGTGCTATTCTTCTGGCTGATCGGTTTTTTTCTCGAGGACATCCGTACGATCAAGGGGCCCGATTACCCGACCGTTGAGAAGACATACCTCGATGCCCGTCTACTCGAGAAGCAATCCCTCCTTGAAAGACAGATCGCCGGGCTTGCAGGAGAGATCGAAAACCTGGCGGAAAAACAGCGGATCATCGGGGACAGTTCCCGCAGCCTGCAGCAAACCCTGTCCCAGATCATCGAACTCCAGAAGCAGGGCCTCCAGAAAAACGTCGCCTTCACGGAAAAACAACAAGGAAACTTCTCCGACAGCCTCAACCTTTTCCTTGAAAACCAGAAGAACTACCAGGCCCTGAGCCAGTCCATTACCGAAAAGGTAAGCCGGAAACAGCAACTCGTCACGGAAAGGGAAACGGTGTCCCGGGAAATAGAGGGACAACGCCGTCCGGCCAGGGCGGAATTCGAGAGACTGATGGTTCGGCACAGGATCAGGCTCGCTTCGATACAGCTGTTGATCCTGCTTCCGATCCTGCTCCTTGCAGCCGCCCTGATCGTGAAAAAGCGTGGGAGCCTTTATGCTCCCCTCTTCATGGCCCTCGGGGCGGCCAGCCTGGTCAGGGTAGCCTTCGTCATCCATCAATACTTCCCCGCGCGCGTTTTCCGATACGTACTGACCCTGTCCCTGATCGCAGTCGTCATGAAGCTCCTCGTTCATTTCATCAGGGCGGTTGCTTTCCCCGGCCTCCCCTCCCTGGCCAGGCAATACCGGGAAGCCTACGAGCGCTTCCTCTGCCCGGTCTGCGAATACCCCATCCGGATCGGCCCCAGGCGCTTCCTCTTCTGGACCCGCCGGACCGTCAACAGGATTGTCGTTCCGACTGGCCTGGGGGAAAAAGAGGAGATTTATACCTGCCCCTCCTGCGGAAGCCGGGTTTTCGAGGAATGCCCCTCCTGTCACAAGGTCCGCCACGCATTGCTGCCCTACTGCACCCATTGCGGGAGCAAAAAGGAAACGCAACCCGGCTAGGGATCCCATGACCGTTTGCGCCCCCTTCCTGGGTTAAAATGAAAAACAGCATAATCCACCGGAAAGGAAGATGGCCGATGATCAGCTTCAAGAACGACTACAGCGAGGGAGCCCACCCCAGGATCCTGAAAACCCTTGTCGATACCAACATGGAGCAGGTCGAGGGATACGGTTTGGACCGCTTTTGCCTGGAAGCGATCGGGCTGCTAAGGCGCAGCATCAACCGGGAAGACGTGGACATCCACTTCATCTCGGGAGGAACCCAGACAAACCTCATCTCGCTTTCCGCTTTCATGCGGCCGCACGAAGCTGCCGTGGCAGCCCATAGCGGGCATATTCTCGTTCACGAGACGGGGGCCATCGAGGCCACCGGCCACAAGGTCATTTCAGTCGAATCCCCTGACGGCAAGCTGACTCCCGAACGGATTACCCCTGCCCTTGACTTCCACACGGACGAACATATGGTGAAACCCCGACTCGTCTATATCTCCAACCCCACGGAAGTGGGAACGGTCTACGGGAGAAAGGAGCTTGAAGAACTACACACTTTCTGCAAGGGACATAACCTCCTTCTCTATGTCGACGGGGCACGGCTGGGCTCGGCGCTTTGCGCCCCTGGAAGCGACCTCGATCTCGAGGCCATGGCGGAATTGACCGATGCCTTTTACATCGGTGGAACCAAGTGCGGAGCCCTGGTCGGCGAAGCGCTCGTCATTTCCAATCCTTCCTTGAAGGAAGACTTCCGGTTCCACCTGAAGCAAAAGGGGGCCCTGCTCTCGAAAGGAAGGCTGATGGGGATCCAGTTCCTTGAGCTTTTCCGTGATGGGCTCTATTTCGACCTCGCACGGCATGCAAACCGGATGGCTGACCTGTTGAGGGAAGCCATTACGAATGCAGGGTATTCATTCCTGGCCGACTCGCCTTCCAACCAGCTTTTCCCCATCCTGCCGAACCGGGTGGTCGAAAAGCTACAGGAAGGTTTCGACTTCTACGTCTGGTCGAAGATCGACGACAATCACTCCTCCATCCGCCTCGTCACCTCGTGGGCCACAAGCGAAGAGGCCGTGACAGCCTTTATCGGGAACTTGCGTAAACATCGTTGTTGAATCCAGGAGGGATAGTGATGCGCTACGGAAAGAACGCCGGAAAGGGAACCCTGTCCGTTTGGGGGGGCGAAGAGCACGTTTTCGCCGAGAACACGACCCAGGTGCCCGTTTTCATGGGAGTCGCCCACGCCTACGAGGACCTGGACGAATGGATCGACGTTTCCCTCGGCAAGAAACCCGGTCACATCTACGGCCGCAACACCAACCCAACCGTCCACGTCTTCGAAGAGAAGGCCCGCCTGCTCGAAGGAGCGGAAGCCGCAACCAGCGCAGCGACAGGCATGGGCATCATTTCCGGTGTCCTGTGCGCGCTGCTGGCATCGGGGGACAGGGTCGTGTCCGTCAAGGACACCTACGGGGGCACCAGCGTCATGTTCAACGAGTTCCTTCCCCGGCAGGGAGTGGACTCCTCCCTTTGTGACACGACGGACCATGAGGCTGTAGAGAAGGAAATCGCAAAGGGCTGCAAACTGCTTTACCTCGAAACGCCCACGAACCCCACGATCAAGATTATCGACATCGCCCGCCTGGCCAAGGCCGGACACGCAGCTGGAGCCATCGTGGTAGTGGACAACACTTTCGCCACACCCATCAACCAGAACCCGCTCGAGCTTGGTGCGGATATCGTCCTGCACAGCGCCACGAAGTTCCTCGGGGGACACGCCGACGTCCTTGGAGGGGTGGCCTGCGGCAAGGCCGACCTGATCAAGAAAATCTACCACTACCGGGAGATCAACGGCGCCTCCCTGGCCCCCATGTCGGCCTATCTCCTCTTGCGCGGCATGAAGACCCTGGGCCTCCGCATCGCCCGCCAGAACGATAACGCCATGGCCATCGCCCGTTACCTTGAAGCCCACCCCGCGATCGACCGGGTTTTCTACCCCGGGCTCGAATCTCACACCGGGCACGAGATTGCAAAAAAGCAGATGCGCGGATTCGGCGGCATGATGAGCTTCACCCTGAAGGGGAATTCCTTCGAAACGGTGCGCCAGTTCCTGCCAAAGCTCAACCTGGCCCACAAGGCCGCCAACCTGGGGGCGGTGGAAACGATCGCGGGAGTGCCGGCCACAACCAGCCACGTGGAATGCACGGCGGAGGAAAGGAAAGCCCTGGGCATCCCGGAGAGCCTCGTCCGCTATTCGGTCGGGATCGAGGATGTCAAGGACCTGATCGAAGATCTCGAACAGGCACTGGCCGGGTTATCCCAATAAAGAGCGGCCAAAAACGGTTTTTTCGTGAAACAGGCGGCTAAAAACCGAAATAATCGGCTCCAAGCCGGCTCTGTTTCTTCTCAAAACCGCACACGGAATTTTATCTGACCTTTACTGACTTATAAAATGAGTGCATAAGGTCACAATAGGTCAGAGTGGAGGTGTGGTTCATGAGACGGTTCTGGTTGGCAAGCCCCGATTCCAGGAGGGAAGGGGACCTTTCGGTCTTCAGGGACATCGCGCAGATTCACGACGAGATGTCTCGACTTTTCGACGATTTCGCCACGGGGGTAGTCCCGACAGGGCGCGCGGCACAGGCGCCGGTCACTCCGAAGATGGACCTTTACAGGAAAGACGGGAAGATCTTCCTCGAAATGGAAATCCCCGGGATCGACCCCAAGGACGTCGACCTGAAAGTTTATCCTGACCGAGTCGTGCTGAAGGCGGAACGGAAGGAAGAGAAGAAAGAAGAATCCGAGCGGTTCTTCAGGCTGGAGCGAAGCCACGGCAGTTGCTATCGCGAGATCCCGATGCCCGTCGAGGTCGACCCGGAGGGCTCCGAGGCGAAGATCCGGAATGGGGTTCTCTCCCTGGTCCTGCCCGAGAAGCAGAGCGTGGAAGAGGGGCGGAAGCTGGAAATCAAGGAAGAGGAGTAAACACAAAAAATTGAAACGTTATGGGGGGCCGCGATCCTTGCGGCCTCTTCTCTTTTTCCGGCCCTGCACTTCCTCGCGAAAAGAGGTATCCTTTTCTTCGTAAAACCTCGGGGCACGCCCCAAAGAAGAAAGGAAGGATCACCTTGCCTTCGACACCAACCGGCCAGTTGTTCGCATTCCAGGGAGACATGCTGCTTGTAAGGCTTGAACCCTCGATAACCCTTCCAGGCCCCCGGGAGATACACTCCGCAGAAGACGCTGGTTGCCTAATCCGCCTTTTCCCGCAGGCGGAAGGCAGGGCCTGTTCCTGCATTGCCCTGGGCAAGGACTTCGCCCTCCCTGACGGGATGAAACTGGTTTCCCTCAGAGAGGTTTGGAGCCTTCTGGGCGAAGAGGCTTTTGTCCGGGCCGGCAGAGCATTCCAATTGATGGGCTGGCACCGGGAAACACGCTTTTGCGGGCAGTGCGGGAACCCGATGTCCGATCACGAAACCGAAACAGCCCGCACCTGCAAGGCATGCGGGCTGACCCTGTACCCGCCGGTCTCCCCGGCCATCATCGTGGCCATCGAACGTGAGGGAAAACTCCTCCTTGCCCGGAGCCCTCACTTTCCCAAGGGCCGCTACAGCGTGCTCGCAGGTTTTGTCGAACCCGGGGAGACCCTGGAGCAAGCCGTCCACAGAGAAGTCTTCGAAGAGGTCTCGGTGAGGGTCAAGGAAATCCGCTACTTCGGCAGCCAGCCATGGCCATTCCCGCACTCCCTCATGGTGGGATTCACGGCTGTTTGGGACTCCGGGGAGATTTCGGTCGATGCAAAGGAAATCGAGGAGGCAAGCTGGTTCGCCCCAGGCGAATTCCCGGAAATGCCTCCCTCGATCAGCATCTCCAGGCGGCTGATTGATGATTTCGTTCTTCGTCGCCGTTTGGAATCCTAGATCCCTGGGCTCAAGGCAGGACATCCGGAAAGGAGACGGTATCCATGAAAATCGAAGGAGTCCCGTTTGTCACGGTTGATTGGCACCTCATCGAACCGACGGTCCACAAGGGCGAAAAGGGCCAGGCCCTGTGGAGGACTTTCGAACAGGGGAACATCCGCGTCCGCATGGTGGAATATTCCCCCGGCTACCGTGCCGACCACTGGTGTGCCAGGGGACATGTTCTCCTTGTCCTTGAAGGCCGCCTGAAGACGGAATTGAAGGACGGGCGGATTTTCGAGCTTCTTCCGGGCACAAGCTACCATGCGGAAGATGACGACAAAAACCCGCACCGGTCCTGGACAGAGGAAGGAGCCCGTCTTTTTATCGTCGACTAGCCAAAACCTTGTTAAACAACCTGATAATCAGTAACTGACCAGGGTTGACCCCACCTTCACGGTCAGGTCCTGCCCGTTGCGCCTCACCAGGAAGACATTTTCTCCCGGGATGAGAAGGGAACCCAGCGTTTCGGGAGCTGGTATGGGTTTGCCATTGCACTCCAGGAGGATATCGCCGACGCGCAAAAGCGCCTTTTCCGCGAGGCCCCCCGTGACCATTTCCACGATGACAGCCCCGGTCCTCTCCCCGAGGGTGCTCTTTTCCGCTTCGCTGGGGTATCTCAGGGAAAAACCCATTTTAGGCGAGACAGGCGCCTCGGCTGCGGCTGCCTGCGACGGTGGCTGGGTCGATGGTTGGGCGGGCACAGGCGGTTTCGCCGCGGCAAAAGCCAGGCCCCGAGGTGGCTTCGGGTACAGGTCTTCCGGCGGCAGGACCACGTGACAGACAGCCGGCGGCGTACTTTTCCTCAAGACCTTGAAATCAAAGGACTTCGCGCCCGGCTTGATTTTCTCCGACCACTGGGCAAAATTCTCAACAGGCTGGTCGTTGCAGAGAACGACGGCGTCTCGAACCCGCAGGTCCCCCTTTTCAGCGGGGCTTCCCTTCATCACGCCGGTAACGATCATGCCCCTGGCTTCCTTGAGCCCGGGAATCCAGAGGTCTTTTTCGGTGATATCCCGGAAATAGGCGCCAAGTGTCGGGAAAGCGATGGATCGCCCTGAAGCCGCGACCAGGCTGGCCAAGGCATTGTAGACCTGGGTGGCGGTTCCATAGTCGGCAACCCTGAACATCTTCATTTCGTTCTTCAGGTCGCAGCGCACGCCCAGTGTAAATTGACGATCCACGTAGACGTGGACAAGATGCAGGCCGGTTACTTCCTCGAATGGAATGACGGTCGATTCCACCTGTGGAACCTGAACCGTGTTGGAAAAGAAAAGACTGGTCTGCTGCACCTCCACGACCGTACCGAGCGCCCGCAACCCGAAGGCATCCGCGTCCCATTGCGTGACGAAGGAACCCTGCCAGCCGACCACCTTTCCCTGCAGGTTCTTGAGCGCCCCAAGAGCCGATTCGGCTGTTGGGTGGTAGGTCGGCCAATACCAATACTCTTCCATGCTGTACGACGAAACGGGGCCTAAGGGCTCGATGGCTATGGCAGCGGAAGAAAGGAAACACGAGAGGAAAAACCCGAAAAGGATAAAAGCGGAAACCCTGTAGAACCTCGGCACCTCGCAACTCCTCCATTCTTTCCCTGTTGCAGGGAATTTCATCTTTCGAATTATATCCCCTGTTTCGGGGCCAATACTCTTCCCAAGCGGTTCTTTCTAATTTATAATTATTTGAATTATTGCACTTTTCAAGCCGCCCTTCCGCTCCAAGACAGGAGGGAGTTAGCCATGAATCGAAGAGAGTTCCTGGAGAAAAGCCTGGCCCTGGCCGTAGGAACGAGCGCCCTCCTCCTTCCCGGGAAAACCGGTCGCGCCCTTGGGGTCGTTGTATCCGGCCCCGCGGACCTCGCGGCAGTCCGGGGAGGCGAACCGGAGGACATGTTTGACCGCGGACTGGCAGCCATGGGGGGTATGAAGCGTTTCGTTTCGAAAGGGCAAACTGTCGTGGTGAAACCGAACATGGCATGGGACGTGAGGCCCGAACTCGGGGCCAACACGAATCCCGCCCTGGTCGAGAGAATCGTCAGGAGGTGCATCGAGGCCGGCGCATCGAAAGTCTACGTTTTCGACCACACCTGCGACCTATGGAAGAGAAGTTACGTCACCAGTGGGATCGAGGAAGCCGCAAGACGTGCGGGGGCGACGGTCGTCCCGGCCGACCAGGCACGCTATTACCAAAAGGCCCCCATAGCCGGGGCCCGCATCCTCAAGGAAACCCTGGTTCACGAACTGGTCCTTCAAAGCGACGTTTTTATCAATGTTCCCGTGCTGAAAAACCATGGCGGAGCAGGGCTCACCATCGCGATGAAAAACCTCATGGGAATCGTGTGGGACCGCGGGGAGTTCCACTCCAGGGGGCTCCACCAGTGCATCGCTGACCTGAGCCTCCTCAGGAAACCCGACCTCAACGTGGTGGACGCCTACCGGGTCATGACCAGAAGCGGGCCCAGGGGAACGTCGGAAAGGGACATCACGATCAGGAAGGCACAGGTCCTTTCAACCGACATCGTGGCGGCAGATGCGGCGGCGGCGAAAATTTTCGGCACCGAACCCAACTCGGTGGAGTACATCCGCCAGGGAGAAGCGCTCAAAGCGGGGACCATGGACCTAAACCGGCTAAAGGTCGAGCGGATTGCCCTTTGAAAGGAACGCAACCCTTGAAAAAACTCCGACTGCGCCCACTGCTTGTTTGGACCTTCCTGTCAGGATTTGTCGCCCTCTTCCTCCTGCGCGATGCGGGTGGGGGCGGGTTGCTGGAGTTTGGTGCAAAAATCCAGGTGTTTCCCGCACTCCTGAGGTGGGAAATCACGATTCTCCTTTTTGCCGGGATGACGCTCCTGGCAGGGCGTTTCTATTGTTCTCTCCTGTGCCCCCTGGGCCTTTTCCAGGAAGCCGTTCACGGGCTCGGAAAGCACCGGTTGACCGGGTATCGTAATGGTACCCCGCTTCGATACTGGATCCTGGCGGCCACCGTGATCTCCATGGCGGCGGGAACCCTGGGGCTTCTTCACCTTCTCGATCCGTTCGCCAACTTCGGCAGGGGCGTCACGCAAATCCTTCGTCCCGCCATCGTGGCGGTAAACAACCTCCTGGCTTCCATCCCCCTTCCAGGGGATACGTCACGCTTCCTCCACGCCCTTCCCCCCGCTCCCCTGGCACCACTTGTCGCTGCCGCTGCGGGAATTTTCCTTGCCGCCCTCGCGGGCTGGTCAGTTTTCCGGGGCCGCCCTTACTGTGACGGCCTGTGCCCTGTGGGAACCTTCCTCGGGCTTTTTTCCTCCCATTCCCTCTTGAGGATTCGTTTCGACGAAGGTTCCTGCTTGAACTGCGGACGGTGCGAGGCCGCCTGCCCCACCGCCTGTCTTTCCTCACTCGAAAGAAAAATAGATCACGATCGGTGCGTGCTCTGCCTATCCTGCATCGATGCCTGCCCGGGCGGATCCCTGAGATTGGGAATCCTGCCGGCCAGGGAAGGGCTCCAAAGAAGGACGTTCCTTCGAATCGCAGGAGGGTTGGGAACTGCGCTGGGCCTTGCCTTCATCCGCCGGAGCGTGGAACCTTTGGGTGCGTCGGGAGCCGCGGAGGCGGCGCCCCCCCCCATTTCTCCCCCCGGCTCGCGAAGCCATGAAAACTTCAGCCGGAAATGCATCGCCTGCTCCGCCTGCGTGAAAGCGTGTCCTGCGGGGATCATCCGCCCGGCCCTGCTGGCCTGGGGAGCATCCGGGCTTTTCCAGCCCCACCTTGATTACAATTTCGGATACTGCCAGTTCGAATGCAAATCCTGCACCACCGCCTGCCCGACGGGAGCCATCGACCCCTTGTCCCTGGAGGCCAAGCAGCTTGTGCAGATCGGCAGGGCCCAGTTTCACAGGAATGACTGCATCGTGGTAAAAAACGGTACGGCCTGCGGGGCGTGTGCCGAACACTGTCCCACCCAGGCCGCCCACATGGTTCCTTACCGCGACGGCCTTACGATCCCGAAAGTGGACCCTTCCGTTTGCATCGGCTGCGGTGCCTGTCATTTCGCCTGCCCGGCCACCCCGAAGGCAATGGTCGTCAGGGGCCTGCCTTTCCACGGAACCGCCAAATCGGTGAAGGCCCCCGGAGAGGGACCGGTGATGGATCCCTTGGAGGAATTTCCCTTTTAAGCTGCTGGAAGAAACCAAAAGAAAGGAGTGACCGGAATGAACCTTGGAATGGGAGAGATCCTCGTGCTCCTGGCACTGGCCCTGCTGCTGTTCGGGGCAAAACGGCTGCCGGAGATCGGAAGATCCGCGGGAAGCGCCATCCGTGAATTCAAGAAGGGGTTTGAATCGGGGGAACCGGAAGAAAAGGAAAAGGAGGATCGGGACAACAAACGTGAAGAATGAGGGAGATTTTACCGATCACCTGGAGGAACTCCGCCGGAAGATCCTGAGCGTCCTGCTCTTCTTCCTCGCGGCCTTCGTCTTCCTGTTTTTCCTCTCTGAACATCTCGTGGCCTTCCTGCAGGCCCCCCTCGAGGGGCTTGGGCTGTCCCTTTACTATTTCAAGCCCTACGAGAAATTCCTGACCTACATGAGGATCGCCTTCTGGGGCGGGGTGCTTCTCTCCCTTCCCCTGGCCATCCTCCAGGCAAGCTTTTTCGTCTACCCGGCACTCCGAAAGAACGAAATCCGTTTTTTCCTTTTCGCAGTTTTCGCCGCCCCCCTGCTTTTCGTCGCGGGGTCGACTTTCGCCTACCGGGTGATCGCTCCCCTGGCCTTCCGGTTTTTCCTCTCCTTCTCACCGGGAGACAATGTCCTGCCCTTTTGGGGATTCGGGGAATATACATCGTTCCTCTTTACCCTCATGGTCGCCGCAGGACTCGTGTTCCTGCTTCCCCTTTTCCTCCTGCTCCTTATCGGGACAAGGCTCGTCTCAACACGTACCCTGTCCCGGCTGAGGCCATGGATCATCATGGCCATCGCACTGGCGGCAGCCCTGCTCACGCCGCCTGACGTTGTTTCGCAAATCCTCCTGGGAGTTCCTCTCTACCTGCTTTTCGAGGCAAGCCTACTCCTGGGCAAGTTCCTGGAGAAATAAAACCTCCTCGTTTACTTGAAGCCCATCAAGGCCTTGACCTTGTCCGTGTTCTCCGTTGAGGTCAGCTTTTCCAGCAGGAGGAAGGCGACATCGAAAGCCGTGGAAGGGTTGTACGACGTGATGATGTTCCCGTCAACGACGATCCGGCTGTCGGGAACCACGACAGCCCCCATTTCCGCAAGCTGTCTTTGCCTCCAACCCCCAATGTTGTAGGTCGTGGCCTTGCGCCCCTTCAAGACTCCGCTCTTTGCAACGGCCAGGGCCGCAACACAGATCGTGGCGATGACCTTTCCCTGCCGGTCGAATTCCCGGATGGTTTCCAGGAACGGGTCGCTGAAGGCTCCCCGGTAGAAATGGGCTTCCTCGAAACCTCCGGGGATGGCAAGGGCGTCGAACTCATCCACGTTTAGGTCTTCGATCAGCATCTCAGGGACCACGGTGAAGTTCCAGGTACACTTCAACTCCGGAAGGGTTCCGCAAGTTACGACTTTCGTGGATCCGTCCCCCTCGTAAAGGTTCCAACCCAGGACATCGGTAAAGACGCTGGCCTCGACAGCCTCGAAGCCGTCCGCGAGGAGCAGGCAAACCTTCTTCAATGGTAATCACCCTTTCCCGATCTATTCCTCAGCAACGGTTGTGCTTTCCGGTACACTCCTCCAGATCGACCCGGATGACGACGATCCGTTCCAGAGCCTGCGGCGGGAAATCAAATTCCTTGCCTGTGTACTGGGCCATGATCGCGTTTAGCCCATGCGCCTTCTCTTCTGCGCCTTCAAGGAAAACGGCCTTCCCCGAGGCGATGACGCTGCGGTACTTCATGCTGAAGCTACATGCCGCTTCGGCGGGAACCAGTTCGACGTCCTTCTCGAACTCCAGGCACACGTTCGGGTTCTTTCGCAGAAGTTCGATTTTTCTTCCTTCGATGGCGGAGTGGAGGAAAACGCTCCCGTCCCGATAGCCGTAGTTCATGGGAACCACGTAGGGAACCTCCCCGTCACAGAGTCCCATCCTGCAAACAAGGGCCTCCCTGAGTATCGACTCCAGTTCGGCCGGGTCGGTGATCGCCCTTTCACTTCTCCTCATCTCGGGTCGCCTCTTTTCTTCCTGTAAAATTGATCCAACTTTCTTATTTTACAACCGTGCGTTCTTCCCCCTCCGGCATTATGATTAACCTGATTCTTCATGGCAGCAACGGGTAATTTCGAGGGAGGCTATACGATGTCGAGAATACTAAAGAGCGTGAACGAGGCGATCGGCAACACTCCCATGGTCCACCTTTCCCGTATCGCGGACCAGGCCGCTGTAGAGGGAAACATCTTTGCGAAGATGGAATACCTGAGCCCTGGATTCAGCAAGAAGGATCGCGTCGCCCTGCAAATGATAGAGGAAGCCGAAGCAGCGGGGCTTCTCACAAAAGGACAGGCCGTGGTCGAATTAACCAGCGGCAACACCGGGACCGGCCTGTCCATCGTCTGCGCCGTCAAGGGGTACCACTTCATCGCCTGCATGTCGAAGGGAAACTCCACCGAGCGGGCGCGAATGATGAAAGCGCTCGGGGCGGAAGTCGTGCTGGTAGACCAGGCGCCCGGATCCGTCAAGGGGCAAGTGTCTGGCGAAGATCTTGCCCGCGTAGAAGAAACGGCACAAAGGATCACGATGGAACGAGGCGCATTCCGTGCAGACCAGTTCAACCTGGCCGCCACGGTGCACGCACACGAGCAGCATACAGCGGCAGAGATGTGGGAACAGGCTTCCGGAAACATCGACGTGTTTGTCGATTTTCTCGGGAGCGGGAGCACTTTCCAGGGTTGTGCGAGCGGCCTGAAAAAATTCAGGAACGAGATCCGCTGTTACGCAGTCGAGCCTTGCGCGGCGGCAATCTACGCAGGACACCCCATCACCGATGGCGCCCACAAGATCCAGGGCGGCGGCTACAGCATGGATTTGCCCCTCGTGGACAGGAACTTGATTGACGGGTTCATCCAGGTTTCCGACGTGGAAGCGATAGAAACCGCAAGGACCCTTGCCCGGACAGAGGGTGTGTTTGCCGGTTTCTCCTCCGGCGCGAACGTGTGCGCGGCACTGAAACTGCTCGGGGGGATCGAGCGGGGAAAAAACATTGTCCTGACGCTCAACGACAGCGGGTTGAAGTACCTCAGCACGGACCTTTACGAGGATCTTTGATCCGGGGAAAACCACGGAATAAAACTGAAGAAGGGCAATCCCCGGTTTTTTGCCCCGGGATTGCCCTTCAGGAAAATAGCAGAACTGATCGTTTACTAAAGCTCTATCGATGTCCCGGCGTAACCCCAATCCACGTTTTGCCCCCGGGAAGCCAATAAAGAAGCAGCCTTGAAGCCAGTGCAGTGGCAAGGGTACCATCCATGCACCGAGAACCGCCCGGCCAGGACTCCCGTGATTTTTTCCACGACCGCTTCGCCCTGGTCCGCCAGATGCATCCCGCCGGCGACGGAGAAAAACGTCCGTGTCCCGAATACCCGGGCAATCTCTTCCAGGATGTTCACCACTCCCGCATGGGCACACCCCAGGAGCACGCTTAGCCCCTTTTCCCCCTCCACAACGAAAGACAAATCATCCTCGAAAGGATCTGGAATCGGGCCTTCCGGACCATCCAGGACAAGGTGTGAAGGGTTTTTCATGAATTCGGGGTCTCTCCGCTCCCTCGGAACTTCCAGGGCCCAGAATCGAGGCGCGATTTCCAACTGCCCGGTCACGGGGCGAAAATCGATGGCGGCCTTGTTGACGTGAAAGCCGATGAAATGCACCCTTCCATTTTTCATCCGAGAATGCCTTCCATCTACGGAAGGATGAGCCCAGACTGGCATCGGCCCGTGGAAGGAATAGAGGGAAGCCACTCCACCGACGTGATCGAAATGGCCATGACTCAGGGCCAGCATGTCCAAGGCTGCGAGATCAATACCCATTCTCCCTGCATTCGCGAAAAGACCCATTCCCTGCGCCGTGTCGACAAGGATGGAAGTTTCTCCTGTCGATACATGCAGGCTAAGCCCATATTCGGGCTGGATGAAAGGGGAACGGGTCGAGTTTTCTGCAATTATGGAAAGACGCATGGTTCCCATCGCCTCTTTTTATTTTCAACTTTTTTACTTGATACCCACCAAATTGGGTAGCCACATGGAAAGCATGGGGATGAAAGTCACCAGGAGAAAGGCAACATGATCGGCAGGAAAATATTGTGGGTGCGTCGTCGCTAAAAACCCCGGCAAAGAACAGGATACCATTGATCAGGAGAACGAGGATTGTTTTATTGGGATGGGTAGCAATTTTCCAGAAAGGCCCGTGGCAAAATGACGGGGCGGCAGAACCCGCCGAAGCCTCAACCAGAAGCCGCCACAGGTCTTTCCCCCGAAATTCACGGTAAAAAAAAAGCCGACGAATACCCCGTAAACAACTGCAATTCGACGGTAAAAAGGCGGACCTTGGGAATTCCTGCCGGCACCCAATTGACAACAAAGCTAGTACGTGGACATCATGATGATGCCCACGTTTCCGGAAGCAGAAATCGCCGCAAAGAAACGGCCACCACGACGGTTACGATGGGGAGCCACCCTCGATATGCCCGACAAGGAAATTTGCCAGGCGGGTCCGTCTCTTAAGATTTAGCTGTATTCCATAATATTCTGTCAAGTCTCAAAACCTGAACCTGCACACAGGATCCGGGAGCGTTAGCCTTCTCCGTTTCCATGGGCTTGCCAGAAAAAAATCCGACAATCAGGTGGGATGATCCCTGCGAAAGATCCCGATGGGAGGGAAGAACTTGCCGAGACCCCGTTGCTGTCCACAGATCGAAGGAAATCCGGTTGCCTGGGTTTTCAAGCCGGCCGGAGTGCCGAAGAAAGACCTCGAAGAAGTCGTCCTGTATGCCGACGAATTCGAGGCCTTGCGCCTCGCCGACCTGGAAGGCGAATACCATGCCCGGGCTGCCGAACGCATGAGGATCTCCCGTCAAACTTTTGGGCGCATTCTTTCCTCGGCAAGACGCAAAACGGCGGAAGCCCTTGTAAAGGGGTGCGCCCTGCTGCTCGAGCGAGAGGGGTTCTCGCAAGCTGAGTCCCCATCCCGTCAAGACTCCACACCGATCCAATGAAATCATTCCGCTACCGCTCCACCCCATACCGCTGGATGTCGTGTTGATAATGAGGTTCATTATAAAAACATTAATCTAAAGCGCCATATTGACAAAATAGGGCATATGCCCAAAACTTTCTCCATCGCGTTTCATTAAATTCGAAGGGGGTGGGAATGGTGTTGGACAAACTGACCGTAACGGTATTGGCGGAAGACAGTGTTCCTTACGAAAGCCCGCTTCTCGGCCAGCACGGCGTGTCTTACTGGCTTGAGGCGGAAAGGAAAGGAATCACCAAAAGGGTCCTCGTTGACGTGGGACAGAACCCGGAAGCCCTGCTTTTCAACGTTGGGAAACTCGGTATCCCTCTCGCCAAGACCGATGCGGTCGTACTGACCCATTGCCACTACGATCACACGCAGGGGTTGACCCGGATCCTGGAAGCCATCGGCAGGAAGGACCTGCCAGTCATCGCCCATCCCACGCTTTTCCGCCTGGATTTCATCACGGATCCGTTTTTCCAGCACGTCGGGGTGATGCAGGGCGATAAACCCGAGGACCTCAGGGCAGCAGGCGCTGAACTTGTCCTGGTTTCAGGCCCCCTGCAGCTTATGCCCGGCCTTTCCACCACCGGGGAAGTTCCCAGGGTCACGGATTTCGAGGAAGTGGGCATCGCTCTTTCCACGTTGGACGAAAACGGCCGGGTGATCCCGGACAGCATGCCGGACGATCTCTCTCTTGCCGCAAGGATTGAGGGGAAGGGGCTTGTCATCATTACCGGCTGCAGCCATGCGGGAATCATCAACATCCTGAAGCACGCTATCGCCCCCAATGAGCGCGTCGAAGGCGTGATCGGCGGTTTGCACCTGGTGGAAGCCTCCGAAGAGAGAATCGAGAAAACCGCCTCGGCCCTTGCCGAGTTCTCGCCCTCCCTCGTTGCTGCGGGACATTGCACCGGGTTCAGGGCCCAGGCAGCGTTGTACGCGAAATTCGGCAAGCAGTTTGCCACGATGGGATCCGGAACAGTTTTCCGTTTCTGAGAAATGAGAGGAGGAAAATCATCCATGTCGGAACAGGATCTTAAATTAACAGGGATTCTTACGATCGGACTGGCGTTGTTCAGCGCCCATTTCGGGGTGGGAGACATCATTTTCCCAGGCAAGCTGGGCCTGGATACGGGGTCACTCTGGCTCATCGCCGGCCTGGGCTACTTCTTCGTGAACACGGTCATCGCGTACCTCGGCTACCTGGCCATGGCCAAGGACCGGGTGGGCATCGCCCACATGGCCGGTGAAATCATCACCCCCTTCTGGGGCAAGGTATTCGGGGCCATCCTGATGCTGGTGGTCGGGCCCGTCTTCATCCTGCCGCGCGTGGCTTCCGCCACCCATGAAATGTCGATCCTGCCTTTTTTCCCGGGTACCGCAATCGCGCTCACCCTGGGAGTGTTTTTTGCCTTGAACGCCTATGTCTGCCTGAACCGTACCGCTGTCGTTGACCGGCTCGGAAACATCCTTTCCCCGGCCCTGGTCCTCTTCATCACGGCAATCGCCTTCAAGGGTGTCATCTCCCCGATCGCCATGCCCGTTGCCAGCACGGTCACCTCGAAAGCTGCGTTCGGGGTGGGCTTCAATTTTGGCTTCAACACGATGAACGCCATTGCAGCCGTCCTGATGGGAGGCTGGATCCTGAACGTGTTCTCCCTGAAAGGAATCACCGACGAAGGGGCCCAGCAAAGGAACCTGGTCCGCGTCGGGCTGGTGACGGTCGTTCTCCTCGGCGTGACCCAGATGAGCCTAACCTGGCTCGGTGCCAGTGCAGGAGCGGTCTACCCGGGAGCCAGCCTGGGAGAGTTGCCCTTGAAAGTGACGACCCACCTGTTCGGGGCACCGGGCATGATGATCTTTGCCCTGCTCATGGCCCTGGCCTGCTTCACCACTTCCGCAGGCCTGACCGCGACCGCAGGAACGTTCTTTGAACAAATAACGGACGGGAAGCTGAGCTACAAGGCGGTGGTCGTTGCCTCGAGCGCTTGCGGTTTCGCCCTCGGGCTCGTCGGGCTTTCTCGCATCGTCGGCTACACGGTACCCTTCCTGATGCTACTCTATCCCGCACTGATCGTGATCATCCTCGGGACCTACTTCCTCAACGTCCCGAAATTCCGCCCCATGCTTCTCGGCGGAGTCTGCATGGCCCTCCTTTTCGGATTCTTTGACGCCGTGAAGGTCGCAGGTTTCGAAGTGTCCTGGATGCAGCAGGCGGTTGCCGCGATGCCCTTGAGCCAACAAGGATTCCCGTGGGTCGTACCGACAATTGCCGGCCTGGTCCTGGGATCGCTGTTCATGGCACGCGCTGCCAAGGTGAAGACTTCCGGAGAAGCCTAAACGCGATACAGAGCACAAAGACCTTTTTCAGAAAGAGGGGGTTCCAGCCTTGTCCGCCGGAACCCCCTCTTTCTGCCTTTATTGCCGCTCCTAAAGGGCATTCTTTGCCTGGAGGCTATTTCAAAATCGCTTTCGCAGCAAGCTCCAATGTATTTTCCATCAGCATGGCGATGGTCAGGGGACCGGCTCCCCCCGGAACGGGGGTGATCCAAGACGCCTTTTCCACAACCTCGTCGAATTTCACGTCCCCAACGATCCCCCTTGATGTTCGGTGGATCCCCACGTCCACCACGACCGCGCCTTCCTTCACCATCGAGCCATCGACGATGCCGGGCTTGCCGGCTGCTACAACCAGCACGTCGGCCTGCAGGGTTTCCCTCGCCAGGTCCGGTGTCCGGCTGTGGCACACCGTAACCGTCATGTTCGCCGCGAGCAAAAGCTGGGCCATCGGTTTCCCGACGATGTTGCTCCGGCCGACCACAACAGCCTTGCGACCCGCCAGGGGAACTCCGTATCTTTCCAGGATCCGCATCACGCCCTTCGGCGTGCAGGGTACAACACCCGGCAACCCGCAGGCCAGGCTTCCCGCGTTAAGGGGGTGGAACCCGTCCACGTCCTTGCCCGGGTCGATCCTCCCGATGACCCGGTCCGCCGATAATCCCTTCGGCAACGGAAGCTGGACCAGGATCCCGTGGACCTTCGGGTCGCCGTTGAGGCGGTCGATAAGGACAAAGAGCTCCTTCTCCGTCGTTTCGGCGGGCAATTCGTACCGGTAAGAGTTGAAGCCCACTTCGCTGCAGGCCTTCTCCTTCTGGCCGACATAGATGGCTGATGCAGGATCATTGCCCACCAGCACCACGGCCAGGCCCGGAGTGACGCCATCCGTCTCCAGTTCCGCACAGCGGGCTTTCAAGACCTCCCTGATTGCCCGGGCTGTTTCCTTTCCGTCCAGGATCTGCGCCACGTTTCCCCTCCTAGAACAGCCCGGTGATGCGGC
>DIXJ01000014.1 GCA_002436015.1 Synergistaceae bacterium UBA6083 | reverse complement strand
CTGCTGCCTCCCGTAGGAGTCTGGACCGTATCTCAGTTCCAGTGTGGCCGGCCACCCTCTCAGGTCGGCTACCCGTCATCGCCTTGGTAGGCCTTCACCCCACCAACTAGCTGATAGGACGCGAGTCACTCTCCAGGCTGGCTTGCGCCATTTTCACCTTCCGGCATATGGGGTCTTAGCGTCCGTTTCCAAACGTTATCCCCCTCCTGGAGCCATGTCCTCACGCGTTACTCACCCGTCCGCCACTAACAGCACCTTCCAGCGAACCTTCCGGTGCTGACCGTTCGACTTGCATGTGTTAAGCACGCCGCCAGCGTTCGTCCTGAGCCAGGATCAAACTCTCCATGGCTTACTTTCGAAAACCTTCGCTGCTCTCTCTTCCCTTACGCTTGTCAAGGTGCTGGTGGAACCCTTTTTGCGCCGCCCGTCAGGCGACGCGACGGGTATCATAGCCAAGTTCCGTTATGAAGTCAAGCCCTATTTCGTAAAAACTTTCCCTGGCGATAAAATGGGGAGGAGGAATGGACGGTGAGACGGATGAGCAAAACGCACTCCCCATCACTGGTGCTGCTGGACCTGGACGGAACGCTGACCTCTGTCGGAAGCCCATGGCGCTATGTATACGAGCGACTGGGAATCTGGGATTCGCACGGAGTGCCCATCCTTACCCGGTACCGGTCGGGGGAAATCGATTACGCAACCTTTTGCCGACTCGACGTGGAAGCATGGGAACATGCCGGTGCCGACCTGGATACGGTCCTGCATATCCTCGACGAGATTCCGTTCCCCGCCCAATCCATGGCTTTCCTCGAGACCCTCGCCGAAGAAAAATATTCCATCACGATCATTTCTACGGGCTTCGAGAGGGTTGCAGAGAACCTTGCCGAAAGGTCGGGCCTGTCTCTTTCAAGAAACCTTCGTCCAGTCATCAACGGAATCCGAGCAAGTCACGGCCACCTGGAGGCCGTCCTTCGCGTCCATGAAGGTGACACCCCGAGGGGAAAAGGCTCTTGGGCGAGACGCCTGGTCCGCCTTTCAAGCGTCGCCTTCGAACGGACTTTCGCTGTAGGTGACGGGGCTTCGGACACGCTCATGTTCGCCCATGTCGGAAGGGGATTCTCGATCCGAGGACCGCAGGAGCTACCGGACGTCCTTGATCGAATCCTGCACTAAAAATTGGCTGGCACCCCCCCTTGCTTAATACCCATGAGGGTATGTATAATATGAAATTATTACCATCTGGGGGGAGTAAGTTGAATATGGGAAAGAAAGTCCTGATTGTCGGAGGTGTCGCGTGCGGCGGGAAAGTAGCCGCCCGGCTAAGAAGGCTTGACCCGGGGGCTGAGATCACGGTATTGGAGAAAGGGGAGTTCCTGAGCTACGCCGGATGCGGGCTGCCCTTTTACGTGCAGGGGATCGTCAAGGAATACCGGGATCTCATGAGCACACCCATAGGAGTCATACGGGACACCGCATTTTTCCGCAAGGTGAAGCAGGTCGACGTTCATACGCGCCACATGGCCACCCGGATCGACCGACAGGAGCAAAAGGTGGTTGCCCTCGACCTTTCCACGGGACAGGAGAAGGAGTTCCATTATGACGAACTTGTCCTGGCCACGGGGGGGAGCCCCATACGCCCCCCGCTGCCGGGAGTTGACCTGAACCACGTCTACACGCTCTGGACGATGGATGACGCCTTGGCAATGAGAGCGACGCTGGATGCCGGAAAAATCAACAAGGCGGTCATCATCGGAGGCGGCCTGGTCGGGTTGGAAGTCGTGGAAGCCCTCCAGGCGAGGGGAGTGGAGGTTTCCGTCGTGGAGGCCATGGATAGACCCCTGCCAGCCCTCTTCGACGAAGAGTTTTCCAGCAGGGTTCGCAAGGTGCTGGAGGCGAAAGGCGTCCATTTTTACGGCGGCGAAAGGGTTACCGAGATTCTCGGGGAAGGATGCGACGTCTCGGGAGTCAGGACGGACGCCCGTGAACTGCCTTGCGACATGGTTCTCATGGCAATAGGAGTCAGGCCGAATATCGTCCTGGCCAAGGAAGCAGGCCTTGCCATCGGCCCAACCGGGGGAATTGCCGTCAATCGTGCAATGCGAACCAGTGACCCCCATGTTTACGCGGGAGGAGACTGCGTGGAAACCTTCCACCTCCTGACCGGGAAAGCCGTTAGGCAGCCGATGGGATCCACCGCCAACCGCCAGGGACGCGTGATCGCCGACGCCATAGCCGGAAAGGGAGCTGATTTCAAGGGAGTCCTTGGAACGGCCATCCTGCGGCTTTTCGAATTCACAGCCGGCCGAACCGGTCTCAGCGTGGAGGCCGCACGGGCAGCAGGCTTCGACCCCGTTACCGTTTCAATCATGAACTCGGACAAGCCCCACTTCATGCCCGGGTCTGCCCTCGTCACCCTGCGCCTTGTTGCCGACCGTGAAACCGGCAGGCTGCTCGGAGGGCAGGCATTCGGGGCAGGCGACGTGTCAAAGCGCCTGGATACGCTTGTGGCTGCGATTACAGGCGGCATGACAATCGACGACCTTGCAGACGCTGACCTGGCGTATGCCCCTCCTTTCTCGACCGCACTTGACCCCCTTACCCATGCTGCGAACTCCCTGCGGAACAACGTCGAGGGATTGATGCGAACTTACAGTCCGATGGAGTTGAAGGAAAAGGCCGAGCGAGGAGAGGATTTCGTTCTCCTCGATGTCCGGTCCCCGGAGGAAACCCAAAGGGACGGCAAACTGCCCTTTGAAAACATCACGTACATCCCCCTTGGAGCCCTCTGGGAAAGGGGGGCTACCCTGCCGAAGGACAAGGAAATCGTGGCCTTCTGCAAGATTTCCGTTCGCGGCTGGGATGCGCTCAGCATCCTAAGATCTCACGGCCTAGAGAATGTAGCCCTCCTGGAAACGGGGGTCGCGGGCTGGCCCTTCCAACTGGAAGCGTAATCGGTTAAAGTGAAAGCGGCCCGGTTTTCAACCGGGCCGCTTTTCGCGTCTAATAAAGGAGATTCAAGGATGGGCTGGAAAAAAAACGTCATGAAATCGGTCGCCCGGTTCCCGGCACCCGGGTGGAGGGCCGATAGCCTGGCCGGATTCCTCGATTTTGCCCTCCGCTGCACCCGCCCGAGAGATCGGGAAGCCTTGGCCAACCTGGCCCTGGCCTACCCGGAATCCAGCGAGGATTTCCGTGAGCGGGTGCTCCGGGAAGTTTACAGCCACCTGGCCTGGATGACGGCCGAATATCTCGCCCTCCAGGCGGATCCCGCACAAAGCCTGGCCTGGATCCATCGAACGGACGGCGAAGAACACCTGGTGAAGGCAGCAGAAGCCGGAAAAGGCGCGATCATCCTGACCGGTCACCTCGGAAATTGGGAACTCCTGGCGGCCTGGCTCTGCCAGCGAGGCTACCCCCTTACGGCCATCGTTCGCGATCCCGACGACCCGGACTACCGCACGACAATCGATGAATTTCGAGCCCACGTGGGCCTGAAGACCTTGCCGAAGAACGCCAACATGAAGGCCGCGGTCGACCTCCTGCGCAAGGGAGGCTTTCTCGGCATCCTTTCCGACCAGCTGGGGGACCGGCACGGGGGGCTTGAAGTCCCTTTCATGGGCAGGACGGCCACCACGTTTGCCGGCGCAGCTTCCCTCGGAATCCTGGCAGGTTGCCCTGTCGTGCCGGTTTTTTCCTACAGGGAGGCTCCTTTCAACCACAGGGTGGAGATTTTTTCCCCCATTCCCTTTCCGGAGACAGGAAACCGAGGGGAACGGATCCTCGAACTGACCCACCGCTGCAACCAGGCCATCGAAAGAGCGATACGGAAGGAACCTGGCCAGTGGCTATGGCTGCACCGCCGCTGGGGGAAGAATCTTCCGCTTTCCTAAACCAATCCTAATCCTTGTCGCAGTTGAGAGTCCCCGCTATGGCATAATCCTCCTTCGCCATCTCCGACAGGATGATCCGGACCTGTTCCGGCCGCGCGCCCAACGCCCTGCATACGGCTTCGGTCACCTGTCCGACAAGCTCCCGTTTCTGTTCAATCGTCCTGCCCTCCAGCATGTGAACCTCGATAATCGGCATTCCTGCACCCCCCTTCTTTTACCTGGTTTCCTCCATCCTACACGATCCGCAACGCTTTTACCGGTATTGATGTTATATCTACAACGTGGTAAATTGATAGTCCGGAGGTGAGGGCCATGCTGTTTGAACTTCTCTCAAGTGGAGAAATCGTCTCTCTTCCCGGAATTCACGTGCCCCCAGGCCTCCCGCCCACACATCCCGATGACGTCGTCCTTCTCCTCCCTTTCAAGAGGGCCCTCGTTGGCCGAACCCTTTTCGGGTCCTTCGAAAAATGGCAATGGGGAAAGATCGGGCAGGCCGAATGGGAGGAGATCACCCTCTACGACGGCCATCCGGCTGCCATCCCACTCATGGGCCTTGACGAAATATGCCTGACCGGAGAAGCGGTTTCCACTCTCCGGTCAGCCCTGGCCAGCCGAATGGATCCCCCGGGAGACCCCGTTTCCTCGATCGTGGTTCTTGAAGACGCCCTGAAGTCCATTCCGTCCTGGCGGGAAGAGTTCGGGGTGAGCGAAAGGCGTCTTTCCGAGGCCCTTTCGGCCTCCATCACCCTTCGTACGGCTTTCTGGGGCATCCGATTCGCCCTTCTTTGGGGGGGCCGAGAAATGCTGCAGCGGATCCGGACGTGGCTTCGGCTCTGCCCCTCGGCTTTCGAAGACCGCGGGAACCTTCCAAAGCAATGGTTCTCCCTTGGAGGGACTTTCGACACGAACGTCTTCACCGAACTGGAAGCTCTCGGCTTCACCGGGCACTCCCTCCGCCGGCTTGACCTCGAGGAATCCAACCCGGCTGTCATTCGCAGCCCCGAGGGAACCCTGCTCCAGGTCTGGCTCGAATCCTCCGATGCGAGGTCCGGCCTTTCCGAACTTTCGATCCGAAGCTGGATCGCGATCCCCACCGTCACCTGGGAGGATTTGCGGACCAGGAGAAACCTTTCCTTGAGGGAAATCGGGCTCGCCTGCTGGGGCTTCCTGGACGCCGTCGAGGGAGAGAAGGTCCTCTCGGCCTGGAATCGCGCCGCCCACCAGAAGCAGTCCTAGGAGAGAAAAAACGGAGGGGGCTTTGGCCCCCTCCGTTTTTTCTCTCCTCACCTGGCCCAGGCCAGGTGAAACCGTTTCTTCCCCAACCTCAGGAACAGGGCCCCTCCAGGGAGACAATCCGACCCCTCCACCGGCGATTGGGGATCGACGACCTTTCGCCCGTTGAGGAGAACACCCCCACCCTGGATGAGCCTCCTGGCCTCTCCCTTGCTGGTGCAAGCTCCCGCCTCCACGAGGATGTCGGCTGCCGCGAGGGGGAGGGGACGATTCACTTCGCCCGATGGGACCTCTTTCGACAGGATGGCGATCATCTCTTCGTCAAGATCGGCAGGCTCGAAATTTTCCCCGAATAGGATTTCGCTGGCTCTGCGGGCTCCCAGGGCCGCATGCTCCCCGTGGACATTCCGGGTCACTTCGAAGGCCAGTACTTTTTGGGCCTCCCTGCGCTCGGGATGGGCTTCATGAGTCTTGACGAGTTCTTCGACCTCCCGGTTGGGAAGGAAGGTGAACAGCCTCAGAAGCCGACTCACCATGCCATCCTCTGCGTTGATCCAGAACTGGTAGAAGCGGTAAGGAGAGGTGAGATCGGGAGAGAGCCAGACCGCCCCCTCTTCCGTCTTCCCGAATTTCGTGCCCGCCGAGGTCAAAAGCAGCGGATAGGTCAAGCAAAACGCCTGTTTCCCAGTCTTCTTGCGGATCAGCTCGACACCGGCCAGGATATTGCCCTGCTGGTCGTTGCCACCCATCTGCAGGAGACAGTCGTGGTTCTCGCAGAGGTGATAAAAATCGTAGGCCTGCAAAAGCATGTAGGTGAACTCGGTGAATGAAATCGACTTCTCCGGGTCCTCCAGTCGCGACTTGACGTACTCCCGGGCAATCATTGTGTTGATCGAAAAGTGTTTACCCGTATCCCGGAGAAAATCCAGGAGTTTCAGCCCTCCGAGCCAGTCATAGTTGCTGATCATCAAGGCAGAATTGCTCCCCGCCTGGAATTCCAGGAAATGGGCAAGCTGCTCCCGGATGGAGAACATGTTCTTTTCGACCTGCTCCAGCGTCAACAGGTTTCTTTCCTTGCTCTTTCCGGAAGGGTCGCCGATCAGGCCCGTACCGACTCCCAGGATGGCGATCGGGCGGTGTCCCAGTCTCTGGAGCCAGGCCAGGCCCATGATCGGGATCAGGTGACCGACATGGAGGCTGGAGGCCGTCGGGTCGAACCCGACGTAAGCGGTCACCATGCCCTCATCGAAAACAGCCTTCAGGTCTTCGGGGGATGAGCAGTATTCGACGATTCCCCTTTCCATCAGGACGGAAAACGCATTATCTCTCATTGATCGACAATCCTCCCAGCAATTGTTTTGGACCGCCCCATTCTAAGGCTGCCCGTCCCGCGGTTCAACCCCGCTCCAGGAGACATGCCCCGAGTCCGGTGTCGGCATGACTGCCGATAGATTGCCTATTCCCCCGACCAGCCTCAAGGCAAGCTCAAGGTTCCGGGCCTTTCCCTCGAGCCCCAGCAGGCGGAAGCCCGGGCTATCCGGCGTAAGGCCTTCAAGTGCCCTTGAAAGGACCGCTCCGTCTATCCATAGCCAGGAAAACGCCGGCTCGCTGAACTCCGCCGACAATTCCCCGGGAATGCGAGATCTGCCAAGCGATTCCGGCTCGAGGTATCCAACCAGGGCCGTTTCCCTGTTGGCAGCCGCCATGACGGTAAACGGCAGCGGGATGGCACCGCCCACATCGAATCCCCTGACTTCGCGCCCGAGGAGACCCGAAACCCCCCATCTCTCCCCCAGGAGAGCCCGGACGAACATCGGCCCGTCTTCCTTTCGTCCCGGGAATTCCACCAGGAACCCTGGCGTCGGTATTCCCATCGTGCGAGCGGTTCCCCCGACTGAAAAGACAACGGGGCCCTGGAGAAAACGGCGCACCCGTTCTTCCGGAAGCCCGGTCCAGGTTTTCCAGAAACCATGGCCTTCCTGGTATCCTAGCCCCTCATCCCCCGATACCGGCTCCATCACGGCAGTGTTGACAGGCCCGTTGGCTCCCACGGCCAGCGCAAGGGGCTCCGGGAAAGCGAGTTTCAAGTCCCAGGGAATAGGTCCCGCCAGGGACCCGGTCCCGGCAGAGATCCTTTTTCCCACTCCCTCCGAAACCCAGGCCCCCTCGCCGCCAAACGGGGGAACAGGCCTCCATGCCGCTTCGATCATCACCGGTTCCATCTTGCCCGCCCCTCTCGCCTCGCTTCCTAAAAGAGGCAGGAGCCCAGGTCTCCCTGCGTCCGTCACCCTCAGGTGTCCCATCCATGAAGGCTTGACGCGCCAAACGGAGGAGACGGACTCCAGGCGTCCCTTCCGGGCCGCCTGCATCCGGTCAAGCTCCCCTGCACTTTCCGCGACAAGGAGCAGGTTTCCTTCACGCCGGAGGACCATCGAGGCTCCTCCCGGGTGAACCAGGCTCCAGGTTCGCACTTTCCCGTCCGATTGATCATGGAGAAGGCTTCCCTCGAAAACCTCGCCCCACTCTGCGGGCAGGTTTCCGCCGGACAACTCGTCCATGGCCCCGGGATCGATCGCCGCGACCGCCCAGAATCGCGCCCCTTCTTCACCGAAGGTGACCATGAAGCTGGCGGGAACCTTTTCAGTCACTTTGGCAAAACCTTCCCAGGCCTCTTCTCCGAGGACCGATCGGACCAGTTCGAAGGGTCCCTCGGAAAAGCCCATCCCCGTAGGCCCGGGCACCCTTTCGACGATGAGGTACGGAATGCCTGCAAGAGGTCTTGGCAGGCACCCCGTGAGGCGAGGCCCCCTGTCCCTTCCCAGGAGGATCGCACCGATCCCGATCAGAAGGATCGTGAGGAGGATCGCTCCCCAGTAGATAAATGCCTTTTTACGCATGATCATGCCTCCCCAAGAGAAACGGCGGTCTTTTTCCCCGCTTCCGGCAACGCACAGGCGTTTTGCGCAAATGCCCCTCCGGACGCCGGCCAGGCAAGGCCCGTTCCCGGTCACACAAAGGCCGGGACAGCGACTCTTCAGCCACTTTCATCAAGAGGGCTTTCTCGCCCTCTCCCGGGCCGTCTCCAGCAAGGTTCGCGTAGAAACCAGCAAGGATATGACGTCGCCCGTTTCACCGATCTCGCTGGCCTTCTCCCTGAGCGAGGAAACGAGCGTCGAGATCTCTCCCAGCACCTTCACGGTCTCCAGGCAGGGTGCGGTGGGAACCCTGCAGGGTATCGCGAGGGTTTCCGTCCGGGTTTCAGGGGTAGCAGGCCGGATCTCGATCTCCTGCCCAATGACGGGGACCACCGCCGATTGTCCCTGGCTTCGGATCGCCTCGGCCAGGGATTCCGCCGAGATGGGTTCCCCGTGCGTAACGACGAAAAGCGGACTGTTGCTGAAATTCGAAGCCCAGGTCAGGAGGTCGTCACGATCCGCATGGGCCGAGAAACCGTTGATCGTGTGAAGGGTGGCCTTCACCTCGACTTCCTCCCCGGCAACGCGGACGGTCTTCTCCCCTTCCACCAGGCGCCTGCCCAGGGTCCCCTGTGCCTGGTATCCCACGAAGACAACGTGGGTGTTGTCTTTCCAGAGGTTGTGCTTCAGGTGGTGAACGATCCGGCCCCCGTTGCACATGCCGCTTCCAGCCATGACGATCGCACTCGGCACGTCGTTGATCGCCCGGCTGTCGTCCACGCTCTCGACGTATTTAAGCCCGGAAGGAGTGTAGGGATCGACGTCATGCCTGAGCTGCTCCTGTATCTCGGCGGACATGAGGGACATGTGAGCCTTGTAGATTTCCGTGGCTTTCACGCCCATCGGGGAATCGAAGAAAACGGGAATGCCGTCCTTGAAGAGACCTTCCTGCTGCATCAGGGTCAGCTCGTAGAGAATCCTCTGGGCGCGATCCACAGCAAAGGTGGGGATCAGGACCTTTGACCTTCCGCGCAGGGCCGTCTTCATGACATCCCGGAATTCCGCCCGGGTTTCATCGTTCGATTTGTGGAGCCGATTCCCATAGGTCGACTCGACCACGACCACGTCGGCATCCTCAATGAAGGCGGGGTTTCTTTCCATGACCGTGTGCTGGGGGCCAAGGTCACCGGAAAAGACGACTTTCGCCTCCCTGCCCTCTTCCTTGAGCCAGACCTCGATGATTGCGCTCCCAAGGATGTGGCCCGCGTCACGAAAACGCACCCGGAAACCCGGAACGGGTTCAAAAACATCGTCGTAGCTGATCGCGGACAGCATGGCCAGGGCCGATTGGGCGTCCTCAAGCCCGTAAAGGGGTTCGACGTCCTCGAGGCCTTTTCGGCGGTTCTTCTTCGTCCGCCACTCGGCTTCTTCCTTCATGAGCTTGGCCGAATCCTGCCAGAGGACCTCGCAAAGCTCGGTCGTGGGAAGGGTCGCAAGGATACGGCCCTTGAACCCCTGCTTGACGAGGAGGGGAATGCGCCCGGAATGGTCCATGTGGGCGTGCGTCAGGAGTATGGCATCGATGCCCGAAGGGACGAAGGCAAAGGGTTCCCTGTTCCTCCGGTCTTCGTCGCGCCCCTGGAAGATCCCGCAGTCGACCAGTACACGCCTGCCCCCGGCTTCAATCAGGTAGTTCGAGCCCGTTACCTCTTCTGCAGCACCAAGGATTCTCAGTCTCATCGATTCCCCCCGAGGGGGGATCACCCCTTTCCTGGTTCTTGTCCATCGCCGTGGCTCGAACCCTGTTTCTACTCTGCAGGGACCCTTGCCCGTATCCGGGTCCCCTGTCCAGGTGTCGATTCCACTTCAAGGATACCTCCCACAAGCGCCATCCGTTCCTCCATGTTCGCAAGCCCCCGGTGACCGAGGACCCTCAGCCGCGCCAGGTCCGCAGGAACATCGAAGCCCGATCCGAAGTCCTCCAGCTCGAGGACCAAAGAGGCTTCCTCCCTAAAGAGGCGCACGGATACCTCCTGTGCCCCGCCATGCCTGGCCGAGTTGTGAAGGGCTTCCTGCGCCACGCGGAAAAGGGCGATAATCCTCTCCTTCGAGAGGTCCTCCGCCACTCCGGAATCGGCTTCCACCAGGATCTTGATGCCGAGTTGCCGAGAAAGTCTTTCTGCAAGTTCAGTCAGGGAACCGGCAAGTCCCAGTTCCAGCCAGGGAGGGGAAAGTTCATCACAGAGGGATCGTATTTCCCTTACCGCGGACTGGGCCGCTTCCTCAAGAAGGTCCAGATGCCGGGTTCTCCCCGCTTCTTCCGTATCGGCAATTGCCGCAAGGCGTGCCCTCTGGATCATGGCGGTGACATCCTGGAGAGGTCCGTCATGAAGTTCACGCGCAAGGCTGGATCTCTCATCTTCCTGGACGCGAACAAGGTCGAGTGCGTAGCGCTTCCAGAGCGTCGCCCGGTCAATGGCCGTCTGGGCCAAGTGAAAAAACTCTTCCCTCAGCTTGCCGATCTCGGCTACCGCGGCTTCGTCCCGGGGATTGGGGAGGTCTTTCCCCCATTCAAGGGATGAAACCTCTTCCTCAAGGGACTTCAGGGGAGAGATGACCGCTTTCCAGAGCGCGTAAACCCCCACGAGGCCGGCCAGGCCTACGAGCCCCACCAGGATGGGCCACAAAAGCCCAAAACGGAGCATGGGGCCAAGAAGTTCCTTCCACGATACTGCCGCAATGACGAAAAGACCTGTGGTCCCCGCCGGGTAGACTGCGACAGTGAAGGCCTCATCTTCTTCATTCTTGGTCTCGATGGCCTGCCCGATCGGCATCTGTGGCTGCCATAGCTTTGCGAGGATCTGGGCCCCTGGAGTCGACATGACGACCCTTCCCTGGGAATCCAGGACCGCGATCCAGCCCGGGATCCCTACCCCGCCCGCAAAAAAGCGGTTCCCCCCGAATTGGGAGGGAGGCTTGGCGGAAAAAAGGCTTTCCGTCAGGCCCCATCCCATTTCCACCCGGGAAGCCGTGCTTTCCGCAAGGTCCTGGACGTAAGTCCGTGCCACGGTCTGGATAGCCCTCTGGTGCTGGAAAATACCCACTCCCGCCGTAAGGAGAACCGAAACGGAAGGCAGGAGGATGGCAAAGGTAAGGACCGCCAGGAGACGACGCTTCATTCGATGAGTTCCTCGAGTGTCATGACCCCGTACTTCAGCGCCAGGAGCATGGCTTCCGTCTTGTTTCGGGCCCCGAGCTTGTCATAAACGGAGGCAAGGTGCGTCTGCACGGTCCTTTCGCTGATGAAAAGATGGCCTGCCGTTTCCTTGCTGGAGAGTCCCTTCGAGGTCAGGATCAGGACTTCCCTCTCCCGGTTGGAAAGCGCCTCCGGAACGATTTCCTGCCCGCCGACAACGCGGGAAATTTCCGCGTCCAGGTAAATGCCGCCCTTCGCGACGGTTCGGATGGCCCCGGCCAGATCTTCCGGCGAAGCGGTTTTCAGGATGTATCCCTTCGCGCCGGCCCGGAGTGATGCCATGACGTACTGCTTCGCGTCGTAGGACGTCAACATGAGTGAACTGACCGGCAGGCCGGAATCCTTGACCCGGCGAACGAGGCTGACCCCGTCTTCCCCGGGCATCCGGATATCGACCAGCGCGACATCCGGTGTCTTTTCCCGGATGATCCGCCACGCTTCGATCCCGTCGGAAGCCGTACCGACGATCTCGAAATCCGCTTCCCTTTCGAGGGTGGCCACAAGCCCCGCCCGCGTCATGGGATGATCGTCCGCAATGACAACTCGGATTCCCACTTGTCCCGCACTCCCCTTTGCCCTGGATTTTCCCCGTTCCCCGTCCAGTTTAGCGGACAGGAGAGGAAATGCATCCGCACCTTTACCGAGCAGTCGCGCTCCCGAGACCGAAAAGGCCGTACGCGGTCCCGGCCAGCCGAACCGCCGAGCGGATCGCTTCCGCTACCGAGATTCGCGCCATGATCGCCACCTTGAAGGGATCAAACTCGAGCTCTCCCGTCGAAGCGCAAAACAGGGTATCTCCATCATAGTTCGTATGGACAGGCCACAAGGCATCCGCATAGCCGTCCTGCGCTTCCATGGCAACGCGCCTGCACTGGGCCTTCGTGAGGAACGCGTTTGTGACCACCGCGCCAAGCGTCGTGTTCTTTCCCCAGGCACCAGGCATTTCTTTTCCAAGAAGCGCCTCCGCGGGTGAAATAACGCTTCCATCAGGGGCTCTCTGCCCAGCGATAAAACACCCGTTTCCGTCGCGGGCAGCCCCAAAAGCATTGACCGCCACCACCGCCGAAACCCTCAGTTCCGCCGCTTCCGCCGTATGCCATCCAAGCCCTGATTTCATCGCCCGTCCGGGATCGCCATACTTGCCGATGCTGGCCCCCGTGCCCGCTCCCACGTTGCCCATGGGACTTTCCTCCAGGGGAAGTGCGTTCTCGCAGGCCTCGAGTCCCATTTGGGCTCCTGGCCTCCTTTGCGAGTCCCCCACGGCAAGGTCGAACAGGCAAGCCGCCGGCACGATGGGGACGAGACCATGGCCGCTGTCGAATCCCCAGCCCCGTCTTTCGCAAAACTTCATCACCCCGTCCACCGAGGCGAGGCCGAAAGCGCTCCCTCCCGTCAGGACAATGGCATTTCCTCTTTCCATGAAGCAGCTGGGGTCCAGTAGGTCCGTTTCTCGCGTCCCCGGCGCTCCTCCCCGAACATCGCATCCCATGACGGCTCCCTCCGGGAAAAGGAGGACCGATACTCCAGTTCCGCCCTCAATATCGGAAGCATGGCCAACCAAGAACATCTGCATCCTCCCCTTCCCTGCTTTTGCAGGCGACGAACCTTTCCCACCAACCTGCCTCCCATGATAAACTTTCCGTGAGAAGACGCAACGACTCGCAACGGTGAACGGGAAGGGGAGCAAAACCATGCGCCGTGCCGGGATCCTTCTTTTACTATTGCTGGCGGTCGTTTCGACGGGAGCAGCCTTCCGTTTCCACCTGGTCTCCCGGGAACGGGCGGATCAGCTTGCCCAAGCAGCGCGCCAGGTCGAGGAGCTCAAACGCACGCTCCGGTCCTCCCGAATTCCAGAACCGGATTGGGAAGTGATCGGAAAAACGCTGAAGAGTGACAACCCGGCGGAAAAACTGCGTTCAGACCTTTTGGCCCGGAACGACCTGATCCCCTGGGAGGGAGTCCTCGGAGGCAGGATGGCCATTCCCGGGGCAGAATCCATCTGGTTTTTTGCCCCGAACTGGGCTCTGGCCTACGTCGAGGACGGGCACATCGCAGGGTTCCTCCTCTTTCGCTTTCGAATTCGCGGAGAAAAGATCGAGTGGGTCCCCGTGGACGCCGAAGCGTTGTAACCTGAAAGAAGAGAGGGGGCAGGCCTTCCGGCCTGCCCCCTCTCTTCTTTCAGCTCGCCTGTTTTTACTCAGGCGCCCAGCCCCAGTTCCTTCTCTATCGGTCGCATCGCCTCAAGGGTTTCCTGGATAAGCCAATCGACCGGTTTTTCCAGAAGCTCGGCCCCGCGACTGATGACCTCCCGGTTCACTCCCCGCGCGAAGGCCTTGTCCTTCCATTTTTTCATCACGGAGCGCACCTCCAGGTCGGCCAGCGAACGGCTGGGCCGGACAAGCGCCGCTGCCGTCAGGAGACCGGTGAGTTCATCAACCGCGTACAGGGTTTTCTCCATGAGGGATTCCGGCTTTGTTCCCGTGTATTCCCATGCGTGGGCCGAAACGGCACGGCAGAAAGTCTCGTCGTAGCCGGCCTCCCTGAGCCAGTCCATACTTTTTTTCGCGTGCTCGTCGGGAGCTTCCTCCCAGTCAAGGTCGTGCAGGAGCCCGACCAGGCCCCAAAGCTCGGGATCTTCACCGGCCAGGCTCGCGAAATGACGCATCGTCGCCTCGACGGCGAGCGCATGCTTGAGGTGCATGTCTTCGCTGTTGTGGGCTTCCAGAAGCGCCCATGCCTTACCTCGGTCCATTTCCATTTTCATCCCCCCAACATCGTTTTCTAGACCCTCACAAGAAGAGTCGATTCAGGCAGGGCGCAAATCTCAAGTCCCGCTTCCTCCCTGAGCTGGCGTGCCAGCGGGTCAGGGTAGGAGAAGACATAAAGGACACGCCTGATCCCTGCGTTGATCATCGCTTTCGTGCAGAATGAACAGGGTTCGTGGGTGCAGTAGAGGTCAGCCCCGGCCGTGACCGACCCGGTCGCGGCGGCCTGGGCGATCGCGTTGATCTCGGCGTGGGCCCCCCTGCAGATCTCGTGCCGCTCTCCCGAGGGGATGCCGAGCTTTTCCCTCAGGCATCCCACCTCCGCACAGTGAGGAACCCCCTTGGGAGCGCCATTGTAACCGGTGCTGATGATTTGGCGGTCACGGACTATGACTGCCCCCACCTTGCGGCGAAGACAGGTGCTCCTCGTTGCCACCACAGAGGCGATCGCCATGAAATAATTGTCCCAGTCGGGCCGAACTTCGGTACTCATCCTAGAACCCCGAGGGGAAACCCGGTACCGAAAGCGGAATCTCGGGCCTGGGGCCAACGATGGACCGGGTTTCTTCGAACTCGAAATCGTGCAGGAGTTGGGAAATGGCAAGCTGTTGCACGTCGTCGGTCTCGTAGGGTATCGAGAAGCGCCGGTAACCGAACCGCTCAGCGTAAAAGGAGGCCTGCCGTTTCTCTCCCCCCGCTTTGGACATCACTTCCATCAAGGCCTCCAGGAACTTTTCTTCCTCGAAAAGCGGGTTTTCGCTGACGAGGGCGATAACCTTGCTTTCGTCCAGGAGGATTTCCCTGTCCCAGACTCCGCAAAGGGTCACCCCGGCCTTCACTTCGAGACTGGCCTTGGAAACGAGATGGAGCAATGCCTCCATGAGGCGGGAATACCCGAAAACCATCGAGAAGCCCAGGCTCAGGCGGTGATCCCGGCCGGGGTCGATGAGGTTTTCCCGGAAAAGCGTGCCCACGCAGCCGCTTCGCATGCTGCGGAGGTAGAGGAACTCGCTGTCCATCTCCAGCGAGAGGGCAGCGATGGACCTCAAAGTTTCGCTGTGCATCCCGTTCACCGAAACGGGGTTGAAATCGAGGCAATAGGGGAGCCAATTGACGACATCAAGGTCGACATTCTGGTCCCAGTAGGGCAATAGGCTCATCGGGTTCTCATGGACCCCTTTCCGGTATGAGGCTTCCGCTTCATCCTGACCGAAAAGAAGGTAAAAAGCAAGGGGAACCGCACGCACGCGGCTCCCTCAAGGGACTTCCCTGCGTTCAGCCGGTCTTCCCGCAGAAGCGGACAGCCGCGAGGGCATAAACCAGGGCCGCTTGCACGATCTCCTCGGCTGGGCAGAACTCGGCGGCGCCGTGAGCGTGTGCGATCGAACCCGGCCCCAGGACCACCGCGGGGGTATGTCCCTGGTTCCAGAAGAGAGCCGCATCGGTCCACCCCGTGCAGCAGGTCACCTTCGGCTTCTTGCCGGTTGCCTCCTCGATCGCCACCTCAAGGATTGCCTTCAGGGGATGATCCAGCGGAAACTCCATCGGGAGATGGTCCATGGTCGCCATGTTGTCAGGAATCCTTCGCAAGGTCGCCTTGAAGTCAGCGTCCTCCGCGGCGCAATTCCGGATGATCCCCTCAAGTTCGCCGAAGACGGATTCCACCGTTTCCCCGGGCGTCAGGCGGCGGTCGACCTGGAGGATGCACCGGTCAGCCACGCTGCTAGGCTGCATCCCCCCCTGGATAACCCCCAGGTTGAAAATGGGGGGCCCCATCAGCGGGTGAACCCGGGGAGAGAGAAGAGGAGGCAGCTCTGTTTCGAGCCTTCGGATGAAAGCCGCCATCTTCGAAATCGCATTCACGCCCAGGTGGGGCCGCCCCCCGTGAGCCGCACGGCCTATCACCTCGATCTCGATCCATTCCAGCCCCCTGTGGGCCGCACCCAGGTCCAGGCTCGAGGGTTCCCCAACGATCACGGCATCGGCCCTAGGGCCGTTGAGGACGATGTCTTCGCTCCCCTCGCTCTTCAATTCCTCGTTGATGACCCCGGTGAAGAAAAGGTCGCCGGCCAGGGTTACACCGCTTCGCTTCAAAGCGACGAGAGCCATGGCCATGGCGGCGCAGGCTCCTTTCATGTCCACGCTTCCCCTTCCCCAGAGCTTTCCGTCCTTCACTTCCCCGGAAAAGGGATCGATCGTCATCGTGTACGGAGGGACGGTGTCCAGGTGGCCGTTCAGCATGAGGGAACGACCGCCGCCCTTTCCCTTCAGGAGCGCGATCACGTTGGGCCTCTCTTCTACGACGGGCCGGAGGGTAACGTCAACCCCGTTCTTCCCGAGCCAGCCGGCAAGGAAACGGGCGGCTCCCGTCTCCCTTCCCGGTGCCTGCGAGTGGCTGGGGATGCGGACCAGGTCACCGGCAAGGGTCAGGACTTCTTCCGGTTCAAAGGCCGACTTGAGGCGTTCCAGGAGATCCATTTTTCCCCCTCCTTTTCGCTAAAACACGATCCTGTTTTTTTCCGTCCTGAAATCTTCCCACATCTTTTCCCTGAGAGAGGGCGAAATGAATGTGCGCAAGGAGGCTGCCGCCAGGAGACGCGCTCCCCGGACCAGGGCCTCGTGTGCCTCGGGCTGGGTCGTAACCGCCGCGAAATCCCGAGTATGCCAGGCGTAGGGATGTTCAGTGATGGAAAGAGTCGGCTGGAGGGCAGGACAGCGCTTGCTGACGTTCCCCACGTCCGAGGAGCCCTGGGCCCCAGGGCAGGGCCCGAAAGGCACCGCGAGTTCCCTGAATACGTCCTCCATCATGGATTCCGCAGCCTCGTTCGGCTGGACATCATCGAAGGAGAGTTCGAAATTCATCCAATCGACCTCGGTTTCCGTGGCCATGGCAACTCCTTTTGCCGCGTTTTGGGCCTTCCCGACAAGCCGATCCAGGAGGCTGCGCCAGGGAGCACGGAAATAGAAGCGCGCCACTGCAGACTCCGGGACGATATTCGGAGCGGCTCCTCCCTGGGAAATGATCCCGTGCATCCGGACCTCCGGTCGGACATGCTGCCGGAGCATGTCGATGGCATGGAAAAACAGGGTGGCCCCATTCAGGGCGTTGCGCCCCTCCCAGGGTGCTCCAGCAGCGTGAGCCGCCCTGCCCTTGAAGCGGAACTCCAGCGCGTCCATCGCCAGGGCCCGGTAGCGGACATAGGTGTCCTTCCCGCCGGAATGGATCATGAGGGCCAGGTCGACTTCATCGAAAAGCCCGCCCTTCGCCATGGTGATCTTTGCTCCGTTTGTCTCCTCCGCCGGGGTCCCAGCGACCCAGAGATCCCCCCCAAGTTCACCCATCACCCCGGACAGGCCGGCTCCCGCCAGGAGGCTCATCGCCCCGTGGACATTGTGCCCGCAGGCATGGCCGATCTCCGGTAGGGCATCGTATTCGGCCATCAGGACCACCCGGCCGTTTGCTCCCTTGTTGATCCGGCCGCAGTAGGCCGTCGGGATGCCATAGAAAGGGACCTCCACCGCGAAACCCGCATGCCTCAGGAATTCTGCATGCTTTCGGCTGGTTTCGAATTCCTGTTCGGAAATTTCCGGATTTTTCGCCAGGTCGTCGCTCAGGGCGATAGCTTCCGCCGCATGCCGGTCGATGTCCTTATTAACCCTTTCCAATAGCTTTTCGTAATTTTGCACCGCAAACGCCTCCCTCTAACCGTTTCCTCTCCCCGTCTTCACAGCAGCAGCAGCCTCCCCGCGGGAGCGGGTGCGATGACACCGTTTTCCACCACGACATGCCCATTGACCACGACGGCTGCAATCCCTTCGGGCGGGACCAGCTGATCCTCGAAAGTCGCCCGGTCCCTGATGTCGTCAGGGGAAAAAACAACGAGGTCGGCAGGAGCCCCCACTTCGAGCCGTCCCACAGGCAGCCAGGCCATGTCTGCCGGAAGAGTCGTTGCGTGGCGGACGGTTTCAGCCCAGGAAAGCCCTTCTTCCCTGAGCCAGCGCAGCGCCCTCGGAAAAGCCCCGGCAGCCCTCGGGTGACCTTCCCCGTTATGGAGAACCCCGTCGGAAGCAACGGCACAGAGCGGATGCTTCAGGCAGGACCTGATCTCCCACTCGTTCATGACGTGGGCGATGATGAGAGCCTGCGGGTCGTTTTTCCGCATGTCGTCGTAAATTTCGGGGGTCAGCCGCTTCCCCCGGTGCTTTCCGCTAGCTGCTTCCAGGCTCTCAAGCCCTTTCCCCCAGCGCTCCTCGAAACCGGGATCAAACACGGTGGACCCGATAAAGGTGCAGAAAGCCGCGTAGGGATAACAGTCGAAGGTCACGTCCGCTCCCCGGCTGCGGGCCTCCTCGATGAGTTCGATTGAGCGGGCAGTGAAGCCGAAAGCCGTCATGCTTCCCAGATGCGAGACTTGTACCCGGATCCTGAAACGCTCGGCAATTTCGATGACTTCGGTTACCGACTCCAGGCAATCAGGCCCGTCATGCCGGATATGGACTGACACGAAGCGTTTGGGATGCTTCCCGAGCACCCGGCAAAGGGCCTCGATCTCCCGTGGACTCGTGTTCGGGGCGTATTCCAGGCCGAAGGAAAGCCCAAAGGCCCCGAGTCCCAGTTCATTCTCCAGCAATTTTTCCATCCGGGCGATCTCGTCTTCCGTGGCCGGTTGGTAGACATCGGCAATGCCCACTGCCTCCCGCAGGGCCCTATGGCCGGAAAGGTAGCCCAGGTTGAGCCACGGCGCATTCCTCTTTTCCTTCACCCTTTCCAGGCTCGGTCCGGAACCGCAGTTTCCCGCCAGCGCGGTGGTCACTCCCTGCCGGAGAAGGGCTCTCTGTATCGTTCCCGGGTCGTCCAGCTCCTCGTCGTGCATGTGGGTGTCGACGAATCCGGGGGAAATTAGCAGGTCAAAAGCCTCCAGCACTTTTTTCGCGGCCGGTTCGTCCTTGCCGATGAAAGCGACCTTATCCCCCGAAATCCCCAGGTTCAACCTCTCTTCAGTACCCTTTACCGGGTCGACCAATACTCCGTCGCGAATCATCAGGTCAAGTTCCACGCTTCATTCCTCCCTCCGGAAAAGACGGCAGGGGGAATCGCTCCCCCCTGTCGTCCAACCCCTATTCAGGTAATGTTGGGCACGGGGCCCCTACTGCCAGCCGATCATTACCGAGACGGCGATGAAGATCATCTGTACGATGAAAATCAAGCCGAAGAAGGGGACGAAGTAGCGCCACCATCGCTCGATCGGAACCTTCGCGATCCCGCAGATGACGGGAAGCAGCGTCGTCGGCCACAGGATGTTGGAGAAACCGTCGCCGTACTGGAAGGCCAGGACCGCGGTCTGCCTGGAAATCCCCAGGAGGTCCGACAGGGGGGCCATGATCGGCATCGTCGTGGAGGCCTGCCCGGAACCCGACGGGATGAAGAAGTTGATCAGCGTCTGGACGAACAGCATGCCCTCTGCCGCAACCCAGCGCGGGAAGGCCGAAAGGGGCAGGGACATCCCGTAGACCACCGTATCGATGATCTTCCCATCGCGCATGACAACAAGGATGGCACGTCCCAGGCCGATGACCAGGGCGCCGAACACGATGTCCTTGCAGCCTTCCACGAAGGTCATCGCGATCTTGCTGGGTGTCCACCCTGCCAGGAAGCCGGCCACGACGCCCATGATCAGGAACAGGCCGGCCAGTTCGTCAAAATACCAGCCTTTCTTGATGACGCCCCAGATAAGAAGAGCAACGGTGCCGACAACCCACCACAGGATCAACTTGTCGCGGGCATGGAATTGCTTCGTCACCAGTTCATTGTGGTCAAGGGCGAGCTTGCCCATGTCCACGCCGTACATGACGCTCTTGGTGGGATCCGCCTTGATCTTCTTGGCATAGCGGAGCGTCCACCAGACAGCCATCGACACAAAGACGAACCAGCTGACCATGCGGAGGGCCATGCCGGAAAAGAGCGGGAGTTCGGCAAACTTCTGGGCCAGGCCGACCGTGAACGGATTCATGAAGGCCGCAGCAAAACCCATGGCGACTCCCAGTGAAACCATGCTCATCCCGACGATGGCATCGTAGCCCATGGCGATGGCCAAACCTACGAAAAGCGGGATGAAACCGAAGGTTTCCTCGAACATGCCGAAAATGGAACCCCCAAGGGCGAAAAGGTACATGAAGGTGGGTATGAGAATCACTTCCTTGCCCTTCAATACCCTCAGGAGCCACCCTATGAAGGAATGGAGTGCTCCCGTCTGGAGCACGATATAAAAAGAGGCATAGACGAAAAAGACAAAGAAGACGACTTCTGCCGCATCAATGCTTCCTTTCTGAACGGCAATGAAGGTATCAAAAAAACTGAGCGGGTTCGCTTCGACCTGGTGATAGGTCCCCGCCACGACGATGGTCTTGTTGGTCTTTACATCCTTGACGCGGTCAAACTCACCGGCTGGCAGAAGATGGGTCCCGATGACGGCCAGGACGATCAGCGAGAAAAGCAGGACAAAAGTGTGCGGGACCTTGCTGAGACGATTGCTGCTCATATGGTTGCTCCTCCCCCTTTTGTGGAATCAGATCTTTTCCGGTTCGCAGAGCGATTCGGCCGATTTCGCCACCCGGCCGCACTTCCTGCAAACGAAATGCGGTTCCCCGACCAGTTCCTTGAATCCTTCCAGGTCCCGGCCGATGAATCCGCTTTCCGCGAGGGCACAGAGGTGATTTTCATGGCCTTCGCACGTCTTCCTGATTCTTGCCATAAGCCACTCTCCTCCCTTTGAAGGGCTAAACTGACAGTTATCCAAACATCTAGTCAAGTTTAGAAGAGGCCCCACAAAATTTCAAGAGAAATCCGGTTAATTCCAAGCGTGAATAGAGGCCCCGCACGATGAGCTAGAATGGGGAACAGTGCCCTGAAGGGGGATTTGAATTGTCTTTCGCCCGAAACTGGAAAACTTTTTTTGCGGTCGCCATCACTCTCCTCTTGTGGGCTTCGGCCTTCGCAGGGATAAAGGCTGGCCTTTCCGCCTACACCCCCGGGCAGCTGGCCCTCCTTCGCTTCCTGGTGGGATCGGCTTCCATGGCCTTTTTTGCCAGGCTCAAGGGATTCGGGCTCCCCGAACGGGGGGATATCCCTTGCATCCTCCTTGTCGGCTTCCTGGGATTCACGGTCTACCATGTCTTCCTGAACTACGGGGAACAAACCGTATCCGCTGGGGCGGCAAGCCTGATCGTCTCCTTCACGCCTGTCATAACCGCTCTTTTGGCCGTTTTGCTCCTGGGAGAGCGGCTTCGCCTTGCTGGATGGACAGGGATCGTGGTCAGCATCACGGGTGTCGCGCTCATCTCCTTCGGGGAGAAGGGTGAAATCGCCTTTGACCCGGGCAGTTTCCTGATCCTCCTTGCCTCCCTGGGCAGCAGCCTGTACAACGTCTTCCAGAAACCCCTCCTGAAGCGTTACGACCCAATCGCCTTCACTACCTACGCCATGGCTGCGGGTACCCTTTTCATGCTCGTATTCCTGCCAGGGCTTCCCGTAGCCATGGCCAGGGCCCCAATGGAGGCGACCCTTTCCGTCGTCTACCTTGGGTTGTTCCCGGGAGCCATCGCCTACAGCACCTGGACCTACGCGCTCTCGCGCATGCCGGCATCCCGCCTGGCCACGACGCTTTACATCGCCCCCGTCCTCGCCATCGCCATCGCCTGGTTTTGGATCGGGGAAATCCCCACGGTCCTCTCCCTTTTGGGCGGAGCCATTACCCTCGCCGGGGTCCTCCTCACCAACACGAAAGGCAGATGAGAATCGGGGGGAAACCGTTTTGCGGACTCCCCCCGATTCTCATCTGCCTTGCCTGCTTTTCCCGCCTATTCCCTGATCATGACGAGCATCATCCGGAAGCGGGTTTCCGCTTTCATGGAATGGGGAATGTTCGCCGGCATGACGAACATCCGGCCCGCCCGGATCTGTTGCGCGGCCCCCCCCACCGTAAACTCCGCTTCCCCCTCAAGTCCATAGACTAGGGCAGTGTAGGGTGCCTTGTGCTCGCTCAGGGACTGTCCGGCATCAAAAGTGAAGAGGGTTGCGCTTCCTCCCTCACCATCCAGGAGCGATCGGCTGACAATCCCCCCTTCCTGGAAGTCAAGGATCTCAACCGGGGAAAACGTCTTCCCGGCAAGGCCGTTCCCGGAAGTGGTTTCGCCTCCGCAATGTCCGCATTCGCATCCGCAACCCATGAACATTCCCCCTATCCCAGGATCGCTTTAAACTCGTTCTCAAAACCCGGATCATAATTCTATCACGTTACTTATTCTCCTTGTGACCTCAGGCAAACCGGTAACGGATCGTCTCCTTCCCGAGAATCGCCCCGTGAATTCCCACCTTTGTCAGGGTGAGCGAAACCGATACCCGGGCCCTTTCGATGGCAGACTGCACGAGCCTGACCAACCCGCCGCAGCAGGGAACTTCCATGAAAACGGTCTCCACCGCTTCGATGCCGTTCGCCAAAAGGATCTCCACCAATTTCTCCTCGTAGGAGGCCGCGTCGTCAAGCTTGGGACATCCCATGAGAAGGATCTTTCCTTCAAGGAACCGGTCGTGGAAATCGGGGCAGGCTACTACAGTGCAATCGGCAGCCAGGACAAGGCTAGCCCCTTTGAGGTAAGGAGCACTGACCGGAACAAGGGCAAGCTGTACAGGCCAGTTAGCGAGCATTGAAACAGCAGGCGTTCCCTTTTTCTCGCGGGCCTTTCCCTCCGCTTCTTCGCAAAGGTCAGGCAAGGGCACTTCCTTCAAACTCCGGGCAATCGTTCCCGGGCAGCCGCAAGGCAAGGATTTTTCCGGGAGCTTCTTTTCCTGGGCCTTCCGTACGGCTTCCTCGTCGTAGGCGTCGGCTTCCCTTCGTTCTATCGTGATCGCCCCCCTGGGACATTCGCCCAGGCAGTCTCCCAGGCCATCGCAATGGCTTTCGCTGATAAGCCGGGCCTTGCCGTCCACGATGGCGATCGCGCCCTCGTGACAAGCCGTGGCGCACAGACCGCAACCGTCGCATTTTTCCTTGTCGATCCGGATGATGGGCCGAATGAATTTATTCACATGGAACCCCCCTGTTTTTGCCGATCTATTTTCGGTATATAGATACTTTAATTCCTTTTATTTGTCAAGCCAAATTTCTCACCCCTTTGAATCAACCTGGCCTTGACTGATAATGAGAACCGCCTCCTGCGAGAGAACACTCCGGGAAAGGGGAAAAAGCCGTGGATTCGACTGCGAAGAGACGCAGTCTTTGGAGCTGGGCCCTCTATGACGCTGGGAACTCGGCCTTCGCAACGACGGTCATGGCAGCGGTCCTACCTGTCTACTACCGGGAAGTGGCGGCCCGGGGGCTTTCCATGACATCAGCCTTGGCGTACTGGGGATACGCTTCGGCCGCGGCCCTCCTGATCTCGGTCCTTTCTGCTCCCTTTTCCGGGGCGGTAGCCGACGAGCGAGGCTGGAAAAAGAAGGGGCTTGCGGCAGCAACCCTGATGGGCATCGCAGCCTCTGCCGGCTTGGCCTGGGTGCGGGAAGGGCAATGGGGTTCCGCGCTCGTCCTCCTCGTCCTGGGAACAGTCGGCTTCTCCCTCTCCTCCGTGTTCTACGACTCCCTCCTGCCCCACCTCGTCACACCCGCCGAGCTGGACCGGGCATCGAGTGCGGGTTACGCGATCGGCTATCTTGGAGGAGGAGTCCTCCTGGCAATCAACGTGGCCATGATCGTCTTCCTGCCCCCGGAGAGTGGGATGCGGCTCAGCTTTCTCACCGTGGCCGCCTGGTGGGCCGTTTTTACCGTGCCCGTCCTGGTATTCGTACCCGAACCACCGCGGGAGGCGGCAGGCCCGCCTGGAGGCATCAACGTCCTAACGCGCCCCTTCCGGACTCTCCGTTCACTCCGGCTTCATCGTGACGCATTCCTTTTCCTCGTTGCCTTCTGGCTTTTCAATGACGGCATCGGGACCGTCATCAAGCTGGGAGCCCTTTACGCCTCGGCCCTGGGAATCGGGAGGGCGCACCTCCTGGGTGCGTTGCTGGCCACACAGTTCGTCGCCATTCCATGCGCTCTCGGTTTCGGGCGCCTAGCCGAAAAGATCGGGTCAAAACCCGCGATTTTCCTTGGCCTTGGAGGATACGTCTGCCTGTCCGTCTGGGCCTTTTTCCTCGTTCACCCGTGGCAGTTCTGGGCCCTCGCCATTGGAATCGGTACGGTCCAGGGCGGAACCCAGGCCCTCAGTCGCAGCCTTTTCGGCTCCATGGTCCCCCCTGGCCGAAGCGCGGAGTTCTTCGCGTTTTACGACCTTTCCAGCAAGTTTTCAGGTGTTGCGGGGCCAGCCATTTTCGGGCTGATCCTCCAGGCGACCGGATCCCCCCGCTACGGGGCACTAGCCCTTTCCCTGTTTTTCATCGCCGGGATGGCCGTCCTTCGGCATGTGGACGTCGAGCGCGGCCGTTCGGCACTTTACGAGTAGATCCTCGAGGAGCAGGTCACTCCGGATACCGAACCGCGTCAGGGAAAAGTCGTATCGGGCCGGATCCTCGGGCGCGATGGCGGCAAATCCCCTCGTGACCTCCAGGGCGGCCTTCAGGTCGGCAACCTTGCGATTGGTGAATCCGAGAACCCGCCCGATCCGATGCATGTGCGTGTCCAGAGGTATCACGAGCCTGGCCGGACCGCATCGGTTCCAGCCTCCCGGGTCCACCGCGTCGGAGCGAACCATCCATTTCAGGAAAAGCCAATGTCGCTTGCATGCACTCCCATCGGACGGCCGGCAAACCAGGCTGTTCCTTCCCTGCACTCCCGAAGCCCGAGCCAGTTCCTGCATGAAGACATCGAGCGTGGGGATATAGGTTCCCCCGGGGCGGTCCCCGGAGAGGAAGGCGGATTCGAGCCCCCCATGCCTGAGGCAAAGCATCCGGGCCCCCCAGAGAAGATTGGCAACGTCGCTCCCGGGAGTGAACCTGTGCCTGAATGAAGAAAAATCCCGCTCGAGCTGCGAGCGGGACGAGCGTTCAAGGGCAGAACGCGGGGAGGGACCCAGGTGGGCAAGGACCAACCGGACACTCCTCACGATCTGGTTCACGCGGCCATAGGCAAGACCCGATGCCACCAGCGCGGCAACCTCCCGGTCACGCGGGTCGGCAAACGGGAGGACGCACTCCAGGGGATCCGGGGAGACCCATTCGGGACGGTTGTAATCGGCGTAAATCCCCTCGAGTATTTCCCGGAGGCAGTCAGGCTCCCCCGGCCAGGCCCTGCCACCCGCTCCCTTCCCCATCAGCGCGATTCTGCGAGGACGGCCTCGGCGATCGTATGCCCCATATCCCTGCAACGATCCAGGTCGCCCTGGGCCGGGACGTACTGGATCCGCAATCCCTCGTGCACACGCCTGACCTTCATCTCGTCAAGGGCTTCGTTCAACAGTTTGACCGCCTCCCCGCCCCAGCCGTAGGAACCGAAGGCGGCGCCAAGCCGCCCGGTGAACCGCAGCCCCTTCGCATAGCAGATCACGTCCGCCAGGCGGGGAAGCATCCCGTTGTTCAGGGTCGGAGAACCGAGCACGAGCCCCCTTGCATCCAGGAGTTCCGTCACAACGTCGCTCCGGTGCCAGCCGTGCAGGTCCATCACCTGGACGGAAACCCCCTTCTCCAGGAGTCCCTGCCCGACCGCTTCGGCCATCTTCTCGGTGCTGTGCCACATGGAATCGAAAACGACCAGGGTCTTCTCCCGTGTTTTCTGGGCTCCCCAGTCGGCGTATGCAGCCAGGATGCGCCCCGGGTCCTTCCGCCAGATCACCCCATGGTCGGGTGCGATCATCTTGATGTCGAGCCCGAGTTTCCTGACCTGCTCAAGCAAGCCCAGCACGAGCGGTGAGTAGGGGTTCAGGATGTTCGCGTAATACTTTCCGGCCTGGTGCATCAGCTCCCCCGCTTCCACCTCGTCGTCGAAGCGCTCGCTGGAAGCGTAATGCGCCCCGAAAGCGTCGCTGGAAATCAGGAGGCCGTCCTCCTCCAGGAAGGAAAACATGCTGTCCGGCCAATGGAGCATTTTCGTCTCGAGGAAAGCCACGTTGCGCTTCCCCAGGTTCAGGCGGTCCCCGCTCTTCACGACATGCACCGGCCAGTCCCGGTAGTGGAAATGGGCCTTGAGGGCTTTTTCGCAGGCCGGGGAAGCGAAAACCCTCTCGGGATGGACCGTCTCGATCAGCCTTCCCAGGCTGCCGCTGTGATCCATCTCCGCGTGGTTGACGACGACCGTATCGATGCGCCCCGGATCGATGACCTGGCCGATCCGCCAGAGCATCTCCTCCGTATGGGTTGCCTTCACGGTGTCGAAGAGGGTCACGTGATCGTCCACCACGAGGAAGGCATTGTAGGTGGACCCCAGTTCCGTGGAATACCCGTGAAAATCACGCAGGCCCCAATCGATGGCTCCGACCCAGTAAATCCCTGGCTTGACTTCGATTGCGCTGCCGCTCATCTTCTGCAAGACCTCCTTACTTGACTGCGTTCAGGTTGTATGTGGGCGCGGATTTCGGCGATTTTCCCTTTTTCACGAGGTGGTAGTTCGCATAAGTCAGCGGACACCCCTGCTTCAGGCATGAGGAGGAAATGACCTCTCCGAAAAAGACGCTGTGCGTGTAAACGTCGATACGGTTGAACACACGCGCCTCGATCCAGGAAAGAGCATGGTCGAGCACGACGGGTGTTCCCCCGGGCGCGGCCATCCACCCGCAAGAGGCGAACTTGTCGATATCCCGGCCGCTCTTGAACCCGAAATTCCCGATAAACGTCATGGGGACTTCCTCCTCCAGGACCGTCACCGAGAATTTACCGCTTTTCTCGAGGAGATCCCAGGTCAGGTTCTCCTTGTTCAGGCAGACCGCCACCGTGTTCGGGGTTGCCGTGACCTGCATCACGGAGTTCGCGATCTGGCCGTTTTTCCGGCCTTCCCATACCGTGCTGATGATGTACATGCCGTAGGTCAGGTTGAACAAGGCTTTGACGTCGATGGTGTTTTCGGTCTCCATGATCGATCCCCCTCGTTTAGTAATGAATTCCGTATTGCCCGATGCAAAAGCGGGGAAAGGCCGCAGCCCGTCCCCGCGCGTGACATCCCGGATGGACGGGTTGCCTTATATCGTAACACCCGTGGGCAGTTTGAAAACCCTGGCCCCGAGTTCCCGGTCCATCATAAAGAGCCCGTTCTTTGATTCCCCGACCATCTCCACTTTGGCCAGGAGTTCCTCCGCGTTGGCTTCTTCTTCGACCTGTTCCGTGACAAACCATTGGAGGGCAATTGCCCCGGCATGGTCTTTCTCTTCAATGGCCAGGTCCATCAGGCCATGGATGCAGGAGGTGATGTGCTTCTCGTGCTCGAGAGTGTCCCTGAAAGCCTCGAGCGGTGACGCCCATTCAGTCTTTGGGGCCGCGATGGACAAAAGCTTGACCTCTCCGCCCCTCTCAACAATATGGTCAAAGAATATCTTGGCGTGAACGGCCTCTTCCTGGGCCTGGACCTTCATCCAGTTGGCAAACCCTTTCAGGTTCCGCCTCTCGAACCAGGCTGACATGGAAAGGTAAAGGTAGGAAGAGAAAGCTTCCTCGTTGATCTGCCTGTTGATCGCCTCGTTCATCTTTTCCTTCATCATCTGCAATCGACCTCCCCTTGGTTAGGGGCTTTTAAGCCCCGTTGTTGATAATGATTTTAGAGTAAGGGTAGTTTAACTCGCTTCCCTCTCCGTGTCAAGGAAATCCCTCGCCGCCACAAGGCCGCTGGCGGAGGCCTGCACGAGCCCACGGGTGACCCCGGCCCCGTCGCCTGCCGCGTAGAGGCCCTTGACGGAGGTCTGCAGTCCCTTGTCCAGGGAAAGGCGAAGGCTGTAGAATTTCACCTCAACCCCGTAGAGCAGGGTATGGGGCCCGTCGATCCCTGGCATGATGGCGTTCAGGGCCTTCAGCATCTCCAGGATGTCGGTAAGGTGGCGATAGGGCAGGGCAAACGAAAGGTCTCCCGGTTCCGCCTGCTGCAGGGTCGGACGAACCAGTCCACGCTCGATTCTCCCTGCCGTGGAACGCCTTCCCGCCTTCAGGTCACCCAGGCGCTGGACCAGCACGGTACCCCCAAGCATGTTTGCCAGGCGGGCGATTGCTCCTCCGTAGCCGTTCGGGTCGCGGAAGGGGTGGGTGAACTCCGTGCTCACGAGTATGGCGAAGTTCGTGTTCTGGGTCTTCCGGTCGCGGTTGCTATGACCGTTCACGATGACGAGGCCGGAGTCGCTCTGGTATTCCGTGACAACCTCCCCGTGAGGGCACATGCAGAAAGTCCTGACCCTGTCGTCGAAGGTGGGGGCATCGAAAATGGCCTTGACTTCGTAAAACTGCTCGGTCAGGTCATTGGCGATCTCGTCGGGGATCTCGACGCGAACCCCGATATCGACAGGCAGGGAGTCCACGGACAACCCCAGGTCCGATGCCACCCGCTCCATCCAGGGAGCCCCTTCGCGACCCGGGGCCAGGAGCACTGCGGGCGCTTCGACCAGGGTACCGTCCGCCAGGAGAACCCCTTTTGCCCGCCCCTGCTCCACCAGGACCGTCTGGACTTCCGTTCTTGTTCTCACCTCGCACGAGGCTCCCAGTTCTTCGTAAAAGGAGGCAAGGACCTGCTTGGCCCGGTCCGTGCCCATGTGGCGGATACGGGCAGGAATGACCTGGAGGCCGGCAGCCCGGCCCCTCCTTATGACGTCAGCCGCAAAGACCGGATCCGGTTCATAGACGGGAGAGTCGGCACCGAAATGGACGAAAGTCCGATCCACTTCATCAATCAGGTCCAGGAGTTTCTCGCGCCCGACGCTCCGCTCAAGGTTCCCCCCGAATTCAGGCGTCAGGGTCAGCTTTCCGTCACTATAGGCCCCTGCCCCGCCCCACCCGGAGATGATCGCGCACGGGTGACAACGCACACAGTCCTTCGATGCCCCTGTCTTGATCGGGCATTTCCGGGCAGATATCGGAGAGCCCTTGTCGAAAACGGCCACGCTTTTCCCTGCCCGTGAAAGCTCGAGTGCCGCGAAAAGGCCTGCCGGCCCTGCTCCGACAATGATGAAGTCGAATTTTCCCACGTTATCCAATTCCCCTTTCACCCTGCGTTCCAATAATACCGCAAAAAAAGGGGCAGCGGGATTTCCCGCCGCCCCTCGCCAGATTTCCTTTTTTCCTTTAGCGAGGCTGCACTCCGATGCCGCGCTCCTCCGGCGTCCCGGGGATCAGGCTGTCCCAGAAGGCGGCACAGACGCCCGCTACCGCCATGGGTGTCTTGAGGATCGCCCACAGGACCTGTCCCGGGACGCCGAAAGCAAAGAAGGCCTCCTTTTGGCCGTCCACCCAGCCCGGAAGGCCGAGGGCCATCAGGAAAGCGAAACCGACGATGAGCACGTTTCTCTGGCTTCCCATGTCGGCCCTCATGAGCACCTGGATCCCCAGGGCCCCTATGATCCCGAAAAGGGCAATGTACGCTCCCCCGATGATCGGACTGGGGATCGTTGCGACCAGCGCCCCAAGCTTTCCGATCATGCTCATGATGATGAGCAGGACGGCGCCGGTGCGGACAACCCACCGGGAAGCCACTCCCGTCAGGCCGATCAGCCCGATGTTCTCCGTGTAGGAGGTCGTTCCAACGGCCCCGAAGAGACCGGCGAGCATGCAGTTCAAGCCTTCGGCGCCGATGCCCCTGCTGATGGTGTCAGGGCTGGGATCAGGCAGGCCGGAAGCGTAGGAGCAGGAGTGGTAGTCGCCGATGGACTCGATCATGACCGCGAAAAAACCGGCAAGGATGGCACCGAAGGTGAGGAGGCTGAATTTCGGAGCCCCCCAGGGCATGACCAAGGTCCGGAAATCCCTGAACCAGGGTGCTGCGGCGATGCCTGCCAGGTTGATGTGGGCGGGATGCCCCTGAGGGAACAGGCCGGCCATGGAAGCAGCCAGGCAGACCAGGTAGGCCAGGACGATGGCGGAAAGGATGGCAAAGATGTTGATGTACTTGTTCTTCAACACCAGGCTAAAGGTGAAGATCCCCGCCACGACGAGCAGTGAGATCGGCCAGTAATTCGCCGCATTGAACTGGACGGCCACCGGTGCCAGGGAAAATCCGATCGCCATGATCGTGGGCCCGATGACGATCGGCGTGATGACCTTGCGAATGTACCCCACGAGACGGGTGTAGCCGAGAATCGCGAGGACCAGTCCACCGGAGATCAGGGCACCGCCGACGTTCTGCATGATGACGGCCGGTCCTGCCGCCTTGAAGGTGCCGATGATCGTCATGATGGGGGGAATGAAGCTGAAGCTCGACCCCTGGACGATCGGCAGGCCGGACCCCAGTTTCGGGTGAGTCTGTATCAGGGTCGCGACTCCCATCGCGAAATAGACGCAGGAAATGAAAAATCCGATCTGGACCGTGTCCATGCCCATCGCTGGACCAAAGATGAGCGGCACCAGCGTGGTCGCCCCGAAGAGGGTGAGCACGTGCTGCAGCCCGGCCAGGACCATGATGGGGAAGGGGGGACGATCGTCGATACCGTAAACGACTTTGCGCAGAGCCATGATTAGGACACCTCCCGAGTTTTTTGCACCCGCTTGCATGAAATATATCACGGGGCAAACCGCCCCATCAAGTGACGCGGGTCCCGACATAGCCGGGATTTTCCGGGATGCGAGGCAGGAGTAAACTTGTGGCAGGAGGGGATATTCATGAGCCATTCTTTGACTGAAATGGCAGGTCGTTGTGCCGACTTGATCGCAAGTGCGGAACGCATCGTGCTCCTGAGCGGGGCCGGGATGTCGACAAGCGCGGGAATTCCGGACTTCCGGGGACCCGAGGGACTCTATGCGAAACTGGGGATCGAGAACCCCGAACGGATCTTCGATATCGGTGTTTTCGAGGTCAATCCCGCTTTTTACTATAAATTCCACCGCGAGTTCCTGCGCCAGGTGGAGGCCGTGCAACCCACGTGGGGCCATCGCTTTTTTGCCCGGCTTGAAAAGGAGGGCAGAATGTCGGGAATCGTGACGCAGAACATCGACGCCCTTCACCAGAGGGCAGGATCCGCCAAAGTCCTGGAGATTCACGGGAGCATCTGGCAAAGCCGCTGCACCAAGTGCGGGAAGAACTACGGGTACCGCGAAAGCGCCCGGAAGGTCGAGGCGGAAGGGATCCCCCTTTGCGACCGGTGCCAGTCGGTCATCAAGCCGGAAGTCGTCTTCTTCGGGGAGAACGTCATGCAGTTCGAGGCCTGCCAGGAGCTTGTCGCGAGTGCCGACCTCCTTTTCGTCGTGGGATCTTCCCTCGCCGTGACACCGGCAGCCTGGCTCCCATCCCTCTGTCCCGGGAACATCGTCGTCGTCAACAAGGGGGAAATCTCCAGGACCTGGCTGCCTTCATCCCGCGTGTCGCTTCACGTCGACGAGGACATCGACGCCTTTTTCCAGTCCGTGGCGGCAAGGATGGGCCTGGACGTTCCCGCGGATCTTTAGCCTGCCGGCGGCAGCACCCGGACCTCGAACGCACGCTTGAAGATCTTCCTGAAGCCTTCCTGCTGGGACTGGACCCCCCACAACTCCATCTGGATGTCTCCCGATGCCCGGATTTCAAGGACAACCTTGCCGCCCTTGGATAACCTGAAGCGGGCCCCGGTCACCATGCCTGTGTGAGTCCGGTCCAGGTTTTCGGAGATCCGGACGAACATCGAGAGGACGCGGACGACTTGCCTGGAAGCCTTGTCCAGCGCAGCGAAATCCGGGTTGTCCTTGTCGGGCAATCGCTTCCTGTGGAAAAGAGCGACGCAGGCAATGATCGCGATCTCGGTCTGGTTGAATCCCAGGAGTTCTGCGTTCCTGATGATGTAATGGCTATGGGCGTGGTGGTTGCTGAAGGAAATGAACATCCCGATGTCGTGGAGCAAAACGGCGTGCTCGAGCAATTCCCTTTCGGCTGAACCGTAAGCGTGAAGCCCGGCCTCACGGGCCGAGTCGAAAAGCCCCAGGGTCAGGCGGCTCGTCGTTTTTGCGTGTTCCTCGTCCAGGCCGAAGGTCCTTCCCAGCCGCAGGACGCTCTTCTGGCGGACGGTCATTCCTGAAAGCTGAGGGAAATTTTCCGGGCGGGAAAGGTAGTCCACGAGGAGCCCGTCCCTGAGCCCCCGGTCGCTCACCCGGATTTCCTTCAGCCCCAGCAGGTCCATCAGCGTTTCGATGACGGCCGCTCCTGCGACCAGGATGTCCGCACGCTCCGGGTTGATGCCCGGGAGACGCCTTCTCTCCTCGAGGGGAAGGGCACAGAGGGTTTCAACGACTCTTTTCAGGGCTTCCCGGCCAAGGCACTTTTCCTCCGTGGCCCCTTTCAGTTTCATTTCGTGGGCGATCTCGGCCAGGTTCATGATCGTTCCCGAACTGCCCAGGGCCATGTCGATTTTGTGCTCCCGCACCCTCTGCGAGGTCCGGATTGCGGCATTTTTCACGTATTGGCAGATCAGGGCATACCGGGGCGCGGAGACGGGGCCTTTTTCGTCGGGAAGGAAAAACATCTGGGTCAGGCGGATCGCCCCGAGCTTCAGGGTGTCCAGGTAGGCGTGTTCCGCCTGGTTGCCGACGATCACCTCCGTGCTGCCCCCTCCGATATCAATGAAGGCCGCGTTCCTGGATCCCATGTGGACGCCGCTCGAGACCCCCAGGTAAATGAGGCGGGCTTCCTCGCGGCCAGAGATGACGCGCACCTCCAGCCCGGCCTCCTTTTCGAGGCGGGCAAGGAATTTCCCCTGGTTTTCCGCATCCCGGGTCGCAGACGTTGCGACGGCGACGATATCCTCCGCCCCGTAGGCCCTGGCAAGGTCATTGAACTTCCTGCAGACCAGGACTGCCCGGTCCATGGCTTCCGGCTGGAGAAGCTGTTCCTGGAACTCGCCCTCCCCCAGGCGGACCACTTCCCGCTGCTGGTTGAGCACCGTGTAGACCCCTCCCGGGTCCACCCTGACGACTAAAAGCCGGACAGAATTCGTTCCCATGTCGAGGAAGGCGGCAACCTTCCCCCTGGACGGCTTCAGGCTTGTTTCCATGTGATCTTCAGCTCTCTTCCGTAGGTTTCCTCGAACAGGTCTTTCTTTCGGTCGGTCGAAACCCTTTCCCACAAGGCCGGAGAGGAGACATTGCACTCCAGGAATACTTTACGGGGCTCCAGCCGGCCCGTGATCTCCCGTACCACCGAACCGTGGCTCGCGTCCATCCCGTCTGCCAGCCGGAGAAGCGAAGCCAGCTTGCGCACCACGACCCTGTCGGGTTCGGAGAGGGTTTCGAAATGGGCATGGCTGCTTTTTGGCAGGCTCCCCCGGTGGTAGCGGGCAATGGACCCTATGATCTGTCTTTCCCTTCGGTCGAAAGCCAAAATCGGGGATACCTGGATCAGCCGCATCGAAGACTTGTGGTGCCCCTTGCCCCCCTCGACCCACCCGATATCGTGAAGCAGCGACGCGCTCTGGAGCCAGAACCGCTCGAACTCACCCAACCCGTGCAGGGGCTGCATGAGATCGAACAACCTGAGGGCCACCCGCTCAACCTGGTGCGAGTGGTCTTCCTCGTCCCTGCAGATTTTCACGAGTCTCATGACCGATTCAAGCGGGCTTTCCCCTCCTCCGCAACTCGGCTCTTCTGATCCCGGCACCGGTTCGTCCCCCTCGAGAACATCCTTCAGGCTCAGCCCCCTCAGAAGCATCTGGGCGAAAGATTCCGGGAGCTTGCGGCGCCGGGCCTCATCTGCCGCTCTTTCCACGTCGTAGTCCACGCGGTAATGCCAAACACGGAAGACCCCCCGGCGAAGGCTGAGAGTCGCGTAACTGGCTCGTGCGTCCCCATCGTCCGGGCGTCCTACCGACCCGGGATTGATGAACCAGGTGCCTTTTGCACGGATCACGAAGGGAACGTGGGAGTGGCCGCAAACAACGACATCCGCGCCTGCGGCATCCGCCAGGGCCTCGAAGCGGTCGCGCGGGGTCCCGCAAGAGAGATGCTCGTTTGCCGAAAGAGGCGAGGCGTGGACGATAAGAACCGTCTTCCCCTCCACCTCGACCCTTCTCTGTTCCGGCAGTTCCGCGAGCCACTTCCTGTTTTCCTTCGACAGGTTTTCGTAAGCCCAGTTGAACGCCATCCACTTTTCGGGCATCAGGCTTTGCTGCCAATCGGCCCGTCTTTTCCTGACCTCGAGAACTTTCCGGTCGTAATTCCCAAGGATGTTCAGGGCACAGCCCCGAAGAACCCCGACGACTTCATCCGGGAACGCCCCGTAGCCGAGGCAGTCTCCTGCGTTCCAGAAGACCTCGCACCCCCTGTCTTGGGCATGCTGCAACACGGCCTCGAGAGCGGGCAGGTTTGCGTGGACGTCCGAAAGCAGGGCAACTTTCAAGGCAGGTCCCTTCCCAGGCCGGCCAGGAGGCCCTCCCACCCCGGGGAGGTCCTCGATTTTTCCCAGAATGCCCTGAAGGCCTCGAATTTTTCCTCCCTCCTGGCCCGGTAAGCCTCCTGGAGGAAAAGGATGCCGGGGCGCAGCCGGGCGAAAGCCCTTCCATGCCCAAAATAGCGGAAGGTCCGGCACTTTTCCTTTTCGAGGAAGACCGGGAGCCATCCGATCCAGACATCACAGTCGTGGATCTCCCCCAGCAGGTCCTGCATCTCTTTCAGCTTTTCCAGGAAATGGGCCGCTTCCCCGCCAAGATGGGGCCGGAATACTTCGAGGGTGTAGCGAAGCCGCTTCCCCGCAATCCGCATGGCATGGAGTTCCTCCACCCTCTCCGGATGCCCTGCGATGGAATCGAAAGCCTCGAGCTCCGCGAGCCGGCGGGTAAGCAGCTTGAGGGCGACATCCCGGACGATCGGGCCGGTTTCTGTCGGACAGGCGAGCCTCATGTCCACGGAAAGCCCGCGAACTGCCTCGGGCAATTCGCTTTTGAGGGGACCTTCCTCCAGGCGGTCAAGGGCTTCGAGAACCCTTTCCTGGAGTTTTTCCCGCTTTTGGGACAGGCGAAGGATCAGCCGCTCGATCCCCGGCTTGAAGCGTGCGTCCTCAAGCCCCGCAAGCCAGCCTGCGATGGAATCCGCCTGCACGTCCGCATCCCTGGCCTCTCCCAGTGCCCTCCCCACCCTGCGGGCCTCCTTCTCCCATCGTTTCGCTTCAGACGAGGGAAAGCAGCCCGGGAAAAGGGGAAGGGCGTTCCGGAATCGTCGCGAGGCGACCCTCATGCGGTGGAGGCATTCCGGGTCCTTGTTCTCGCGAACCCCGGGGATCTCGTCCAGAAGGGCCCACGCGCGCTTCTCAAGCACCTCCGAGGCAAACAGGCAGACCTCCGGTTCCGGGGGCAGAGTTCCGCAGTCAGGAATCATTCCAGCTCCCCCTTTTCTCTATCATCTCCCGCTGGGCGTTCAATGGGCCTCCGCCGGGTTTCGGGCGCACTCGAGCGTAGGTCCCGTCCTGAAGGAGCACGCGGGCCTTTGCCGTGTCCTGCATATGGGTCTCCAGGATCGTGTCCCTAATGGCGGAGGCCAGGCCGGGATCGCACACGGGGAAGAGGATTTCCACCCGACGTTCCAGGTTGCGGGGCATCAGGTCTGCGCTTCCCAGGAGGATTTCCCCGGCACCCCCGTTGCGGAACCAGAAAATCCTCGGGTGCTCGAGGAACCTCCCCACGATGGAGGTGACCCGGATGTTCTCGCTGAGCCCCTTTACACCGGGCCTGAGGCAGCAGATCCCCCGCACCTGGAGATCGATCCCGACTCCCTTCTGGGAAGCCCTGTAGAGAGCCTGGATACACTCTTTGTCGATGAGGGCGTTGAGCTTGAAGAGGATGGTCCCGCCCCCCTCCTTCTCGTGCAGGGCAACCTCCCTCTCGATGCGGGCCCTGATGCCCTCTCTCATATTGACCGGGGCAACCAGCAGCTTTTTGTAATCTTCTTTCATCGAATAGCCGGAGATCGCATTGAACACGTCGACGACATCCTCCCCGATATCGGGGTCACAGGTGAACAGCCCCAGGTCCGTGTACTGCCGTGCCGTCACAGCATTGTAGTTGCCCGTGCCCAGGTGCACGTAACGCCGGATCCCGTCGCTTTCCCTCCGCACCACAAGGGTAGCCTTAGCATGGCACTTCAGTCCCAGGACCCCGTAAACAACGTGGACGCCCGCACGCTCCAGCTCGCGGGCCCACTGGATATTGTTTTCTTCGTCAAAGCGGGCCTTCAGTTCGACCATCGCCATGACCTGCTTCCCGGACTCCCGGGCCTCCAGCAGGGCTTCGACCACGGGCGAGTTTCTTCCCACACGGTACAGCGTCTGCTTGATGGCCAGCACGTCGGGGTCCCTTGCGGCCTCCGTGATGAAATCCACCACGGGCTTGAAGCTGTCATACGGGTGAAAGAGCAGGATATCCCTTGCCCTGATCGCGGAAAAGAGATCCTGCCCTTTTCTCAAAGGCACCGGAAGGGCGGGCGCGAAAGGAACCTCCTTCTGGCCTGGCCGGTCGAGGGCAGCCAATTCCATGAGATCCCCCATCCCGAGGGGACCTTCCACCGAATAGATCTGGCACGGTCCCACCCGCAGGTTTTCGATGAGAACCCGCTTCACGGTCGCCGGCATGGTTTTGTCGAAGGCCAGGCAGACCGGCATCCCGAACTGCCGCTGCTCCACGTTTTCTTCCATCACCGTCAGGAGGTCGGGAGCCTCGTCATCCTCGATTTCGAGATCCGCATCCCGGATCACACGGAAAGGGTGTGCCGAGACCACCGGGATTCCAGGGAAAAGAAGGTCCAGGTTCGCCGCAACGACGTCCTCGATCCAAACGAAGTCGCTGCTCCTGGGATCCTTCATCCCCAAACGGTCGTAACGGTTCACCTTCCCTTCGTCAGGCACTCTCAGCAACCTCGGGAAGATTGTCGGGATCTTCAACCGTGCGAGGCGAACCGAGCCTTTCGGCCCTTTCAGCGTGACCGCCAGGTTCAGGCTGAGGTTCGAAATGTGCGGGAAGGGGTGTCCGGCATCGAAGGCCAGGGGAGTCAGGGCGGGGAATATTTCCTCCCTGAAATAGGCTCTCAGCTGTTTTTTCGGACCTTCCTTCAGTTCCTCGTAACGGTGGATCCGGATACCTTCCGCGGAAAGCCGCGGGAGGATGTCCTTCTTCCATGCCTCGATCTGCTGCGCCAGAATTGGCTTCAGCTTCTTCCTGACCAGGACGAGCTGTTCGGTCGGAGTCATCCTGTCCGGGGGCGCCTCGAGGACGCCGAGGCTGAGCTGCCGCAAAAGCCCGGCGACCCGGATCATGAAGAACTCGTCCAGGTTCGTCGAGAAGATCGCCATGAACTTGACTCTCTCCAGCAAGGGCACGGAGGGATCCATGGCCTCCTCGAGGACCCTGCGGTTGAACTCGATCCAATTCAGTTCCCGGTTGAAATAAAGGCTGGGGTCTTCAAACCCCTCGTCCAGCCTCACGGGGATGGGATACGGCTTTTCATCGGCCGGCTGGGGAAGGAACACGGGCTGAAGGGCTCTCTTTCCCTTCCCCCTTGTCCGCCCGCTCTTGGGTTCCTTCATGGGAATCAATTCCTCCCGCTTTCCCAGGCCTTGCAATTTTGCAGGACTTCGCCGAAAAGCGCCGCTGCGTCTTCCCCGAACAGGAAGAAGGCGACCTCCCGCAACACCGAATCCGGATGGGTCGCAAGGTAGTCGTGGACCTCCCCCAGCATAGCGTTTGCGCAATCCGGGATCGGGAATCCCCCGACGCCCGTTCCCAGCGCAGGAAAGGCGATTCGCCCCACACCAATTTCCTCCGCCTTTGAGAGGGCGTTCCGGGTTGCCAAACGAATGAAGGATTCACTGGTCACGAGATCCTGGGCCATCACGGCAGCATGCAGGACGAACCGGACCCCAAGGTGCCCCGCCCCGGTGACCCGAACCTCCCCCGGCAGGGCCGCCCCTCCTGCCATGGCTTCCGATTCGATGGTCTCGCCGCCTTTTCTCTTGATCGCCCCCGCCACACCGGAGCCCATCCAGAACTCGTTGTTCGCGGCATTCACCACGGCATCCCCGTCATAGAGAGTGATATCCCCCTTTACGATGAGGATTCGCGTCCGAGCCCAGAACCTCTCGTTTTCCATCTTGCCGGGCACCCCCCTGCCGGAAGGAATTCGATCTTCCCCAATACTATTCTATTTCATGCACCCACTAGCAGGATATCATGGCAATCGAAAAAGGGAGACAGCCGGCCAGTCACTCCGGCTGTCTCCCTCGATGGATTCGTGGGAGCGAGGCTAGGGCCTAGTAGGCCCGGGCAAAGATGGCGAGCTTCGCGTCTTCCTTTCCCGTGAAGAAACAGGTCCCGGTGCGCTTGTCCGAAAGTGGGAAGCACCGGACGGTCGCACCCGTGGCCTCCTTGATCGCCTTTTCGTCCGAACGGTCTCCGCCGAAGAAGGCGGTGATGAATCCCCCGCCGTCCTCCAGCAGGGTTTTCATCTCCTCGAAGGAAGAAGCATGCCGGGTGTTGGCATCACGGAAGGCTGCAGCTCTCTCGAAAAGGGCCTTCTGGATGTTTTCGAGGAGGGCAGGAATCTCGGTTGCAACCGACTCCCATGAAATTTCGGCCTTCTCCGCAGTGTCTCGCCGGACGGCCCGCACCTTGCCGGCCTCCATCTCGCGCTCGCCCAGTTCCAGGCGAAGCGGGACGCCTTTCTGGAGGTGGCGGAAGAACCTGTCCCCCGGCCGAAGATGGAAGTCCGTGTCAACCTGGACCGCCATCGGGCCGAGGACCCGGTTGAGGGCGGAGGCGATTTCCCGTGCCCTTGGAAGGATTTCCTTTTCAAGCTTTTCCGCGTCGGTGGAAATCGGCAGGATCACGGCCTTGACGGGCGCGAGGCGAGGCGGAAGGATAAGCCCGTCGTCGTCGGAATGGGCCATGACCACGGCCCCGATCATGCGAGTCGAGGTTCCCCAGCTCGTCGTCCAGGCGAACTCCAGTTCCCCGCCCTGGTTCTGGAACTTGATGTCGAAGGCACGTGCGAAGTTCTGGCCGAGGAAATGGCTCGTTCCTGCCTGAAGCGCCTTCCTGTCGCTCATCATGGCCTCGCAGGTGTACGTGTTGTCGGCCCCGGGGAAACGCTCCCCTTCGGATTTCTCCCCCGAGATCACCGGCAGGGCAAGGATTTCTTCCATGAAAACCCGGTAGACCTCGAGCATCTTCAGGGTTTCCTCCATCGCCTCTGCTCTCGAGGCGTGGGCGGTGTGCCCCTCCTGCCAGAGGAATTCCGAGGTCCTGAGGAAAAGGCGCGGGCGCATCTCCCACCGCATGACGTTGCACCACTGGTTGATGAGAAGGGGCAAATCCCTCCAGGACTGGACCCACTTGCTGTACATGTAGCCGATGACCGTCTCGGAAGTCGGCCGGATCACGAGGGGTTCCTCGAGCTCCTCCCCCCCCGCGTGGGTCACCACTGCGCATTCCGGGGCAAACCCCTCGACGTGCTCCTTCTCCTTCTCGAGGAAGGAATTCGGGATCAGGAGGGGGAAGTAGGCGTTGACGTGGCCGGTTTCCTTGAAGCGCCGGTCCATCTCGGACATGATCATTTCCCAGACGGCGTAACCGTTGGGCCGGATTATCATGCACCCCCTGACGGGAGCGTAGTCGGCCAGTTCTGCGGCCTTTATCACATCCAGGTACCACTGTGAATAGTCCTTATCTTTCGGTGTGATGTTCCGTGCCATGAAGACTCCTCCAATCGTCGCTCCCCCAGCCAGGGGAACGAGTGACATTTTAGCCTCAATACGGCGGAATGGGCAAGATGGCGCCCTTTTTTCAGGGGAGCGGATCCCGCACCGGAATCGGTCGGCCCAGGGAGAACCCGTAGATCACTTCACTTTCGCTATTGTAGAGGATGAAGAATCGGCCCTCCAGGAAATTGTTCGGGATTCCCATAGAAACCCCGGCTTCCCACGGAGTTTCCAGGTTTGACCATCCCGAATCGAAGGTCCCTCCCACCGCCCCGAATACATCGATGTTCGTCGATCCCCACCAGCTACGCTTGAGTTCCCTGCGTAGGGCCACCCTTGCCCAGGCCACTCGGTCGGCCAGGTAGGGGTGCTCGCCTAGCCCCAGCAGGTCGTCGCTTCCTCCGAGCCAGGCTGCCGTCGCTGGGTTGGAGTCGTCCCCCACCTCGAGCCCACCTGAAAGGAGGATCCGCCACACCGGTGAAATCGACCAGACCGACAGGCCCCCGGCCCTCAACAGGAGCGTATCCGCGTTACGCCACCAACCCCGGAGCATCCACTGGGTCCCGGTCCTGGGATCGACGGGGTCATCCAGTCCCTCGTAGCCGACATAGAAAGCAGGCCCCCAGGCGAACCCCTCGTCGAAATCCCCGTGGTTTTCCAATTGCTCCAGCGTGATTCCCAGGCCGTACCGCCAGTCTCCTCGAACGCTCTTGCGGTACAAGGTCAACCCGTAGCGTTCCCAGCGGGCACTAGCGGCATTCACGGGAGAAACATCCCTCTGCCTGGCGGAGAGGACCCCTTCCCATCGGTCGTTCCCCCGGGATGGCGTCAGGTAACGGGCGGAAATCCCCCAATCCTGCCCAACAGCCAGGGCCACCCAGAGCAGGTCGCCCTCCTTGGCAAAATCTCTCCTCACGGCCTGCAGGGTCAGGGCTCTTTCCGCATCCGAGACGTTCGTCGTGTAGCCTCCGATCTCCATTTCGTAAGGGGCCTTTTTCTCGATGTTGAACACGAGTTTCGTCCCCGAATCCGCTTCTTCCATGCTCACGTCAACGGTTGCAAAATCACCTTCCTGGCGAAGCCGGTCGGCCGTTTTCTGAATAAGGACCGGGTCCGGCGGGGATCCGATCCAGGAAGCGGTCTCACCCAGTAGTTGCTCACTGCGGGAAGCCGCGATGCCTCGGGCCTCGACGGAATTGATGACTGGGGCGGCATGTGCAACCCGCTTCACACGGGGAGCCGCGGCGGCCAGTTCCAGAAGCCGGGGCAGGGCGTCCCTGGCGGTTTGCCGGCCCCGGTCAATCACCTCGGTCACGGACTCGGCGGAAAGGAGGGGCACCCCTTTCGTATCGGGATGGATCACGAGATCGGCCCCTGCCTTTTCCCTGGCGACATTCTGCCCGGTCATGAATATCGTCATCTGGTCGATGACGTCTACGACCGTGCGAATCTCGTCCCGTCTTTTCAGCCCGCTCGACACGTCCACAGCAACGATCGGGTACCCCGGAAAGAGGGCTCGGGCCGGGGAAACCGGCAAGTTCGCCACGAGACCGCCGTCCACGAGAAGTCGCCCCTCTTGAGTCCACGGGGCGAAGACCCCCGGGATGGCCATGGATGAGCGCATTGCTCCAGCCAGGCTTCCCTGCTTCAGGACAACCATCTCGCCGGTCTCGAGATCCGTGGCAACCGCGGCATACGGAACCGGCAGGTCCAGGAAATTCCCGGTGCCGATTTTTGCCGTGAGATCCGAGAAAAAGTTGAATAGTCGAATTCCCGGCAACCCCCCCATCGGACCCGTTATTTTCCCGTCCGGGCCAAACTGGAGGTTCACGAGGGGTTGCCCCCCAACCCTTCCCTCCTCACCCTCGGGCAGAAGGGAAGGTAGACTGGAATCTCCCAGGAGTTTTGCGATGTCCGCGTTCCGGAAAATGATCTCGATCTCCCTCGGCGTGTAGCCGTAAGCGTAAAGCCCCCCGATGATCGAGCCCATGCTCGTCCCGACAACCCCTGCCACCTGAATTCCTGCCTCCTCGAGGACCTCCAGGACGCCGATGTGGGCAAGTCCCTTCATGCCGCCGCCGGAGAGGGCAAGAACGATCGCACCATTTCCTGCCGACAAGGCGGTCGCGGCAAGGGCTGGCCCCGTGCGAAGGAAAACGGGCACGGATAGAATAAGGCCTAGGATAAAAGCAACAGTTCGTTTCACGGACATCCCTCCTGGGGAAAAGCTTGGGTGAACCTGGGAGACTTCTTTTTATCTTACCCCATGCCCGTTCCAAACATTAGAGGGTATAATAGTAGAGGAACAGTTAATTATCCATTTCGTGACAGGAAGGGGAGGAGAATGATGTCGGAAGTCGGGAAGAAAGTGCCACTTATCTGGAAAATCGCCATCGGCTTCGTCCTCGGCATCGCCGCTGGGGCGATCCTCAAGGACAAGGCACAGGTCCTGGCCCCCATCGGCAAGATATTCATCACCCTATTGAAAATGCTCATCGTCCCCCTGGTCTTTTCCAGCCTGGTCGTCGGTACGGCTTCCCTCGGAGACATCCGGAAACTTGGACGCATCGGGGCCAAGACGATAGGACTTTACCTCGTCACAACCGCCGTCGCCATCGTGATCGGCCTCGTGCTGGGCAACGTCCTCCAGCCGGGCAGCGGCATGGCCCTTTCGGTCGACACCTCGGGTTTCAAGGCCCCGGTTCCCCCATCGATCATCGACGTCCTCCTGGGGATCTTCCCGGATAACATCGCGAAATCCCTCGCCGAGGCGAACATGCTGCAGATCATCGTCTTCGCGCTGTTCTTCGGTGTTTCCGCAGTTCTCGCAGGGGAAAAGGGGAAACCCGTCATCACCTTCATGGACTCCGTGGCCGAGGCCATGTACAAGCTGACCGGGATCGTCATGGCCTTCGCCCCCTACGGCGTCTTTGCCCTCATCGCAACAACGGTGGCCAAGTACGGCCTGTCCGTCCTGGCCCCGTTCGCCAAGGTCATCCTGGCGGTCTACCTGGGCTGCTTCCTCCATGCGCTTTTGGTCTACTCGGGACTCATCATGCTCGTCGTCAAGAAATCGCCCCTCTGGTACTTCTCCGGGGTCAAGGAGTCGATGTTGACAGCCTTCGTCACCCGCTCCAGTTCTGCAACCCTCCCGGTGACCATGCGGGTGGCCCAGGAAAACCTCGGGGTTTCCGAGGGAATATCCTCCTTCGTCCTCCCCCTGGGAGCCACGATCAACATGGACGGCACGGCACTCTACCAGGGCGTTTGCGCCCTCTTCATCGCCCAGGCGTACGGCCTCCCTCTCTCGATGGGCGCGCAGGTCGGCATCATCCTGACGGCGACCCTGGCCTCCATCGGGACCGCCGGGGTTCCGGGGGCGGGGCTCATCATGCTGACTCTGGTCCTGACGGCTGTCGGGTTGCCGATCGAGGGTGTCGCCCTCGTGGCGGGCATCGATGCCGTCCTCGACATGGCCAGGACCGCGATCAACGTTACGGGTGACAGCTGCGTCGCTGCAGTGGTGGCGAAAACGGAAGGAGAGTTGCGGGACGTTGAGCGCAACGCGTAAGCTTCTTGGCGTGCTGGGGGGGATGGGCCCCGCAGCGGGTGCGGAATTCCTTCGGCTGCTGACGGTCCTTTCCCCTGCATCCCGCGACCAGGACCACGTTCCTGTTGTCCTCCTGTCCGACCCCCAGGTCCCGGACCGGACGGAGGCCCTCATGGGACACGGGGAAGACCCGACCCCCCGGCTTCGGGAAGATCTCCTGAAACTGGCCTCGTGGGGAGCGAGCCTCCTGGCGGTTCCCTGCAACACGGCCCACGCATTCATCGACCGATTCGTGGACGAACTCCCCGTCCCCCTCGTCCACATCGTCGAGGAAACACTGGCCGATGCCATTGTGAAAAACCCCTCTGGCGGGTGGCTCGTCGCCACAGAGGGAACACTTGCAAGCGGCATCTACCAGGAGCGGGCCCATAGAAGGGGCTTTACACTGCACCTTCCGTCGCCGAGGGAGCAGGCAAAGGTGAACGAAGTCATCCGCCTGGTCAAGGCCAACCGGCCGGTTGAAGCCGGCCGTTGCTTCCTTACCGTCGCGGAAGGGCTTTGGGAAAGAGCGAACGTCCCCATCCTGACCGCCTGCACCGAAACGCCCCTCGCCTACCAGGCCGCCGGCCTCCCCAGCGAGATGACGGTTTCAAGCCTTGAAGCCCTGGCAAGGGGAGCCTTGAGGGAACTGCAGGTGATATGAAAAGAGGCAGGAGGGGTGCTGCGGCCCCCCCTGCCTCTTTTTCCTGCTTTTGACTCAGTCCTTGCCCTTGCGGTCCAGCGATTCTTCGATCGCCGCTTTGAGGTCCTTCCATTCCGGTACCCCGCGTAAAGCGACTTTCCCGTCCAGGACCCAGACCGGTTCCGTGGGCTTGACCCCGTAGCGGAGGACATCAAGCAGGAAGAACATGTTCCTCGGGTCGATCAGGTCAAGCTCGACCCTGGGACCGAACTCCCTGGATACCTCCCGGGCGAGGGCTGCCACCTGCGTCGCCAGGGGAAGGGTCAGAAAGGTTTCCTTCTCGGCCTGCATCGCGTTGAAATCCATGGTCATGCAAGACGAAGAGGATGACGGGCGCTCCACGAAAACTTTCAGCCTTGTTGTTTTCATCGGGAATCCCCCCTGCCAACAATCTGTTCACCCTGCTATTAAATCACATCCCTGCTCTTTTTTCACTCTGGGCAAGGAATCTCCGGGCTAGAACCCAGGCTGCGAGGTCATCGATCGGGCGTGGAGGCACCCTGAGGCTTTCCGGGAGAAACCTGGCCAATCCTTTCGGTGGGTGCAGGAACCAATAGAGAGGCCGAGCCTCGAGAGTCGTATTGGCTTCGTCGAAAAGGGTAAAGTCCTTTTTTCTCGAGGCAAGGATCCCCGAAAGTCCCTGCCTTGCCGTCCCGTTGCCCAGCAGGATGATTCCCGGGGGATCCAGCAGCGCGATTCTCCCTGGGTTTTCCCGGGTGAACGAAGACAAGCCTTCCAGGCAGCCAGCCAGGAGGTAGCCAACCAGTTCCTCGGCCCGGGCGCTTGGGATGATCCCACTAGCCAGGAGCGACCCGTCGGGAGCCACGAATGCCCAGCCGAACTTGTCCCTTCCAGGGTCGAGGCCCAGGATCACTTCCATCGTCTCAGTCCCCCACGGTGCTCGCCCATCTCGGGTAAACCCACATCCACTGGCCGGGGAAACGGGCGATCCACTCTCCCAGGACATCGTTGCAGGTCGTGACGGCGGCCTTGAGCGCTTCCTCCCCACCGTCTCCCGGAGGAAGGTCAAGCGCCGGGAGGAAGGTCAGGTCGTGATTTATGCCATTCTCCTTGCGGATGAAGAACACCGGAACGATGGGGGCGCCGAGTTTCCAGCTCATCTTCACGGGACCGTACGGAGTGCTTGCGGGCCGTCCCATGAACGGGACGACAACTCCCTTCTGCTTGGCGTCCTGGTCGAGGAGAATCGCAAGGGCTTTCCCTCCCTGGAGGCATCGCAGGGCTCCCTTCAGGTCGAACCCCTTGCCGATGGTCACGACTCCCCCGGAAGCCCTGAGTTCAAACAGGAGGCTCGTCATCCGGGGATCCCGCTGCTCCGCTCCGATCGCTTCCACCGGGATCCCCATTCGGGTGATCCTTGACGCGGCGAGTTCCCAGTTTCCCAGGTGCGCGCTCAGGAGGATGACCCCCCTGCCTTTTTCAAAAGCCTCCAAAAGGTTGTCTTCCCCATGGATGGAGAACAGCCCGTCCGTCGCATCACCGAGCACTGGCATCCGGAGGATCTCCGCGGCACAGCGCCCGTGGTTCTTGTAAGACTCGCGAACGATTCTCCTGGCTTCGCTCACGCCTACCCCAAGGACGCGGACGCAGCGGCGTTCCGCCGCGTCAACTTTTTCCCAGCTGAGAAGCCAGGCGAGAAATCCCAATCCCGCCCCCAGGCGGAGTGCAGTTTTGTGGGACAGGCGCTTTGCAAGCGCCCCGAAAGCCCTTATCGCCATCCAGGCTCCCTGCTGTCTTTTCAAGAACGGGCGACCTCTTCCTGCTCCCTGAGCAGCCGAAGGACGGCGGCATCCACGGCCGCCATGCCGTGGCGGCTTATCTCGGCCACGGCATGGGCCGTTTCCTTCAGGCCGGGCATGATAACCCCCTGCCGATCCGTGACACCCCGGCCTTCAAGGGCCAGGCGAGCCGAAAGGTAGGCTTCTCCTGCGCCGGCCGACACCTTTAGCGCGCATGACCCCTTCGCCCCGTCGCACAGGACGCCAAGAAGGGAGGAAACGAGTGAAGCGACGGCCCTATCGGCCTGAAGCGGAGTTCCGCCTCCGAGGCGGACGATTCCCGCCGCAGCGCCGGCCCCCGCGGCGATGACGCACCCGCAGGTGGGAGTGAGCCTGCCGGTATAGGCCTTGATCAGCCCAGTGACGAGATGGCTGAGGGCAAGGGCTTCGGCCAGTTCTCTCGGTTTTTTCCCCCAGGCTTCGGCTACAGCGGCGACCGGAAGGATTGCCGTGATGCCGTGGTTCCCGCTTCCGGCGCTGCTCATGACCGGCCAGGGCCCGCCATCCATCCGGACATCCGCCGCTGCGGCCGCCAGCGCCTTGATCCGGTACAGGAGATCGTCCCCGCCCTTCGATAGAGAGAACCCCACACCAAGCCCCCAGGGAGACTCAATGCCGTGATCGGCCACTCCCCGGTTCATCCGGACCCCGTCCAGGAGGAATCGCTCGGTTTCGGCATCGATCGAATCGGAAAGGGACCAGAGACCTTCCATGTCCTGGTTTGCAAGTTCCTCGAGGTAACCGGGCCTCCCCTGGAGGTTCGTGTCGGCTTCAAGCAAGCGTCTGGCAACTTCTCCATCCGCACGTACCTCGACCACACGGTCATGGCGGCCCGAAATCACGGCGGAAGCGTTGTGCCCTTCCCCTGAAAGGAATGCTTCGACGAAAACGCTGGGGACATCGGGAACGACCTCCTGGGTGACGAGACCATCCTCCACCATCCTCCGGGCTTTTCCCACCGCCTCTTCCGGCACGTTTTCAAGGACGAGAAGGCCCTTTTCGGGATCTCCGCAAAGGGCCCCCAGGGCAGCAGCCAGAAGGTTCCCCCTCAAGCCTCGGGTTCCCGGGATTCCGACGGCGATGCCGTTCTTGAAGATGTTGGCGGAAAGCCTGAGGCGGATGGATTTCACGTCATGCGGCAAGGCCCTGGCCGCGGTAGCTGCCGCCAGCGCAACAGCCCCGGGTTCTGTACAGCCGAGGGCCGGCTTGACTTCCTGCTCGAAGAAGGAACGAAGGTCCATTCCCGTATCCCCTTTCCATTTTTTGAATCATTCAGGCTTATTATGCCCCAAGATCGCTTGACAAAGCGACAACACAGGATAATATATACCCCTAGTTGGTATTATATTGCGGAGGTGATTTTTTTGGCAATTCGTCAAGCCAGCCTTTTGCTTTACATTGTAATGATCACGGCCGGCTGGGCATATCCTGTCCTGGGAATCGGCCTGCTCGTTTTCATGGCACTTGTTGTCCTGTCGGGGCGAAGGAAGAAATGGTGCGGGTCCTATTGCCCCCGAGGCAGTTTCCTCGATCTAGTGATGTCGAAGGTCTCACCGAAGCGGCCGATTCCCCGGTTCCTCACCTCCCGGAAAACATGGGCGACCGGCTTTGCGCTATTCGTGGGGTTGTTCGTTTTCCAGCTTTGGAGAGCCGGATTATTCGGCCCGTGGGACGGCAGCAGCCTTATGCAGCTTGGCCTGATCTTCTACCGGATGTGCCTCGTCTCGTCCGCCGTGGCCATTCCTCTTGCCCTTTGGAAAAACCACCGGAGCTGGTGCGCCGTTTGTCCCGTCGGGAATATCATGAGGGCCTAGAGCGGCACCCCGGAACCCGGAGACCTTGCCTTCCAACCCCAGATTTGGAGGGCGACACCGCCTGCTAATCCCAAAAAGCCCGTGGCCCCGAGGGCAACCCTCAGACCCCCCAGCTCACCCAGGCATCCAACGAGCAGCGGAGAAACAATCCAGCCCAGATCCATGGCAAAAAAGCTCACGGCGACCCCCTTCGTTCGCAGCATGAACGGGAATACATCCGGGACAAGGGCCAGCAGCGTCGGGAAACCGATCCCCATACCCAGGCCATACAGCACCCCGACAGCAACCAGGGAAACGTTCGAACGACAGCCAAGCGAAAGAAGCGTACCGAGGCCTATCAATCCGATGGAGACCCCGGTCAATCTTTTTCTCGGAAGCCTGTCCATAAGGCGATTGGCAGCCAGGCGAACGACCAGGGATGTTGTCGCCAGGGAAACAATGAAGACGCTTGGGATCATTCCTCTTTCCGATAAAAACGCAGGGATGAACTGGAGTCCCGCCGAATTCGCCAAGGCGAACAGGACCCATGAAACCAGGAGGGATGCCAGCTGCGGGGTACCCGAAACCTCGGCCCAGGTTCCCCAGGCCTTCCTGCCCTCTACAAGTTTTTTGGGCAGGTCCGGGGTAACCCACGCAACCAGCGCGCATCCTGCTGCCAAAAGGGGGATGATCCAGAAGAACGGGGCAGTGAATCCCAAGGCGAAAATCCCGTCCAGCAAGGGCAGCAAAAAGAGTTGGGGCAGGACGTAACCGGCAGCAATCCAGGAGAAGGCGCTTCCCCGGCCCACCTCGGGGATACCCATGGCCTGGAAGGCAGTCAATGAAACCATGCAGAGCCCGTAAGCCGCTCCGGTCATGACTCTCAGGAGGAAAAGGTTCTCGAAACTCCGGCTTGTCGCCATCGGCAGGGAAAAAAGCGCCAATAGAACAGCCGCGAACAAGAACGACCGTCGCACCCCCCATCGCTCGGTTAAAAAACTCCCCGCAGGCCTGGCAATCGTCGTCGCCAGTGGAAAGATGCTCAGCAACAGGCCTGTCGCGGCAGGCGAGAACCCGATCCGTCCCAGCGCGATGGGCAGGTAGAAGAAATGCGTCGCGTAGGCCTGGACGGCCAGGGTCCCAAGGACCGTCAGGAGAAGAAGTCGCCGCTCCAATCGGCAGCTCCCTACCCGGCCTGCGCCCGTCCTGCGCCAGGCATGTGGATGGCCCGGTGCAAGGCAAGGAACTCCCCGCGAAACGGTTTACCCTGTTTCAAGCTTTCCCCCTCCTTCTCCCCAGGAAAAATGGGGACCCCCGATGATACGGGAGGTCCCCATCGAGAGCAAGCGGCCGCTTATTTTACACCTTAACCCTCGGCCAGTCCGACCTCGGGTTTTGTTGTCCTCTTCAGGAGGAAGAGCATGGCGATGAGCAGGGCTCCCGCAACCAGGTTCACCGTTACCTGGGGCATGAAAGTCGCAATGGCAAGCGGCAGGAGGATAAGGCGCTCGATCGGTTTCATGTCCCGGAACATCCAGCCCTCGAGACTTCCTGCAAGGCTCATGATTCCAAGGATCGAGGATCCCACGAGGATGGCCAGGTGCACGAAGTTGGGGTTCTGGAGGAGCACCATCGGCGTGTAGACGAAGGAATAGGGGATGAAGTACGCCACCAGGGCGATCTTCGTGGCCGTTATCCCCGTCTTGCCCGGTGAGGCCCCGGCTATGCCCGCTCCCGTGAAGGCTGCCAGGCAAACGGGGGGCGTCAGGTCCGCCATGATCCCGAAATAGAAGACGAACATGTGCGCGGCCAGGGGCAGGACGTTCATGCCGATGAGAGCCGGAGCCACGATAGTGCTGCAGACGATGTAGTTGGCCGTCGTCGGCAAACCCATTCCCAGGACCAGGGAAGCAACCATGGCCATGACAAGCATGGGCAGGAGTTTTCCCCCCGAGAGGTCGATGATGTTGTTGGAGATCGTCAATCCGAGCGAAGTCAATGAAGAGGTCCCCACGACAAACCCGACCAGTGCGCAGGCCATGGCCACGCCCAGGGCACCGCGACTGCCCTCCTCCATGGCATCCAGGATGTCCTTGAAACCCATTCGGGTATGCTTCCTGAATTGGCTCACCACGACCACGCTAACCACGCCGAAAAACGCGGAGGCAACCGGCGTGTACTTCATCAGGAGCGTTCCGATGACCACTCCGATGGGAATCAGGAGATGCCCGTCCTTCTTCAGGACTTCCTTGATGACCGGGAGTTCATCCCTGGATAGTCCCCGTAGGCCATTTTTCCGGGCGCTGATGTGAACGTTCACGAAAATCGCCGTGTAGTAGAGAATCGCCGGTATGATGGCTGCAGCAGCGATGCGCAGGTAGGGAATGCCGAGGAATTCGCTCATGATGAACGCTCCGGCTCCCATGATGGGGGGCATGAGCTGCCCGCCAGTGGAAGCACAGGCTTCGACGGCCCCGGCGTACTCGGGCTTGTAGCCGACCCGCTTCATGAGCGGGATGGTGAACGTTCCCGTCGTGGCCACGTTGGCCACGGAGGAGCCGTTGATTGTCCCCAGGAGCCCGGAAGCCACGACAGCCACCTTTGCGGGCCCACCGGGGGAATGGCCCGCTACGGCAAGCGCCAGTTCGTTGAAGAAACGGGCTCCGCCGCTACGCCCAAGGAAGGCACCGAAGATGATGAACATCACCACGAAGGTCGCCGAAACGCCCAGGGCCACGCCGAAGATGCCTTCCGGCGTCAGGTACATGTGCTGGACGATGCGGCTCAGGCTGTAGCCCCGGTGCATGAACATGCCCGGCATGATCTGGCCGAAGTAGCAGTAGAAAAGGAAAAGGCTGCTCAGGACCGGCAGGACGTTGCCGACGATGCGCCTTCCCCCTTCCAGGATGAGAAGGACCGCAGCGGCCCCCAGGTAGATCTCGTAGGGCACCGGGAGGGCTCCCCTCCGGGAGATGTCGTTGAACATGACGACGATGTAGCCGATAACGCCGCATGAAGCCGCTGCAAGGAGCCAGTCGTACCAGGGAACTGTGGTTTTGGATCCCTTCCTCGTCGACGGGTAGAGAAGATATACGGCGACGATGGCAAAGGTCAGGTGAACAGCGCGGATGATGGCGATAGGCAGGACGCCGAAGGAGGCAGTATACAGGTGGAAAGCGGCCATTGCGACGAGCCAGGCCGAGATGAATTTCCCCGGCAGGCCTGCCAGGCGGCGATAGCGGCTTTCAACGTCGTACTTTTCAACAAGTTCCTGTACCGCGTTCTCGTCCATGGACACCTGGTCCAGGAGAGAGGCTTTGTTCTTTTCAAGCTGATCCTGCAACGGTTCCACTCCTTTCAGAATCCGGGGGGGCGGCGAAGTTCGCCGTCCCCCCCGGCCCTTTCCTTTTTGAGCCCAAGTTACATCGTAACGGCGCCGACTTCCTTGTAGTACTTCTTCGCTCCGATGTGGAGGGGGATAAGGATGACCTTCACGTTCTCGGGCGTCATGGCTTCCATGCGAGCCGATACGTTCATGAGATCCTTCTTGTGTTCGAAGAGGGCCTTGGTCATCTTGTAGGCCAGGTCAGGGTCGAGATCGTTGCGGACGCCGATGATGTTCCAACTGGCGACGGTCTTGACTCCGTTCGGCTGCCCCTTGTAGGTATTTGCCGGGATGGTGAAGGGGACGTAGTAGGGCATCCGTCCATTGGCCTGCTTGATCTGCCCCTCGGGGAGATCGATAAACTCAACGACACCCATGGTGGCGGCTTCGACGACACCGGCGATGCCAACGGCCCCGACCGTAATGGCCGCATCGATCTGCTTGTTGGAGAACGCCTGGGCGGTGTCCGCCAGGCCGAGGTTTTCGGGCTTGATGTCCTTGTCGGGGTTAAGGCCGGCGATTTTCAGGAGTTCCTTCGCGGTGACCTCGGTGCCGCTCGCCACGGCCCCGATGGAAACCCGCTTGCCCTTGAAGTCCTTTAGGGACTTGATGCCGCTTCCCTTTGCGACGAGGATGTGGACCGGTTCTGCATATAGGGGAACGAGAGCCCGCAGGTTGCTCTGGGCGTTACCCTCGTACTTGCCCTTGCCGAGGTAGGCAAAGTAATAAAGCCCGTCAAGGAAACCCCCTTCGGCTTCCTTGTTGCCCATGAGCTGGAGATTGTGCACGGTCCCGCCCGTTGACTGGGCACTGGCCTTCAGGCCGGGAATCGCATCGTTCCAAATCTTGCACATGGCGGCCCCGACCGGGTAATAGGTCCCGCCCGTGCTGCCCGTCCCGATATTGATGAATGTAGTGGCCGCAAGTGCCGAGCCGCCGAGGAGCCCTAGGAGCACGCATGAAACCGCAAGCAGACGAAGTACCCTCTTCACTTTAACTCCACCCCCTGAATATTGGATACCAACTTCGTGACTATTTGAGCATACAAAGTTCAATTGCACAAGGGATTAAGATCGCTTTCGAATAGACGCAATTTTTACCCTTTCATTCACAATTCTTTGGCTGTTTGGTCCGGACCGTTAATGTATTTCGCTCTTCCCTGTTCGTACAGGTCGTTTCCCCTTGCATCGACCGCCACCACCAGGGGAAAATCGACCACCTCCAGGAGGCAGACGGCATCGGTGCCGAGATCCTCGTAGGCAAGGGTGACGACTGCCTTCACCGACCGCGCCAGGAGCGCTGCGGCACCCCCTGTTGCGCCGAAGTAGACTGCACCCGCTTCCCGCATGGCCGCGACGACTTCCGGGGACCTTTTGCCTTTTCCGATCATCCCCCGGATTCCAAGCCTGAGCAGCACCGGGGTGTAGGGGTCCATCCGCGCGCTGGTGGTGGGACCGATAGGCCCGATGGCATGTCCCGGGGGAGTCGGGGCGGGACCCCCATAAAACAGCACGGCCCCCACCGGGTCGAAAGGAAGGGACTCCCCGCGGGACAATTCTTCCGCCATCCTCCGGTGAGCGGCATCACGGGCGATCAGGATCGTTCCCGAAAGGCAAACCCTTTGCCCGCAGGCCAGGGAGCGTGCGACTTCCGCCGAGAGGGGCGCATGGACTTTGATGCACCCTTCTTTCATCAAAGGCTCATTCCTTTCCTAGATACGGCCTTCCGCGTGGCGGCAGGCATGGCAGCAGAGGTTCACCGCAACGGGCATCCCTGCGAGGTGAGTTGGGGCAAATTCCACGTGGACGTCCAGGGCCGTCACTGTTCCCCCATAGCCTGCAGGACCGATTCCCAGGTCATTGATTTGCCTGAGGAGCCTAAGCTCCAGGTCGGCATAGCGGAGATCCGGGTTCCGGGAACCCAGGGGGCGCAGCAGGGCCCGCTTGGCCAAAAGCGGCGCCCTCTCGAAGTTGGCCCCGATTCCCACTCCCACGACCAACGGTGGACAGGCATTCGCCCCAAGGCGATCCACCGTTTGCAGGACGGACCGGACAACCCCCTCCTCCCCGTCGCCGGGGCGAAGCATCGAAAGGCTGCTGGCGTTTTCGCTTCCCATGCCTTTTGGAGCCGCAATCAGCTTCAAGCCCGCTCCGGGCACGGTCGTCAGGTGGACGATGGCCGGTGTATTGTCCCCGGTGTTTTTTCTCTCGTAGAGAGGGTCCTGAACGGACATTTTCCGCAGGAATCCTCTCACGTAAGCCCGGCGGACACCTTCGTCGATCGCGGACATCAGCCCGGGGCCCTCGAAGCACACCTCCTGCCCAACCTCCATGAAAAGTACGGCCAGGCCGCAATCCTGGCAAATCGGGATCCCCTCCCTGCGGGCAATCCGTTCGTTCTGGACAAGCTCGCCCAGGATCGCACGCCCCATCTCTGCTTTTTCTGCATCCCCTGCCTTTAACAGTGCGGACTCCACGTCGTCCGGCAATTCGACGGCCGCACGGCGAAAGAGCACTTCGACGAGGTTCCTGACCTGGTTCGTGTGGATCATGCGCCTCGGCATCCTCTCCACAGTCCTTTCAGCTGGCCTCAAAAAAAGCGGAACCCCCTGGAAGGGGATTCCGCTCCAATTTTAGCCTAAAGCGATCGGGTGTTTCACCCGATCATGCAGTGAGCAGGGTCAGCATGGTCCCGGCGGCAACGGCCGTGCCGATGACCCCCGCCACGTTCGGTCCCATGGCGTGCATCAGCAGGTACGTTCCCGGGAACTCCTTCTGGACTTCCCTCTGGACGACCCGCGCCGCCATCGGCACCGCAGACACTCCTGCGGCCCCGATCATGGGGTTGATCTTACCGCCGGACAGGACCTTCATCACCTGGCCGAACAAGACCCCGCCCACCGTGCTCGCCGCAAAGGCCACAAGGCCGAGCCCGATGATCTTCAGCGTGTTCGGAGTCAAAAAGGTCGCTGCCTGCATCGTCGCTCCCACCGTGATTCCCAGGAAGATCGTCACGGTGTTCAGGATCTCGTTCTGAGCCGCGTGGTTCAAGCGCTCCGTGCAGCCGCACTCCCGGAGAAGGTTGCCGAACATCAAAAGCCCGATGAGCGGAACCGAAGCCGGCAGGAGCAACCCGCATGACACCGTGGCGATGACCGGGAACAGGATCCTCTCGGTCCGGCTCACCGGCCGCAGCTGGTCCATCTTGATCCCGCGGTCCTTCTTCGTCGTGCACATGCGAATCATGGGTGGCTGGATCAGCGGCACAAGGGACATGTAGCTGTAGGCCGCCACAGCGATGGCCCCCAGCAGGTGCGGGGCCAGTTTCATCGTCAGGTAGATGGCCGTCGGGCCATCCGCCCCGCCGATGATCCCGATGGAGGCCGCTTCCTGCACCGTGAAGCCCATCGCCATGGCCCCGGCCACGGCGACGAAGACTCCCAGCTGTGCGGCGGCGCCCAGCAGGAACGTGATGGGGTTCGCCAGTAGCGGCCCGAAGTCGGTCAGGGCTCCGATCCCCATGAAGATGATGACCGGGTAGATTTCGTGCTCGGTTCCGAAAGACACGTACTTCAGGAACCCTCCGTGCTCCATGATCCCCGACAGGGGCAGGTTCACCAGGACGCAGCCGAACGCGATCGGCACCAGCAGAAGGGGCTCAAATCCCTTCCCTATTGCCAGGTACAGCAGGACGAAGCCCACGATGAGCATGATGATGCTCCCGACGGTGAGCCCCGCAAACCCCGAGTAGGCAGCGATGCTTCCCAGCGCCTTCAGGTATAGTTCCATCTCTTCCGTCCTCCCTTTGAACGTGCCGGCGCTAGCCGATCACGACAAGGACGTCCCCGGTGTTGACCGAGTCCCCTTCCTTCGTCCGGACTTCCTTGACCGTCCCGCTCGTGGACGCCATGATCTCGTTTTCCATCTTCATGGCTTCGAGGATCAAGAGCATGTCTCCGTTGTTCACGACGGTTCCCACCGACACCGCGACCTTCAGGATCTTGCCGGGCATGGGGGCTGCGACGACTTCACCGGCTCCTGACGGAACAGGGGCCGCCGCGGGCGCCGGGGCGGGGGCTGCAACGGGGGCCGGTGCCGCGACAGGTGCGGGGGCCGCTACCGGGGCAGGAGCTGCGACAGGCGCGGCTGCCGCTCCCGTTCCGAGGTCTTCCACTTCGACTTCGTAACTTTTTCCGTTGACGACAACGCGAAACTTGCGGGCCATGGATTTCCTTCCTCCTCAAATGTCAAAGCTTTCCCTCCCGGTTGATCCGGGGGGTACCGATTTTCCAGTCTTGCGGGCTGCCGGGTAAATCCCTAGAAGCCCTCCATCGTCTCGATGCGGGCACTTCCCTTCCACATACCGCCCACGGAAGGGGCCACGATTACCGGGCGGACGGAGCGAACGGCAAATCCGCTGCCCAGGGTCGAGGCGATCACCGCACCGATGACGGCCAGCAGGTTCTCGTCCTCACCGGCAGCCACCGCCGCCGTAGGAGCCTGGACCGAAACGGCCGGGGCCACTGGCGTTCCCTTTGGGGCGTCGGCCTTGGCGGCTTTCGCGTTCCCCTTCGACCGGGCGGAGGCGTCCACCGCCGCGGCAAGGAACTTCACGCCGTAGATGATCAGGCACAGTCCGGCAAGGGCGAGGAAAACGACCGAAAAGGCGATGACCGAAAGGACCGCGCCTCCCGCGAGACCGTTGAAATGGCTATGCAGGCTTTCCATCTCGCAACCCCCCTAGTGCGGCAGGATGCCGTGCCTGCGCTTCGGCCGGACCACCCGCTTGCCCTCGAGGGAAACCAGGGCCTGCCAGATGCAAAGCCTCGTCTCCTCGGGCAGGATCACACGGTCGACGAAACCGCGGGATGCCGCCACGAACGGGTTGGCGAAGGCTTCCCGGTACTCCTCGATCTTCTGGCTCCGGGTGGCGTTGGGATCGGAAGAACCCTCGATCTCCTTGCGGAAGATGATATTCGCCGCGCCCTCGGCGCCCATGACCGCGATCTCCGCCTGCGGCCATGCCAGCACCACATCGGCACCCAGGTCCTTGCTGCACATTCCCAGGTAAGCCCCGCCGTAGGCCTTGCGAAGGATCACGGTGATCTGCGGGGCCGTGGCTTCGCTGTAGGCATAGAGCATCTTCGCGCCATGACGGATGATCCCGCCGTATTCCTGGGCAGTCCCGGGGAGGTATCCCGGTACGTCCACGAAGGTCACGATGGGGATGTTGTAAGCGTCGCAGATCCGGATGAAGCGGCTGGCCTTGTCCGAGGCATCGATGTCCAGGCAGCCCGCCATGTTCATCGCCTGGTTGGCGATGATCCCGATGGTCCGGCCGCCCACGCGGCCGAATCCCGTGACGATGTTCTTCGCCCAGAGGGGCTGGACTTCGAAGAAGTCCCTGTCGTCCACCACGAGCGCCAGGACCTTCCGGACATCGTAGCTCTTGTTCGGGTTCGTCGGCACGATGTCGCGCAGCGCTTCGTCAGCGCGTTCGACGGGGTCGGCCGTTTCCTTCACCGGTACGTCTTCCATGTTGTTCGACGGCAGGAAGCTCAGGAGTTTCCTCGTCTGGGCGTAGCATTCAGGCTCGTCCTTGGCGAAGAAGTGGGCGTTTCCTGAAATGGCGTTGTGCGTCATTGCGCCGCCAAGCTGCTCGCTCGTCACGTCTTCTCCCGTCACAGCCTTGATGACCTGGGGACCCGTGATGTGCATGACTCCCGACCCCTGGGCCATCAGGACGAAGTCCGTCAGGGCCGGGCTGTAGACCGCACCGCCCGCGCAGGGCCCGACGATGACCGAGATCTGGGGCACCACGCCCGAGGCCACCGTGTTCCTGTAGAAGATCTGCCCGTAGCCCGAAAGGCTGTCCACCGCTTCCTGGATCCTGGCCCCGCCGCTGTCGTTCAGGCCCACCACCGGGTAGCCGTTCTGCATGGCAAGGTCCATGACCTTGCAGATCTTCTTGGCGTGCGCCTCACCGAGGCTTCCGCCGATGACCGTGAAATCCTGGCTGTAAACGTAAACGATACGGCCTTCGACGGTCCCGTAACCCGTCACGACGCCGTCACCCGGGTACTTCGTGGCACCCATGCCGAAGTTCTCGCAACGGTGCTCAACGAACTCGTCGATCTCGATGAAGCTCCCCGGGTCAAGCAGAAGGTCGACCCGCTCACGGGCCGTCAGTTTCCCCTTCTCGTGCTGCTTTGCCACGGCCTTCGGGCCGCCTCCCGCCTGCGCCTTCTCCCGGCGCTTCAGCAGGTCCTCGCAGTATTCCGCCATGCTCTTGTCCGACATTTCCATTCCTCCCGCGCTTTCGCTAGTGGTCCGAACGCTCGCTGATCTCGAGCAGGATTCCCCCGGTTGCGGCGGGATGGACGAACGCGATCCGCGCTCCACCCGCTCCGTAGCGGGGAGCCTGGTCAATCAGGCGGATCCCCCGCTCTTTCAGGGATTCAAGGGCTTCTTCGATGTTCTCCACCCGGATGGCCAGGTGGTGGATGCCCTCGCCCTTCTTTTCGATGAACTTTGCCACGGGACTGTCCTCGGCGGTCGCCTCGAGGAGCTCGATCTCCGTGTCGCCCAGGGGCAGGAACGCCGTCTTCACCTTCTGTTCGGCGACTTCCTCCACACCCGTGCAGCGAATCCCCATGGCCCCTTCCCAGAATTTGACGGCCTCATCGAGGTTCTTCACGGCGATACCGATATGGTCCACAACGGTCGGTTTCACTTGTCTCGTCTCCTTTCAGGCGGTCTCCCTGGCCCATTT
>DIXJ01000015.1:102313-252660 GCA_002436015.1 Synergistaceae bacterium UBA6083 | reverse complement strand
TGGTACAAACAATGGGGGCAGGTCAGGTCCTTGCTGGACCCAACCTAGACTTGGTGGTCGCGGGCAGCAACCGTCGGGAGGAGGATCCGACCCTGCATGGCGAGATCGCCACGATCCATGCATTCTACGCACTTCCCAACAGACCGGACCCAGCTAAGGTAATCTTTCTAAGTTCCCATGAACCTTGCTCAATGTGCCTTTCCTCGCTTGCGTGGTGCGGTTTTCGAGAGATCCGATTCTTATTTGACTATAAGGAAACAGCGGAAGACTTTTCTATGCCAGGTGATTTGGCAATCCTGAATGAATTGTTCGGGGTCCATGAAACACGGCATGAAAATGCTTTCTTTCGGATGCTTTCAATACGAGACATGGCAGAGAGAAATCAAGAAAGGGATCGTTACATGAGGGAAATTGAGGAAATTAAGGGGCTATACAAAGCGCTGCGTGTAAAAGGAGTGGATTGGTAGATAATACAGACACAGTAAGACAGAGAACAGACGAAGCCGTTTTTTTGCGCTCGGCAACCGCAGAGAGACTGGGCCTAGAACAGAGAAATCACTTACCTTCAATTGCTCCCAATTCCCTGCCTAAACTCATATTTAGTTCACACACTATGCCCCATGTGCGCAGCGGCCCTGGCCTGGTGCGGTTTTCGCGAGATCCGCTACCTGTTCGACTACCGGGAGACCGCTCTTGATTTTGCCATGCCGGGTGACCTCGAGATCCTGGACGAACTTTTCGGGGCGAAGAGGCTTCGACAGGAGAATGCTTTTTTCAGGATGGTTCCCATCCGTGACCTGGCGGCGCAATCGCCCCGCAGGGAAGCGCTGTTGCGGGAGATCGAGTCGATCAAGGCCCTTTACAAGGGGCTGAAGGTGAAGGGCGTGAACCGAAAGGAGGGCTGAACCGATGGTCGAAAAAATCGAGAAGTTCGAGGACGACTGGGCGAAGCAGCTGACGCCGGAGCAGTTCCTGGTCACGCGGAAAAAGGAGACGGAGCGGGCGTTCAGCGGGAAGTACTGGGACCATCACGAGGACGGCACTTACGTTTGCGTCTGCTGCGGAAATGAGCTTTTCGACTCGAGAGACAAGTTCGATTCCGGCACCGGGTGGCCCAGCTTCAAAAAGCCCCTGGGCGAGGAAAGCGTGGAAACCCGGGAGGACAAAAGCCTGTTCATGCGGCGGGTCGAAGTGGTCTGCGCGCGCTGCGACGCTCACCTGGGGCACGTGTTCGAGGACGGGCCGCCCCCCGAGGGCAAGCGCTACTGCATGAACTCCGCCTCGTTCGATTTCAGGCCGCGCTGAGGGAGGCCCTTACTGTTTCAAGGGTCCCCCTCAGGTCTGCCGGGTAAAGAAGTCAGCGTCCCCGCGCCGGGTGGGAGCGCTCCCACTCGGTCAAGAATCCCGTGGCCGTCCGGGCTTCCTGGTAGGCCAGGGCCAGGCCGGTCTGTTCGTCGAGCAGCGCTTCCGCGTCGATTCCTCTCGTGGTCCCGATTTCCGTATGAAGCCGTACGTTCTTGCTGTCCATCATGATCGTTCCCTCCTTGCGATTTAAGCCGCTTTTTTGACTCGGACTGCCTTGCCGGAAGAGCGTTCCAGGATGCCGGGAACCAGCAGGTTGAAGCCGACCCGGATGCCGAGTCCTTCGTTGAGTTTCTTAGACGCCGTGCGGCCCAGTTTCCCCGCGGCTTCCGCGTCCAGCAGTTCCTCCGATTCGCAGTGGACCGTCAATTCCTTCATGTAATCCTTCTCGCTGATCTCGAGCTGGTAGTTCAGGGACAGTCCGGAAATCCTGGCCAGCAGGGCTTCCACCTGCGACGGGTAGACGTTCACGCCGCGGATGATGATCATGTCGTCGCTGCGTCCCTTGACGCGGGCCAGGCGGACGCCCGTCCGGCCGCAGGGGCACGCTTCCGGGATGATGCGGGTGAGGTCCCGGGTCCGGTAGCGCACCAGGGGCATGGCCTCCTTGGTGATCGTGGTGATGACCAGTTCGCCTTCCTCTCCGTCCGGGAGCACTTCACCGGTGACGGGGTCGATGATCTCGGCCAGGAAATGCCGGTTGTTCAGGTGAAGCCCGTTGCGGTGGCCGCATTCCATGGCCACGCCGGGGCCGATGATCTCGGAAAGTCCGTAGGAGTCGATGGCGACGACGTCCAGTTCCTTCTCGATGCGGTCGCGCATGGCCTCGGACCAGGCTTCGCCGCCGAGGATCACCATCCGCAGGGGAAAGCGATCCCGCAGGTTCCTTTCCCTGATCAGCTCGGCCAGGTGCAGGGCGTAGGACGGGGTGCTGGTGAGGACGGTCGTGCCCAGGTCTTCCATCAGGAGGAGCTGCCGCTCGGTGAAGCCGCCGCCCGTGGGGACCACGGCGGCCCCGAGGGCCTCGGCCCCGTAGTGGAAGCCCAGCGCGCCGGTGAAGAGGCCGTAGCCGAGGATCACCTGGAAAATGTCGTCCGCGGTGACGCCCGCGGTCTCGAGGCAGTTGGCCATGCACTCGGTCCAGGTGGCGATGTCGTTTTTCGTGTATCCCACGACGGTGGGCTTGCCCGTCGTTCCCGACGAAGCGTGGAAGCGCACGAGGTCCCGCTTGTCGCAGGCCAGCAGGCCCGTGGGGTAGGCGTCCCGCATGTCCTGCTTGGTGGTGAAGGGCAGGCGGCGAAGGTCTTCGGGCCTCCTGATGTCGTCAGGGGTCACTCCGGCCTGTTCCATCTTGCCCCGGGTGAGCGGAACCCTATCCCAAACCCGCCTTACGGTTCTCTGCAGCGCTTCCATGCTTCCCTGTTCCCATTCCATCCCAATCACGTCTCCCTTCGGAAAATAATAAAAAAAAGGCCGGGGTCCCCTTTTGGGGACCCCGGCCTCGAACGGCACGGACGCCTAGGCGTCGGCCCATCGAGGGGGTCCCACGCCGGTAAAATAATAACGAACGGTGAAGAGGTGGTTCTTTTTAGGAGTGTCGGAATGAAGTCTCATTTTCTTCCTCCGCGAATTGCAGATATTGTGGTGCTTTATAGCATCGATTAAACGGGTTGTCAAGGCCGCGGCAAAAGTCAGACTTTAACCTCGGTCTACCCTTTTAGCGCAATAGTGGGGTATAATGCTTCCAAAGCGGAAGGAGCGTGCATAGTGTGAGAAAAAGCGAATTCGAATCCTACGTCGAGTTGCGCCGCAAGCTGGAGGAGAGGGCTGTTGAGCTCTGCCACCTTTACGTCAAGGCCTATTACGGGGTGGAAGAAGACGAGAGGGATATCGTGATCACCGAGATCGAGGTCGGCCCCAGCGGCAGGGTCATGTTCACCTACGCGATCGGCGACCTGGACGAAACGCTTTACCTGCCCCCGGAGTACCTATGGCGGACCGACGAGGAAGTCCTCGTCCTCATGCAGATGGACAGCGAGGTGAAGGACGAGGTCATGAAGAGGCACCGGGCCCGGCCCGTTTCTAAGGAGGGGATGGAGATGGCGGAAGAACCCGAAGTCCTTGTTAACCTCAACTGCACGTCCGACCTTGTCTGTTTCATCGAGTACATCGACTACGATCTCCAGGAACTGAGGGACATGATCTCCGATCTTGACCGGGGGTGGGTGGAACACTCCCAGCAAGGGCACGCCTAGGTTCGTTTCCCTGTTTTCCCCCAGATGGACATCCAGCCGGCGGGCTCTGCCCGCCGGCTTTTTCCTAGAGGTTCGACACTCGCCCCCGGATTTCCGCCTCGGCGACTTCCGGGTCCTCGCAGAGGATGATCCGGATGCCGAATTTCGCTGCCCGGGCCAGGTTCGAAGGACGATCGTCGACGAAGAGGATCTCCGGGCCCTCCAGGCCCAGGCCGGTCATGAGGTTGCGGAAGACCTGCTCGTCCCTCTTGGTCCGGCCGGTCCTGAAACTGTTGTAGACCGGGTCGAACAGGTAGAGGAAGGGGTTTCTCCTGTCCAGGGCCTCCAGCCAGTCGGTCTGGTCGCTCAGGATCGCGACCTTCAGCCCCCGCTTTTTCAGCCATTCGGCGAGCGCGAGCATCCGGGGGCGGAGGACGAATCCCTCTAAAACGGCCTTCCGAAGGGCCTGGTCCTCCGCCTCGATTCCCAGTTCCCGGCGGAAGGCTTCCCAGTAGTCGGCCTCGGACACTTGCCCCGTCACGTAGCCGGAGGAGAAAACCAGGCTTTCACCGACTCTCCTGGTGTGCTCCTCGTTGATGCCGTGCTCCCGCCCGATCTTTTCCAGGGCCCGGTAGAACCCTTCCTCGGCCAGGACGCCGCCGAAGTCGAAGACGACTGCCCGGATGGCCGGTGCGCTCTTTTGCTCGTCCATGCCTGCACCTTCCTTTCGCGAATCCCGATTTCGTTATTTTACCCGCATGCCGTAAAGTTTAACGGAAGTCTTTACGGGAAACGCCCGACAGGCTATAAAAAGGCATCGGTACGACTGACGAGGGGAGTGACCCCGGTTGAAGAACCAGGATCGTCTTGAAGCTTGGATTGCGAATCGAAACGGGGCGGAACCGGATTCAAACTGCCTCTGGTGGGGCGGCGCCTGGTGGAGCCGCAGGAAGTTTGCGGAAAAGGTGGAGGCGGCGGCCAGGTCCCTTGAAGCCGGCGGCTTCGGGCCGGGGGCCCGGGTGGCCTGTTTCCTGCCGGACTGCCCGACGGTGCTGGTGCTGTCCGTGGCGGCCTGGAAACTGGGCGGCGCCGTCGTCCCTCTCAACATGAAGGCGGGGACCCCGTCCATCGTCAAGATCCTCCGTCATGTCGAACCGGCGGGTGTTTTCCTTTCCGGGGGGATGGAGCCCCTTGTCGAGGTCCTCGCGGCCGACGGTATCCCGGCGGCAACCGTGGCCCTTGAGGGAGACCTCCCGGCATTGGCCCTCCGGTCCGTCACTTCCGAAAGCACGGAAATGGCCGTTATCTTTGCCACTTCGGGCACTACGGGGGACCCGAAGGCGGTGCCCCTCACGCACGCCAACCTGCTGGACAACGCGCGGCGCGTCCACGAGAACATCGAGGGTTTCGAGACGGGGCGCGTCCTCATGAACGTCCTGCCGAATTTCCACGCCCTGGGCTACACGGTCTGCGGTCTTTTGCCTCTCCTGTTCGGGCTGCCCCAGGTCATCCTTCCCTCGTTCATTCCCATCAAAAACCTTTTCGAGGCCCTGCGGGCCACCCGTACCGAGGTCCTCATCGCCGTTCCCACGATGCTTCCGTTCATCCTGGGCGCGGTGGGCAAGGGAGAGGAGTGCCCGGATTCCCTGAAGTACATCCTCACCGGCGGGGGCAGGCTGGACCCGACCCTGGACACGCGGGTCCGCGACCATCTCGGGGTGGTGGTGTTCGAAGGGTACGGCCTGACCGAGACGTCTCCCGTCATTTCCGCGAACCGTTCCTTCGCCACGAAGAAGATCGGGACGGTGGGACCCGTCCTGCCGGGATACGAGTTCGAGGTCAGGAGCCCGGAAGGGAAGGTGTTGGGGTGCAACGAGGACGGCCTGCTCTGGGTGCGAGGCCCGTCGGTCTTCTCCGGTTATTTCCGGTCCCCGGAGATGACGGCGGAGCGAATCGATTCGGGCTGGTTCAACACCGGCGACATCGTCCGGGTGGATTCCGACGGCTTCATCGAGATCCTGGACCGGGCTTCGGACCTCATCATCGTCGGGGGCTTCAACGTTTACCCCCAGGAGATCGAGACGATCCTTAACCAGGTTCCCGGCGTGGCCATGTCGGCCGTGATCGGCATCCCCAACGCGGTCTCCGGGGAGGTCCCCAAGGCTTTCGTGATCCTTCGGGAAGGGGCGGAAGTTTCTGCCCAGTCCCTGATCGCCTACTCCAAGGAACACCTGGCCCACTACAAGGTCCCCCGCAAGGTGGAGTTCGTGTCCGAACTGCCCCTTTCCAGCGTGGGCAAGGTCCTGCGGCGCGAGCTGCGGAAGCTCGAGAAGAACTCGGGCAAGGCAAGCTAGGAGGTTCCGTCTTGGACGAACCCAGGCTCCCGGTAGGGGAGAGAGCGGAAAGCGAGCCTTCCGGGACCGATATCCCCGAAATCCCCGAAGGGGAGCTGCACGAGGGACCGAGGAAATGGTGGACGAGGCAGAACGTCCTCCTGGTCGTGTTCTTTGCGCTGATCGCCCTTTCCGTCGCCGGCTTCTACATCCAGAGAGGCATCGTCCAGGGCTACGAGCACCGGGGCGACCGCTACCTCGACCAGAAAGACTACGACCGGGCCCTGAAGTACTTCCTCAAGGCGGCCCACCACGATCCGCAGAACCCCCGGGTCGTCTTTTCGGTCGGCAAGGCGATGCTGGCCCTGGGGCGGGACCACGAGGCCCTGCAGGCATTCCGGTCCAGCTTCCGGCTGGGGGGCGCCAACGCCGAGCTTTACCTCTACATGGGGTTCGCGGAGAACCGCATCGGCAGGCCCACCCAGGCCGAGCTTTTCTTCACCCATGCCCTGAAGATCGACAAAAAGCTTTTTGCGGCCCACCGGGAGCTGGGGATGCTTCGCCTGAAGGAGAGCGACCTTGCCGGGGCGGAAAGCCACCTCTTGCAGGCCCAGAAGGGCTATTCCGTGGAAAAGGACCCCGAGCTTTACGAGGTCCTGGCCGAGACCCGGGTCCGCCTGGGCCTCAACGCTGGGGCTGCCGTGACCCTGGACGCCATCCTGAAGACCTCTCCGAACAACGAGAAGGCACGGAGGGCCCGTGAAAAGGTGCGACGGGCGCTCGAAATGGAGCGCCTCTACCGGAGGATCCGATGACCACGAGCCGCGGGAGGCGAACCCTTTCCGCGGCTTTCCTGCTTATTGCCGCCTTGCTGCCGTGTTTGGCTGTTTCTCCCGCCTCCGCTGAACCCCTCCCCGTCCCCCGGTTCGAGTCCGCCGATTGCCCCTTCGAGGTTCCGGAAGAGGCAATCGTCCGCTTCGGCAGGCTTGTCGTCCCGGCCGTCCGGCCCTACAAACCCGGCGACCCGACGATTTCGGTCGCCGTCCTGGTCCTCGGGAGCCGTTCTCAAAATCCGAGGCCGGACCCGGTCCTCTACCTGGAGGGAGGGCCCGGGGGGCCGTCAGTGGCCTATTACGAGGACTGGATCGGCTCTCCCATCCTGGATCACCGGGAACTCATCCTTTTCGACCAGCGGGGGGTCGGCTACTCTTCACCGGACCTTCCCTGCCCCGAAATCCGCACGGCAAGGCAGGAATCCGGCGCCCCGGGGCTTTCGGATGCGGAGGCGGTGCGACGCATGCTGGATTCGGCCCGGACCTGCGCGGCGCGCCTGGAGGCGAGCGGCATCGACCTGGGTGCCTTCAACACGGCGGAGAGCGCCCGCGACCTGGCCGATCTCAGGCAGGTCCTGGGCATCGCCGAATGGAACCTTTACGGCATTTCCTACGGCACCCGGCTGGCCCTCCGGGTGATGCACGAAGATCCCGGAGGCATCCGTTCCGTCGTCCTGGACTCGGTCGTCGACCCGGCGGCGGACGAATACGGGTCGGCACCGGGGAACGCCCGCGCCGCCTTCGGCCATTTCCTGGACGCGGTCGAAGCCGATCCTGCCGCCCGGAGCGCCTTCCCGGGCCTCAGGGGCCTGCTGGAGGAAACGGTTTCGAACCTCGACCGGGATCCCCGGATTGCCCGGATCCGGCTTCCCGGGGGGAAAACCGGCACGGTCCGCATCGGGGGCGACGCGCTGCTTGACGCGCTTTACAGCGTCCTTTACGACCCGGACAGCATCCCCTACCTGCCTCTTTTCATCCGGGCCGTGGCTTCGGGCGACGTTTCCCACCTGGCGATGTTTGCTGAGGATGTCCTTTACGACGACCTCTCGGACGGCCTTTACTACGCCCTGCAGGGGCACGACGAGGCTTCCTTCCCGACGGTTTCCGCTGATCCGGCCCCTGGATACGACCCCCTGAGGCTGGAACGGGAGATGGCCCTGGCCTTCGGTTCGGGCCGGGCTGACAGGATGGCAAACGCGCCGATGAGTTCGGACATCCCGGCCCTTGTCCTGGCGGGCGGGTTCGACCCCATCACCCCCGCGGAGGGCAGCCGGCGGGTCGCGGAGCGCCTGTCGAAAGGTACGTTCCTTCTGTTCCCGGGCCTGGGACACGCGGTGTCCATGTCGAGAGGGCCGGAATCCCTGGTGGCGGCCTTTTTCGAGGATCCCACGGGAAAAACGGATGCGGGGGGAATGCCGGAGAACCTCATCCGCCCCTTCGCGACGAGGCTTTTCGTGACGTCCGTTCCCTATCGCCTCCATGCCAGGGTGGTGTTCGACCGCGACTCCGACACCCTCGTCTCGATCCTCGCCTTTGCCGGGATGTTCCTCGCGGGCAGCCTTTCTTTGGCCTTAACCTGGCGGGATCGCCGCAGGCCGGGGGCTTCCCGGTGGGGTCTCGCCGCGAGGCTTGCCGGGGGAGTGGCGGCCGTGCTCGACGGAGGATTCATGGCGGCTCTTGCCCTGGCGGTCGTTTTCGTCAACCGGACGGAACCCGCCATGCTGTTCTTCGGCCTTCCGTGGGGGATCGGGTTCCTGCCGTGGGTGGCCCGGGCAGCCCTTCCGGCGGCTCTCCTGCTTGCCTCCGGGATCCCGCCCCTTTACAGGGATGGGGGTGTCTCGGGGAAGGCCCGGGTTTTCTTCCTGCTCCTTGCCCTTGCGGAACTCCTGTTTTTCCTGTTGCTCGCGAGGTGGAATTTCGCATAGAATGTTAAAGCACTGAAGCCAAAGCGGCTTAAAGGAGACATTCCGGAGGGGGAATGAAAGGATGATCGTGTCAACGAAAAAGGCAGGTTCCTGGAAAACACGGATCCTGGCCTCTGCGGCGATCCTCCTGTCGATGGCCTTGCCAGCCCTTGCTGCAACAGTTTCTCCAGTCCTTCGGACGATCTACCTGCCCGGTGTGGCCGCTGGGGGAGAGCTGGCCCGCAAGACGACGGTGCCCGGGTTCGGTAGTGTATCGAACCTGGAATTGCTCCGAAAGACACCCCTGGCCTTTTCCCTCGCGGGACAGACGGACCTCAGGCTGAAGCTCGGCGGCGGGACCAGCGGGGAGAACACGCTTCTCCTCAAGGAGTTTTCGCTGGACTGGAGAAACCCGGAAAAGAACCGGGAGTTTGCCGTCAAGACCAGCGAGATGAAGGCCCGACAGGCTGTCTGGCAGGTCTCGACCCTCCGGTTTTCCCCTGGCATGAGGAACTGGCAGGCACCTCCCGGGCTCGTGGCCAGCGGCGGGGCCCCGTTCGACCTAAGCCCGGCAAAGGGGCTCGTCACCTTCGCCATCGACTTTTCCCGGTTCGCCCCGGCGGCACCGGGCCAGAAGACCAGGACCCTGCAGGTTTCGGTTCCTTCACAGTTGCCCAGGGTCATCCAGAAGCCCACGCTGGTCCTTCCGGCCAAGCCGATCGCCCCACAGCTGGCCAGGCCCGCGCCCAAGCCCCTCAGGCCGCTCCAGGTGGTCTATTTCGTCCGGGTGGTGACCCTCGATCCAGGCGGGCAGCCGGTGGGCCTCCCGTCCGCCCCGGTCCGCATCCTGTACGGGGAGACGCCGGAAGGAACCATCAAGTACGTCCCGCAGGCTTTCGAGAAAAAGAAGGTTTTCTTCCCCACGGTTCAGCCGACACACTATGTTCCGCTGCAGATCGAGCAGCCGGCGGCGATGTACCGTTTCGTCGTTTTCAGGGACATGCCCGCGTTCGGCTACAAGAAAGGGGACAAGCTCGATTTCACGCCCCACCCGCAGGACAAGGGCATCCTGGACGTGATCGGGGACTTCGTCGACGGGCTCGTCGATTTCGTCTCCGGGGCCGTGAACTGGGTGTCGACCGCCTACGAGGACATCAAGAAGTCCGCGGTGGACCTGGCCGTGAAAATCTCGGGGCAGGAGAAACTGCGAGGGCTGTTCGAACTGGGGCTCAACATCGGCATGTCGGCCATCGGGTTGCCTCCGAGCATCCCGGACTTCGACGTCCTCTGCGGCATGGGCAAGGAGTACCTGGTCGAGACCATCGCCTCCTCGGCGGGTGTGGACGAGGAGCTGGCGGGCCGGGTCGCGGACCGGTTCATCCAGGAGGCCCGCAAGGCGGGCAACGGGGGAGGGAACCCGTCCTACTGGTTCAAGCCGGACCCGGATTTCTACTACCGCCCGGGCTACGTAGAAGTGACCGTGACGAATCCCCACAATGTCCCGACGGACGAGATCATCGCCAGGGTGCAGATCTCGACGGCGGACAATGAAACCGGGAAGGAACTGACCCTCTACCACGACGGGGTCCTGACGATTCCCGCGCTGTCTCCCGGGAAGAGTTTCACCGTGACGGTCTTCCTGGAGGAGTACCTCGAAAACCGGTTCGGGGACCACGGGGTTTACGACGGGGTCAGCCGTTTCTGGTCGAACATGACCCACCCTGCGAAGCTTGCCGTCGTTTCGTACGGGGGAGGGGATCCCCTCTTCGTGGAAGCCGTCGGCCAGTCCTTGCGGGAGGTTGTTCTCCAGGCTCCGAGGAAGGAAGCCTGGTTTTAGCCAAAAGAAGGGGGAAAAGCGGATGAACGTGTTCGAACTGGCAAAGATCGAGGAAAGGGAACTGGCGCCGGGGTTCTTCGCCCGCATGGTCCATACGGGAAACATGACTTTTGCCTACTGGCGCATCGTGGAAGGCAGTGCGCTGCCGGCCCATAGCCACCCGCACGAGCAGGTGGTCAACCTCCTGGAGGGGAGTTTCGAGCTGACGGTGAACGGCGAGAGCCGGGTTCTCGTTCCCGGGAAAGACGTGGTCGTGGTTCCGCCGAACGCGCCCCATTCCGGCCGGGCCCTGACGACCTGCCGCATCCTGGACGTTTTCCACCCGGTCCGCGAGGATTACCGCTGATCTTTTTCGCCTGAGCCGGCCCGGATCCGCATCGAGTTCAGGATCACGGAGATCGAGCTGAAGGCCATGGCGCTCTCTGCGATGACGGGATGGAGCAGGGCGGCCATCGCGAGCGGGATGGCCAGGAAGTTGTAGGCGAAGGCCCAGAACAGGTTCTGCCGGATCACTGAAAGGGTTTGCCTCGAAATCGAGACGGCGTCGGCGATTCGCGAGATGCCGCCCTTCACGATGACGATGTCGGCGCTGTCGATGGCGAGGTCCATGCCGGACCCGATGGCGACGCCGACGTCGGAACCCTTCAGGGCCGCGGCGTCGTTCATGCCGTCGCCCACCATGAGGACCTTCCCCCCGAGGGCCTGGAAATCACGGATAAGGGAGAGCTTCCCCTCGGGCCGGATTTGTGCGTGAACTTCTTCGATCCCGACGGCCTGCGCCACGGCGCGGGCCGTCCTTTCGTTGTCGCCGGTGGCCATGACGGGGCGGATTCCCATGCTCCTGAGGCGGGCGACCGCCTCGACCGAGTCGTCCCGCAGGGGGTCCGCGATGGAGAGGAACCCCGCGGGCTCCCCGTCCCTGCGCACTTCCACCACGGTCCGTCCCAATTCAAGCTGCTTCGCGTAGCGGCCCGGGTCCAGGGGGCGGCCGACGAAGAGTTCCGTTCCGGCGAAAGTCCCCCTGACTCCCTCTCCCGCGGTTTCCTCCACGTCGCCGGGCTCGGGGCCGCCGGGTCCCGCCATTGCGGCGATGGCTTTGGCCAGGGGATGGTTCGAGTGACGTTCCAGGGAGGCCGCCGCGGCGAGGGTGGGTTCGTCCAGGTTGTGTTCGACCACCGAGGGATGACCCTCGGTGAGGGTTCCCGTCTTGTCCATTACCACGATGTCGATCCCCGAGGCCGTCTGGATGGCCTCGGCGTTCCGGATCACCAGCCCGCGCCGGGAGGCCTGTCCCGTCCCGGCCACGAGGGCCATGGGGGTGGCCAGGCCCAGGGCGCACGGGCAGGCGATGACGATGACGGTGATGAAGGCGAAGACGCCGAGGGACAGGGGATCGCGGACGGAGGTGACCCAGGGCAGGATTTCCGCCGCCTTGTCGAGGAAACTCCCGAAGCGCCCGGCGCCGAAGGCCCAGAAAAGGCCGCTCAGGGTTGCGAGGGTCGCCACGGCCGGGACGAAGGCGTTCGTGACGCGGTCGGCGAAGGCCTGGATGGGGATCTTCGAGCCCTGGGCTTCCTGGATCAGCTCGATCATCTTCGCGAGGAAGGTGTCCGGTCCCACGCGGGTGACGCGGATCTTCAAGGGGCCGGTGAGGTTGAGCGAGCCCCCCGTCACGAGGTCGCCTTCCCCCTTGGGGACGGGGATGGACTCCCCGGTGATCATCGATTCGTCCACGGCGGAGCGTCCCGAAGCGATCTCCCCGTCCACCGGGATGCGGTCCCCGGGCCTGCAGACGACCGAGGCGCCCGCCTTCACGGCCTCGATCGGGACCGCGATTTCCCGCCCGGTTTCGTCCAGCACCAGGGCTTCCCGGGCCTGAAGCTTCAACAGCCCCTTGATCTCCTTGGCGGCCTTGTCGCGGAGGGAGGATTCGATTGCCCGGCCGGTGATGTGCAGGGCCATGATCATGGAGGCCAGGGCGCCGAAGGAGACGATGGGCAGGCCGGCGGCCGAGAGCAGGGCCGTTCCCCAGGCGGCCGCCGAGCCCAGCACGACGAGGACGTCCATGTTGGCGTGGGCGTGGGAGAGGGCGATCCAGGCCCCTTTGAGGGAAGCCCGTCCCGCCCCGAAGAGGACGACCGCGCCGCCGAAGATCTCCATCCAGAGGAAGCCGGGGACGTGAGTCCCGGCCATGTGGACGAGCATGAGGGCCATGAGGGGGCCGGTGACGATCCAGCTGGCGAGGAGATTGCGGCGGGACTGCTCGTAGCGCTTCCGGTCGATGTCCTCTGCGGCCCCGTAGGCCACGTCGTACCCCACGGCGCGGACGGCGCTTTCGAGGTTTTCCTGGGGGATGTCGTGGTCGAGGACGACGAAGGCGGTTTCCGTGGCGAGGTTCACCGCGGCGAAAGACACCCCTTCCGTCTTGCGCAGGGCCTTTTCCACGGTCCGGGAACAGGTGGTGCAGGTCATCCCGGAGACGCGGAAACTTCGCTTCAACCCTTCGGGCTTGCCTTCGGCCACGGGGATCCCTCCCTATATTTGGGTCAGGCTTCCACGTCGACCCAGGTCTCGTTGATGCAGGAATGTCCCCTCGGTGTGACTTCCGGGGAGACGAGGACGTTCAGTCCCTCCGTGGCTTGTTGGATGACGACGGTTCCCTGGGCCATGCCCGGGTCCAGGGCGACCGTGGCCGCCAGCCTGCCGCGGTCGTTGGCCAGGGTTACGGCCTGGCTGGGCGAAAGCCCGAGCCTTTCCGCGTCGGCCGTGCTGAAGGCGGCCTTTGGCAGTGCATCGGCCGTTTGGGCCTGGCGCAGGTCCTGGCCGTTGTTGAAATCCTGGACGTGGACGGTGACGAGGCGCAGGGAAGCATCGGGCCTCGCGGGAGCGTCGAGGGAAACGGGAAAACGGAAGGGGCTTTCCTGCACCGGTTTCGGGCGGGCCCGCCACATCCCGGGGGCCAGGGGCTCCAGCCAATCCAGGGAACGGATGTGCCTGCCGATTTCCTCAAAAGCCGGGTGGAACCGGTCGGGCAGCCCCAGGCCCGCTGCGACCTCCGCGATGATGTCCAGCTCGTGCCGGACCCCTGCGGGGGGCTCGGTGAGCGCGGCCGTTTCCTGCACGATGTCGTGCCAGTAGCTCGATATGAAGTCCCCTCCGCGTTCAAGGGGCAGGCTCACGGGGAGGACGAGGGAGCAGCTGCGGGCGGTGAGGCTCATGCGGTAGTCGAGGCAGACCGAGAAGGGGCACGTTTCGAGGAAGCGTTTCGTCGATCCGGCATCGCCGCACTGGGAAACGGGGTTTCCCCGGACGATGAAGGCGGCCTCCACGGGCGGATCCGCTTCGAGCAGGGCCCGGCCCAGGCCGTTTCGCGGGACGATACGGGGGTTTGCTCCCGCCATGCTGCCGAGTTCCTCGGGAACAAGCCCCTCGATCTCCGTGTTGAAGGCGACGCCACCTCCCGGGATGCCCCGGTTTCCCGTCAGCATCCCGAGGGAATCCAGGACGGAAGCGAGGCTGGCCCCGGTCCGGGCCCGTTGCGGCCCCCACCCCATCCAGGTCGAAAGGGGAGATACGCTCAGCACGAAAGCCTCGAGTTCGTCGAGGTCTTTTCCGTCCAGCCCCGTTTCCTCGATGACACGCTTCCTGCCCATGCCCAGGGCAAGGCCGGCAAAGGTCTCGGCGTTTTCGGCACCCTCCGGGAGCCCGTTGCATCGGATGGCCTGGCCGCAGAGGTAGAGGGCCAGGTCCAGGTCGCTCCCCGGGCGTACGATCCACGTGCAGTCGCTGAACGAGGTCGTGGGGGTTGTCCGAACTTCAACTGACGCGATGAGGGCTCCTTTTCGCCGGGCTTCGGCCAGGAGGGGCATGAAGTGGGGGTTTGTCACGGCGACGTTGCGTCCCCAGAGCAGGATGCCGCGGCTTTCGAGGACGGACTCGGGGCGGGGCCGGGGTCCCGCCGGGTCGGTCATGGCCAGGCCGGAAAGCCCCTCCGCCCCGCAGAGGGAGCCCTTTGCGACCGTATACCCGCCAAGAAGGGCGGGGAAAAGATCCTGGGCCCCGTTGCCCTTGAGGACATTCCCGGCATAGCTGTAAAAAAGCACGGATTGGTGCCCGTGGTGCGACAGTGCCCGCGAAATCCCCTCAACCGTCCGGGAAATCGCTTCGTCCCAGCCAACGGGTTTCCACCCCACCCCTGACTTCAGGAGGGGAGCCGTGAGCCGTTCGGGGCCCTGCATGCGCCGCAGCCATTCCTGTCCGCGGGTGCAGAGAAAGCGGCCCGTGTAGGGATGGTCCGCCCGGGGCCCGAAAGAGAGGATCCTGTCTCCCTCAACCTCGGCGGTGATGCCGCATGAATCGGGGCAGTCGTAAGGACAGGCGGTGTGCCGGGTTTCCTCGGCCATCCGGCTGCGGGTCCTTTACTTCCCGGCCTTTTTCTGCAGCTCGTTCAGGGCGGCCAGGAGGGGCTGGACGTTGCTGGCCGAGGCCGGTTTGTCCAGGATCAGCCGCGGGTTGTATTTCGCTCCCCAGTAGGCGGTGTTGGCCTTTTCGTCGGTGCTCATGACCGCGCCGCCCAGGGAGAGCCCCGCGAAGAGCCCCTTGCTCATGGAATAGCTGTAGATGGAGGCCTTCAGGTTGACGTCCGTTGCGGCTCCGGCGCTGCGGCCCACGGGACCGGCGGCGATGTCGATGTCGGCTCCCAGCTTGACCTTGTCGCCGTAGAAGCGTTCCATTCCCCGCTGGTTCGTGACCACGAGGAGGAGGGCCGTGGACTGGACCCCGATCTGCAGGCCGTAGGAGGCCCCGGCGATGTTCATGAAGCTGGGGCCGTACCAGCGACCCGTGGCCGGATCGTGGCGAAGCACGACACCCTCGCCGTAGGCTCCGCCGAGCCCGATGGCGGCCTTGACGTAGCTGGGGATGATGACGACCCCCTTGGCTCCCTTGACCAGGTCCGCCATCGTTTCGACGTCGCTTTGCGAGGCCATTTCCCGGACGGCCTTCGTCGCCGAGACGAGGCGGTCGTTCACCGTCTTTGCGGAGGCGGGTGCCGGGGTCCCGGCCAGGATGGCCAGGCCGAATACCAGGGCCACGATTGCTGCGAGTGAGGTTTTCTTCACGGGGATCTCTCCTTTCACGCTGCCTGCAGGCATAATCGGCCTGCCTCCTGAAATTCTATCACGGAGGGCTTCAGGCGCTGACGTTGTTCCTGCCCTTCTCCTTTGCCCGGTAAAGGGCTTCGTCGGCCCGTTTCATGACCGCCCGGAGGTCAGGGTCGTTTTCGTTCATCTGCGCCACGCCCGCGCTGATCGAAATGCCTTCGACCCCGTCGGGGTTCAGGTTCTCCATAAGGGCGCGGATTTTCTCGGCCGCGCAGAGGGCGCCGTCAAGGTTCGTGTTGGGCAGGACGATGAGGAACTCGTCCCCGCCCCATCGGAAGAAGTAGTCCACGCGGCGGATGTTCCGGCTGACGGTCGCCCCGGTTGCCCGGAGGACGGCGTCGCCCTTCAGGTGGCCAAAGTGGTCGTTCACATGCTTGAAATGGTCCAGGTCGAAAATGACGAGAGAGAGGGGCATCCCGAAACGCTGCGCCATCGAAACCTCACGGGCGGCGACCGAGTCGAAGCGCCCCTGCTTCAGGCCCCCGGTCAGGGAATCGTAAAGGGCCTCCTCGATCAGTTTCTCATGGTTCCGGATCCCTTGCCGGAGGAAGGCCGCGAAGACCAGGAAAAGGCCGGCCATGAGGATGCCGACGGTGAGGGCGAGCTGCTGCAGGTCCTGGGCTTTCGGGTTCCAGTTGATGGCGACGATGTACCCGAAAGGGAGCCCCCCCGGGTTGGGAATCCTGAGAAAGCTGGCCGAGTAGGGCCTGCCGTTTGCCTGTGTGAAGAGGGTGAAGCTGTTGCCGGTGTCCATGGAGGCTGCGGCCTGGTGCTTGACCTTTTCCAGGATGAAGGCCTGTGTTGCGGGGTCCGGGTCTGACATGGGATCCGGCAGGTCCCTGACCTGGATGTCCTCGTAAAACCTTTCCGACAGGGGGGAAGGGGCGAGTTTTTCCCTGGCTGCCTTATCCAGGAGGGGATCCAGGATGTCCTTCCGCAGCAGGAGCGTGTAGTGGCCGGGGAACTGTTTCTTGAGCTGGGCCAGGACAGCCGAGGAAGAGAGGCCGAATTCCGCTGAACCCAGGAAGATATTGCCCAAAAACAGCGGGAAACTGTACCGGTAAAGATTGTGGGTGACCCCGGCCTCGAAGCCCCGGGCGGGCATGCGGTTGCTGAGGGCTGCGGCCTGCAGCCTGCTGGCGGGCAGGACGTTGTCCCCGTAACGGTCCGGGTCGTGCATGCGCAGGAAAACGGTCCCGTCGGGCTGGACAAGGTTCAGCAGCCGAAACTGGTAATAGGCGAACTTGCGGAAAGTGGGTTCGAGGCGGCGTGCGATAGCGCCCCTCCAGTAGGCGCGCTCGCCAGGCCCCAGCGAACCCTGGGCCTTGCGGTAGAGTTCCCGGATCTCGGGTCGGTGGGCCGTCTCGTCGAAGGCCATCTCGGCCAGGCGGCCGTAGACTTCGATAGTGGAGCTGACGGCGGATTGCATCTGCTCGATGGATTCCATTCTGGCGGTTTCGAGGCGGGTGCGGTAACTGAGGAAGAGAACGAAAAAGGACAGGGCAAAGCCCAGAAAAAGCAGCGAAAAAAACAGGGTTTTTGTTTTCTTCTTTCTCCTGTCCAATTTTGAGCCCCCTCCAGGGGTTGTCTGGGATGTTAACTAAGGGCATTATAACAGGGATCGATTCCGCCCGGGGTTCCTGCAGGCGCGAAAGGGGCATGAGGATGGACGGCCGTATTGGAAAAATAATGGATTTTCTCGTCGCGACCGACGGGCTGAAGCGGGTTTACCGCGCGGGGTACCTGGCGGACGGAAGCCGGCACGAAAGCGATGCCGAGCACATGTGGCACCTGGGAATCTACGCCCTGGCCCTCCAGGGGGAAACCGGCTTTTCGGGGGACATCGGGCGGGTCCTGGCCCTGGTCCTCGTCCACGACCTCGTGGAACTCTATGCGGGCGATACGTATGCCTACGACGCGAAGGGAGTGGAGGGCCAGGCCGAGAGGGAGGAGGAGTCGGCCCGGAAACTTTTCGGGGGGCTGCCATCCGATGTGGGCGAGTTCTTCTACGGCGCCTGGAGGGAGTTCGAGGAGCAGGCCACCCCGGAGGCCCGTTTTGCCAAGGCCCTGGATCACCTGCAGGGTTTCGCCCAGAACGTGATCTCCCGCGGGAAATCCTGGACGGAAAACGGGATCACCCGAAAAAGGACTTCCCTCAGGACGACCCTGCCCCGGCAGGTTTCCCCGGCCCTGGCGGAAATCGTCGACCGGCTCTATTCCCTTGCCGATGAGGAGGACCTTTTTGCCCCTGAATGACGGTTTCTTTTTTGCGCGGTCTTGACCTTTTTATCCCCGTGGCCCTAAACTGCGGGCGAACCCAACCTGCAAGGAGGTCACAACCATGATGGAGAAGTTCGAAAACGTGACGGTCCTGACCAAGGGCAACATCTACTTCGACGGCAAAGTCCAGAGCCGGACGGTTCTTTTCCCCGACGGGGGGAAGAAGACACTCGGCGTCATCCTGCCCGGGGATTACGAGTTCGGGACGGCCGACCGCGAAGTGATGGAAATGACCGCCGGGGTGGCGACCGTGATGCTGCCGGGCGAGACCGAGTGGAAGGCCTACGGACCGGGGACGAGCTTCGGGATCCCCGCCAACAGCAAGTTCAAGTACCGCTGCGAGGAGCCCACGGAGTACGTCTGCTCCTATTACAAGGACTAGTTCCCACGAGACGTTCCCGATAACGGAAGGTCCCCTCCGGGTGTGCCCGGAGGGGACCTTTTTCGTTCGCGCAGATTTTCCCTGCGGCGTTCAGGGGGCCTTCGCCTCGACTTTGAGGGCGATTGACCGGTCCGTGGCGTCAACGGTGATGGAAGACCCGTCCGGAATTTCCCCGGCGATGAGCTCCCGGGCCAGCCGGGTTTCCACTTCGCGCTGGAGAAACCGTTTCAGCGGCCGGGCCCCGTAGACGGGATCGTAGCCGGACCGGGCGATGAGCTCCAGTGCGGCCGGCGTGATCGAAAGCTCGATCCTCCGCTCGGCCAGGCGGGCCTTCAGGCGTTCCAGGAGGAGCTTCACGATGCTCTTGATCTCCTCCAGCCTGAGGGGCTTGAAAAGGACGATGTCGTCCACCCGGTTCAGGAACTCGGGCCGGAAATGCGTCCGCAGCTCGGCCATGACGGCGTTCCGGGCGCTGTCCCGGATCGTCCCGTCGGGGGTGATGCCCTCCATGAGGAACGGGGCACCGATGTTGCTCGTCATGATGATGACGGCGTTCTTGAAACTGACGGTCCGCCCGTGGCTGTCCGTGGCCCGCCCGTCGTCCAGGATCTGCAGGAGGACGTTGAAGACGTCGTGATGGGCTTTCTCGATCTCGTCGAAGAGGATGACGCTGTAGGGCTTGCGCCGGACGGCCTCGGTGAGCTGGCCGCCCTCTTCGTAGCCCACGTATCCCGGCGGGGCCCCCACGAGCCGGCTCACGGTGTGTTTTTCCATGTACTCGGACATGTCGATCCGGATCATCGCGTCTTCGCTGTCGAAGAGTGCCTCGGCCAGGGCCCGTGCCAGCTCGGTCTTCCCGACCCCGGTGGGCCCCAGGAAGATGAAGGAGCCGGTGGGCCGGTTGGGGTCCTTGATCCCGGAGCGGGCACGAAGGACGGCATCGGCCACGAGCGTGACGGCCTCGTCCTGTCCCACCACCCGGCGGTGGAGGATCTCTTCCAGGTGCAGGAGTTTCTGCCTCTCCCCCTCCACCAGCCGCGTGACGGGGATCCCGGTCCAGCGGCTGACGATCGATGCGATCTCTTCCTCGGTCACTTCCTCCCGCAGGAGTTTCTGTCCCCCCTGCTTGCGGGTGAGGATCTCCTCCTCGGACTGCAGGCGGCGGAGGAGGTCGGGCAGGGTGCCGTGCCGCAACTCGGCGGCCTTGTTCAGGTCGTATTGCTGCTCGGCCCTCTCGGCTTCCTGCCGGGTTTTCTCGATTTGCTCCCGCAGGGCCTGGACCTTCTGGATCGCCACTTTCTCGGCTTCGTACCGGGCCTTCAGGGTGTCGGTCTGGGTCCTCATCTCCTGGATTTCCTTCTGCAGCTCGGCCAGGCGATCGAGGCTGGCCCGGTCGGTTTCCTTCTTCAGTGCGGCCTCCTCGATCTCCAGCTGCCGGAGGCGCCGGCAAGCGGCGTCCAGCTCGGCGGGCATGGAGTCGATCTCGGTCCGGATGAGGGCGCAGGCCTCGTCCACGAGGTCGATGGCCTTGTCCGGCAGGAAACGGTCGGTGATGTAGCGGTTCGAGAGAACGGCTGCCGCCACGAGGGCGTTGTCCTGGATCCGGACCCCGTGGTGGACCTCGAATCGCTCGCGCAAGCCCCGGAGGATGGAGACCGTGTCCTCAACGGAAGGCGGTTCGACCAGGACGGGCTGGAACCTCCGCTCCAGGGCGGCGTCCTTTTCCAGGTGCTTGCGATACTCGTCCAGGGTCGTGGCCCCGATGCAGTGCAATTCGCCCCGGGCCAGCATGGGCTTCAGCATGTTGCCCGCGTCGATGGCTCCCTCGGCCTTCCCGGCCCCGACGATGGTGTGCAGTTCGTCGATGAACAGGATGACCTGTCCTTCGCTTTCCTTCACCTCGTTGAGGACGGCCTTCAGGCGCTCCTCGAACTCGCCCCTGAACTTGGCCCCGGCGAGCAGTGCCCCCATGTCGAGGGCGAAGATCGACCGGTTCTTCAGGTTCTCGGGGACGTCCTGGCGGACGATGCGGGCCGCCAGTCCCTCCACTACGGCGGTCTTCCCGACGCCGGGCTCCCCGATGAGGACGGGGTTGTTCTTCGTCTTGCGGCTCAGGATTCGGATGACCCGGCGGATCTCTTCGTCGCGCCCGATGACCGGGTCAAGCTTGTTCTCCCGGGCCATGGCGACGAGGTCGCGGCCGTACTTGGAAAGGGCTTCGTAGGTCGCTTCCGGGGTGGCGCTGGTCACGCGGGTGTGGCCCCGCACGGCCGTGAGGGCATCGAGGAAGCGGTCGGCCCCTATGCCCGCCTGCCGGAGCAGGCGCCCGCCCGGGGTGTTGGCCCCCTCTTCCAGGATCGCGAGGAAAAGGTGTTCCACCGAGACGTACTCGTCCTTCAGGCGCCGGGCGCGTTCCTCCGCGGCGGCCACGACCTGCCCCAGTCTCACCGAGATCGCGATGCGGTTCGGGTCGAGCCCTGGGCCGGAAACGCGCGGTCGCCGGGCGATCTCCCGCTCCACGGAGGCCGCCAGGCTGTCCAGGGGGACCTCCATGCGCTCCACGAGGCGCGGGATGAGGCCGTCGGGCTGGCGGAGGAGGGCCAGGAGAAGGTGTTCTCCGTCAACCTCCGTCTGCCCGTACCCGATGGCGATCGACTGGGCCTGGGCCAGGGCTTCCTGTGATTTCTGCGTCAGCCTGTTCATGTCCATGAAAGGTCACCTGCCTTGGTGTGGATCAATGTTTCCGGGGCTCGAAGGTCGAGGTTTTCGCCAGGGCCTCCCAGAGCTCCCGTTCCTTTTCATCCGGGTTTTTGGGCGTCACGATCCGGACCGTCACGAGGAGGTCGCCGATCGATCCGGCCCGGGTCGGCAGCCCCTTGTCCCTCAGGCGGAGGGTCTGCCCCGAGGAAATTCCGGGCGGGACCGTTAAAGTCACGACCCCGTCCAGGGTGGGGACGGAAACCTCGCACCCCAGCACGGCCTCCCAGGGGGCCAGGTCCAGGGTGGTCCGCAGGTTGTGGCATTCCACGGTGAAGCGGGGGTCCTTCCTAAGCCGGACCTTCAGGAAGAGGTCGCCGGCAGGTCCTCCCCCCCGCCCCGGCGCGCCTTGCCCCGAAAGGCGGATCCGCGTTCCGTCGGCGACCCCCTTCGGGATGGCCACGTCGTAATCCCTGCGCCCGGAGGGCGTCTCGAGCCCGATGTGGCGGTTTCCCCCGCGTGCGGCTTCTTCGAGGGAGACCTCGATTTCGGTTTCCTGGTCCTGCCCCTTGCCGGGCCGCCTGGAGGAACGTCCCTGCGGCTGCTCGCCGGGAAACCCTCCCATGCCCCCGAAGATCGTGCGGAAAAAGTCGCTGAAGTCGAATCCGCCGCCGCCCTCCCCGAAGGGCATGCCCGCGCCTTCCCAGCCGGGGGGCGGGGTGAACGGTTCCCCCTGTCGCCAGTTGGCCCCCAGGGTGTCGTATTTTTTCCGCTTGTCAGGGTCCTTCAGGACCTCGTAGGCCTCGTTCAGTTCCTTGTAGCGGTCTTCCGCTCCAGGGGACTTGTTGACGTCCGGGTGAAATTCCCGGGCCTTCTTGCGGAAGGCCTTGCGAATCTCGTCCTCGGAGGCTGTCCTCGGGACGCCCAGGACGGCGTAGTAATCCTTGTAGGTGACGGGCATGGGACTCCCCCCTTCCGGGTTTTCCACCCCTTGGAATCAAGGTGCCCCCTGCCGCTTAAGGAGGGGGCACGTCGAAAGGGCCTTGTCGATCCTGCGGCTTGTTTTCGGTCCTAGTTCTGCTTGAAGTCGGCGTCGATCACGTCGTCACCGCCCGGGGCCGGTGACGGCTCCCCCTGGGGGGCTTCCTGGGCCTGTTCCTGGGCGCTGGCCGCCTGGGCCAGCCCCTGGGCCACCTGCTGCAGGTCGCTGGTCAGCGACTTGATCCGCTCCATGGAAACCGGTTCATCCTTCAGGGCGCTCTTCGCGTCCGAGACGGCCTGGTCGGCGCGCGCCTTCTCGTGGACGGGGACCTTTTCTCCAAGGTCGGCCAGGAGTTTCTCGACCTGGTAGGCCGCCGATTCGAGCTGGTTCTTAGCGTCGGCTTCCTCGCGGCGCTTCTTGTCCTCGGTCGCGTGGTCCTTCGCTTCCTGAACCATCCGCTCCACGTCGCCCTTGTCGAGGTTGGTGGAGCCGGAGATCGTGATCTTCTGTTCCTTGGCCGTGTCCTTGTCCTTGGCGGAGACGTTCAGGATGCCGTTGGCGTCGATGTCGAAGGTGACCTCGATCTGGGGGATCCCCCTCATGGCCGGGCGGATGCCGTCCAGCTTGAAGGTGCCCAGGTTCCGGTTGTCCCGCGCCATCTCGCGCTCGCCCTGGAGGACGACGATGTCGACGGCCGGCTGGTTGTCGGCGGCGGTGGAGAACACCTCGGACCGGCGGCAGGGGATCGTCGTGTTCCGCTCGATGACCTTGGTCATGACCCCGCCCAGGGTCTCGACGCCCAGGGAAAGCGGCGTCACGTCCAGGAGAAGGATGTCCTTGACCTCTCCCTTGATGATGCCTGCCTGGACGGCGGCTCCGACGGCCACGACCTCGTCGGGGTTCACCGACATGTTGGGGTTCTTGCCGCCGGTCATCTTCCGGACCAGGTCCTGCACGGCCGGGATCCGGGTGGAGCCGCCGACGAGGATGACCTCGTCGATGTCGTTCTCGGAAAGCTTGGCGTCGGAGAGGGCCTGCCTCACGGGGTTCATGCAGCGCTGTACCAGGTGCGCGGTCAGCTGGTCGAACTTCGCCCTCGTGAGGGACATGGTCAGGTGCTTGGGCCCGCTGGCATCGGCCGTGATGAAGGGCAGGTTGAGGTCGGTCTGGGTCATGGACGAAAGCTCGCACTTGGCCTTTTCGGCGGCCTCGTAGAGGCGCTGGAGGGCCTGGCGGTCGTTCCGCAGGTCGATGCCGTTGGACTTCCTGAACTCCTCGGCGATGTAGTCCACCACGCACTTGTCGAAGTCGTCGCCGCCCAGGTGCGTGTCGCCGGACGTGGAGCGAACCTCGCAGATGCCCTCGCCCACGTCCAGGATGGAGACGTCGAAGGTGCCGCCGCCGAGGTCGAAGACCAGGATGGTCTCGTTCATCTTCTTGTCCGCCCCGTAGGCCAGTGCCGCCGCAGTGGGCTCGTTGACCACGCGCAGGACGTTCAGGCCGGCGATGCGGCCCGCGTCTTTCGTGGCCTGCCGCTGGGCGTCGTTGAAATAGGCCGGGACCGTGATGACGGCATCGGTGACCTTTTCGCCGAGGTACGCGCTGGCGTCGTCCACGAGCTTGCGGAGGACCTGGGCGCTGATTTCCTCGGGAGCGTAGGTCTTGTTGAGCACTTCGAACCGGACCGAGTTGTTCGGGCCCGGGGAGACCTTGTAGGGGACGATCTTGATCTCCGAGTCGACCTCGTTGTAGTTCCGGCCGATGAAGCGCTTGGCGGAGAAGATGGTGCCCTCGGGGTTGATGGCCGCCTGGCGCTTGGCGATGGCTCCAACGAGACGGTTGCCGTCCTTCGTGAAAGCCACGACGGACGGGGTGGTGCGGCTGCCCTCCGCGTTGGCGATGACGACGGGTGCGCCGCCTTCCATGATCGCCACGACGGAGTTGGTGGTGCCCAGGTCGATGCCTACGGTCTTTGCCATATGTGGATCCTCCTTGGGTTCGCGAAAATCCGCAGGGGGGAAAGGGTGCTTTTTCCGCCCTGCGGGCTCCGATGAAGTCGTGCTGAAACGGGTCCATTATATTGGTCAGGATTCATCAGGACAAATCATCGAGGGTGGTCTGGAGATCGATGGAACCCGATTAGATAAGAATAAGGTCTAAAAAGGTCTTTTAAGACCCGATTCCTGTCCTTTATTTCTTTTTGCGTCTTATCGATTCCGACCAGACCGAGAGGAAAACGCCCGCCAGGATGACCATCCCGCCGAAAAGCACTTGCCCGCTCAGCGGTTCCCGCCCCGCTGCGACCGACAGGATGTAACCGAAGGGGCCTTCGAGGGAGAGAAGGATGGCTGCGTGGGTTTCGCCGGAGAATCTCTGGGCGGTGTTCTGGGCCCAGAAGGCGAAAAGCGTGAGGCCGAAGACCAGGTAGAGGAGCCCTGCCCACCCCGGGAGAGAAAGCGAAACTTTCGGGAACGGTTCAAAAAGAAGGGCTGCCGATCCCACGGCCAGCGCGGCGAAATCAACCTGGAAAACGGCCAGGGCCATGGGGTCCATGACGCGGCAAAGGTGCCCGATGACGAGGATGTCCAGGGCGATGGAAAGGGCCAGCAGGCAAGAGAGGGCATCACCCCGGTTGAAACTCATGCCCGGCGTGAAGGCCATGACCATGAGGCCGGCGCTGCAGAGAAGCGCGGCCAGAAGGCCGGCGGCGGCGGGTCTTTTCCGGTAGAGGGCGCTGTAGAGCAGGGGAACCATGACCACGTTCGTTCCGGCGATGAAGGCCTGGCGTCCCGGAGTGGTGTAAAGGAGGCCTAAAATCTGCAGGAGGAAGAGGGCGGCGATCACGATTCCCGCCCCCGCTGCCGGCAGGAGAAGGTGGCGTTCGACCCTTGCGATGCGCTCCCGGAAGAGAACGGTCATGAAAAGGGCGGCGATTCCGAGGCGGATCGCCGTAAGCCACAGGGGTCCCATCTCCTGGAGGAGGAAATCGCTCACCGGGTAGCCGGCTCCCCAGAGGAAGGCAACAAGCAGGATGGTTCCATCGGCTAGAATGGATTTGCGCATGAAGGCTATTCTACACTCACGCGAAGGCAGGAAGGGGCGTTGCCGGGGATGATCGTGGACACGCTGGACCACATCCATTTTTACCGGGTTCCGGTGGAGGGGCTGGAGGAAGCCCTGGCCTGGCTTGAAAAGCCGGACCTCCTGAAGCTTGGGCCGGGACGCTACCCCCTGGACGACACGGGGGCCATGGCGATCCTGGCGGAGGGACTCACGGTCCCGGAGGAAGAAGAGCAATGGGAGGCCCACCGTCGTTTCGCCGATTTGCAGGTGGTGCTTTCCGGAGAAGAGGTCATGGGCTTTGCCCCGCTTGGAGGGATGATCCCGAAAGGCGAGTATTCGGAGGAAGACGACTGCGTCCTCCTCGAGGGTTCGGGAAACTTCATGCTTGTCCAGGCGGGCGGTTTCGTGTTCTTCACCCCCAACGACGCCCACAAGGCCATGCTGGCCGCACCCTTGGGGCCGGAAAAGGTCCGGAAGGTTGTCTTCAAGCTCCCCTGGAAGGGGAGCTTGAAGACAAAAGTATAGTTTATACAATGTGGCCAAAATGGAAATTGTTTGACAGCCCGGCTTTTTCATACGAAACTGTGTAGGTCTTAATTTCGCATCCAAACCGTACCGCAGGGAGGGGCTGGAAAATGGAAATCGAACGCTTTGCTGCAGTGGTCGACACACATACGGGAGGAGAACCGACTCGCCTGATCGTCGGTGGGGGTCCCCTGCTGAAGGGCAGCACGATCACTGAAAAATGGCTGGATTTCAAGAAGAACCACGACGATTTCCGCGCCTTCGTCATGTGCGAGCCTCACGGCCACGCAGACATGTTCGGTGCCCTGCTGGTCCCCGCCTGCCACGAGGAAGCCCATTACGGAATCATCTTCATGGATGCCGGCACGAGCATTTCCATGTGCGGCCACGGTTCGATCGGCCTGGGGCGGACCCTGGTGGATCTCGGGATGATCAGGAAGACCGAGCCCACCACGGACGTTGTGCTGGACACGCCCGCAGGCCTGGTTCGCCTCAAGGTCGAAGTGAAGGACGGCGTCGTTGGCGACGTCATCCTCAGCAACGTGCCCGCCTTCGCTTTCGCCAGGGACATCGACCTGGAAGTCCCGTCCCTCGGGAAGAAAATCCACCTGGATATTTCCTACGGCGGGAATTTCTTCGCCATCGTTCCGGCCGGGCAGCTGGGCCTGGAAATCACCGCGCCCGAGGCCGGGCGCATCGTTCCGTTGGGCCTGGAGATCCTGCGGGAGCTCAACCGGACCATCAAGGTCCAGCACCCCGTGGAAAAGGCCATCGACCATGTCGCCCTGGTGGAGTTCAGCCTGGAGAGGCCGGGACAGGTCACCCGCAACACGGTGGTCTGGGGAGAGGGGTCCCATGACCGTTCCCCGTGCGGGACCGGGACGTGCGCCAAGATGGCGCTCCTCGCCGCCAAGGGCAAGCTGGCTCCCGGCGAGAAGTTCCTGCACGAGAGCATCACCGACAGCCTGTTCGAAGGCTGGTACGAACCGGGCCCGAAGGTGGGCGGTTTCGACACCGTCCTGCCTTTCCTGAAGAGCCGCTCCTACGTCACGGGCTTCAACTTCCTCATGAAGCAGCCCAGCGACAAGGTCGGGGAAGGGTTCCTCCTCAAACGCTAGAGGCAAAGGGGACGAGAGCAGCCCATGTATTGCTATGGCAACTGGCATCTTTCCCTGCCGAGGGGATGCCGCAAACGACCACCGTGCAGGAGACCTTCCGAAGCCTGAGCGTCCGTGTCTGACCGATGGGGGCCTGGTTCCCCCTTGACCACGCAAAGGGAGGTCTGTACGTATGTCCGTGAACAAGGTTGACGTCGCCATCATCGGCGGCGGTGTGCATGGCTGTTCCACCGCTTATCACCTCGCAAAGAAAGGGTTCAAGGTTGCCCTTTTCGAACGGGACTATATCTCCTCCGGCGGAAGCGGCCGAAGCGCCGCCGGCATCCGCCTCCAGTTCGGCACGGAAGTCAACTGCCGGCTGGCCCAGTACAATATCCAGGTGTTCAAGACCCTGGAACAGGACCTGAATTACCCTCTTCCGCTCGAATACGATCCTGCAGGGTACCTCTGGATTGCCTACTCGGAAGGCCAGATTGCCCAAATGGAGAAGAACGTGGCCCTGCAGAACAGCCTGGGCAGCCCAAGCCGGATGTTGACCCCTGAGGGCATCAGGGAAGTGGCCCCTTACGTCAATACCGAGGGCATGCTGGGCGGAAGCTTCTGCCAGGAAGACGGGCACATCAACCCCCACACCCTGTGCTTCGCCTATGCCGATTCCGCGGCAGCGCTGGGCGCCGAGATCTACAAGAAAACCCCCGTTACGGGCCTCATCGTCAAGAACGGGAAGGCCGCGGGCGTTCACACGACGAAGGGCGACTGGGAAGCCGACGCCGTGGTCTGCACCGCCGGTCCCTGGAGCGTCCAGGTCGGCAAGTGGGCCGGCTTCGACGTCCCCATCACCCCCGAGCGGCACCAGGTCCTCATCACGGAAGCCGTGGAGCGGATCAAGCACCCCATGATGCTCTGCCAGGACGACGGTGCCTACGTGAAGCAGTGCCCGAACGGCACCTTCTACATGGGCTGGGACAACCCGAAGGACGAGCACGACGCCGAGTTCATCGTCAACTGGCACTTCCTGCACGAGGTCACGAAACGCATCGTTCCCAAGCTGCCCATGCTTGCAGGCGTCCGGGTGGTCCGCCAGTGGAGCGGTCCCTACGACATCACCCCGGACTGCCAGGCCATCGTCGGGAAAACGCCCATGGAAGGGCTTTTCATCGACTGCGGCTGGAGCGGCCACGGCCTCCAGTTCGGTCCTTCCGTCGGGCGCATCATGTCCGAGTTCGTGAACAACGAGAAGCCGTTCATCGACGTTTCGATGTTCCGCTACAGCCGCTTCGCGGAAAACGACCTCTTCTTCGAACCTTGCTGCATCTAGGTCTTTAAGGGGCTCGAGATTGAAAAAAGCGAGGGACCCGGGGATTTTTCCCCCGGGTCCCTTTGCCTTTCCGTACCTTTTCGGCCTTATCCTTCATCGTCTTCCTCTTCCGCGGCCAGTTCCGCCTCTTCTTCGACCGAGAGGTCGTCCACCCCGGCCAGGGATTCGACATGGTGGCGCAATTCATGGACGATGGTCTCCCTCAGTTCCTCCTCCCACTCTTCCCTGGGGGCGTCCCCGAGGATTTCCCTGAAAGAGCCGTAGTGGATGAAGATGACCTTCCCGAGGACCGGGTCCTCGATGTACTCGCCCATCAGGAAGTACTTCCCGTCCCGTTTCTTCCCGGGCAGGACGGAGATCCCCCCGTTGAGGTCGCGGACGAGGCGGGACGGAAGCTCGTCGGCGATCGCGCCCGCCAGCTTTGTGAACGTTTCCAGGTCCAGGGTCGCCACGGTTTTTCCCCTCCTTTTTTTCTCATTATAGTGCCCCGGGCAAGAGGCAATGCGGTAAAATGGGAAAACAAAGGGAAGGGGGAATGAGGATGGGAACGAAGGGACGTTCGATCGTCGGCATGGACGTGGAGGAGCTGCTGAAGCTTCTGAACAGGGCGTTTGCGGACGAATGGCTGGCGCATTACCAGTACTGGCTGGGGGCGAAGGTCGTCAAGGGCCCGACGAAGGAAGCGGTCATCGCTGAGCTGGTCCAGCATGCGGCCGATGAGCTGAGGCATGCGGACATGGTGGCCCTGCGCATCATCCAGCTGGGGGGAACGCCGGTGACGACACCCGAGGGATGGTACAAGTGGACGAACTGCGGCTACGATGCCCCCGAGGACCCGTTCGTGGCGAAGATCCTCGAGCAGAACGTCAAGGGAGAGCAGTGCGCCATCACGGTCTACTCGGCCCTGGCGGAATTGACGCGGGACAAGGATCCCCTGACCTACAACATGGTGCTTTCCATCCTGCAGGACGAGGTCAACCACGAGGAGGAACTGCAGGCCCTCCTGGAGGACCTCGAAACCGTCCTGGGCAAGTAACGCAACGACAACCGGACCGGTCCGATACCCTGGGAATAGCGGGGCGCCTCCCTGGGGGCGTCCCGTTTCCTGTTCGCCGGGGGAGAGGCCGTTTCATCCGGGTTGACAAGGAAGGGCGGGAGGGATACGATCATGGTACTCACCAATGATGAGCGAAAATTCCCTTTCCGGACCAAGGAGGAAGAAAAAATGGAAAAGATTCGCGTTGCCGTTGTCGGTTTCGGCCATGTCAGCCAGGAAGCGGTCCAGGCCGTATTGGCCAGTCCCGACATGGAACTTGCGGGTGTCGTCCTCAGGAACCCGGGCAAGGCTCGCTCCCTGAATGCGCAGCGCCCCGAGCTGAAGGTGGCGACCGACGTGGCCGAACTCGGCAAGGTTCACGTCGCCATCCTGGGGATCGCCAGCCGGGCGGTTCCCGAGGTGGCCCCCGCCTACCTGGCAAAAGGCATCAACACGGTCGACAGCTTCGATATACACGGCAAGCCCGTCATGGACCTGCGTGCCTCCCTCGAAGCGGCGGCCCGTTCCGGCGGAGCGGTGGCTGTCATCTCCGCGGGATGGGACCCGGGAACGGATTCCGTGGTCCGGGTCATCATGGAGACGATCGCCCCGCGGGGGATCACGTCCACGAATTTCGGTCCCGGGATGAGCATGGGGCACACGGTGGCCATCAAGGCCCTGGAGGGGGTTGAAGATGCCCTTTCCATCACCATCCCCATCGGGACGGGGCTCCATCGCCGCATGATCTACGTCAAGACGAAGCCCGGCTACGAATTCGGCGAAGTGACGGCCCGCATCAAGGCCGATCCCTACTTCTCCCACGATGAGTGCTGGTTTTACCCGGCCGACGACATCGAGGCCCTGCAGGACATGGGGCACGGGGTCCACATGGAGCGGAAGGGCGTTTCCGGGGCATCCCACAACCAGAGGATGGAGTTCATCATGTCCGTCATGAATCCGGCCGCCACCGCCCAGGTCATGGTTTCTGCGGCGCGGGCCTCGACCCGCCAGTCTCCCGGATGCTACACTCTGCTGGAAATTCCGCCCATCGACTGCCTTTGCGGGGAGCGCGACGCATTGCTTGAACGCCTCGTCTAGGCAGCTGAGCGTGCGTGATAAGGAGGATTGGCCTTGAAAGTCGCCCAAGTTCTGCTGGAAATGCTGAAAGGCTACGAGGTGCGCCATGTTTTCGGCCTTCCGGGAGAGACCACTCTCCCCTGGTATGACACCTGGCGGGACTTCGGGGGAATCGAGCACGTCCTGACGCGGGACGAGCGCAGCAGTGCCTTCATGGCCGACGCCTACGCCAAGGTGGCATGCCGGCCGGGGATCTGCGAGAGCCCCAGCGTGGGCAGCACCCACATCGTTCCGGGGATTGCGGAATCCTTCAAGGGTGCCAACCCCGTGATCGCCTTCACCTCGGACATCCCTCTCCACATGGAGAGCCGGAACATGCTCACCGGCCTCAACCAGGCGGCTCTCTTCGCCGGGATCACGAAGGCCACCTTCACCCTGACCCACCCCGACGAGGTGGCCCACATCGTCCGGCGGGCCTTCCGGATCGCCACGACCGGAAAGCCGGGTCCCGTCCATGTCCGGGTTCCCATGGACCTCCTGGGGAAAGACGTGGAATCGCCGAACCTCGCCGTGCAGGCCGATTTCGCCTTCAGCCCCGGCCATCGGCCCATCGCCGCCCTCGGGGCGATCGACAAGGCCCTGGCGGCCCTGGAAAAGGCGAAGAGCCCTGTCATCGTCTGCGGGCAGGGTGTCCTGTCCTCCCAGGCCTGGGCTCCCCTGGAAGCCCTGGCCGAGCGTTACGGGGCCCCGGTCGGGACCACGATCAACGGGAAAGGGTCCTTCGACGAGACCCACCCGCTCTCCCTGGGGGTCATCGGGGCAAGGGGAGGAACCCGTTTCTCCAACGGGAGGATCCTTTCCGCCGACTGCATCTTCTTCATTGGCTGCAGCACCGATTCCGCGGGGACGGACGGCTGGAAGATCCCCGTTCCCGGGTCCGGGCAGGTTCTTTTGCACCTGGATGTCAGCGGCGAGGAACTGGGCAACAACTACCCGGAGGCCCTTCCCCTGCTCGGTGACGCCAGGGCCACCCTAGAGGTGATGCTCGACCGCGGCCGGTCCATCGACGGGGATACGGCGGCCTGCCGGGCAGAGGAGAACCGAATAGGCAGGGAGGCTTTCATGGCCTCGCTGGCGCCCTGCCTGGCCCACGAGGGGGCCCCGGTCCACCCGATGCGTTTCGTCGGCGAGCTCCAGAAGGCGCTGCCGGAGAACGCTCTTGTCGTGGCCGACCCCGGTATCAGCGCCGTTTATGCCTCGGCCTTCCTGAAGCTGAAGGGCGCGGGCAGGAAGTGGATCTGCAATTTCGCAGTGGGGGCCCTCGGGTACGGCATGCCTGCGGGGATCGGGGCGTCCTACGCCCACGACGGCCCCGTGGTCGTCCTGACGGGAGACGGAAGCTTCGGTTTCACCGCGGGAGAGCTGGAAACCCTCAAGCGATCCGGGCGGGATGTGAAGGTCGTCCTTTTCAACAACGAGTGTTTCGGGTGGATCCGGGCAACTTCCCGTTTCTCGGGCGGCGGCGGCCGCTTTGCGACCGATTTTTCCGCCACCGATTACCCGGCCGTGGCACGCGGGTTCGGCCTGCCGGCCTGCCGGGTGGAGAATTCGGCCACCCTGGGGCCGGTATTGAAAGACATTTTCTCCACCAGGGGCCCGTTTTTCATGGAAATGCCCGTCCTGCCGGAAGACGAGCAGGTTCCCCCCGTCCCGGAATGGGCGGAGGAAGCCGCTCGGCTCGGCATGGATTGCCCTTACTGAAATCGCCTTTCCAGGGTTGGTGAATCAAGAGGAAGCCCGGTTTTTCCCCGGCTTCCTCTTTTTTTTGTGCCCGCTTGACAGGGAAAAAGCAGGGAGTAAGATAAAACAATTGTTTAAAACATTTGTTTAAATGGTTGTATTGAAAATGGAGGGATGGAATTGGCTATTGACGCGGGAATCCGGGAGCGCCTGGTCTCAAGTGCCAGGCCGCTTTTTGCGGAAAAGGGCTTTTGCGGGACTTCGGTGAGGGAAATCGCAAAAAGGGCCGGGGTCAACCCGGCATCCCTCTCTTACTATTTCGGGGGCAAGGAGGGGCTTTACGAGGCTGTTCTCGAGTCCCTTTGGGAGGAAGTGGACCAGCATTTTTCCCTTCTTGCCGCGGAGGGGCTCCGGCCCATGGAAAGGATCGAGCGTTTCGTTCGCGGCTTCTTTTCCCTTCACGCGGCCAACCCGGCCCTGGTCCGTTTCCTGAACCGGGAACTGGCGGACCCGACCTCCTGTTTCGAGACGGTCCTCATCCCCCGGGTCCGGAAGGTGGCCGGGCTCCTGAGAGGGGCGATAGTCGAGGCAAAGGATGAAGGAATGATCAAGGAAGGGGTCGACCCGGAGGCCGCGGCGATCCTCCTGGCCTCGATGTCGAATTACGTCTTCCTGGTGGGTCCCCTTGCGAGGAAGATTTTCCTGGGCCTGGAGAAGGTTCCGGAGGGCCTGCCGGACTTGATCCTCGAAGTTTTCAGGAACGGGGTGTCCACCCATGAAGCATAGGATCCTGCTGGTCTTCGCTGCGGTCGTGCTGGCCATTGCCGGAGGTTTTGCAATCTGCCGTCTCCTTGGGAACGGCAGGAGCGCGGAGGTCACGGCCGCGGGTACCGTCGAGGTGCGCGAGGTGAGTGTCACCACAAGGGAACACGGGACCCTGGGCGAGTTCCGGGTTGGTGAGGGCGACCGGGTCGGGAAGGGCGACGTTGTCGCCAGGCTGGTCCGGGCGGACCTCCAGGCCCAGGCGGAACAGGATATCGAGGGGAGTGCCCGGGCCCGGGCGCTCCTGGCGGACCTGAAAAGCGGGGCTCGTCCCCAGGAGATCCGCGAGGCCGAGGCGGCCTACGGGGCAGCCCGGACCCGGTATGACCTGGCGCAGGGGGACTTTGTCCGTTTCTCCGCCCTTTACGGCGAGAAAGTCATCGCGAAAAAGGAAATGGACGACGTCACGGCACGCCGGGACCTGGCAAAAAGCGACCTCGAGGCCGCCAGGCAGCGGCTTTCCCTGGTTCGCGCCGGGGCAAGGCCCGATGTCCTGAAGGCCCAGGCTGCGGAAGTGCGCCGGATCGAAGCCCTGCACCGGGTGACGATGGCCCGGATCTCCGACACGGTCCTGGTCGCCCCCCTGGGGGGCGTCATCCTCTCGAAGAATTACGAGGAAGGGGAGTTTGTCCCGGCGGGGGCGGTCCTGGCGACCCTGGCCGACCTGTCGGACTGCTGGGTCAAGGTTTACCTGCCGAGCACAGTCCTGGGGCGGCTTAATCCCGGGCAGGCCGCTGAGGTCCGCGTCGATTCATTCCCGGGCAGGGCTTTCCAGGGTCGTGTCCGGAAGATCTCCGACAGGGCAGAGTTCACGCCGCGGCAGAGCCTCACGACCGAGGAAAGGGCGAACCTCGTTTTCGCGGTGGAGGTCGCCGTGGATAACCCGGACGGTGTCCTGAAGCCCGGCATGCCGGCGGACGTGATCCTCCATGATTGAGGTCGAGTCCCTCTCCCACTCCTTCGGGACGAGGCAGGTCCTGAGGAACCTCTCCTTCCGGGTGCAGGAGGGGGAGATTTTCGGCCTGGTGGGGCCGGACGGGGCGGGAAAAACCACTCTCGTGCGGGCCCTGACGGGAATCCTGGAGCCGAAGGCCGGGCGGATCCGGCTTTTGGGTTCGCCGAGCCCGGAAACCGTCCGAGACCAGGTCGGGGTCATCCCCCAGGCCTTCACCCTTTACGGGGACCTGACCGTAGGGGAGAACATCCGTCTTTTCGGCGCGATGTACGGGGCGGACTCCCGGGAGGCGGAGAAGAAGGGTGAAGAGATCCTGACCTTCACGAACCTCTACCCGTTCAGGGACCGACTGGCCGACGCCCTGTCCGGGGGCATGAAGCGAAAGCTGGCCGTGGCGGCGGGCCTTCTCCACAGCCCGAGGCTTTTCATCCTGGACGAACCCACGACGGGGGTGGACCCGGTTTCCCGGCGTGAGATCTGGAAAATCCTTTACGAGTTGAACCGGGGGGGGCTCACGATCCTCGTCACGACGCCCTACATGGACGAGGCGGAGCTTTGCACCCGCACTGCGTTCCTGCACGATGGGGCGCTTTTGGCCTGCGACACGCCGAGGGCTCTTTGCGAGGCTTTTCCCGGGCATATCCTGGAACTGGTTGCGCCGGTTCGTGATGTCCGGCCTTTCCTTGCGGGGGTTCCCATCCGGGAGACCAACGCGTTCGGCAACACCTTCCATCTCGTCGTCGATGATGCGCAGCTCGCCGCCGATGCCGTCAGGAACGCCCTTGACCGGGCGGGAATCGCCGTGGAGGCCCTGCGGGAGGTTGCCCCCACCCTGGAGGACGTTTTTGTCGAAATGGCCCGGGAGGCCGCCTGAAATGGACGCCGTGGCCACTCGCGACCTCACCCGCCGGTTCGGGCATTTTACCGCCGTGGACCGGGTCAATTTTCGCATACCGGCCGGGTCGGTCTTCGGGTTCCTGGGCCCGAACGGTTCGGGAAAGACAACCACGATCCGCATGCTCTGCGGCATCCTGGAGCCCACCTCGGGGAGCGCGGAGATCCTCGGCATGGACCTGTTCTCGGGCCGGGAAGCGATCAAGGCGAACCTCGGCTACATGTCCCAGAAGTTCAGCCTTTACGACGACCTGACGGCGGCGGAAAACCTCGATTTCTACGCGGGGCTGTTCAGCCTGCCCCGAGCCCTGGCACGAGAGCGCATCGAAGCGGTCGTCCGGATGGCGGGTTTGTCCGGCAGGACGAAGGAAAGGGTCGCCGGCCTTTCCGGCGGCATCCGCCAGAGGCTCGCCCTCGGTTGCGCCATCCTCCATCGGCCGAGGCTTCTCTTCCTGGACGAACCCACCAGCGGTGTGGACCCCCGCTCGAGGCGAAGGTTCTGGGATATCATCTACGACCTTGCCTCCGGCGGCACCACGATCATGGTGACGACCCACTTTATGGACGAGGCCGAGCACTGCGACTCGATCGGCTTCATGTACGACGGGCGCCTGATCGCCCTTGGAACGCCCCGGGAGCTGAAGGGCTTCGTGCCGGGGTCGGTTTGGGAGGTCCTTTCGGACGAGCCCATGGACCTGCTGCGGGACCTGGAGGGAAACCCCGGTTTCCTTGACGTCGCGGTCTACGGGAGGAGTCTCCACGTCATTGCCGAACCGGGGGCAGAAGGGATCCTGGCCAGGGTGGGCGCGAGGAAGATCGCCCCTTCCCTGGAGGACGTGTTCGTCCACCTCGTGAAGGCCGAAAGGGGAGAAAAAGCCGCATGAGACGCCTGAGAGCGCTTCTAATCAAGGAATTCATCCAGATGGGGAGGGATCGGCTGACACTGGCCATCATGGGCCTCCTGCCGGTGATCCAGCTTCTCATTTTCGGTTTTGCCATCAACACCGAGGTCAAGCACCTGCCCACGGTCCTCTACGACCAGTCCGTCTCCGCCGAGAGCCGGGAGCTGGTCCGGGGCTTCCAGTCGGCGGGCTACTTCGACATCCGCTACGGGGCCGGGAGTTTCGCGGAGATGAACGCCCTCATCCAGGGCGGGCGCGCCAAGGTGGGCATCGCGATCCCGCCCGACTACCAGGAACGCCTGCGTTCCGGCCGGCAGGCTTCCGTGCAGGTGATCGTGGACGCCTCGGACTCCATGTCGGCCGCCTCCGCGATCAGCACGGCGCAGATGATCGGGCTCGTGAAGTCCCAGCAGGTCCTGTTCGACCGGATCTCCCCCGGGTCCTCCGGAAGCCGGGAGTTGCCGGTGGACGTCAGGATCCGGCCCTGGTACAACCCGGACATGGTCTCGTCCCATTACATGGTGCCGGGGATCCTCGCCATCGTCCTGTCGATGACCATGATGATGATCACCTCCATGGCCATCGTGCGGGAACGCGAACGGGGCACTCTCGAACAGCTCATCGTCACGCCCATGAGGACCTGGGAGCTGATGGCGGGGAAGATCCTTCCCTACGTCGTGGTGGGTTACGCGCAGCTGACCCTCGGGCTTCTGATCGGCATCCTGGTCTTCAGGATCCCTGTGAGGGGGAGCCTTCTCCTCTTCTACGGCCTGACCTCGCTCCACATCCTGGCGAGCCTGGCCTGGGGGATCCTGATCTCGAGCGTCGCAAGGACCCAGATGCAGGCCATGCAGATGTCCTTCTTCGCGCTCATGCCGAGCATCCTCCTTTCGGGGTTCATGTTTCCCCGGGAGGCCATGCCGGCCTTTTTCCGCGCCATCAGCAACATTCTGCCCGTGACCTTCTTCCTGCAGATCAGCCGCGGGATCCTCCTGAAGGGGGTCGCATAGCTGTCCTCTGGCCACAGGTGGTGTCCCTCCTGGCCCTGCTCGTTTTCTTCCTCGGGCTGAGCATCCTGAAGTTCCGCAAGACCATTGCCTGAAAAATCGGATACAATAGGCGAACCATCCAAGACCTGAAAGGAGAAATTCCATGCGTACCCTGAGCCTTGTCGATCCCGAAATTGCGGCCCTCCTGGACAAGGAGGCCGGACGCCAGAACATGACCCTGGAAATGATCGCCTCGGAGAATTTCGTACCGCCGGCCATACTGGAAGCCCAGGGCTCCATCTTGACGAACAAGTACGCCGAGGGCTATCCCGGCAACCGCTACCACGGGGGATGCGAGTTCATCGACGGTATCGAGGCTCTGGCCATCGAGAGGGCGAAGAGCCTTTTCGGGGCGGACCACGCCAATGTGCAGCCCCACTCGGGCGTCAACGCCAACCTTGGCGTCTACCAGGCCGTGCTGCAGCCCCACGACACGATCCTCTCCATGGACCTTCGCCACGGCGGACACCTCTCCCATGGAGCCAAGGCTTCGATCACCGGCCGGTTCTTCAATATCGTCCATTACGGAGTCCATCCCGAGACGGAACTCATCGACTTCGAACAGGTGGAGTCCCTTGCTCTCGAGCACAAGCCGAAGATCATCATTGCCGGCGGGAGCGCCTACCCCCGGGTCATCGACTTCGCACGCTTCAGGGAGATCGCCGACAGGGTCGGGGCTCTCTTCATGGTTGACATGGCCCACATCGCCGGCCTCGTAGCGGCGAAGGTCCATCCGAGCCCCGTGCCCTACGCCGATTTCGTTACTTCCACGACGACGAAGACCCTGCGGGGGGCTCGCGGTGGTTTCATCCTCTGCCGGAAGGAATATGCCCAGAAAATCGACAAGGCTATCTTTCCCGGAACCCAGGGCGGACCCATCCTCCAGAACGTCATGGCGAAGGCCGTGACCTTCCGGATCGCGGGAACCGCTGAATTCGCAAGGCTTCAGGGCCAGGTGGTGAAGAACGCCTCCAAGCTGGCCGCCACGCTTTCCGCGGCCGGTTACCGGATCGTGTCCGGCGGGACGGACAACCACCTCATGCTTGTCGACATGCGCCCTCGCGGCATGACGGGGGTCTTTGCCGAGGAAACCCTGGCGAAGATCGGCATCATGGTCAACAAGAACCTCATCCCCTTTGACACCGCTCCGGCCACGGTCACCTCGGGAATCCGCATCGGGGCTGCGGCGGTCACCACCAGGGGCCTGCTGGAGGACGACATGGAGCACGTGGGGGGACTCATGGACCAGGCCCTTTCCGCTGCATCGGACGAGAAGGTCCTTTCCTCCCTTCACGGGCAGGTCCGGGAAATCTGCCTGCGCCACCCGCTGTACCTGCACTTCGGGGAAGGGGCGCTGCTTTAGGCTGGGCTTGGGAAAGCGAGCAGGGAGGGACCGTTGTCGCGGTCCCTCCCTTTTTTATGTTAAAATAGCTTTACCCTAGTGACGTATCTTCTAAAGAGAGTGATGCCCAATGGTAAAGATGAAAAAGATCGCGATGGTTCTTGCGGCGGTCCTGGCGCTCATTGCCGGAGGGGCTTTATGGGTTCTCGGAAAGAGCGACCTCGCGGCCGATTTTGTCGCGCAGAAAGCCATGGAAGTCGCCCGCGAGCGGCTAGGGGCCGAGCTTTCTTTGGAGAGCGTGTCGGGAAATCCTCTCGCCGGGTTCCATTTCGGCCGGATCTCGCTGGCCTACAGGGACAAGCCGGTCCTCTCCGCACTCGACCTTTCGGTCTCGTTCAAGCTCCTGTCCCTCCTCGGGTCGAATCCTGCGATCAGGAGCCTTTCCCTGTCGGGACTCGAAATGGACCTGGCCCGGGCGACGGATTTCATGAAACAGTTCGAGGGTGGCGGTGCCTCGAAGCTGGAGGTCAACCGCCTGGTGGTGAACCAGGGGCTCCTCAGGACCGGGTTCGGGGAGGTCAAGGTTTCCAGGCTGGAGGCCTCTGTTTCCGGTTCCCGCTACGAGGCCGATTTCGAGGGCGAAACGCGCGGCGTACCGTTTTCGGGGAAGGTCCGCCTCGATCACGAAGGAACGCGGACTGTTCTGGAGAACCTGGAGGTGGCGATCCGGAAGGGGAAGGGTTCTTTTTCCGGGGCGGTCCGTCCCAAACTTGACCTGAAGGGCTCCGTGGAAGGGCTGGACATTGCGGATGCCCCGACTTTCTGGCCGGGCGCCGGAAAGCCGGGAGACCTGGAAGGGGCAATCTCCGGGCCGGTGAATCTTTCCGGGACATGGGAGGCCCCGCGGATCCAGGGCAAGCTGAAACTGGCGGCAGGGCAGCTCTACGGTTTCTCCGTGGATGTTGCCGAGGCTTCCGTGGCCTTTGCTTCGGGAACCCTGAAACTGGAAGAGCTTTCGGGGAAAGCCGGGGAGGGAACGTTCTCGGGTGCCCTCGAGGTGTCTCTCGCAAAAGGGCCCGCGGCGATAAAGGGAAACCTGGTGGCACAAAACTTTCCCGTCGAGACCTTCCGGGCCCGGTTTCCCGAGCTCGAAGGCGTCAAGGGGAAGGTCAACGTTCCCCGGATGTCCTTCTCGGGTACCGTTCCGTCGATTCGGCTGCAGGGAAGAGTGGAGTCGCCGTCGATCGAATTCAGGGGGGATGTCCTGGAGAAGGTTGCGGCGGACGTGAGCCTGGCGGAGAGCCGGGTCCTGTCCCTCAAGGGTTCAGGGACCTGGATGGGCGGTCCGGTCAGTTTCGACGGCAGGGTGGACCTGGAAAAGGCCCCCGTTATGGCCCTGTCCGTGAAAGCCTCGTCGGTCTCACTGGAAAAAATGTCGACTCGTTTCTCCGGCCTGAAGGCCCTCGAGGGCAAGGGCAGCCTGCGGGCTGAACTGAACCTTTCCGGAAGCCCGAAGGCTCCGAAAATCTCGGGAAGGGTGGCATCTGACCGCATCGTGGCCAAGGGAGAGACCCTCGATACGGCGAGTGCGAATTTCACGCTTGCCGGGGAGACGGTGACGGTGAGTTCCCTTGCGGCCCGGTGGCAGCAGGCGGCGGTTTCCGGGTCCGGGACGATCGGCAAAATCCGGTCGGAGAGCCCTGTCTTCGATTTCTCGGGATCGGCCAGGGGACTGGAGGCTGGCGCGTTCGCAGCCCGGATGAAGGACCTGGAGGCGATGCAGCTTTCAGGCACGGGAGAGGCCGACTGGAAGGTGTCAGGCACGGCGAAGGACCTCTCCTTCAGCGTGGCGTTCAGATCGAGCCGCCTGGAGACGCCCGATTTCAGGGTCGTAGGCCTTAAGACCGAAGTGAAGGGGCGAATCCGGGAGAAGGTGGAATCCGGCCCGATGGAAATACGCTTCTCGTCCGAAGCGGCCGTTCTCGGGAAGGCCAGGGCGGAAGCCATTGGGGGAACCCTGACCCGGACAAAAGAGGCTTTCGAGGTCCCGGCTTTTTCCGCCCGGTTTGCGGGGGGTTCTGTCAAGGGATCGGGAAGGCTGGTCCCCGGAAAGGAAAAGGAGCCCGCACGCTTCGATTTCAAGGCCTCGGCCGCGGGGGTAGGGCTGCAGACTCTTTCCGGATGGGCTGGCCTGAAAGACCCTGTCCAGGGAAAGGCTGACTTGTCGGTGACCCTCGGCGGGACGACGAAAGAGCCTCTTTTGGGGGTTGAAGCCTCGATCCCTGCCCTGCAGGTCTCCGGGCTGAGATTGTCGGAGGTCCGGCTCAAGGGGTCCGGCAAGCCGTCAGACATGGTTTTCGACCCGGTGACCGCATCGGCGGGGGACGGGCGCATCACGGCAACGGGCCGTCTCCTTTCGAAGGAAGGGGTTCCCCTCTCGGTGGAGTTCAACGCGAAGGGAACGGACCTCGACCTGAAAACACTGGCTTCCGGGATGCAGGCGGGAGGGGAGTCTCCTCCCACGGGAAAGATCGACCTTTCCATGAAGGGGCGTTTTGCAGGCGGCAAGGTCGAGGGGAGCGGAGAACTGGCTTCGAAGGGAGCCATCCGTTTCATGGGGACCACCCTGGCCGATCTCAAGACTCCCCTGGTCCTGGAGAAGGGCCGTCTTGCCGCTTCGAACGTGACCGGTTCCGCCTACGGCGGAATGCTTTCTGGCAGCCTGGGGCTCGGGGACGGCAAGAAGTGGACGGCCCGGTTCCGTCTCGCAGAGGCGGACCTGGATGCCTACCTGAAGGAGCAGATGAAGCTGGAGGGGCGGGTAACGGGCCGCTTCGACCTGGATTTCCAGGGAAGCGGGACGCTCGGGGCGGATAACTCGATGCAGGGCTCGGGAACGTTCAGCGCGAAAAACGGGGAGGTGTCCGGTTTTCGGTACGTGAAGGCCATCTCGACCCTTTACGGCCGTTCCAGCATCCGCTACCAGGTTCTCGATGCCCCATACCGGCTGCAGGGGGACCGGTTGATCCTGGATGACGGCCGTGCGGAAGCCGTTGCCGGCGACCCCCTGTACGAGTACATGGAGTTTGACGGCACCGTCGGGCCGAAGAAGGCGCTCGCCCTCAACGTCAGGGGCAGGGTGAACGTCCAGGCCGTGAACGCCCTCGTGGGCGGAGTCCGGGGCGGTGTGCTCCAGGCTGGGAAATCGGTGCAGGAAATCCTGCAGGGGTTCCTCCAGGGGGCGACCGGGGCCATGTCGACCCGCGACATCCGTATGGTCCGCGGGCGCGTCGTGGGAACCACCGACAACCCCAGCCTGACCGATCTTCGCATCGAGGGGGCCGCGCAGGACCAGGCTGTGCCGGCCGAGGAGGTTCCCGAAGAAACACCGTCGCCGCAGCAGCCGAACCTGCAGGACCAGATCCAGCAGGAGATCCTCAAGCGGATTTTCAACCCTTAACCATGCCATGATCCTAATTTTTGCGGGGGGGATGTTCGATGATCATTCGTTCGGACCAGATGGAGTACGTGACGTGCACGCTGAATCCCAACTTTACGGAGGGGGTCTGCGCCAAGGTCCTGTTGCCGGCGGACCTTCTTGAGGATAGTCCCTTCCGGGAGGTTTCGTGGATCGAGCTGCAGCCGGGGAGCGCGGTGAACGAACACGCCCACGAGGAACAGTCCGAGATGAAGGTCATCGTGGGTGGTTTCGGCGTCTGCGTCGAAGAGGGCGTGAGCACCGAAGTCGGTGCGGGTGACGTCATCCTGACCGAGAAGGGGGTTCGCCACTCCATTCTCAACAACGGGAAGCATCCCCTCGTCTACGTGGCGATCAGGTCCTAAAAGCGGCGCAGAAGGATAGGCAGGGAAGCGAGCGGGAGCAGGGCAAAAACGCGCATGGTCGCCGTGAGGCCGAAAACGTCGGCGATCATGCCCGCCGGGTAGGTGGCCATTCCCGCCAGCCCCCAGGAAAAGCCCATGAGAAGCGAACTGGCGACCCCCCGAGCATGGGGGGTCAGCTTTTGCCCCATCGCGAGGGTCATGGGGGAGCTGGCGTCCAGCAGGGCTGTCCCGGCGATGAAGAGGGCTAGCGAAAGGTTGCCGTCGGCAAATGTCGCGGCGAAAATCACCAGGGGAGAGAGGGCCAGGGTGAAGGCGATGATATTCCTGGGTCCGTAGCGGTCGGCCAGCCAGCCTCCCACGAGGGAAGCGACGACTGCCAGAAGCGTGATGGCGAAGATCGAAAAGCCGCCCTGGGCCAGTGACCCGCCCCGGAGCGTCAAAAAGAGGGGAAGGAAGAAGCGGACGCCCTGGAAGGTGGCGTCCCGGGCCAGCGAGATGGCCCAGACGGGCCAGATGACCTTCCCGACCTGCCAGATGCTGGACAGGAAACCGGATTGACTGTGCCGCGAGGGGGTGAAATCGATCCTCGGCATGTACCGGTAAACGACGAAGGCAAGGGCCAGGGTGGGCACGAGGACGATCGGCAGGCTCTTGTAGCCGAAGGTCTTCACCAGGAAAACGGCATAGAGGGGGCTGAAGGCGGCCCCGAGCATTCCCGCTCCGCTGAAAAGGGAGACGAACAGGGCGTGGCGCGACTCTCCCGCCACCGCTCCCGATGAGGCCTGTCCCTGGGGATGGAAAGTCGAGCTTCCGAAGGAGAAGATGCCAAGGCAGAGAAGGAGCATGCCGTAGCTTGGGGCGAAAGGCATCAGGGCGATCCCGACGGAGGAGAGGATCGGCCCGGCGATGACGTAAACGGGGCGGTTCGTCCGGTCCGCAAGGACTCCCATGAAGGGAATCGTGATCATCTGGATGAGGCCGGTTGTCGAGTTGAGGAACCCTGCCTGGGTCATCGACAGGCTAAGCTTGCGGATGATTTCCGGCAGCAGGGTCGGCAAAAAGGCCGAATGAACGTCGTTGAAAAAATGGCCTGCCGATAGCAGGGCCAGTTGCAGCAAAGGTTTGCGTTCGCGCACGTCCGTTTCCATTAATGAGCCCTCCCTTGCGGTTGCAACTGATTTTAGCAGATTTTCCAGTTCCAGGGGTGTTCCTGGCATACAATGAGTTCCAGGGAGGGGTCATTTCAATGGAATTGAAGTGGGAAACCCTGTCGATGGAAAAACAGCAGGAGTACCGTGATATCTTTTCAGGAACCCCTGAGCGGTCTGCACACTATACCTTTGCCAGTTTATGGGGCTGGGCTGCCATTTGTGCCTACGAATGGGCCTGGGACGGGCCCCTCGCCTGGATTCGCGCCAGTCTCCCCTCGCGGCTTGCCATGGCCCCCGTGGGCGACTGGGATGCCGTGGACTGGGGCGTGGCCCTGCCGGAGCGGTGGCCTTCCGGAACGGTCTTCCGCGATGTGCCGGAGGGCCTGGTCCACCGCTGGGAGCAGGCCCTCTCCGGGAGGATCCGGGTCGAGCCGTCCCGGGGGGAGTGGGAATATGTCCACAGGGTTGAAGATCTGGTTGCCCTCAGGGGAAACCGTTTCCGGACCAAGGCCCAGAAGCTCAGGCGGTTCGTGGAAACCTACCGGCCGGAATTCGTGCCCGTTGGGCCCGGAACTCTCCCCGAGGTGCGGGAATTCCAGGAAAAATGGTGCCGGGTCCGGTCCTGTGGAAGCGAGAAGGCCCTGGAGGAAGAAAACCGGGCCATCGCAGCGACGCTCCGGGACTGGGACAGGCTGCGGGGATTGTTTGGGGCTGCCCTGCGGGTGGAGGGGCGCATGGTTGCCTACACCCTGGCGGAACCGCTGGATGGGGAAACCGTGGTGATCCGTTTCGAGAAGGGCTGCCCCGATTTCCGGGACGTGTACCAGGCGATGAACCAGCTTTTCCTGGAGAGGTCCTGCGGTTCTTTCACCCGGGTCAACCGGGAGGAAGACATGGGCGACCCGGGAATGAGGGAGGCCAAGATGTCCTACCGGCCAGAGCGGTTCGTGGAAAAGGCGACGGTGACGCTCTTTTAGCTTCTAATTCATTTGTTCGGCAATGTTTCCCAGGACCGGAAGGTTAAGGAGCGGGAGCACACGTTCCAGGAGAACGCCTTCCCGGCAGGGGTACTCGTGGCCGTAGCTCGCCCGGATGGCAGCGGTGATGAACTGGACGGCCCTTTCCAGGGCGATGGGAAGGCTGTCTTTCTGCAGAAGGCTTGCCGTGATGACGCTGGTAAAGGCGTCTCCCGTTCCGGGGTAATAAACCGGGAGATTTGCGAACGCTGCTTTCCAGTAGCGGCCGTCCTTATGGTTGTATGCCATGACGCTCTTCCTGGATTCGGTTTTTTCTTCCGGTACGCTGGTGACGATAACGGTTTTTGGACCCATCCCGGAAAGTTCTTTCATCCAGGCCTTCATCTCGGTTTCAGGGATAGCTGCCCTGCAGGTTTCCCCGAGCAGGAATCCGGCTTCCGTGAAGTTTGGCGTGATGACGTCGGCTTTCCTGACGAATTCCCGCATCTTCTCCACGATTTCCGGGGTCATGGTGGAATAAAGCTTCCCGTCGTCCCCCATCACGGGATCGATGATCACCAGGGGTTTACTTTCCCGGAAGGAATCGATCCAGGTCGACAGGATCTCCATCTGGCGGGCGGACCCGAGGAAACCGCTATAAAGACAGTCGAACGCGATTCCAAGTTCCGTCCAGTGATCGATAAACCCCTGCATGGAGTCCGTGAGGTCGACGAAACGGTATCCCTCGAATCCGCCGGTATGTGTTGAAAGAACTGCCGTAGGCAGTGAACAGGCCTGTATGCCCATCGTGGACAGGATGGGTATCACGACGGCCAGCGAAGAGCGGCCGAACCCCGATAAATCGTGGACGGCTGCGACACGCTTGACGACCCTTTCCATGGCGGACCGTCCTTTTCCTATCGCAGGCGGTAGGTTTTGCGACCGCCGCGGTCCACGGTTTCCACGTCCGGGTTCCTTTCCAATTCTTCCAGGACAGCCCCCGGATCGTTGCAGCCACGCGATTTCAGGAAGCTCTCGATTTCGAACCCGTTCATGGGGTGCCGGCGGATGATGCTGAGCACGGCTTGCCGGTCGTCATCCTCCTTGCTGGAAAACCCGTCGGAAACAAGCAACTCCATCGATATCCCCCCGAGAATGTCCAGGGCAAGTCCCAAGGTTTTCTCGTCCGGGGATTCCACCCATTTTTCCGCGGGCGGACGGGCCGGGACGTTCACGAAAAGCCTGTCGTAACGGATGCCCCCCAGCAGGGTTTTCAGCTTTTGCAGGGAGGTCTCGTCGTCGTTGATGCCTTTCACGATCATGGTTTCAACCCAGATCTCTCCCGGGAATTCCCGGGAGAAGGCCTGCAATCCCCGGTAAACTCTCTCGAAGTCCAGCTCCCGGCTAGGTCGGTTGATCCGCCTGAAGCTTTCATCGTCGAAAGCGTCCAGGGAGGGGAGCACCAGGTCCGCGGACATCAGCGCCGCCCGGACATCCGGATCCATCAGCAGCGCTCCGTTTGTGATGACGGCCACGGGCTTGTCGGTCATGGCCTTGATCCCCGAGAGCAGTTCCCCCAGTTTCGAGTAGAGGGTCGGTTCCCCTTCCCCGACCAGGGTGACCACGTCGAAACCGTCTCCCCGGGAGAGGTAGTCCCTGACCTCTCCCAAAATTTTGTCCAGCGGAAAGAACTCCTGCCGCGCATTCGACAGGTGGTCCGTCCTGCCAAGCTGGCAGTAGATGCAGGAGTAGTTGCAGAATTTTTTCGGGATCGGGCTGATCCCGAGTGAATGTCCCATCCTTCTTGAGGGGACCGGGCCATAAACATAATGGTATTTTTCCAAGACCGTACACCTCCCTTGCAACAAGCCTAGGTTAGCACCCCAAGAGGTGGACGGGCCGGACCAGAATGAGGTGAAACAGCAGGAATGTGGCAGGAGGTACCCAAAAAAGCGCCGTCCGTGAGGTGGGCCCGGTTCAGCAGATCTTGTCCCAGTCCCTGCCGTCGTAGCGGGCCAGGCCCAGGGTCTCCAGGTCGAAGAAGAGGAGTTCGGCGTCGAGCCGGCCTTCCTCCAAAGCAGCCTTGACGGCCGGGTGGGCCTTGAGGCGATCGAGTTGCCGGACCCCGGAAGCCTTGATCGCGCAATCCAGGTCGGGGCCATCGAAGCACTCCTCGCAGAGCCAGTCCAAGAGCCCCTGTGTATCCAGGTGTTCCTTGTGCAGGACGGCCTTGACGGCCCCGCAGTCGGAATGGGCCAGCACGATGATATGCCGGATCCTGACGTGATTCACTGCGTACTCCAGGGCGGCGGAAACGGAAGGGTCATCGGTCCGGCAGACGTTTCCCACGTTCCGGAGGACGAAAAATTCCCCCGGCCTGGCCGAGAAGATTTCCTCGGGGACGATCCGGCTGTCCGAGCACGAAACGACCAGGGAGTGGGGGGCCTGTCCCTTCGCCAGCCGCCCGTAGAGTTCGCGATCTGCCGTCTTGAGGAAATTGCGGTATCCTTCCAGGAACTGTTCCAAAGAAAAGACCTCCTTGTGTGTTTTATGACCGGGGTCGGTCAGGGTCGGGCTCATGTTGCAGGGTCTGCACTTCCCCGTGGCGGAAGCAGGACACGAGGTGATCGTTCACGAGGCCCGCGGATTGCAGGAAGGCGTAGCAGGCCACGGGGCCGAAGAATGTAAACCCGCGGGATTTCATGTCGCGGCTGATGGATTCCGAAAGTTCCGTTTTCGCGGGGACTTCCGCCATATCCTTCCATTCGTTGACGATGGACTTCCCGCCGACGAAACCCCAGAGATAGGCGGAGAAAGAGCCGAAAGCTTCCTGTACCCGCAGGAAGGCCCGGGCGTTCGAAACGGCCGACTCGACCTTCTTCCGGTTCCGGATGATCCCGGTATCTTCCAGGAGGGAGGCGATCCGGGCTTCGCCGTAGCGGGCCACGACCTGCGGGTCGAACTTCTCGAAGGCTCTCCGGTAGCCCTCGCGCCGCTTCAGGATCGTGATCCAGCTAAGGCCCGCCTGGGCCGATTCGAGCACGAGCAGTTCGAAAAAAGCCCGGTCGTCGCGCAGCGGGACTCCCCATTCCCGGTCATGGTAGTCCATGTACAGGGGATCCCGGCCGGGCCAGGGGCATCGCGTCCGGTCAGGCATCCTCTTCCTCCGCCGCCTCGAATTCGGGAGCGTTCATGACGTTCAGCCTTTCGAGCTTTTCCTCGAAACCGTAAACCGTGGCGTCAATCCGCCGGACGGTTTCGTCCAGGGTCTCCAGGCCCCTGAACCCGTACCCCTCCGGCAGGCGGTTGGCGTAGCGCTTCACTTTCAGGAGCGCCTGGAGGTAGTTTCTCTCCTCCTGCTTCAGGATTTCCGCCACGGCCAGGGCGTTCGGGAAGTTCTCGTCCAGGAAGAGTTTTGCCACCGAGATGTTGGCGCTCACCGACATCTCGTCGAACCAGGCGTCCGCCAGGATGCGCTTGAGGCGGCTCCTGTCGTGGGGGTCGGGCAGGCGCCGGATGAAACGGCTGATGGTCCGGAGAAGGTCTTCCACCTGCCCCAGCACCATCCCGAAATCCTGGTGGGGCAGCGAGCAGTTCGCCACCAGGCGGGCTTCCTCTTCCGGGGTGGCTTCCTTGCGCAAAAGCCGGGCCACGGCCGGCTGAAGGGTCACGCGGGCGGGTTCGCAGGGGGCATGACGGATCTCGTGATAGAGGGATTCGGTGTCGTAATCGTAGTGTTCCGCCTTGCTCCGCGGCAGGTAGGTCACGTACCCGGTGTCGAAGAAACCCTTTCGACCCGCGCGGCCGGACATCTGCAGGAACTCGTTCTTCTTCAGTGGGCCGTCGATGAACTTGGCCATCTGGCCGAAGACCACCGTCTCGGCTGGGAGGTTCACTCCCAGAGAAAGGGCGTCGGTTCCCACCACAACGTCGATGATCCGTTCGCGGAAGGCCATCTCCACGAGGAACTTCTCCTTGGGCAGCAAGCTTCCATGGTAGACGCCCACTCCCCGCAGCATCACCCCCGGCACCCACTTCACCTCCAGGATCTGGGCCATCTGCTTAAGCCGGGTGCGGGCGGCGGCGGGAATCTTCTTGCGGGTCGCTGCAACCTGGTCCGCCAGGTACTCGGCGCCTTTCCTTGAAAAGACGAACACCAGGGCATCCCGGATACGGTCGAACTTCGTGCCTTTTTTCAGGAAGACCAGTTCGGTGGCCCGCTCCCGGGTCTCGTAAAGGATGAAGTCGCGACGGGCCATCTCCTGCAGGTATTCCTTCAGGACCTCGGGTTCCCCGAAGGTGGCGGACATGACCAGGATTTCGGTGGAGGGGTGGGTGGCCCGGATCCCGTCGATATAGGCCCTCGTGCGGTCCAGGTCGTTGAAGATGTAGTGGAACTCGTCGACGATGACCCGTCCAACGGGTCGACGTGCGTATTTCAGGGTGTAGATCTCCATCGTGCAGCAGAGGACGGAAGCATCGGCGTTCTTCTTGAAATCCCCGGTTTCGAGCCCTACGTCGAAGCCCATCCGCTTGAGATCCAGGTAGCGCTCGTTCGAAAGGGCCTTGATGGGGGCCGTGAAAATGACCCGTCCCTTCGGCAGGTGGGTTTTCCCTTCCAGGTCCAGGAGTCCCGACCAGAGGTAGGCCACCCAGGTCTTGCCGCTTCCCGTCGGGGCGGCGAGGATGGCGCTCTGGCTGTCGATGGCCGCGTAGGCCTTCAGCTGCCAGTCGTAGAACATGGGGTTTCCTTTCGGAGGGAGACCAGGGCGATGGAGAGGATGATCAGCGCGGCGGCCGCCAGCTCGTTCGGCGCCACCGTAGAGCCCATGACGAAAAAGGAAAGGGCAAGGGCCGTCACGAGCTCGGCCGTCCCGATGACGCCGGCCGTTGCGGCGGTCACGTGGCGGAGGCCCAGGTAGAAGGAGGCGTAGCCCACCAGGGTCGCCCCCAGGCTGAGGTAGAGGATCCAGCCGGCCTGGCCCGGTGTCAGGGAAGCCAGGTCTCCCCAGCCGGTCGAAAAGGTCTTTCCAAGGCCGAGGACCACGGCCCCGAAGAGCATCCCGTAGACGAACAGGGTTCCCTGGGGAACGTGGCCGCCCTTGGCGGCCATGCGGGCGAAGAGGGAATAGAGGGTCATGCCCAGGGCGGAAAGGGCGGCCCACCCGAGACCCCCCATGGAAAAAGCCAGCCCGCCGGAAAGAAGCGAAGGCAAGACGGCCAGGATTACCGCGAAGAAAATGATCACGGCTCCGATGATTTCCACGCGTGCGGGTTTCTCCCCGGTGACGAAGGGAGAGAGAAGGGCGATCAGGAGGGGGTAGGAGAAGAAGATCACCTCGGTCAGCGCCACGGAGAGGGAATTGAGCGACATGAAAAAGCCGCAGTACATGGCGGAAACGCCGAAAATCGCGTAGAAGGACAGGAGGGGAAGCTGGGAGGCGCGCAGGTACAGGTTTTGCGGAGCCCGCCAGGCCATGAAAAGGAAGGCCGCCAAGCCGGCGAGGAACGCCCTGCTGAAGACGACGGTCATCGTGTCCGTCCTGCCCAGGGAAAGGGCCTTGCCAACCGGGGCCATCGTTCCCCAGAGGACTCCCGCCAGCAGGACGAGCAAAACTCCTTTCGTGTTCGATCCGGACAAGATATTTCCCCCTCGGTTGAAACCGCCTCGTTCTTTCCCGTATTCTCCCACAGGTACGGGATTGTTTATAGCCGGGAAGGAAACCGTATCCTGCGTCTATAATCGGAAGGAAGGGTCCGGCGTCGAAGGACCTGGAAGACAAAAACTCGTAAGGGGGATCATCATGGCAAAGAAGAAGGGAAGACTGGAACTGGTCCAGATGAAGCAGGCCGGGGAAAAGGTGGCCTGGATCACGGCGTACGATTTCCCGACGGCGTCCTTCGCGGAAGCCGCGGGGATGGACATGATCCTGGTGGGAGACTCTCTGGGGATGGTGGTCCTGGGGTACCAGGGGACGGTCCCGGTGACGATGGACGACTGCATCCGCCACTCCCAGGCCGTGAGGCGTGGGGCACCCAACACCTTCTGCGTCGGCGACATGCCCTTCATGAGCTACCAGGTCAGTGACGAGAAGGCCGTGGAGAACGCGGGGCGGTTTTTGAAGGAAGCGGACATGGACGCCATCAAGCTGGAGGGCGGCCGCCGGGTGGCGAGCCGGATCCGTGCGATCACGGACGCGGGGATCCAGGTCATCGGTCACATCGGCCTGACGCCCCAGAGCTCGGGGCAGCTGGGGGGATTCAAGGCCCAGGGTCGCGATCCCGAGAGCGCCCGTGAGCTGATCAAGGATGCCCTGGCGGTGCAGGAGGCGGGGGCGTGCGCGCTGCTGCTGGAGGCGGTGCCGCCGGAGCTGACGGAAGTCATCTGGAAGAAGCTTTCGATCCCCGTGTACTCCATCGGGGCGGGAGAGCCTTGCGACGGACAGCTGATCATCTGCGGGGACATGCTGGGACTTTTCCAGGCGTTCACGCCGAAGTTCGTCAAGAAGTACGCATCGGTTGCGGAGATCGAGATCGCGGCGTTCAAGGAATACGTGTCGGACGTGAAGAAGTCCGTGTTCCCGGCGGACGAGCACGTGTACCACATCCTGAAGGGCAAGGAAGAGGACTTCGCGCGGATGCTCGAGGAGTTCGAATAGTCAACTCGGGACAGGTACAAATTTTTTTTGCGTTCACAATCACAATCAAATCCGGACCGGGGGCCTTCGGGCCCCCGGTTTCTCAGGGGTGGAAGAGGAATGATCCTGAATATTCACGGTTTTCGGTCATGCGGGGCCAATGCGAAGGCGGCTTTTTTGAAGGAAACCTTTCCGGGGGTGAGGGTGGTTTCCCCGGACTTGCCCCTGCCACCGCGGGAAGCGCTGGAGGTCCTGGAGGAGGCGGTGAAAAATCCCGGCGAGCCCCTGGAAATGATCGTGGGTTCCAGCCTGGGCGGGTTTTACGCCTACGTCCTCTGTTGCCGGTACGGGGTGCCCGCGGTGCTCCTCAACCCGGCTGTCGTTCCGTTCGTCCACCTGGCCGGGGCAATCGGTCCCGTCACGAATGCCTACACCGGGGAACCGGGCATTTGGACCCGTGAGGACTGCCTCGCCCTGAAGGACCTCTTCTGCGAAACGGCCTACAGGGTTGAAAGCCGTTTTGTCCACGCTTTCATCACGCAGGACGATGAGGTCCTCGAACCCCGCCTGGCCCGGGACTTTTTCAGGTTCCACGGGACGCTGGTGGAGTTGCCCTGGGGAACGCATCGTTTCGAGGGCCTGGACCGCATCAGGGATGAAGTCAGGGCGATTTACGGGGCGGTCGTGAAATAAGGCGAAAAACTTCCTCTCCCCCGTTGGACTAAATGAACTGACGTGCTATCATGATAAAACAACGGGGTAAGGGGGGATTCCCATGAAAAAAGTGGTTGTGGCGATCGATGGCAGCGAAACCAGCCGAGCGGTGGTGGATTACGCCCTCTACTATGCGAACAGGGAAATCGACGTGAAGATCGTCTTCTTCCACGTGATCGAACCGTACAAGAGCCTGTGGCGTTCCGTTGCCATGAAGCCCTACGAGGACCTTATGGCGGCCGTGGAGGTGAGTTTCAAGCGGTTCGTGGAGGAAGAAATGGACAAGATCCCCGTAGACCGGGAAAAGATGTCCCTCGTGACGCGCCTGGGGGTTCCCTACGTGGAAGTCGTCCGTTTCGCCGAGGAAGAGGAAGCCGATATCATCATGATCGGGCACCGGAGCACGTTTACCGGGATGGAACGGTTCCTGGTGGGCAGCGTTGCCGCGAAGGTCGTGGCTCACGCGCCGTGCAGCGTTTTCGTCCACAGGCCAAGGCCGGATAAGGTTGTCGTCCCTTCGGTTCCTGCGGATTTCTAGGGTTGGGAGTAAAGATCGGACAGGGTCCACCCGGTGCTCTCTTCCCATTTTTCCAGGACCCTGAAAACCTTGCGTCCTGTCCGAACGCCGTATTCGTCGAACACGTCGACCGTGACCGTCACTTCCCATGAACCGGGTGAGACCTGGCGGACGAATGCCGGGCTATAAATGGGAAACTGGGTCCTTTCTTTCGTTTCCAGCCCGGCCTTGACGAAACCGACGGCCTGGTTCCAGGCTTCGAGTTCCCCCTTGACCTGCATCGGGGGGGAGGAGGGCTTGAAGAGGTCCGCCTCGAAAAATGAGATCGCCAGGATGGCCACGAGCAATCCCACCAGCAGGCCGCATCCGAAGAATCCCCGTCTTCGCCTCAAGCGCTCAGTCCCTCTTGCAGTTTAAAACCCGTTTCCGGGCAGGTTGAACCGGAAACCTTCTTCAAACAGGGCGAGGCAGGCATCGACTGCATCCGGGTCGAAACTGCTCCCGCGGTGGGACCTGATCTCGTCGAGGGCTGCCTCGGGTCCGAGGGCTGCCCTGTAGGGACGGTCGGCCGAGATGGCCTCAACTACGTCTGCAACGGCGAGGATGCGGGCTTCGAGGAGGATGGAGTCTCCCTTCAGTCCTTCCGGGTAGCCCGAGCCGTCGAGCCGTTCGTGATGCTGCAGGACGGTTCTGGACAGGGGCCAGGGGAAATCGACCTGCTCCAGGATTTCATACCCGCTTCGGCTGTGGGTTTCCAGGAGGTTTCTTTCTATTGCCGTGAGGGTGTAAGGCTTCGTAAGGATCTCCGCAGGGATGGATATCTTGCCGATGTCGTGGACGAGAGAGGTCAGGTAGAGCCTGTGGCAGAACTCCTTTTTCAGTCCCATCTTCCTGCAGATGGCCTCTGCAAGCTGTGCGACCTTTTTCTGGTGCCCCACCGTGTAAGGGTCCCTCTTTTCGATCGTGCCCGACAGGAGGCCGATGGTTTGCTCCAATAGACGGTCCAGCCTGCCCACGCTGTCCGAGAGCGCTTCCGCAGCCTTGCACAGCTCGGTTTCCGTGGCTTTCTGGCGGCTGATGTCGCGGTAGATCCAGAAGGAACCCCGGTCCAGTTCCTCCAGGTCCAGCCGGACTCCCAGGATGGAAACCTCGACGGTTGAGCCGTCTTTCCGGTGGCGGGGGGCCTCCAGGAACATCCGTTCGTTCGTGAGGATCCCGGACCAGAGCGATTCCGACTGGAGGGCCATTTGGGGAGTTTGAATGACGAGATCGTCCAGGGCCCGTCCCAGGACTTCTTCTTCCCTGTAGCCGAAAAGAAGGCAGAATTCCGGGTTCACCATACGGACTACATGGTCCCCGTCACAGAGGACGGTTCCCTCGGGAAGGGCCTGGAACAGCCGGCCGAACAGTTCGGTTCCCTCTCCCAGCAATTTCCTCGGCGGACTCAGCGGGATCGCCTCCAGACGGTTGATCTGCCATAGCATCCCGCTTATCTTAAATCAACATTCATTGATCCGCAATTCACCGAATCAAAGCAGAATCGATTGCTGAATCGAAAAAAAACACGCCCGCGATTCCCGTTTTTTGGGGAATGGCGGGCGTGCAGGATGCCAGTCAAGGACCAGGGCCGTTTCTACCGGAATCCTTCGAAGGGGCCCCTGAAGGCCATCCAGGACCAGGGGATGCCTCGGCGGTGCTCGGAGGAGTTCTCCTGGTACTGGGCAAGTTCTGCGGAAAGGCTTTCCATCGGATTGTTCTTTGCCATTCTCACTGCCTGGAATATAAGTTTTTCGTTCAACATTTAAATCTCTCCCTCCTGGATTTTCGATAAAAGTATTTTTTGATCAGGACATATAAAAAAAGGCCGGGACCCGATACTGCTCGGGTCCCGGCCTGGGTTTGCGGCTAACGGCGCCTAAACGCCGGCCACCCCAGGAGGGGACCCGCGGCTAATAATCAGGGCTACTACGACGAGCAGGCCGTTGTTCAAGGTGTTAAAACCCTTCATATTGCGTCTCCTCCTTCCGGGGCAAGCCCAATGTTTAATGAATTTCGGTGCATTGTAACGGACTTGCCTGCCCGTGTCAAGCTGGATACTGCATGCGCCGGTTTGCGTCTTGCCTGCAGGGTTGCAGGGATGGCCCCATGATGACAAGATGAGCATAAGGAGGTGTTGAGTTTGAATTTTTCCTGGCTGTTCTGGTTCTTCATCCTTTCAAGCATGCTGACCCCGGTGTTCAGGCAAAAGCTCCTGGAGTCCCAGAGACGTTCCGTTCTCATGAAGCTCGAGAAGAAGCGGTCTTCCCGGGTGATCACGCTGATCCACAGGCAGGAGACGGTTTCCTTCCTGGGGATCCCCGTTTCGCGCTACATCAACGTGGACGATTCCGAGGAGATCCTAAGGGCGATCCGGTTGACGCCTCCCGACCTGCCGATCGACCTGATCCTGCACACGCCGGGAGGACTCGTCCTGGCAGCCGAGCAGATCGCCTGCGCCCTGATCCGGCACGAGGCTCCCGTGACGGTTTTCGTTCCCCATTACGCCATGTCGGGCGGGACCCTGGTTGCCCTCGCTGCAGACCACATCGTCATGGACCCGAACGCTGTGCTTGGGCCAGTTGACCCGCAGCTGGGCCAGATGCCGGCGGCTTCCATCCTGAAGGTCGTGGAGCAGAAGGACATCAACGAGATAGACGACCAGACCCTTGTTTTCGCGGATATCTCCCGCAAGGCCATACGCCAGGTCCATGAAACGGTGGTCACCATCACCACGGCCAACGGCATGGAAAAAGAGAAAGCCGTTGCCCTGGCGGACAAGCTGACCCTGGGAACCTGGACCCACGACTATCCCATCGGCGCCGAGGAAGCCATCGAGCTGGGGTTCCCTGCGGACACGGAAATGCCCGAGGAAGTCTACGCGCTCATGATGCTTTATCCGCAGCAGGGGGCCATGAGGCCTTCCGTCATGTACATCCCGATGCCCTACGAGGGACCGAAGGGACCCCGGAAGGTCAGGGGGTTCCTCGATCTCTTTCGCGGGGGCGAGGCTCGTTGATCCCGATAGGAGACGACGTTCCCGGAGAGCGCTTCCCGTTTTTGACCTATACCCTGATCGGGCTCAATGTCCTGGTTTTCCTTTTCCAGCTCAGTCTCCCGCAGGCTGATCTTCGCGGCGTGATCCTCACCTGGGGGGTCATTCCGAGGGAACTGGCAGCCTGGAGCGGCCAACCGTGGGTCCTGGCGACCCTTGTGACGTCGCTCTTCCTGCACGGGGGATGGTTTCACCTCATCGGCAATATGCTTTACCTCTGGATTTTCGGGAATAACGTGGAAGACCGGATGGGGCACGTGGGTTTCCTGCTTTTCTACCTGCTGTGCGGGATCGCGGCCAGCCTGGCGGAAGTTTTCCTCAAGCCGGGATCGGCCCTCCCCACCATCGGCGCCAGCGGGGCCATCGCGGGGGTGCTGGGGGCCTATTTCCTCCTTTATCCCAAGGCGAAGGTCATCCTGCTCATCCCCGTTTTCCTCTTTTTCTTCTTCACGGTGCAGGTTCCAGCGGTACTTGTCCTTGGACTCTGGTTCGTCATGCAGCTTTTCAGCGGGGTTTCCCAGCTGGGCGTCAGCACGGAGAGCGGCGGGGTGGCCTATTGGGCCCACGCGGGGGGGTTCATCGCCGGAATGGTCCTGATGCCTCTTTTCCGCTGCAGCCGGCGCTCTCCCCTGCGCTACATCTACCAGTGCGACCGCCGCAAGGAGTAGCGCGGGTTCCAGAGGAGGAAAACACCGAAGGACGACGCGAAGAGAAGGGCAGCCAGGGAGCGAAAGGCTCCTGCCGTGCCGAGGAACCCCGAAAGGCTTCCCAGGAGGATGGGCACCGCGAAAAAGCAGGCGCCCATGGAAAACCATACGAGCGAGGCGACGCGGGCCCTCAGGTGCGGTTCGGACACGTCGCCGATGAGCGCCATGTGGAGGGGAAAGCCGAGCCCCATGGCGATGCCGAAGAGAATGCCCCAGAGGACGTAGGAGAGGTTCCCGTTCGCGAAAGAGGCTCCGAAAAGCCCCAGCGAAGTCAGCGCAATGGCGGGCGCGGCCAGCTGCCTGCGGGGGAGGGTATCCAGGATCTTCCGCCCGCCGACGCGGATTAAAAGCCCCATCGTGGCGTTTGCCGTCAAGAAAAGCGAAGGAAGAAGACCCCGCTCCGACGCGACCCCGCCGATCGCCAGAAGACAGGCATCGGTCATCGAGAAGACGGTCACCGACAGAAGCAGGACCCTGATGCCGGGTTTTCCCGCCACGGCCAGCAGGCTGCCGCCCTTTTCCCCTCCCTCTTTTTGCGGAATTTCGAGCTCGGGGAGCCTGAGCCCGCAGGCCAGCGCGTAGAGGGCGATCAGCGGGACGAACCAGGCGTATGAAAAGGTCCAGCCTTTCTTGAGGAAGAAGTCCGCCAGGGGGACGAAGGTCACCAGCGGCACGATCCCGCCTGCCGAGATGAGCGAAAAGGCGGATCCCCTGGTCGAGTCGGGTATTCCCAGGGTCTGGTAGGTCGTCAGGGCGATGACGTAAAGGCTGGATCCAACCCCCATGAGGACCCTCCAGAAGACCAGCCACTGAAAACTTGCCCCGGTCAGGGCGAAGCCTGCGCTCCCGGCAAGGCAAAGGAGCGAACCGGCCAGGAAAGTTCGCCTGAAGCCCAGGCGCAGGACGACGTCGCCTGCGAAAGGCCGGCAGCACGTCTGCGCCGCGTAGAACGCCCCCATGATCCACCCGATTTGTGTCGGTGTGGCCATTCCCCTCATCGCCAGGTAAATCCCAAGCAGGTAATAGACGTTCGAGAGCCCGAAGATGGCGGTGTATCCCTCCGCCAACCCCAGAACGGTACGGCCTTCCTTCGTCATGCCGGTTTCCCCCGTTTCCTTGCCTGCATTCTAATGCAATGATTCCTCCTTGTGAAACGTCTAAGGCCTTGTCCCTCCGCACTTTCAGGATAAAGGGATGAAGTGTAGAATTGAAGGGCAAGGTGTCCCGACTGATTAGGGAGGTGATGAAAATGGCGGCCGTTTTCTTCAAGGCGGCTCTTGCCGTATGGGTCTACATGACGGCTTTCTACATCGCGGCCCTGGTCCGAAAGGACAACTCGGTTGCCGATGTAGCCTGGGGACCGGGTTTTTTCCTTGCCTGCGTTGCCGCCCTCGCGGGAAGGTCCGATCTGCCCGCCAGGCCTTTCATCGCGACAATCCTCGTGGGAGTCTGGGGTTTCCGGCTGGCTTTCCACATCGCCAGGCGGAACAGGGGCAAGGGGGAGGATCCGCGGTACGCGAAGTGGCGGGAGGATTGGGGCAAGTGGTTCGTGGTCCGAAGCTACTTCCAGGTTTTCATCCTGCAGGGCATCCTGCTTCTCGTGATCGCCTCTTCTGTGATCACGGTGAACGTCGCACCCAACCCGTCCCTCGGGCTTCTTGACGGGCTGGGGATTGCAGCCTGGTGTGTCGGTTTCCTGTTCGAGGCGGTAGGAGACTGGCAGCTTTCCCGCTTCAAGGCCGATCCAGCCAACCGTGGAAAGGTCATGGACCGGGGTTTTTGGCGCTATACGCGGCACCCGAATTATTTCGGCGAGGCCACGATGTGGTGGGGTCTTTACCTCCTTGCCCTGGGGGTTCCGGGAGGCGTGTGGACGCTGGTGAGCCCCGTGACGATCACCTTCCTCCTCCTGCGGGTCTCCGGTGTGCCGATGCTGGAAAAGGGCCGGATGGGAGAACGTCCCGGTTACCGGGAATATGTCGAACGGACCAACGCTTTTTTCCCCTGGTTCCCTAAAAGGCCGTGACCATGCGCATTGCCTACATCGACGGTTTTCGACTTTACGCGGCTTTCTGGGCCGGGGCCATGGAGATGGACCGGGTCCGGTCCCACCTGGACGCGATCAACGTTTTTCCCGTTCCCGACGGGGATACGGGAAGCAACATGGCGTCCACCCTTAGGTCGACCGTCACGCAGGTCAAGCCGGAGCGGCACCTTGGCCGGACCTTCATGGCCCTTTCCGAGGCCGCCCTCCTGGGAGCCCGGGGCAACTCGGGCCTGATCCTGGCGCAGTACCTGCTCGGGGCGGCCCGGAGCTTGCAGGATTTCCCGAAGGCGGAGGCCTCCCAGCTTGCGGCGGCACTGGCCGGTGCCGCAACTTTTGCCTCCGTGGCCGTTTCCCGGCCGGTCGAGGGAACGATCCTGACGGTGATGCGGGCCTGGGGGCAGTCCCTTGATTCTCTCGCTGGCAGGTTCCATGACCTTGCGATCCTTCTTTCCAGCTCGCTTCCGGCGGCGCGGGAGGCTCTCCTCGACACGCCGAACCGCCTTCCCGTCCTGGCGAAGGCAGGAGTGCTGGATGCCGGAGGCAAGGGGTTCCTGTCTTTCCTGGAGGGGATCGAGTCTTTCATCGAAAGAGGGAACCTCCGGCACGTGACCCGTATGACCCTGCCGGAGATCGAGGCGCCTTCCCATGCGGACCTGGATTTTGGCCTTCCGCAATTCCGTTACTGCACAGAGGCCCTCATCCTGGGGGATCAAAGCGCCGACCCGGAGGCCCTGCGGTCCTGCCTGGCGGCTTTCGGCGATTCGATCATCATGGGAGGGGTTCCTGGACATTCGAGGATCCATATCCATACGAACGAGCCTGCCCGGTTGTTTGCCAGGCTCGAATCCTTCGGAACGAGCACGTTCCAGAAGGCGGAAGACATGCTCCGGCAGGTCCAGGTCTTAAAAGATCGCAAGGGACCGGTCGCCCTGGTGACCGATTCCTCCTGCGACCTCCCCCAGGACCTGCTTGACGCCCACCAGGTCCATGTGGTTCCCCTGAAGATCAACATCGGGGGGAGCGAGTACCTGGACAGGCTCACGATGACACCGGACGAATTCTACCGGCACATGGAGAAGGGGGACAGGGCGACCACCTCCCAGCCTTCCGTCAGGGAGTTCGAGAGGCTTTACGACTTCCTGGCCGGTCATTACGAATCGATCCTCTCGATCCATCTATCGAGTGCCCTGAGCGGGACATGGGCGGCGGCAAAAAAGGCAGCCGGCTCCTTTCCGGGTAAGCGGATCGAGGTCGTCGATTCCCGCCACCTTTGCGCCTCCCTTGGACTTGTCGTCCTTCGGGCAGCGGAGGCCCTGGAGTCCGGGACCCCCCTGGAGGATGTCCTGCGGCTTGTCGAGGAGGGGACCCGGAGGGCGCGGATCCTTGTGTGCCTGAAGACGGTGCGGCACATGGTCAGGGGAGGAAGGATCGGGCCGGTAAAGGGGGCCCTGGTTCGGCTTTTGGGGTTGAAGCCCATCATCTCGGTGGATGCGGAAGGCAGGGGAACCGCGGTCGGGAAAGCCCGGAGCCAGAGGGCTAACCTGGACCGGATCCGGTTTTTTGCCGAGGAGGTCCAGTCCTCGGAGGGGCTCTGGGGTTATGCCGTTGCCCACGCCCACGCATCGGGTGAAGCTCGGGAATTTTCAGGGGAAATGGAAAGGGCCCTGGGGTTCGGGCCGCGTTTCGTGGTCGATATCTCGCCGGTGATCGGCTTGAACGCCGGTCCCGGCAGCCTCGCCCTGGCCTTTCTTCCTAAGGGGGCGGGGGGCTAAGCCGCTAGGGCTCGATGAGCCCTTCCCGGATCGCCAGGCGGATGAGGTCCGCCATCTTGTGAAGGCCGAGTTTCTTGAGCAGGTTCGAGCGGTGGGTTTCGACGGTCTTGTGGCTGATTCCCATGTGACCGGAAATCTCCCTGGGGGAAAGGCCAAGGGTCATGTGCCGGAAAACCTGGAGTTCCCGGGGACTGAGGCGGGAGAGGGTCCCTTCGGATCTTCCGTGTGGTTCCGGCTTCGGATCGGTATTCCTGCGGATGAAGCTGTCGATGACGGGGCCGGCGATCCCGGCGGAAAGGTAGGTCCGTCCTTCCATCACCGTGCGGATGGCCCTGAGGATCTCACCCGGTTCGCAGTCCTTCGTCAGGTAGGCATGGGCCCCTGCGTTCAGGATTTCAGCGGCCAGGAAAGCATCGTCGTGCATCGAGAGGGTGACGATTTTCGGGGGCATCGGCAGGGTGGCCATGATGCGCGCCGCCTCCACGCCGTTCATCCCCGGCATGGAAATGTCCAGCAGGACGATATCGGGATTCGTTTCCCGGCAGAGGGCCACGGTCGTAGAGCCGTTCCCGGCTTCCCCGACGATGACGATGTCGGGGCATTCCGCCAGGACCCGTCGCAGCATCGCCCGCGCGGATTCCTGGTCGTCAGCGATGCAAACTTTGATTGTCAATGGAATCTCCCTCCGCCTTGGGTATCCAGAGCGTACACCTCGTCCCTTTCCCGGGCCGGCTCCGGAAGATAAGCCGACCCCCCAGGTGCCTCAACCGTTCCCGGATGCCGAAAAGTCCCCACCCGCCCATTTCCCAGCCGATCGAGGATTCCGAAGCCAGTGAACCGACGCCGTCATCCTTGACCAGCACACCGACGGAATGCCTTCGGTACCGGACACGGACCGAGACCGTCCGTGCCTCGGCATGCTTCACGACGTTCCGGAGCAGCTCCCGGACCATCTGGTAGATCACGATCCCGAGGTCCTGCGGAAGGTCCCGGTTGCTGCCGTTCACGGACAGGTTCCAGTGGATCTCGAGCGGGGTGAGGATCTGGTCCAGGAGGGACCGCAGGCCCACGTCGAGCCCGGCCGCGTAGAGGGCTGGGTTGCTGATCTCCCGGGTCAGGCTGCGGATCTTTGAGATCACTCTTTTCAGGGACTCGGTTGCCGTATTGTGGGGGTGCCCCGGCAGCAGGGAAGCCGAGTGGGTGGTCAGCGACTGGTAAAGGGAAGCCAGTTCGAACCCGATATCGTCATGGAGGGCCTCCGCGATGCGGTGCCGCTCCCGTTCCTCCGAGAGGGAAATTTCCCAGGCCAGGCGGCGAAGTTCCGCCTCGTAGGTTTCGATCCGGCGCTCGGCCTCTTTTTCAGCCGAGATGTCGTAGTAGATGCCGAAAAGCATCCTTTCCCCGTCCTCTGTCGTAAAAGGGATCGCGGTGATGGTCACATCGATGGGAGTGCCGTCCTTGCGGAAGCGCACCGTCCGTCTCTGGTGCCCCTTACCGCTGTAGACGAAGGCCGAGATGCCTCGGGCTTCGTCATAATAGCGGCCGCGGGCGACCAGTCCGTCGATGACTTGTCCTTCCATCTCCTCCGGGGCATAGCCGAAGAGGTCGAAAAACGCTGAGTTGCCCCGGATGATCCGGCTTTCGATGTCGCAGAGGACGACCGCCGACGGGGTGCGGTCGAAGAGGTTCTCGAAAAGGGTGTGGGCCTTCTTAAAGGCCCTTTCCCGCTCCCGCTGACTCGTCAGGTCGACGTACGTGCAGGCGTTGGCGCTTTTGCGGCCGGCCTTGTCGACGTACATCGGCGTGGAGGTCAGGAGGGCCTGGAAGGGGGTGCCGTCCTTCCTGTAGCGGGTCACCTCGACCGAAAAGCCCCTGCCGGACATGCAGTAGAGGTCGGAAAGGGCCAGCGCGTCAACCAGTTCCTCCCCCCGGGCCACGAGGGGATCCAGGTCCATCCCGATGACCTCCCCGGGAGCGTAGCCGAACATCTGGCAGAACCGGGGGTTGACCTGGAGAATCTTCCCCTTGCCGTCGTGCACGATAATGGCGACCTCGCCAAGGGCATCGACCAGGGATAGCGGAGACACTTCGGAGAATCTTCCGCTCCGGGGGTGTCCTTCTAAAGAAGGGTTAAAGGGTTCGTCCATTCGAGAAAATCTCCCTATGCGGTTTGCATTCCTTTTTCATCGGGCACGAGCTCAGCGGTCGCCTCCGTCAAGGGCGTACAGGTCCGTGATGACCCCGTAGGCGGTCGTGGTGATGTCCGGGTTTTCCTCCGTCATGAGGATCTTCCCCAGGAGGTCCGTCTCGAAGCGGACGATGGAGCCCGTAGCGTCCACCAGGGCGAACGGGTGCTCCAGCGGGACTTCGCTGGCCTTTACGGAGGCCTTGACCGTGTTGTTCTCCCGCCAGGCCGAGCAGACCACCTTGATCCGGTTTCCCCGCTCACGGGCCGCCTTGACCCGGTCCGGGGTGATGCCGGCCATGCTCTCGCGGTCCACGTCATGGGGCCTGAGGTCCGCCCCCATGAGGACGTTGGCCAGGGCGACGATCTTCACGGACGCGTCCCACCCGTCCAGGTCGTTGGAGGGGTCGGCCTCGGCGATCTGCTCGGCCTGTGCCCCGGCCACGCCCTCGGCGAAGGTTTTCCCCTTCTCCATGGCGCAGAGGACGTAATTGCTCGTCGAGTTCAGGATGCCGTCGATCCGCAGGATCGTGTTCCCCCGCATGCAGCTTCTAGCCATGTCGAACACGGGGGAACCGTCCATGACCGTCGTTTCGTGCAGGAAGGCGACGCCTTTTTGGTCGGCCAACGTCCGGATTTCGCGGAAGGCGAAGGCCAGGGGGCCCTTGTTGCAGCTGATGACGTGACGGCCCCGCCCCAGGGCCGTTCGGACGTGACGGGTGGCGGGTTCCCCCCGGTTTTCTATCGAGAGGGGGGACATTTCCACCAGCACGTCGTAGTCCAGGGTTTCGGCCGCCTTGACGCTGTCCAATTCGGCGTAGTCGGGGTTTCCGGGTGTGAACCTTCCGTGCTCGTCCAGTTCCTGGAGGGCGCGGGCCAGGTCGATTCCGTCCTCGTTCGCAAGGGATTTGTGCCTTCCGGTGGTGATCCCGACGACGGAAACGTCGAGGTCGGCCAGGCCGGGATAATCGGTCCTGTGGACCAGGATGCGGGCCAGCTCCCGGCCGACGTTCCCGAAGCCGACCAGGAGGAGCTTCAGGGGGAAGCGGTCTCTGCCCATGGGCTATCCCTTCGCCAGGCGGTGGATTTCCTCGAGCAGGCGGGCCATTTCCTCCCGGTTGTTGTACATCGAGAAGCCGACTCGGATGACGCCGCCGGAGGGAGCCAGGCCCAGGACCTCGATCGCCCGGACGGCGTAAAAATCACCGTCCCAGACGAGAATGCCCTTCTCCCCGAGCGCCTTTGCCGCTTCCGCGGGGTGCACGCCGTCGATCGTGATCGAAACGGTGGGTGCCCGGTGGGTGCTGGAGAAGTCCGTTCCCCAGGCCGTCACGCCGGGGATGGCCTTCACCTTTTCGTAGTACTCGGAGGCCAGGCCGTGCTCGTACGCAGCGATGGCCGACATCCCCGAGACGACGCGGCTCCGGAGGTCCGGTCCTTCGCCCCAGGAGGCGATGTACTCGATGCCGGCTTTCACGCCCACGATGGCAGCGTGGTTCATTGTGCCGGTCTCGATCTTGAACGGGGCCACGTTGTCCTGCGTGCGAAGCCGGTCGGGGGTGAGGGAATCCAGAAGGCCGGGCCGTGAGTAGAGGATGCCGATGTGGGGCGCGTAGAACTTGTAGGCCGAGCAGAGCAGGAAGTCGACGTCGAGGGCCGCCACGTCCAGCGGGAAATGGGGGGCGTAGTGGACGGCGTCCACCAGGAGCCAGGCCCCGACGGCCTTAGAAAGGCGTCTCGCTTCCGCGATGTCGTTGATCGTGCCGAGGGCATTCGAGGAAAAGCCGATGGCGACAAGCCGGGTTTTCCGGGTGATCTTTGCGGCCATGTCGTCATAGTCCAGGCGGCCGGTGGGAAGCAGCTTCACTTCCTTCACGACGATGCCCCGCTCGACAAGGTGCAGCCAGGGACCACGGTTGGCCTCGTGGTCGAGCTCCGTGATGACGATCTCGTCTCCCGGGGCCATTTCGCGAACCAGGGCGTGGCTCAGGGAGAAGTTCAGGGTCGTCATGTTGTGGCCGAAGGAGATGCAGCTCCAGTCCGGGGCTCCCAGGAAGGCCGCAACGGCTTCGCGGGTTTCCTGGATGGCCGCGTCGGATTCGTTCGTCGTGATGAACATTCCGTGGGTGTTGGAGTTGCAGGTCTTGTAGTACCAGGAGACGGCATCGATCACCTTTTGCGGGACCTGCGTTCCGCCGGGGCCGTCAAGGTAGGCCAGGGGATATCCGTTATGGGTCCGGGCCAGGGCCGGGAAGTCCTCCCGGCAGCGTGCGCACGTCTTGTCGTCAAAAACCATTCTCTCCATCTCCTTTTGGGGCAGGTCCCCCAAGAAATCCAAATTGGTCGAATTACATACAATAAAAGGATAGGCCTTAAAACTTTCCCCGTCAAATTGTCCCGCGGTCTCGAAGAGTACCCACGACAAGATCCACCGCTTCCTTCAATGCGGGTCGGTCGAAGGAGAAACGTGCCCCGGCCGCGGCGTAAAGGTCCGGCAGGCTGGCTGTCCCGCCCATGGAGAGAGCCCTTCGGTAGGCTGCCAGCGCCCCCTTGCGGTCTTGCAGGGAGTTTTTCCATATCTGGACGGACCCGAGCTGTGCCATGCCGTACTCGATGTAGTAGAAGGGGATCTGGTGGATGTGCAGCTTCCTTTGCCATCCCGTTTTCACGACATCCTCCAGGCCGCTGGTGTCGATGCCGGGCATGAAGCGGCACCAGAGGCTTTCCCACTCGGAGTCGCAGGCCTCCGGGGAGCGCGCTTCGCCGGGATGGTCGTAGACCCAGTGCTGGAAGGCGTCGACGAGAGCGATGTAGGGCCAGAGAGTGATGACGCTTTCCAGGTGCTCCGACAGGGCCCTTTCCGCGTCCTCGGCCTTGTAGAATCCTCCCTTCCCGGCCGGCAGGAAGGGCAGGGCGAGCAGTTCCATGGCCATGGAGGCCACCTCCGCGAACTCCACCCCCACGTTCCACTGGAGGCTCCACGGCCATCGGGCGGTTTCCATGAAATGAAAGGCGTGCCCGGACTCGTGGAGAAGGGTTTGCACATCGTCGTGCAGGCCCACGCCGTTCATGAAAATAAACGGTTTTCCCTCGACGGGGAAAAAGGTGCAGTAGCCGCCCGGGGCCTTCCCCTTGCGGCTTTCCAGGTCGAGTGATCCCCGTTCCCGCATTTGCCTGAAGGCGGACCCCAGCTCGGGATCGAGCGTGTCGAAGACCGACTGGACCCCGGCTTCGAGGGCTCCCCCCCCGGAATAGGGCCTCAGGGGAGGCCGCAGGAGAGGATCCACCGACAGGTCCCAGGGGCGCAGGGAGTCGACGCCCAGTTTTTTCCTGCGGGCGGCGTGGAGAGTTTCGGCAGCCGGGACGACTTCCGACTCGATGGCGTCCCGGAAAGCCCGGCAATCCGATGGCGTGTAGTCGAAGCGGTGCAGGGCCTGCCAGCGGTAATCCCGGTAGTTGGGGTACCCGGCGTTCTTCGAGACTTGAAGCCGGAGGTCGAGGAACCGTCCCCAGAGTTCGCCGATAGCCTCCCGGTCGGCAAGCTGTCTTTCGGCCACGAGCCGCCAGGCCGATTCCCGGACGTCCCGGTCGGTTTCCTGGTAGAGGGGCTGCATCTGCTGGAGTGTCTTTTCATCGCCTTTCCACAGCACCGACTGGGTCCCGATGATCCGGGAGTACTCCGAGTCAAGCTTCTGTTCTTCCACCAGGAGGGGAACGTTTTTCTCGCGGTAGAGCTCTGCGTCAGCCTTCAGCCCCTTGAGGGGAACCCGCAGGTCCGCGGTCTCGTAGCCCGATTCCAGCAGGCGCTTGCGAAGGTCCTGTTCGGCAGCCTCAAGGGGGGGGAGCAGTTCTTCCATGAAGGCATGGTAGCGGTGCTCGAGCGCCGCATCGGAAGTGTCCCTCGTCGTGGCCACGTGCAGCTTTTCCAGGGCTTCCCCCACGAGGGAGGAAACCCGGGTCCAGTCGGTCATCCACCCGGCCATGGACCCGGTGTCGAGGGGGCGTTGGCGGAGTTCCGCGTAATACGGTTCCACCTGGCCCCATTTCCAGTCGAAGAGGTCTTCGGCTTTCGCGGGAAGGCTGTCGAACAACGGTTTTCCGTTCATCGTCCCGTTCCGTCCCTTCAATTAGCCTTACCGGCACCGAGCATCCGGACGGCCGAACGGAGCAGTTCGGGGGCGACCTTGAGGGAATACCCCAGTTCGATCCGTTCGGTCATCTTGTGGGCGTCCTTACCCGAGGGACCGATGTTCAGGGCGGGGATGTCGAGGTCGAGCAGGTCCTCCACCGGGAGGTCGTAAAGGGTTCCCCACCCGGGAAGATTCTTGCGCAGGGCGTCCAGTTCCGCGGGATCGCCCTGGAAGCCCAGGTAGCTCAGGTCCGAGATCCCGCCGAAATGCTCGTTCTTGTGCAGCACCTCGCCGAAGCGGGTCCTGGCTTCCTCGACGATGGCATCCCCGACGGCGGCGAAGGCCTTCTCCTTTTCCGAGGAACGGAAATTGGTCCGGTGGGGATAGAAAGGCGGCATGAATCCCGTGACGGCCAGGGGGCCTTTTTCCCCGGAAATCGTCAGGACCTCGTTCACCAGGGCGATGCCTTTTTCCCTTTCGTCCATGGAACCGGGAAGCTCGGCCAGGAAGGCGGCCAGGTGGGAGTCCAGGTTGCCCTTGAAAACAGCCTTTGCCTTCTCGAAGAGGTTTGCGTAGCGCACGACCCGTCCCGTGGGAGTGGGAGGCCAGGCGGGCAGGTGTGCCCGCTCGGCAAAGACCGCCTTGCTCCTGTCAAGGTGTTCCGCCGTTCGCCTGAGGGCTTCCGCGGCGGCCGCGTCGACCTGCTCCAGGAGGGATTCGGGGGTGTGCCGGATGGTGATCAGGCTGTAGTAGGCCACGGCCCGCTCCGGCAGGGTGATGGAGTAGGCCTCCCGCAGGTCTTTTTGCTTGAGGCAGACCATGGGGGGATAATTTTCCTCCCCGCCTACGTCCGCCAGGTCCGGGTTTCCCTCCAGGAGCAGGTTCAGGTGTGCCATGGCCAGGTTGGCGTTGATCCCGTCGAAATACTCCGACCCGTGGGCTTCCTTTCCCATGACCAGGACGAAGGGCATGATCTTGCCCACGGCGCCATATGAGACCACGCGGCCGTTCCCGCCTGTGTAGCCGGGATCCGAGGGTTCGACCATGATGCAGCCCACGAGGTCGAGTCCCTCTTCCTGTGCCCGGGCCAGGGAGCCGACGGCCGCCCTCATTCCCCCGGAGTTGTTCTCCTCGTCGGGTACCGCAACCAGCATCAGGTTGACCCCGAAGGCCTCCGGGGTTTCCGAGGCTTCCGCCAGGAGGGCCATGGCCATGGCGATGCCGAACTTCATGTCCATGACGCCCCGCCCGAACAGGTAGTTCCCCGAGTCAAGGTCTGCCCTGGCTTCCTCGGGCAGCGGCATCTCGCCCATGCGCCTCGTGCATTCCTCGGGGTCCAGGGCGACGTCCTTCAGGGGGCCGTAGACCTCGATGTCCACGACGTCGAAATGCCCCTCCAGGATAACGGTCCGGTTCGTCGGGGGTTCCGCGCGGACGAGGGCTACGACGGCCACGCTGCCGTAAGGACTGGCTGGAAGCGGTACCTGCTTCAGGTCTTCCGGGTGCTTCCTGAAGGCCGAAAGCGTGGAAAGGTGCTCGCAGATGCGGTCCGCGCAAACCTTTTCCCCCGCAGTGGCGGAAAAGCTCCCTATTTTGACCAGGTCGAGCATGAGGGCATAGATGTCTTCCGGGGTGTTCCTGAACATGGAAACAACCACTCCTTCCTTTTTTCAAAAAGCCTCTCCATTATGCCTCATGGAACCCCCGTGGTTAATCAATCCCCCGGGTGGATCGTGTAAAGTAGACGGAGATCGAGTCAACGTTTGTTTAATAAGGGGGTCTTCTCATGTTTTCAAGCTACCGCGAACTGGTGGAAAGGGTCAAGTCCGAGCAGATTGAAACGCTGGATTTCAAGGTAACCGGACTGTCCGGGCGCTGGAAGCACCTGAGCGTCCCCGCATCCAGGATGACCGAGAAGCTCTTCCGGAACGGTTTTGGCTTTGACGGGTCGAATTACGGTTATGCGCGAGTCGAATCGAGCGACATGGTCTTCATCCCGGAATGGTCGACGGGTTTTCGCGACCCGTTCTGGGAAACGCCGACCCTTTCTTTCCTGGGGACGGTCCACGAGATTCGTCCGGAAGGGTTTGTCCCGTATCCCGGGGATTCCCGGGTGGTCCTGCAAAAGGCGCTCGACCGCATGGAGTCGGAAGGGATCGCAGACCGTTTCGTCATCGGGCCCGAGTTCGAGTTTTACATCCTGGACAGCGTGAGCTACAGGAATGACATGCAGGCCTCGGGATTTACCCTCGATGCGTCCCAGGCGGAGTGGCACACCCACGACGAGGCCGGGCGACTGGGCGTGCGCGTCCCCCGAAAGGGCGGGTACCATGCCGATGCTCCCCAGGACCTCAACCGGGACCTTCGCGCGGCCATGTCCGCCGCTCTCGAGAAACTGGGAATCGCGGTCAAGTACCACCATCACGAAGTGGGCGGGCCGGGGCAGCACGAGATCGAGGTGGTCCCGGACGATGCGGCGCGCCTGGGGGACGGGACGATGCTGGTCAAGTACGTCGTGAAAAACCTCGCCCGGGCCTGGGGAAAAGTCGCGACCTTCATGCCCAAGCCGTTTTTCGGGGAGGCCGGCAACGGCATGCACGTCCACATGCAGCTCTTCAAGGCAGGGGAGCCCCTTTTCGCGGGACTCGGGAACGCTTACGCGGGCCTTTCGGAGACCGCCCTCCACTTCATGGGTGGGATCCTCACCCACACGGCAGCCCTCTCCGGCCTGGCAAGCCCGGGAACCAATTCCTACCGCCGGCTGGTCAAAGGATACGAGGCACCCATTGCCGTCGCTTTCGCCATGGGCAACCGGTCTGCCGTCATCCGCATACCGGGTTACGCAAAAGCCCCGGAGGATCGCCGTTTCGAGTTCCGTTCCAGCGATGCCTCCTGCAACCCCTATCTCCTCTACGCGGCCCTGCTTGCGGCAGGGATGGACGGCATTGCCCGGGGGATTGATCCCATTGGGGCAGGCTTTGGGCCGCTCGAGCGGAACGTCTACGAAGTGGCCGACGGATCGCTGGAACTTCTCCCTTCCAGCCTTGACGAAGCGCTCGACGCCCTGGAGCGGGATCACGATTTCCTGCTGGCGGGGGGCGTGTTTCCCGAATCTCTCCTGGAAAACTGGGTTTCTATGAAGCGGCTGGAGGCACGTCGCGTGCTCGAGGTCCCGACCCCGATGGAGATGGCCCTCTATCTCGACTGCTGAGGACGATCACGGCCACTCCGCAAAGGATGGCCGCTACGGCTGCCAGTTCGGCCGGTGTGACGGTTTCGCCGGCAAGGAAGACTCCCAGGGCCAGGGCGATGGCGGGGTTGATGTAGGTGTAGCTTGTCGCCAGGGCGGGACGCACGTTCTCGAGGAGATAGAGGTAGGCGCTGAATGCGATGACTGAGCCCGGAATGGAGATGTAGAGGAGACCCGCGAGGGAGCGCAGGGGCGGCAGGGTTGGAATCCTTTCCCCCATCACGGTCCCCAGCAGGGCCATCATGAGGCCGCCGGCCAGCATCTCGGAGGCGGCCGCCATGGCTCCCCGGGGAAGGGGAAGTCGGCGGCTCAGGATGGACCCGAGCGCCCAGGCCAGGGAGCTTGACAGGAGCAGAAGGGCTCCGCGGGGATCGGCCCGCAGTTCCCCCCGAAGACCCAGGAACAGGACGCCCCCAAAACCGATCGTGATGCCGATCCACTCGGCCCGGCTCGGCCATTGCCCGAACAGCCCGGTAAAGAGGGCGGCCCAGATGGGGACGGTGGCGATGCCCACCGCGGCAAGGCCCGATCCCACTGAAAGCTGGGCATAGGCCACGCCTCCCCCGCCACCCACCATCAGGAGCAAGGCTTCAAGGCAGACGGAAGGCCATTGCCGCGCCGTCGGCAGGGGGGTCTTTTTCGCCAGCAGGAAGGCCATGAGGATCGAACCGGCCAGCAGGAAGCGGGCGGCCATGAAGAGCAGCGGGGGAAAGCCCTCCAGGCCGATTCGTATGGCCAAAAATCCCGGGCCCCAGAAGGCGAGGAGAGAAATGAATGCGAGTGGGACCAGGGTGGTTTTCCTCATGCCAGGTCCGTTTCCCTAGCTGAGGAAGAGCCAGTAGACCAGCCCGTGGACGGCACCTGACAGGACCCCGGCCAGGCCGAGTCCCCTGTGGAGTTTCATCACGGCCTGTGGACTCATGACCCGGCGGAGCTTCGATCCCCAGTATCCGCTTGCCGCGGCGGTCAGCAGGAAGAAGACCGCTGCGGCACCGGAAACCCGGAAAAGAAGGTACAGGCTTTCCATGAAGACCCCTCCCTCAAGAATGATCGGCGATCATGGGGTTTCTCTGAAGTCCAGCACCAGGAGCCAGATTTCGGGGGCGGCGCTCGTCCTCATGGGCGGCCCCCAGGTCCCGACCCCGCTCGAAACGAGGAACCGGGTCTTTCCACGGACTCCCCACCCCCGGCTGATCTCGTATAGCCTGGATGTCACCAGGTTGAAGGGCAGGATCTGGCCGTGGTGCGTGTGTCCCGAAACCTGCAGTTCCACTCCCGCAGCCTCCGCTTCCTCCAGGTTTCTCGGCTGGTGGTCCATGGCCAGGACGGGAAGGCCCCTCGGGGCCTCCCGGAGGATCTCGCCAAGGGGAAGGCGTTTCTCCCCGAAACGGCTTGCCGTCCGGTCCTTGCGGCCCGCGATGACGAGCCTGTCCTCCACGGTGACGGCCTCGTCCCGAAGCACCCGGATTCCCGCGCTCTCAAGATAGGATACCGCCTCTTCCTCCCCGGCGTAATACTCGTGGTTGCCGGTCACCGCAAAGCTGCCAATGCGCGGGGAGAGTTCCCTGAGGGCTTCGGCCATTCGTTCCTCCGCAAGGCGGGAAACGTCCTCGTCCACGATGTCGCCCACCAGCAGGACCAGGTCCGGCTCGAGGGCGTTGACCTGCTTCACCAGCTTGCGGACGCGGCCGTTGCCGACGATCGGGCCCATGTGGAGGTCGGAGAAGAGAACCACGCGAAGCGGCGTGCCGCCCCTTCCCTGCAGGTCGATCTTCGCTTCCCTGACCCTGGGGAAGAGGGAGTTCACCGTTCCGAGGCTCACGACCAGGATCGAGAGGCCGGTAACGGCAAGGAGGAGGGTTCGCCTGAGGGAGAAGGGGGCAGGTCCGTGGTGCCCGAGCAGGGGGAGGGCCGGGAACAGGCGCCCTGCCAGGAGGGCGAGGTCGGAAGCCAGGAAAAGGAACAGGGCGGTGACCATGAATCCCAGGTAGAGGGAACCCGAAACGACCAGGCACCGGGAAAAGCCGGCCCACGGAAGGGTTCTTTCCGCAATGCGTCCCACCGGGTAGGCCAGGATCCAGAGGACGAGGAACAACCGGGCGAAAATGCCGGGTGTGCCCAGTCCGGCCAGGCCCTGGAAAGCCCGCCAAAGGATGTAGGCGTTCGTCAGGGCGTAGACCCCGAGGGCGATGGCGAAGAAACTGATGAAACCAGTCATGAGGGCCGTCCTCTCATTTCCGGAAGGTTTCCCACTCGGCGAGGAAGACTCCCGCCAGGATCAGGACGCCTCCGGCGGCGAACTGCAGGCTCCAGGTATCGAGCCCCATGGCGATGGAGACGATGTAGCCGAATGGGCTTTCCATGGCCAACAGGATGGCGGCATGGGTTTCCGGGGCGTGTTTCTGGGCCATGCTCTGGACCACGAACGCGAAAACCGTCGGGCCTGCCGCCAGGAACAGGATGCCTTTCCAGGAAGACGCCAGGGCCTGCGGGGTCGGAAAGGGTTCAAGGAAAAGGGCGAGGGGAAGGAGCAAGGCGCAGGTGACCAGCATCTGCACGGAGGCAAGGGCGATGGGGTCCATGCGCCGTGCGCAGTAGCCCACGACGATGACCTGGATCGCGACCAGCAGGGCCAGGATCATGGAAAGGGCGTCGCCAAAGTTCAGGTTCATGTTGGGGGAAAAGGCCATCACAAGAAGTCCGGCCGTGGTGACCACGGCGGCGGCGGTTGCGATCCAGGGCGGCCATTTGCGGTAGAGGAGGGCCATCAGGAAGGGGACCATGACGACGTTTGTCCCGACGATGAAGGCTTGCTTGCCCCCCGTGGTGAAGACCAGTCCGTAGATGTGGAGGAGGTAGGTGACGGCCAGGACGAGGCCGACTCCGGAGGCCTGGATGAACTGCCTGCGGTCCAGCCGCTTGAGCCGGGAGCCGAAAAGGACCAGAAGCATGACGGAAGTCGCCGAAAAGCGCAGGGCCAAAAGCCACAAGGGCCCTATCCGGTCAAGCAGGGCATCGCTGACCGGGTAGCCGACTCCCCAGAGGACGGCCACGCAAAGCATGGCCGCATCAGCGAGCAGGATCCGCGTCCGGGTGGCTGTCAAGCAGATTCCCCCGATCATGGAATGGAAAAACAAGTATACCATGAAGCGAAAGGCGGAGGCCCGTGAGCAGGGCCTCCGCCTTTCGCTTCGTTTATCGGTGACGCTAGGGGTCGATCCTGCAGGTGCCTTCCAGTATCCTGTCCCAGGCGGCGTTCCCTTCCTCGACATACTGGTCGAACGGGATGAGCGGGCGATCGAGGGCCTCGGCCGTTGCCTGGGAAAGCGAGCCGTTCCTCACGACCTCGCGGCCCGCCGTGCGCAAAAGGTCCATGTAGGGATTGAGGACGTCGAGGTGCGCCATCTCCCCCAGCCGGCCGAAGAGGTCGGCTTCTCCGCGGTAGATTTCGGCCGCGAGATGGTTGTTGAAACTCTTGGACAGTTCGCGGAACATCAGGCTCATGGGCTGGAAATGGAACTGCTCGGGGAAACTGCACGACGAGAGGATGATCCAGTCGGGTACCCTTCCCGTTCGTGCGGGAAGGGACCCCTGGCCGTGCTGCGCCCTGAAGCGGGGGTGCATGAGGGGAAGCCACCGCTCGAGGAAGAGTTTCAGGATCCCGGACATGGAATCCATGAGCAGCGGCGTTGCCAGCAGGACAAAATCGGCCTCCATGGCCTTTTCGAGGAGGGCAGGGACGTCGTCCTTCTGCGCGCATTCGCCGCTTCCGTTCAGGATCCAGCACCCCATGCACTCGTCGCAGGGCACGATCGATCTTTCGGCCAGGAAAACCGTTTCCGCTTCGGCTCCAGCCGAACGGGCCCCTTCGAGGAAGGCGTCGACCAAAAACTGCGTCCGGCTCTTTCTCCCCTTGGGGCTTCCGTTGAAGGCGACGATCCGCGTCATGGCTAGAACTCCCAGTCGAATTCCGCAACCCCGGCAGCCATGATCCGTGCCTTGAGATCGGCCGCGTTGCGTTCGAGGGCTTCGGGCGTAAGGCCCTCGGCCCGTGCCACGATCACCGGCTGCGTGTTGCTCGCCCGCACCAGCCCCCACCCTTCGGGGTAGAGGATACGGACGCCGTCCACCGTGATGGCTTCGTATTCCTTCAAGGCTTCCTCGCGGATCGAATCGATGACTCCGAACTTGATGTCGTCCGGGCACGCGATGCGGGTCTCGGCGGTGCTGAAGTAGTGCGGCAGGGGCGCCACGAGTTCGGAAAGCGACTTGTCGGTGTTGGAGAGGATGCGCAGGATGCGTCCCGTGGCGTAGAAGGAATCGTCGAACCCGAAGAACTCGTCCGCGAAGAACATGTGCCCCGAGACTTCTCCCGCGAAAAGGGCGTTAAGCTCTCGCATCTTGGCCTTGATGAGGGAATGCCCGGCCTTCCAGAAGACGGGCTTTCCGCCCAGGCGCCGGATCTCGTCCACGAGGGCCTGGGAAGATTTCACCTCGACGATGGCTTCCGCGCCGGGGTGTTTCGGCAGGATTTCCTGCCAGTAGAGGGCCATCAGGATATCTCCCCAGATGACCTCTCCGTTCTCGTCGACCACGCCGAGGCGGTCGGCGTCGCCATCAAAGCCGACACCGATATCGGCGCCCGTTTCACGGACCGTCCGGATCAGGTCCACGAGGTTTTCCCTCTTGACCGGGTCCGGGTGATGGTTGGGAAAGCGCCCGTCGGGAGTGGCGAAAAGGAGAGTGTAATCCACCCCGAGTCGCCGCAGGAACGGTTCGATGAAGAGGGCCGCGGTGCCGTTTCCGGCGTCCGCAACGACATTCAGGTGCCTGGGCCCGAGGGTCAGGCGTTCCCCCAGCATGTCCAGGTAGGCGGCTTTGACTTCGCCGTGTCCCACCGATCCTGGCCTCGGGGCGGTGTAGAACCCGTCGTCCTTGACGATGGAAAGGACTTCCTGGATTTCCGAACCGTAAAGGGTGGCTTTCCCCAGGGCCAGCTTGAGTCCGTTGAACTCCTTGGGGTTGTGGCTTCCGGTCACCATGACCCCGCCGCCGACGCCCTCCGAGTAGAGGCTGTAGTAGAAGGTCGGGGTCATGACGGTCCCGATATCGGTCACGTCGAGGCCGGCTGCGTTGAGGCCCCAGGCAATGTCGGCCATGATCCGGGGCGAGGAGCTCCGGACATCCCCTCCAACGGTTGTCTTGGTGACCCCGTTTCGCTGCAGGATCGTCCCGAAAGCGTGGCCGATGGCCCGGACGTTTTTCGTGGTCAGTTCCTCTTCGGCCAGGCCGCGAATGTCGTATTCCCTGAAGATGTGAGCCGGTATGTCCATAGTCAGCCCCTCCTTTTCATGAAGGCGAAAGGATTCGCCTTCCAGCTGTGTCCTTTTTCTTCTTCTATTTTACTCAGAATTTCACTTTTTTGCTTCGATTTTCTTCTTTAGCCGTTCGATGCGGTGAATCCATTCCTGCCTTTCCCTGGACCAGGAGGGGCCGCCCCATGCCCGCCTCGATTCGACCTGTCCCAGGCCCTCGTCGGCGCGGGCTATCGCGTCGTCGAGCCGGTGCAGGCGGTGTTCGTAGGCCTTCGCCAACTCTTCCAGCACCGTGAGGGAGGGTCGGCAGGCCGACCGGGACTGCTCCCAGAGGGCGACCGCTGCGTCCCATTGCTTCTCACCCTTTGCCCGGGCAGCGAGCCTGAGCAGTGCCTCTCCCCGGCTTTCGGGATCTTCCATGGCGCTTTGCCAGAAAGTTTCGGCCTGGTTCCAGGCGCCCTTGGCGGCCCAGAGGTCTCCCGCAAGCAGGCGCTCCTGTCCACGGTTGATCTCGCCGGCCACGATGCGTCCCACATGGGCCTTGAGGGCTGCAAGGGAGAGGATATCCAGGCGGTTGTGGAGAAACACCCCGGCCAGGGGAGCCGCGTCCCGGGTCCGGAGGAAATCCGCGTAGAGTGAGGGGATCTGCCAGCCCGGGACGTCCTCGAACTCCCTTTGGACCCCGAGGATGGACCGCTCCACCTCTCCCAGGCGGCAGGAAGGGAGAGAGCAGCGCCAGAGGGAACGGGCGATCCAGAGGAGGTCGAGGTGGGGGCTGTCGGGCCGGAAGGAACCCCTTCTTGCAAGGATGGTCCGGGTCTGCAGGAGCGGAAGGTCGAAACGGCGGCCGTTGTACGTGACGAATCCTGCGCCCCGTGGGACGATCTGGTCCAGGGCATCGAGCCACTCGGCTTCCCGGGACGGCGTGGCCAGGAAAAGCTGCCTGACGCGGACCTCAGCTTCTTCCAGGGTTCCGATTCCAGCGAGGAAGGCATAGGTTCCCGTCCCACCGGCCAGGCCCGTCGTTTCCAGGTCAAGGAAGCAGGGCGGTTCCGCCGCTCCCCAGGGGGAAAGCCTGCCGGAAGCGCAGGGGAGGGCGGACAGGTCGAAAGTCCCGAACGGTTCTGCCAGCGGCTGGACACTCTCGACCAGGTAGACCCCGGGAGCGATCCACTCGCCTCCCGGCGGAAGGTTGGCGACGATCCCTGTCGAGCCTCTATGGACCGGCGGGGGCGAATCGCCCATCATCCGGCGGAGTTTCGAGAGCGGGTCGCTCATGGGCCAGGCCTCCTCAGGGAGGAAAGCAGAAGTCGCGTGGCTTCTTTCGCCCCGATCTGTGCTCCCAGGGCTCCGACGCAGGCCGGGCAGCCGCGTTCGCAGGGGCAGGAAACGAGGGCTTCCCACGCGGAATCGAGCAGCGCTCCCCTGAGGGCGAATGCCGCCTCGGAAAGCCCGACGCCACCCGGGAAGTTGTCGGCGAGGTAGATGGTCGGCCGCTCGAAGTGGGGGTCCCTCACCATGCCGTGGACCTGGAGGTCGCTCCGGTCACACATCAAAAAGAGCGGGGCGGTGGCCCGCAGCAGGTGGGCCAGGCCCGCCAGGGCCGAGCTCTTGCGGTCGCCGTCCCAGTTCTCCCAGGGCAGGTTGTCCGGCAGGGTCAGCCAGGCCCCCGTCGTGTGCATCTGTTCCTCGTCCAGGTGGATGTTGCCGTAGCCGACGTTCTCCTGCGTGGAAAGGCGAATTTTCTTGTAGACGGTCGGCCGGGAGGCGAAGAGGACCTCTCCCCACCCCCAGGGAGAGGCCTGTTCGAACTCTTCCAGGACCTCCAGCCGGACGGCCAGGTCCGCGTCGGTGTAGTATTCCGCCTCCACGGGCTTCACGAGAGCACGCATGCCCTTGGAATCCAGCTCGAGGACCTGGTAGGCCCTGGCCCCGTGGAAATAAATGGCCTCGGGGTGGACCAGCATGGGGGCACTGGGCCGGTCGACCTCGCCCACCACCGTGTGACGCGCGGGGTCGGACACGTCGATGATGACGACATTTTCACTGGTGGCGCTCCGGAGGGAAAATGCTTCCGCCGGGAACGAGTCTGCCTGCCAGTGGTAGCGATCGTCCGCCCTGTGCAGGACACCCTGTTCACCCAGGTACTCCAGGATCTCTGTCACGTCAGCCTTCCCGAACCGGTCGCCGGCCCGGAAGGGCAGCTCGAATGCGGCACACTTGACGTGGTTGACGAGGATATAGAGGTTGCCCGGGTTCACGCGGGCGCGCTCGGGAGAGGCGTCGAAGAAGTAGGAGGGCTGGGTGGCCAAAAACTGGTCCAGGGCAAAGGAGGAGGCCACCATCACCGCGGCCGAGATCCCCTGTCGGCGTCCGGCGCGGCCCATCTGCTGCCAGGCGGAGGCGATACTCCCCGGGTACCCGTGGAGGACTGCCAGTTCGAGGGAACCGATGTCGATCCCGAGCTCGAGCGCGTTGGTGCTGATCACCCCGCGGATTGAACCGCTCCGCAAGCCCCGTTCGATCGCCCTCCGTTCGTTGGGCAGGTAGCCGCCTCGGTATCCCGCGACCTGTTCGGCTGGAAGGGACCGGGCCTGGAGGTTTTTCCGGATGCGGTGCAGGAGAAGTTCCACGTTTGTCCTGGAGCGGGTGAAGACGATCGTGCTGATGTTGTTGGCCAGCGCTTCGGTGGCGATGGCGGCTGTTTCTTCCAGGGAGGATCCCCGGATGCCCATGGACCGGTTCACCAGGGGGGGGTTCTGGATCAGGACATGTTTTTCGTCGCGGGGAGCGCCGTTTTTCGTGACGAGTTCCACGGGTTCCTCAAGAAGGGCTTCCGCCAGCTCCCGCGGGTTGGCGATGGTGGCGGAGCAGCAGATGAAGGTCGGCTTCGACCCGTAGAAGGCGCAGATGCGCTTCAGGCGGCGGATGACGTTGGCCAGGTGCGAGCCGAATACGCCCCGGTAGCCGTGCATTTCGTCCAGCACGATGTACCGGAGGTTCTCGAAAAGCTTGACCCACTTGGTGTGGTGGGGCAGGATTCCCGTGTGGAGCATGTCGGGGTTCGTGATTACGATGTGCCCGGCCGAGCGGACTTTCGTCCTGGCGCTCGGGGCCGTGTCCCCGTCGTAGGTGAAGCAGGCAATGTCGGCTTCCACCGCTTCCACCAGGTCGTAAAGCTCAGCAAGCTGGTCCTGGCTCAGGGCTTTCGTGGGGAAAAGGTAGAGGGCACGCGAGGACGGTTCTTCCAAAATGGACTGGACCACCGGGACGTTGTAGCAGAGAGTCTTTCCCGAGGCCGTCGGCGTGACGACGACGACGTTCTTCCCTTCCAGGGCGGCGCCGATGGCCTCTGCCTGGTGAAGGTAGGGCCGGTCGATTCCCCGGAGCGCGAGGGCGCGCGTCAGGCGGGAGTCCAGTGCCGGCCAGGTCCCGCACTCGGCCTTTTGAGGGGGAAAGGTACGCCAGACGGCCACCTCCCCGGGCCGGGCTTCGATCCATTTCAGCAGGTCTTCGATTTTCTTTCGGGGTTTGCGGAGCACGGTCGGGATCACCTCTAACCATAAGTCTACCGCAACGTGGGGTAGAATAGTCGGTGGCAATGAACCCTGGAAATGGCGGTGAAAGGCATGCACGGAATACTGATCGTTTCCCCTCTTGTCCTCGTGATGGCCATGGGCTGGTTAGCCCGCCGGCGGGGACTTATCCGGGAGGAAAGCATTTCCCAGTTCAACGATCTCCTGTACTGGATCGGCCTGCCGGCCCTGCTTTTCCGGTCGACCCTCTCGGCGGGGAAGGACGCGTTTTCCTCCCCGAACCTTTTCATCGCCGTCCACCTGGCCTTTATCGTGACGCCCGCCCTGGCATGGGCGATCGCCTCCCTTCGCCGGGAGGATAAAAACAGGCGGGCCGTCTCGGTGCTTGTCTCGGTCCGCTCGAACAACGTCTACATGGGAATCCCGGCCATCGCGCTAGCCATGGGGGAACCGGGTTCCCGGGCCCTTGGACTTTTCTTTGCCGTCTGCATGGTGGGTTACCACCTCGTCACCCTGACCTGGGCCCAGGTTGCCGTATCGGGGGGCCTGAATCGCGACTCGATCAAAAAAACCGTGGTGGGACTTTCAAAAAACCCCCTGCTCCTGTCCTGCCTGGCGGGGGTGACCCTGGCAGCGCTTGGCTTCGACACCCTGCCGGGCGTCCTTGACGAGGCCCTGAAGATCGCGGGGGCGATGGCAAGCGGAGTGGCCCTGATCACCCTGGGTGCCTCCCTCAAGGTGGAACATCTTTTCCAGGTTTTGGGCAGGACATGGGTGGACGTCCTGGTCCGTCTTTTCCTCTCTCCTGCCCTGGTCTGGCTGGCCTTCCTCGCCTGGCCTGTGGATATCGTTCTCATGCAGGCGGTGGTGCTTGTTTCCGCCATGCCCGCCGCAGTGAACAACTTCGTCCTGGCCGATTCCATGGGAATGGATTCCGTTTATGCCGGGGAGGTCATCGTGGCCAGCACCCTCTTCTCCGTTGTTTCCATCCCCGTCTGGGTCTTCCTGCTCGGAATCGCCCGCTAGTGCGGGTTCCCTCCTCTCTTTAATTTATTGGTTTAAACTGATATCATCATTTAAAAGAGAGGTGGTTACCATGCCTGGTGGGAATTGGAAGTCCGTTGCCTGTGGCGTCCTCCTGCTGTTTTTTGCCGCTTCCGTCGCGAGTGCTGCCGCTCCCGTGGTGGTGTCGTCGAAGATCGACACGGAAGGGGCCCTTCTGGGACAGATGATCCTGGCTCTTTTCCGGGAAAACGGGATCCCGGCTAAAGACAAGACGGGACTGGGTGCGACGAATGTCGTCAGGAAGGCGATCCTGGCCGGCGAAATCGACCTTTACCCCGAGTACACGGGAAGTGGGTTTTACTTTTTCAGGGGGACCGACCCTGCACTCTGGAAAGATCCGGTGAAGGCCTACCAAAAGGTGAAGGAACTCGATGCGCAAAACGGGATCGCCTGGTTGAGGCCGGCTCCCGCAAACAACACCTGGGCGATCGCGGCCCGGTCGGACCTGGCCGAAAAGGCGGGATTGAAAACACTGTCAGACTTGGCCCGGTACATGGCCGGAAAGGGCAAGGTCAAGATGGCGGCCTCGGAGGAGTTCACCAGCCACCCGGATGCCTTGCCCGCCTTTGAGGCTGCCTACGGTTTTCGCTTCACGAAAGCGCAGCTGCTCGTCCTCTCGGGGGGAAACACGGCCCAGACCGAAAGGGTTGCCTCACTGGGGACGGATGGCGTCAACCTTGCGATGGCCTACGGGACGGACGGTGCCATTGCGGCCCTCGATCTCGTGGTCCTGGAGGACGACAAGAACGTCCAGCCCGTTTACGAGCCTGCACCGATCGTGCGTAAGGCCGTCCTTGAGGCCTATCCACGGATTCCCTTGATCCTTGACCCGGTTTTTGCCTCCCTGGACCTCAAGACGCTTCAACGGCTGAACGGGAAGATCGTGGTGGAAGGGCTGGACCCGGCAAAGGTCGCGGAAGGCTACCTCCGGGAAAAGGGGTTCCTGAAGAAACCGTGAGAGAGGAAGACAGGGTCACGGCGGTGGTTGCGGCGAGCTGCCTGGCCGCGATGCTGTTCTTTCCCTTCATGAGCCTGAGGGCCACCCGCCTTTCCCCCGCGGAAGGGATATCCCTTTTTGCGGCCCTTGGGCCCATGAGGGCGCTGCTTTTGTTTTGCCTGGTCCTGCTCCTGCTCGGATCGGGACTCGGCGGGGCTCCCAAAGGGTGGGGGACGCGGATCTCGGCAGCAACGGCAGTATGCCTCGCTTTCCTGGTCCTGGAATTTTCCGGTTCCTCCGCGGCTCGACTGGTCTTTGGCCGGGATTTTGCCAGGGTTTCCCTTTCCTCCGGGGCCTGGGTCCTCCTGGTGGGAAGCTTCGTTCTCTTCAGGACGGTCTCGCGCCGCCTCCCGAAGGGGAATCTCGAAAGGACCTTCCTGAGGCTGCTGCCCCTGCTCCTCCTGCTCCCGTTTCTTGCGGGAAAGCTGGACAACCTGTCCCTTATGGTCGAGTTCGCGAACCGAAGCGGCCGTTTCGCGCTCGAACTCAGGCGGCACCTGGTGCTCGGTCTTGCCTCGGTTGCCTCCGGTTCCCTCCTCGGGATCCCCCTGGGTTACGCCAGCACGAGAAGCCCTACCCTCAAGGGACCCGTTTTCGCCGTGGCCGGAACTCTCCAGACCTTCCCAAGCCTGGCCCTTTTCGGCCTCCTGATCGCTCCCCTTGCCTGGCTGTCGGGGCGGTTTGCCCTCCTCAAGGCCCTCGGGGTCGGTGGCATCGGCTGGGCGCCCGCCTACATCGCCCTGAGCCTCTATTCCCTCCTGCCCATCGTCCAGAACACGTTCGCGGGATTTGCATCCCTTTCACCCGATATGCTCGATGCCGCAAACGGAATGGGGATGACCCGCCGACAGCGGCTCTTCCGGGTGGAGGTGCCCGTGGCGGCCCCTATCGTCCTGGGAGGGGTTCGGGTCGCTTCCGTCCAGGCGGTGGGGAACACCGCCGTGGCTGCCCTGATCGGTGCGGGCGGACTGGGAACCTTCATCTTCCAGGGCCTGGGAGAAGCCGCCCCGGACCTGATCCTCCTCGGAGCCTTGCCGATCCTTCTCATGGCGGTCTTGCTGGACGGCCTTCTCGATGTCCTGGTCCGCCTCGTGACGCCCCACGGAATCAGGGAGGCAGCCTGATGAGGTCCCTGGCGGGAACTTTCCGGGCTAAATGGGCGATCCCGATCCTCCTGGTGGGAACCCTGGTTTTCCTGGGATTTTCCCCGGTCCTCCTGGAAGGCCTCCTTAAAGGCTTGTTTCCGCTGGAAGCCCAATGGCTCTACCCGCGCGAATCACCGGCGGTGCTGTTGTGGGAGCACCTGAGGCTGGTTGCCGTATCAAGCTTCCTGGCCGCGCTGGCGGGAAGCCTCCTGGGGATCGTTGCGACCCGGCGTTTCGGGCGGCCTTTCCTGCCGGCGATCGAGGACCTGCTTTCCCTGGGACAGACCTTTCCACCGGTCGCCGTCCTGGCCCTGGCGGTCCCGGCCGTGGGTTTCGGGTTCAAGCCCGCCCTGCTGGCCCTCTTCCTTTACGGGATGCTTCCCGTAGCCCGGAATGCCATCGATGGGCTGGAAAGCGTCCCCGAAGAGGTGAAGGACGCAGCCCGGGGCATTGGGATGACTCCGGCCCGAGTCCTCCGGAAGGTCGAACTCCCGTTGGCGATGCCCGTTATCATGGCGGGAATCAGGAGTTCCGTCGTCATCAACGTGGGAACGGCGACGATCGGGGCGACGATCGGGGCGGGGGGACTCGGCGTTCCCATCGTTGCCGGGCTGATCGGGGAAAACCCGGCCTATGTCCTCGAGGGGGCGCTCCTGTCCGCGCTCATGGCGGTTGTCCTGGACCAGGGAATGGCCCGCTTGGCGCCATTCGCGCACCGGGAAGGGCAAGCATGATGAAATGAAGGAGCCCCGCCGGGTTTCACGGCGGGGCCCCTTCGCTGCATGACGATGGCCAGCGTGTGTGCCCGGTTGGTTATCCCTTCCTGCGGAAAAGAACGAACAGCGGAACCAGCAGGACCAGTCCCATCGGGGCCAGGCCTGCCGAGCTGCAGCCGCCTCCCCCGCCGCCACCTCCTGTTTCATCGACTGTTCCGGTGACCTTCCAGACCTGCGCGCCCCAGAAAGGATTCGCAGTGCCGACGAACAATCCGGAAGGAGTGGATTTCAGGATACGCCCCCCGTAATTGTAGGGGTCCCCGAACCCGTCGCGGGTGACTGCGCTCCAGTTGATTCCGTCTTTGGTCACGTAAAGGTCGAAGCCCATCGGGTTGGTGTTGAGCCGGTCCACCAGGTCGAGCCTTTCGATGACCGTGGGATCGCTGGTCAGGTCACGGATGTAGCGGGTGAACACACGGTAGTCGAAGGTCGTGCAGTAGAGGTTTCCCCCGTAGGTGTCCATCCACCAGGTGTACTGGTTGAAGGAAAGGTTCGTGTCGTCGCCCTGGAGGACCTGTTCGAGGCTCGGGTTGTAGAAGCCGGCCCCGTAGTTGCCGAGGCGCGAATTGAACACTGGGGTCCCCTCGAGAGCTCCCCAGTCGTCCGAGGTGGGGTAGACGTTCTTGTCCAGGTCCCCGATGATCATCTCCCAGTCGTCGTTTTCGTCGAACCGGTAGACCTGCGCGGGATCCAGCCGGGCAAAGAACTGGCCAAAAGCGACATCAGGGGAAACGATCCCGTTCAGCGCGGCTGCCAGGTAGCCGAGGGCGACGGGCATGTTGGCGAAGGTCGTGACGTAGACGTAATCCCGGCCGCCGATCGAGAAGGGGAAGGGGGACATGGCCGCGATGTTGGGATTCCCGAGGCCTGTCGGGTACTTCGCTTCCTGCGAGAGCTTCGAGCCGACGACGGTTTCCCAGGCCCAGCCCTGGGCGTTTGCCCCGGGTTCGCCAATGCCGACATGCTGTCCCTTGTAGACCCGGGTGTTCGCGAAAACGTAAAGGAACCCGTTATAACTGGCCAGGTCCCAGACTCCCGAGCTGTTTCGATTGACATCCGAGGGGTACAGGACAGGGCTCCAGCTGTCGTTCGAAACGGGGTTCTCCGCGCACCAGACCGTAGGGACCGTATTCTTGGAGCCGCTGGTCCCGACATACAGCTTGCCGTCGTGGACCGTGATGCCGCGGAGTGAGCCCGTCGTGTCCGTGAAGACTTCCTCGGGGTTATCTCCCGGGGAGAAATCACCCGGGAACTTGAGGACCCTGCAGACTGGGTTCGAAACGCCTTCGTTGAAGGTCACCACGAAAAGCGCCGGATCCTGGCCCGCAGGCGCATAGGTCTGCATGCCGCGGAAGCCGGATTCCTTGCCGAGGGTGACGTCGCCCGAGGTAAACTGCTCCGGCGATTTGTAAACCTGTTCCCAGGGCTCGGTGCCGTCCAGCTTGTAGCGGAAAATCTTTGCCCGGAAATCGGTGGCTCCGGGCTGTTCGTAGGGAAGATCCCCACTGAGGTAGTTCAGGCTGAGGTTCTCGATCTGTTCGGAGGTCATGTTTTTGCCGCCGTAGATGAAGTACGCCAGGTTGCGGTTGCTGCCGACGTAAAGATAATCCCCGTCCGTCTGGGGCAGGACTTCCATGCACCAGGCGTAACTGTTGTTCCGGTCGCCGGAAGGGTCGATTCCGTCAGGCATGCCGGGCGTGCCTGATACGTTCGTTGTCCGGGTCCAAGCCAGGGCGGCCCAGGCAACGGAAGCGGCAATAAGAAAGAAACAGGCCATTGCGAAAATGGTATTTCTTCTCCCTAGCCTCATCACTCTCACCTCCTTTTATGTATTTACTGATAAGTCTATGTGCTAAGGTAAATTATCGTTGTCCGGCGTGAGACTGTCAAAGAGTGTCCTCCAAATATCTTTTCCGGTTCCCTCACTCGTCCCAGTTCGTGATGTCCCTGTTCTTGCCCTCGCCGCCCTCCGCCCCGTCAGGCCCGTAGGAGAAAAGGTCCGTTTCGCCGTGTTCGCCAGGGGAGCGGTAAACATAGGGGCGCCCCCAGGGATCCATGGGAACCTTCTTCATGTAGCCGTCGTCCCGGTAATTTCTCGGTTCGGGCATTCCCGACGGTTTGGACACGAGGGACTCCAGTCCCTGCTCCGTGGTGGGGTAGAAGCCGTTGTCGAGCTTGTAGAGGTCCAGGGCCTGCTCGAGTGAACGGATCTGCACGAGGGTGGCGGTGCGCTTGGCTTCTTCGCCCCTGCCCACGACACGGGGAATGACAAGGGTGGCCAAAAGGCCCAGGATGACCACGACAACGAGAATTTCCACCAGGGTGAAGCCGCTGCGTCGTTTTCCGTTCATGAAGGAGACCTCCTAGGCTGGATTTCCATCCGGTCAGCGGATGAGGGATGACAGGTCAAAAATGGGCAGCAGGATCGCGAGGACGACGAACCCGACAACGGCCCCCAGGACCAGGACCATGGCGGGTTCGACAAGGTCGGCCAGCCGGGCCATCCGGTTCTCGGCGATTTCCCAGCTGTTGTCCGCCACCTGTTGCAAGGCTTGCGAGAGTTCTCCCCCGGCTTCCCCGACCTGGACGATATAGACGGCATCTTCCGCGAAGGATCCCTCGTCCTGCAGGGCCTGCCCCAATCGGTAGCCCTTTCGCACCCGCCCGGAAACCGATTCCCACCGGGAAGGGTCCGGGTCCATCGGCGCGATCATCGAGAGGGCCTGGACGAGGGGGATCCCGCAATCCAGGAGGGTCGCCAGGTGCGAAAAAACGAGGGACAGGGTGATGCGTTCCCTGAGGCCTTTCAGGGGAAGTTTCGAAAAAAGGGATCCCTTTCGCCGCAGCCAGAGAAAAATTACGAGCCCCCCGACCAGGAGGGGGATGCCCGCGATTTCCAGGGCAGAGGACATCCATAGAAGGATTCGTGTCGGCAGGGGCAGGCTTTCTCCCATGTCCGCGAAGAGCGCGGAAAGCTTCGGGACGACATAAACCAGGAGGAAGGCGACCACGGCCGTTCCGACCGCGATCATGACGAGCGGGTAGGTCAGGGCGCTCCTGACGCGGCGCCGAAGGCCGATTTCAAGGCGATACAGGCGCGAAGCCCTGTCCAGGATCTGCGGGAGAGAGCCGCTTCTTTCCCCGGACTCCACCATGCCCACCAGGTCTTCCCTGAATCGTCCGGATGCCCGCATGCCTGTCCCCAGGCTCTTTCCGCCCTCGATTTCGGTCTTGAGCCGCGTGTAGAGTGTGCGCAGGTCCACGCTTGGGGACTGTTTTGCCAGGAGGACGAGAACATGGCTCAGGGTCAGGCCGCCCCTGAGGTAGCTGGCCAGGCTTCGGCAGAAGAGCAGGTGGTCTTCCAGCGAAACGGGCTTTCCGCCTCTTTCACCCGACTTTTCCTTCCCGGCTTTGGGCCGGACCTCTACGGGGACAAGGCCTTCCTTTCGAAGGGACTGGACCGCGGAAGCCTCGCTTGTTGCCTCCAATTCTCCCGATACGGTCTTTCCCTGTGAATCGTAGGCAGTGTAGCGGTAGCGCGGCATGAAACTAGGCCTCCCCGACCGCCCTGTACAGCTCCTCAGGGGTGGTCAACCCTTGCCTGACCCGCTTCAAACCCAGCTCCCAGAGGCTTTTGAAACCCTTTCCCCGGGCCTCCTCGCGGATCCGGGAGGACGAGGCTCCTCCCGAGACCGCTTCCCGCAGGGCGTCATCCATCACCAGCAGCTCGTAAAGGCCGGTCCGGCCGAAATAGCCGGTTCCCATGCAGCGTTCGCAGCCGGTTCCTCTTTGAACGGTCTCGATCCCCAGCTTCCGGAAGGCAGGAGGGGCTTCCGCTTCGCAGGCGCAGGAGGGGCAGACTCTCCGGACCAGCCGCTGGGCGACGACCCCGAGCAGGGAGCCTGCCACGAGGTAGGGTTCCACCCCCATGTCCGCGAGCCTGACGACTGCACTGGGGGCATCGTTCGTGTGGAGGGTCGAGAGGACCAGGTGCCCGGTGAGGGAGGCTTGGACGCCCATGTGTGCGGTATCGAAATCCCGCATTTCACCCACCATGATGATGTCCGGGTCCTGCCGCAGGATTGCCCGGAGGGCCGAGGCAAAGGTAACCCCGGCCTTCTCGTTGACCTGGATCTGGCCGACGCCGGGGAGGTCGTACTCGATGGGGTCCTCGACGGTGATGACATTCACCTCGGGGCGGGCGAGCTTCTGCAGGATGGCGTAAAGGGAGGTTGTTTTCCCCGAGCCGGTCGGGCCTGTCAGGAGGACCATCCCGTACGGTTTGGCCACCATTTCCTCGAGGGCTGCCCTGCTTTTGCCCGGCATGCCGAGCTGTTCCAGGGTCAAAAGGCCTTCCTTCTTGTCGAGAAGCCGGAGGGCCAGCCTTTCTCCGTGCTGGGTGGGGACAGCGCCGACCCGGATATCCACGGATCGGCCTCCCACCGAGATGCCGATCCGTCCGTCCTGGGGAGAAAACCGTTCAGAGATGTCCATCCGGGCCATGACCTTGATCCTCGTGGTCAGCGGGGCCTGGTGGGTTTTCGGCAGGAGCAGCTTGTTGTGGAGAACCCCGTCGACCCGGAAGCGTACTTCGCACCGGTCTTCGAAGGGCTCGACGTGGATGTCCGTGGCCCGTTCCTTGACGGCCTCGAAAAAAAGGCTGTTCACCAGGCGAATCACGGGGGCCGAAACGGAATCGCTCTGGATGTCTTCGCGGGCGACAGCATCCAGGTCTGCCACACCCTCGATCGCCTCGACGTCGTCCGATGCGATCCGGCTCCGGAGGCTGTAAAGCCGGTCGAAAAGACCGTTCAGCAGGGTCGGGTCCGTGACTTCGATTCGAGCCCGGCCTTCGAATCCCTTGGACAGGAGTTGCGCGTTGCCGTAAGCCTCCAGGGAGGACACTCCAAGCACCAGGCAGTCCTCTTCGCGGCGAAGCGGGAGGACCCCGGCGCCGCGAAGGGTGTCGAGGCTCAGGGTTTCCGGGATGAGGGAAAGGATTTCCCCGGGGTCCAGTGCCTTTTCGGTCACTGGTTCTTCACTCCCTGCCTGTAGAGGGCATCGTTCTTTTGCTTGTAGAGTCGCTCCAGCTCCGTGAGCTGGCTTTCCACGTCTCCCGATGCCGCTCCGATATCGGCTGTGAGCCTGGTCGCTTCCTCGGGTGTCTCGAGAATCTGGGGGGTCAGGAAGATCAGCAGGTCGACCTTCTCCCGCGATTTCGCCACGCTCTTGAAGAACTCCCCGATCAAGGGGATGTAGGAGAGGATCGGGACCCGCGACTTGACGGACTTGTCAGCTTCCTTGATGAGGCCGCCCAGGATGATGGTTTGCCCGTCTCCCACCGTGACGTTGCTCTTGATCTGGCGCTTGGAGGTGGTGGGCGTGTTCACCGTCATGGGCGTCAGGACTTCCTCGACGGTCTGCTCGATCTCCATGGCCACCAGGTTGCCGCTTCGCACGTGGGGGGTCACCTTCAGGATGAGTCCCGTGTCCTTGTAGTCGTAGCTGTTCTGGACGGCACCCGGATTCGTGCTGTCAGTCAGCTTGGATTTGAGCTGGGGGATGACCTGCCCGACCTGCAGTTCGCTGGGCATGTTGTCCGTGCACAAAAGGCGGGGCATGGAGAGGACGTTGATGGCATCGTATTTTTTCAGCATGTTGATCGTGGCGTAGATGAGGGCTTTGCCCTCGTAGGTCGTCTTTGTCCCGGTCACTTCCCCGGTGATGGGATTGGTGATTTCCTCTTCCACGCGGGTCAGGTCCCTGAACCAGTTGACGAACTCCGACGGGATGCCTGTGGTATTGCCGAGGCCTGCCTGGCCTGCCAGGACAGCGTCTCCCGTGACGACTCCTCCCCACGCGGCCCAGTCTATTCCCGCGTTGTTAAGTTTCGTCATGTTGACCTCGGCGATCAGGCCCCGCAGGAAAACCTGCTTGGACTGGATGTCGAGCTTCTGGATGATGGCCTCGATATTGCGGGCTGTCGAATCCTCGGCCACGAAGATCAGGCTGTTGGTACCCGGGTCGGCCACCACGCTGCTCGGAAGCAGGCCCTTCTGGTCGGGCTGGAGCTTGGCCGCCGTGGAAAGAATCGTGCTCAGTTTCTCGGCCATCGCCTTGGCGTCGGTGTTTTTAAGGGGGACCACGTGGTATTGCCCCGCCCGGGCGGGGATATCGAGTTCCCGGATGATCTTCAGCGCTTCCCCGAACACGCGCTTTTCCCCCAAAAGGATCAGCTTGAGGGAGGCGTTGTCGGGAACCGCCAGCAGCCCTGCAAGGGGTGAACTGGGGTCCTTGGCCATCGCCGTGAGCTGGCTGGCCAGGGCGGAAGGGGAGGTGTTGCGGATTTCCACGGCCTTGCTGTTCTTCAGGCTGTCCGCGGCATCCAGCGCGTTGATCACGCTCAGGGCTTTCTGGATCGCGGTGGCCTTTCCCATGAGGAGAACCTTGGCTCCGCTTGCCATGGGAGCGACCCCGACCTCGCCGCTCATGGCGGCCTTGAGCCCGTCGGCCACGAACTGGGCCGAAACAAAATCAAGCGGGACGATCTGGGTGACGAAGCTTTCTCCGAAACCGGGGCCCACCCGTCCCTTGCGGACCGCGTACTCGGTGCTCTGCCCCTTGGAGGAGGGAACCACCTTGCTGTAAGTGCCCGTTCGCTGCAGGGAAAGCCCGTTCATCTCCAGCACCGACAGCATCGCCTGGCGAGCTTCCTTCAGGTTCAGGGCCCGGGGCGAAACGACGGTGACGGTTCCCTTCACGGCCGGGTCGATCAGGATATTTTCCTGGAGCACCTCGGACATGAAACGGATGAAAGTCCCAAGATCCAGGTCGCGGAAGTTGAACTGGACGGAACCGGAGTTCCGCATCGCCCTGGCTGCTTCCACGAGGCTGCCTTCGTCCTGGGGAGTTTCGGCCCGACAAGGTGTCGAGACGGCCAGTCCTGCGGCAAGGAGAACGAAAATCAGCAAGAAAAGCGGAAATGGGCATTTTAGGCGTTGCATGGAAACCCCTCCCTCAGGGAAGTATCAATTCTATGGAACGCAGTTTCGACTTGACCGACAAGATCCGGTACCGGACGCTCCATTGGTCGCCCAGGACGGGCTGGTTCCGGCTTCTTGTTTCCCAGGACAGGTCGCCGCTTGTTCCGTTGTCGGAAACCTTCCCGTAAAGCAGGTCGAGGCGCAGGCGAGAGGCCTCTTCGACGAAAAAACTCCGCTGGCGTGCCTCGGACAGGCCGCGCTCGGAAAGGACGATGAGCTGGAGGGCTCCCGCCCCGGCCAGGCCCATCACTGCCACGGCGACCAGGACTTCCAGCAGGGTAAAGCCTGCGGAACGGGCTTTCGGGCCTTTCTTCATTTGACCGAGTAGGCGACCTGGGAATCCGCCCCGTCCCGGAAGAAGGCGACCACGAACCGATCGCTGTTCAGCAGGGAATTCATGGCGTTGACGATGTCCGAGGTCGTCCGGATGGGGATGTCGTTCAGGGAATGGATGACATCCCCCGATTGAAGCCCCATCGCCTGGAGGAGGCTGTCCTTGTGCAGCCACTGGGCTTCGATGCCCTGGGGCGAGCCATCCTCCCCCATTTTCGGGCGAAGGCGCACCCGGTTCAATTCCTGGTAGGGGTCCATCAGGAGCTTGTTGATCGTCTCTCTCTCGATGGTCCCCTCCTGGCTACCCGAGGCGCTCGTGATCCCGCTGCGAAAATCAGGCCTTGTTGCCGGTTCTCTCCGCACGGACTGTGGAGAAAGCTGGACAAGGGCCGGGCTTCCCCCCCCGCCTCCGGCGTAGAGAACTTCGAGCGTGCGGTTCCGGCTTCCGTCGACAAGGAAGGCCCGGGTTCCCTCCACCCGCTTGAGGGTTTCGCCGCCCAGTTTCTGTCCCACGAGGATCGCCCGGGATGTGCCATTCACGCGAAAGAGGGCTGCCATGGGAGGGAGGGTTCCCAGGAGCTTTACGTCGGTAAGGGAGGAATAGCCGGGGCTTGACCCTGCCGGCTCTTCTTCCAGGCCGAAAAGGTTTCTGCGGGAGAACACCTCCAGGTTTTGGTCCGGTTTTCCAGTCACCTTCATGGAAAGCCTTTCCGGGTTTGCTGTCTTTGCCTGGTCGAGACGCGTGCCCAGGGTCCGGATGTCCAGGGCAAGGCCCAGTGCCTGGGCCAGGATGATGCCGCAGAGCAACGCGGCTGAGGCCCAAAAAAGGAGCTTCCACGGGAAATTTAATTCCTTCATCGGCAGTCTCATGGGATTCTCAGCCTCCATTGCCCTTCTCCGGAGGGTTTGAGGGGTGTGGAAAGGGCCAGCAGGTTGAGGCCGGGATGCAATTCGGCCGGTGCCTTGACCAGGAGGTCCGCCGCCGTGAGCCGATGCTCCGTGGTGGACCATGCGCCCGAGCCGGAAACGGACAAATCCCCGTCGATGCGAAGAGAATCGAGAAGGACAAGTGGGCCGGAACGCGAGAATTTGGCCTGGGTCCTGCCGAGGTTTAACGGGGCAGTACCGGCCATGCCCAGGGTTGCCGCCGGACTTTCGATTTCCAGGGCCATTGGCCGAATCGCCAGGTTGACCGACGGGGCCTTGATGTCGCCGAACAGGCTGCCGATCGCCAGGTCCCTGATTTCCACCCGCGGGGGCAGGGCGGAGGTCTTCCTGGCCGAGCCGTAGCTGACCTGCACGCCTCGCGTGCCGCCTTTCAGGGAAGCCTCGACGAGGGCGTATTCTGCCAGGCGGTCCCAGGGAAACGCCCAGGCGAGTCCAACAAGGAAGGCCGCACTGACAATGACGGCCCTGGCGATCGTCACGGCCGTGGGGGTCTTCATGGAGTGCCTCCCAGGAGCAGGTTGACGGAAAGCAGGCGCTTGCCCCCGACCGGAAGTGCGCGGATTTCGGCGGACAGGACGGCCAGGTGGGCAAGTTCCAGTTCCCGGGCCAGGGCGAGCGTTTCCGCCTGCCCGAGTCCCTCCAGGCTCAGGGAGATGCCCCGGCTTGAGCTCGAGAGGTTTTTCAGGCGGCCTTTCATCTGAAGGCGTTCCACCGCATCGGAGGCGGCGGAAAGGGGATCCCTTGCCGTTGTTCCGTTGCCGCCCTGGCGTTGGGACAGGGGAAGGGCCCGGTAGGCCCGCGAAACCTCCACCAGGCTGGAAAAGCGGGATGCTTGCAGGGAAGCCCGGTTTTCCAGGTCGTCATGCCAGGAAAGCAAAACGAAGCCGAGCCCCCAGGCCAGGAGGGCCAGAACGGCGATCACGAGGGCCCTGCGTCCTTCAGGGGTTTCGCGGCTTTCAGCGAACCACTCGCTGGCCTGCTCAAGATGCTTTCTCCAGCCGCTTGTCATGGCGTCACGCCTTTCATCGCGATCCTGAAGCGGTACTGCCCCCCGGGAAGCTGCTGCAGGTCGTCCAGCGAGGTGTCCTGTCCCCCGAGCGCCTGCTGGAAAGCACGGATGGACTCGACGGAGCTCCCTTTGCCGGTGAGTTCCGCCTGCTGTTCCGAGAACCTGAACGAATCGAGCACGATCCGGGAAGGGGTCGAGGAAGCTGCTCGGCCCAGCATCGCCAAGGCTCCGGCAAGGCTCTTCGATTCTTCCGTCCCGGTTACCGCCGCCAGCCGGCCTTTTGCCTGGCTCAGGGGGTCCAGTACGGGTCCGGTGGGATCAAAGACCTCGCGGTAGAGGTTGGCGGCTGCGTCCCCGTATCCCGCCAGGCGGGTACGCGACGAGAGCAGGGCCATGCCGGCCGCTCCGTCGAACAGGACTCCCAGGGCCAGGAGCGCGGCCAGGGCGGGTTTCAGTCTTGAAGACAAGCCTTCCAGCCGCAGGAGGGAATCCATCTGCCGGGATGACAGGTCCAGGGAGGTGAGAGCGGGATAGGCAGCCCAGGTCCGCACGGCTTCGCTTTCCAGGATTGCCCTTGCATCCGGGTTTTCGCGGGCATCCAGCAGGAAAACGTCGAATTCCGCTCCCGAAGAGCGCCGTATCCACTCGACGACTTCCCCCGGTTCGCCCTCCGCCCTGGGGGAACAGCGGTAGAGAACGGGAATCCCTTCGTTCCAGAGGACGCAGGCGACGTTTTCCTCGTCGGCCCAAATACCCAGTCCGGATCCTGCAAGCGCCCCGCCGAGCGCCAGGGGCGCCGGGAAAATCCGGTTCTTTCCTTCGGGATCGACAGTCGCTTCCATCTCACCCGGAAAAACAAGGGCAAAGCCCCTTGACCGGTCCTTCTCCCGCTGGAGGACCACAGGGTGAATTCGCATGCTTCCGCGGCTTTCACCCAAAAGGGATGACAGCTGGAGGGAGAGGGCCTGCCGGATGCGCGCGGGGTCGCTGAAGGGAAAGGTAAAAGGGTGAAAGGACATTTCCCTGGGGGTAACGTAAAGACAGGGGCATGATTCCCTGGGCTTGGGACCTCTCATGGTCACCTACATCTCCTTCCAGGCGACGATCGTGCAGCGGCCGGGCTGCTTAAAGAGAACAGCCTCGAAGCGGCGGATAAGGTTGTCCTTGCGGACCTCCACCTCGGCGAGAAAATGCGAACTCGTGAAGGAGAGGAGGCCAGCCAGCCGGGGCCTTAAGGCGGAGGAAAAACCGGGCAGCCCGGCAAGGTCGTCCCAGCTGGAAAGCGGTTCCTTGCCTCGTCTGTCGAGGATTTCGCGTACCACCCCTGTGGTGAGGGAGGGGTCCAGCAATTCAAGCACTTGGGGCAGGGCGACATTCACGTTGATTTTTCCGTCGCTGCGGACCGTTAAATATCGCTCAAGGCCCACGGGGATTTTCTCATTGTTTCCGGTATAGAGGTTTTCGTCAATGCCGGGAAAAAGCCTGATCTCTTCGAGGGCGGATGGCGGCCGGTTGATGAAGGATTCCTCCTCGGAACCTCCCGGCCTGGGTGTCCGGTCGGTGTCCAGGAAATCCAGCACCCCGGCGGCCAGGTCCGGCCGTCCGGTCTCTTCCCACAGGCGCTCCCAGGGAGCCTCCAACTCACGCCGCAGGGTGGTTCCGTCGGGCAGGAAAAGAGCATTTACCGGGAGGGCATCGTTTTGCGGGGTCAATCGGACGACGACGGAGATGTTTTCCCCAAGGGGGAGGGGCCAGGTGCCAAACCACGGTTCGTGCAGGGAATCGGAGTCGTTCGTATCCACCACTAGGCCCCTCAGGACCTCGTGCATGGCTGTTTCGGCCAGGCTGCGGGCTTGCAGGGAAAAAGCAAGGGCTTCGGCCTTGCGAAGTTCCATCCGGGTAAACCATGCGAAAGCGAGGGCTCCCGTCACGAGGACCGTCACGGACATGAGCACGGCCACCAGGACGAACCCCTGGTTTTTAAGGCTAGAAGGCTGCAAGGGTGTCCACATGGGTCACGCTTCCTCCCCCTCGCCCGATTTGGATGGAAATGCCCGGGGGAAGGGGCCCGGAATAATCCTCCACCCAATCCTTGCCGTCGAAAACCCGGATCGCGAAAAGGTCGGCGTTTTTCACCAGCAGCGTTCCCGCTGCGGGGTCCAGGCGATCCACGAAGACCTCTTCCGGCGTCACTCCCGGCAGCGTCCAGCGGTAGAGCCCGGGCTTGATGCTTTCCCTGAAGGGTCCCGGCTCAAGGATGGAATAGGCCTCGGTGGCCGCCGGCTGCTTGCGGGTCAGGGGGGCCCCTGTCCAGAAAAGCAGGACGTCCGTTCTTCGGTTTCCCAAGAGGTCCCTCCGGATGGCCCTGAAGGCGATTTTCCCTTCCTGCGGAAGAATCTGCCTGCAATCGGACGCGATGGCCCGGGCAGCGGTCGAAAGGGCGGTTTCCCCGGCATAGTCGGCCTGGACGGCCTCGAGGCGGACGACAAGGGCCACAAGAGGACCGATGGCGACCGCCGCCACGATTCCCATCAGGCCGACGGCAACGAGCACTTCGACCAGAGTGAAAGCTTTTCTTTCAAAAAGCTCGTTTCTTCTCATGCGAAGGAGAGCCTACCTCCTTCGCCACAGGAAGGCGAGGCTTATGGGCACGAATAAAAGCATGGCCAGCCCCGGTCCCGCGGCAGCGCTGCATCCGCCGCCACCGCCCCCCCCGGATGGAGTGGGCGGCGGTTCGGGCGAAAGCTGGACCGTGACGGTCAGGGTCCCGTCAGGAAAGGAAAAACGGTAGGTGCTGTCGGCCTGCGAAGGGACGGTCCATGTTGCGGAAGCGATACCGTCGCCCGCGACCTGGTCGAAGCCGGCCCCGTCGTCCTTCATCGTGACGGTTCCGTAGGATGTCCCGTTTCTCGCCAGGTTGACGGAAAGGTTTCCAAGGCTCGCGTCGTCCGAAATATTGAGGACCGCAAGGTCGACCGTGTTGCCGGGCAGGAGGTCAAGCGTGTCCGTTATGGGGCGGAGGCGGGACTGGACCACATGGCCGTTCCCTGCTGCCAGGAGGCGCCGCCCGGTGACGGTTTTCGAGGCGAGGCTGGATACGGGCGTTCCACTTGAAAGCACCCTGTTCTTCAGGGCGATCCAGTCCAGGTTCGGGTCCCCGGCTTTCAAGAGGGCCAGGACGCCCGTCACGTGGGGGGCGGCCATGGATGTGCCGCTCAGGTCGGAATAGCCGGAGATCCCGAGGACATCCCGATAGGTGCTCCGGATATTCTTTCCGGGGGCCCCGATGTGAACGGTCCTTCGGCCGAAGTTGGAGGCCTGGCTGGTGTTGAAGACAGCCAACAGATCGTTTGCGTCGGTTGCGGCGACGGAAAGGACATGGGGCATGAACAGGCTCGCCGGGTAAAAGGGGGTCACGTCGTTATTGCTGTTTTCGTTTCCGGCAGCGGCAACGAAAAGGATTCCCGCATTTCCCGCGCCGCCGATGGCCTGGTTCAGCAGGGGGTCTTCGCCGACCGGCCCTCCGAGGGACGCGTTGATGGCAACGACGTTCACGTTTTTTTCCTCTTTCAGGGCGGTAACGTAGTCGATCCCCTTGGCGAGGTCCATCGTGGTGAACTCGGTCCCGCTGTCCGCCTTGACGGCGAGGATGCTGACCGTCCAGTTGACGCCGGACACCCCGACCCCGTTGTTTCCGACGGCCCCGATGATGCCTGACACGTGGGTGCCGTGGCCGGCGGTGTCCTGGACATCGGAAGAGTTTGCGTACGAGTTCCAGCCGTGAACATCATCCACGTACCCGTTGCCGTCGTCGTCGATAGCGTTTCCGGGAATCTCGCCGGGATTGGTCCAGAGGTTGCCGGCCAGGTCGGGATGGTTCAGGTCGATTCCCGTGTCAAGGACTGCGACGACGACGTCTGCGCTGCCGGTCGCAAGGTTCCAGGTCTCTTCCATCCCGATTTTCGGCAGGCCCCACTGAACCGTGTAAAGGGGGTCGTTCGGCACGAGCGCGGCATGGTAGATGTAGTTGGGCTGGGCGAAGAGGACGCCTTCCCTTCCCGAGAGGGCCGCGACGGTCGACTTGACGGACTCTCCACTTTTGATCTTCAGTCGAACGGTGTTCTTCCCTTTTCCCGGAGCTTCGTCCTGGACGGACAGAGTTGCGGGTGAACCGGAAAGGATTTGCTCGATCCGCATACCGGGCTTCATTTGGATTAAGACCTCGTCCGGCACGAAGAAGGAAACCGGTTCTCCCTGCACGCCGGGCTCCGAAAAGCCATTTGCTCCCGCGGCAACCAGGAACAAAAGGGGAAATAAAAGGGCCGCCAATCGAGCGAAGCGCTTCATGCGAATCCCTCCCAAGGGATAATTCGAGCCATCTCCATTGCAGTATAGCGTTCCTCGATAAAAGGTTACAATAACCGCGTTGGCATAAAGTCGGGCTCGATGGGGCCCGGCAGGGGAGGGGACCCTTGTATCCAGTCCTGTTCAGCATCGGCAAAACTGTCATTGACACCTACACCGTGGTCTGGGCACTGGCCCTGGCTCTTGCCCTGGCGTGGACGCGTAACCGCGCCGGCCGCCACTATGGCCTTGACGACGAGGATGCCCGCGTTGCCCTGTTCTGGGGTTTCCTGGGAATCCTTCTATGGGCCCGCCTTGGAAACATCCTGGTGGAATGGCCGGTCTACGAGGCGCACCCGGAAAAGCTGCTCCGGCCCTGGGAAGGGGGGCTTTCAGCCCTCCCCGCCATCCTCGGCGGAGGGCTCACGGCCTGGGTCGTGCTCCGGAAGAGGAAAATCCCCGCATGGCCCCTGGCGGAGGCGGCAAGCCTTCCGGCTGCGGCTCTCGTCGCGGTGGGACGCTGGGGCTGCCTTGCGCAGGGGTGCTGCTACGGAAAGGTGGCCAGGGTCCCCTGGGCGGTCCACTTTCCGTTCGACCCGGTCGGGATATTCAGGCATCCAACCCAGCTTTACGAGTCGTTTTCCGCCTTTTTCCTCCTGGTCCTGCTGGCCGTGGTCGAGCGGCATTTCAGGCGTGCGGGGAAACGACCGCAGGCGGCGGTCCTCTGGCCACTTTTCCTTGCGGGTTACGGGAGTATCCGCATGGTCGTGGACCGGTACAGGGGAGATGGGGTTTTTGACGTGCCCCTGGCCAGGGCCTGGGGACTAGGGGTTTTTCTCCTTGGTGCGGGTTGGCTGTGGATTTCGCTTTGGTGCATTTCCAAAGGCAGGACCGAGGAGGCGGAAAATCAATGAGTCCCGGCATGCTAGGCCCTCTCGTCGCCGTTGCCGTTATGCTTTACGGTCCCTACCTCTGGGCGTTGGCCCGGAAGGAGCCGATCGGCGTTTACGGACTGGCGCTTCGCCTCGAAAGGAGGGCCCTCCTCGAGGCGACGCTCGCGGCCGTCCTGACCCTCGTTCCCCTGACGGTGGCCGTTTTCCTGGGCTGGCCCGGGCGGCCATGGCCCCGGGAACTGCCTTTCTCCGTGGTCATGGCCTTTGCCTCTTCCGGTCTCGTTGCGGCCGTTTCGGAGGAAGTCTTTTTCAGGGGCTGGGTGCAGACGCTGCTGGCCCGGATTTTCCATCCCGCCCTGGCAATCGTCGGTGCGTCGGCCCTTTTTGCCCTCTCCCACCTTGTGTTCCGGTCCGACCCCTTCTACCTCCTGACTTTCTTTCCCGGCCTGGTCATGGGGTGGTTGCGGCTGAAACATGGGGACATCGCCCCGGCGATTCTCTATCATTTGATGGGCAATCTCTGGGCGATCTGGTTTTTCCCCCATCCCTGAACGCGAAGGGGAGGCGTTTTTCAACGCCCCCCGTTTTTACACCCGTTTTGCCTTTTCCGCCGTCCCTACTTTTTCTTCAGCTGCTTCACGACGTCGATGACGGTGCCGTCCCGCCACTCGATGATCCCGATGATGCGGTCCTCGGTTTCCACGGGGTCGGTGGGTCCACACATCTCGTGGGCCCTCGCGACGAGTTCGTCCATGGTGACGAGCGGGACGTTCCCCGCCGCCTGGCAGGCATCGACCAGGTCCTTGCGGCGCGGGTTGATCGTCACGCCGTACTCGGTGACCAGGGCGTCCACGACCTCTCCCGGGGTCGTGACCGAATAGACCTGGTCAACGACGCAGGGGATGCGGCCCCGGAGCAGGGGCTGGCTGATGATCGTAAGCTTGGCCCCCGCGGCGGTGTCCTGGTGGCCGCCGATGCCGTGGAGCAGGGCCCCGTCGGCCTCGGTGTTGACGTTGACGTTGAAGTCGCGGTCCATCTCCGTCGCCCCGAGGATGACCACGTCGAGCATGTTGACCACGGCGCCGGCGTTCCACGGGTTGGCGTACCAGTCAGCCGAAATCTCGATGTGGTTGGGGTTTTCTGCGATGGACTTCACGGCCTCGAGGTCGAAGGACTGCACGTCCATGAGTTTCTCGACATAGCCTTCCTTCAGGAGGTCAACGAAGTAGCCCGTGATGCCGCCCAGGCCGAAGCTTCCGCGGATTTCACGCTTCTTCATGGCTTCCTTCATGAAGGCGGTCACGGCCAGGGAAATGCCGCCGGCCCCTGTCTGGAAGCTGATTCCTTCCTTGAAGTAGGGGCTGGCCTCGATGAGCCGGGAGGCGTACTTGGAGATCAGCAGGCGCAGGGGATCACGGGTGATGCGGGTCGTCCCGGAAACGATGCCTGCCGGGTCTCCGATGCTGTCCAGGACGGTGACGATGTCCACGTGGAACTGCGGCATGGAAACAGGGGCTGCCGGGAAGGGCACGAGGTTGTCCGTCACGGCCACGACGCAGTCGGCAAACATGGCGTCGGTGAAGGCGTAGCCCAGCGAACCGCAGGCGGACTTGCCCTGGGAGCCGCAGAGGTTGCCGTAGGCGTCTGCAGTCGGGGCGGCCACGAAAGCCACGTCGATCCTCACGTCGCCTGAAACGACGGCCCTTGGGCGTCCGCCGTGGCTTCGCAGGACGACGGGGACCTCCATGCCGCCTTCGGACACCATCTGCCCGATCGGGCCGTTGACGGAGCCCATGATACGCCGGATGACCCCGCTCTTGATGTGCTCGATCAGTTTCTTGTGCACGCCGAAGAGGGCGGTCGGGAAAAGGGTGAGGTCCCGGATGCCCATCTCGGAGCAGGCGTCGATGACGGCGTTGACGACGAAGTCTCCGTTCCTGAGGTGATGGTGGAACGACACGGTCATGCCGCTCTTCAGGCCCGATGCGGCGATGGCGGCCTTGAGGTCGGGCACGACCTTGCTGGTGCGGTCGTTGAATGTCGAGCGCAGCTTCGGCCCGGCCCGGTTTCCTTCCGGTTTCCGGGCATGTTCCCCCATGAAGGGGAGGGTCTTGCCGTACCCCTCGATGAATTCGGGAATCTCGCGTCCAAGGATGTTCTTAGGCATTGTCCTGTCCCTCCTCCAGGAGGCCGGCCCGGGTGAGCGTGAAGAGGGCCCGCTTCACGACGGGCGCGTCCACCATCCGCCCGTCCACCTGCACGGCCCCGAGTCCCCGTTCGGCCGCTTCCTTTGCGGCCGCGATGATCTTCTGCGCCCGTTCGATTTCCTTCTCCGTGGGGGTGAAAACCTCGTGGATGATGGGAATCTGGTTCGGGTGGATGACGCTCTTGCCGTCAAAGCCGAGTTGCTTGATGAAGCTTGTTTCCTTCCGCAGCCCCTCGTCGTCGGTGATCCGGGGGAACACCGTGTCCAGGGCGTCCACGCCGGCGGCACGGGCAGCCACGATCACGTTCCTGCGGATGCCCTCCAGCTCGGTTCCCTCGGGAGACCGGTTGGTCCTAAGGTCGGCGGTGAGGTCCTCGCCTCCCGGGATGACGGCGGTCACGCGCGGGGAAGCCGTGGCGATGTCGTAGGTGTTGAAAATCCCACGGGCGGTCTCGAGCAGGCAGAAGATTTTCGTCCTGCCGACCTCCAGCCCGGCCTTCGATTCGATTTCGGAGAGGGCCTCGTCAAGCTGTTTCACCGTGGCGGCGTCGTCCACCTTTGGTGCGCGGACGCCGTCGAGCCGGCCCAGCGGGACGAGGGCTTCTAGATCCTTCCTCCAGTATTCCGTGTCCAGCCCGTTGATTCGGACGGTGACCTCGCAGGAGCCGAATTCGCCCCTTTTCAGGACATCCCGGATGAGGATGCGCGCGGCGTCCTTCTCGCGTACGGCCACGGCGTCCTCAAGGTCGAGGACCAGCCCGTCAGGGTTGAAAAGATGCCCGCGAAGGAGCATGTTCGGGTTATTGCCGGGAAGGTAGAGCATCGTGCGCCGCAGCCTCATGCTTCTTCCCCCCCGTTCAACCTGGACACGGCCGCCTCGACGCGGGCCTTCAGGACGATGTCCAGTGCCCCGTTGTCCTGCACCAAGACGGTCATGTCGTTGATTTTCAGTTCGCCCAGCGTTGCCCTGACGGCCTTTTCCATGGCCCTGGAGAACCGGGCCACGCTCGAGCCGGCCAGGGTCAAAGCTATTCCCGTTCCCGGCTCGGCCTCGGAGACCGTGACAAGGCAATCCATGGATTCCACGGTTCCGGCCTGTGCGGTTTTCATAGTGGAGACCTCCTTCGGTTCGTCGCTTTCCCGATGCGAAAGGGGCCCACCGCGCTGCAGTGGGCCCCTTGGGGTCCGAGGTTGCGGTTCCTACTGGGGCAGGTGCTCCCAGGTGCACATCTCCTTCGCCTTCGCGGAGATCTCGGCATCGAACTTGTCGTAGCCCGGCAGGATCTTGCGGGCGACGGCACGGGCCATGTCGAGCGTGGAAACGGCCTTTGTCTCCCACTCGGGGTCGCCGTTGTCGCGGAACACGTCGTAGGTCAGGTCCTTGCCCTCGACGAGCACGGCGCTGATGGCCGCTTCGAGCTTCCTGGCCGCATTATCCTGGCCGAGGTACTCGAGCATCATCACGGCGGCGTTCAGCAGGCCGCAGGGGTTGATCTTGTACTGGTGGGCGTACTTCGGCACGGAGCCATGGCTGGGCTCGAACAGTGCGAAATCCTTCCCGATGTTGCCGCTGGGGGCGAATCCCATGCCGCCCACGAGCTGGCTGGCCTCGTCGGAGAGGATGTCCCCGAACACGTTCGGGGTGACGACGACCTGGTAGTCCTGTGGGTTCTTGATCAGCCACATGGCGGTGGCGTCGGCGTTTTCGTCGATAGCCTTGATGTCGGGGTATTCCTTGGCGATGGCCAGGAAGATTTCCTTGAACATGCCGTCGGTGGCGCGGATGACGTTGGCCTTCGTGGAGCAGACGACCTTGTTCCGGCCGGTTTCCTTGGCGTACTCGAAGGCAGCGCGGATGATGCGCTCGCAGCCTTCCTTGGAGAAGACCTTCCAGGAGACGGCGACCTCTTCCTTGTCCTTGAAGCGGGCCATGCCGGGGTGCATGTCGAAGTGTTCCTTCGGGGTCGGGCGGAACTCGACGGAGGCGTAGAGGTCCTCGGTGTTTTCACGGAACATGACGATGTCCACGTTGGGGTCGCCCTTCAGGGGGCAGATGATTCCCGGCATCGACTTGGCGGGGCGCAGGTTGATGTAGAGGTCGAACAGCTGCCGCATCTGGAGGATGGCTGACTTGAAGCCCTTCACTCCGGCCTTGGAGGTGATGGCGGCCATGAGGGCGGCGTCGCTCTCGCGAAGGATCTTTCTCGTCTCCTCGGGGACGGTGTTGCGCTTCGGGTCGCCTTCGGGCAGCTCGAGGCAGGACTTGGCCCACATGCACCAGCCCATGTCTGCGCGGACCCAGTCGATGGGCAGTCCCATGGCCTTGTCCATGGCCTGCATGACGATCATGGCGCCTTCCATGACGTCGAAACCGGAATCGTCTCCGGGGATGTAGGCGATCTGGTAGCGGGGTTTCGTCTCTTTGACTTTCAACACGTTGCGGTTTTCCATCTGGCTATTGCCCTCCCTTGAATGGTTGTGTTTTGCCGGGCGGGGCGCAGGGGATTTCCCCCGCGCCCCGCAGGAACTACTTGGAAAGCCCCAGGGACTTCTTGACGTGGGGGATCAGGCCGCCGTCCTCGATGAGGCCCCGGACAAATTCCGGGTAGGGCGGGAACTTGAAGACCTTCCCGCTTGCGGTCTTGATCTCGCTCGCATCGAAATCCACTTCCACGGTCTCGCCCGCGTTGATGGCGTCGACGGCTTCTGCGGACACGATGATCGGCAGGCCCTCGTTCAGGCAGTTGCGGTAGTAGATGCGGGCAAATCCTTTTGCGATGATGGCGCCGATGCCGCGCTCCTTCAGGCAGGTGACGGCCTGTTCGCGGCTGGAACCGCAGCCCCAGTTCTTCCCGCCGACGATGATGTCTCCGGCCTGGGCGTTCTTCGTGAACTCCGGATCCAAATCCTCGAGGGCGACCTTGGCCATCTCGGCGCGATCCTTGATCGTGTAGGTGTACTTCCCGGCGAAGATGACGTCGGTGTTGATGTCATCCCCGTACTTCCAGACCTTCCCCTGGATCTTCATGCTTACAGCACCTCCCGCGGGTCGGCGATCTCGCCCTTAAGGGCGGAGGCGGCGACGGTCATGGGGCTGGCGAGGTAGATGAAGCTCTCCTTGTTGCCCATGCGCCCCTTGAAGTTACGGTTGGCAGTCGAGATGCAGGTTTCGCCCGGGGCCAGGATTCCCTCGTGGTTGCCCATGCAGGGACCGCAGCCGGGGTTGGTGATGACGCAGCCGGCATCCATGAAAACGTCGAGGAGTCCCTCGTTGAGGGCCTGGCGGTAAACCCGCCAGGAGGCCGGGATGACGATGGTCCGGACCGCAACTTCCTTGCCCTTCAGGATCCCGGCGGCAAGGCGCAGGTCCTCGATCCGGGCGTTGGTGCAGCTTCCCAGGAAGGCCTGGTGGATCTTCGTGCCCTTGACCTCGTCGATCGGGGCGTAGTTGTCCACGGTGTGCGGCTTCGCCACGCAGGGGACCAGTTCGCCGAGGTCGTATGAGAGCTCGCTGGCGTAGACGGCATCTTCGTCCGCCCAGAGCGCTTCCCATTCGTTCGTTTTCTCGATGCCCTTGATGGCGTCCAGGACCTTCTGGTCCGGCGGGCAGACGGCGTTCTTCGCGCCCATCTCGATGCCCATGTTGCAGAGGGTCATCCGCTCGGCGATGGACATGGCCTCGATGGCCGGCCCGTGGAACTCGACGGACATGTAGTCCGCGCCGTCGGCCTTGATGTCGCCGATGATCTTCAGGATCAGGTCCTTCGCGGAGACGCCCTTGTTGAACTTGCCGGTGACGGTGATCTTCAGGGATTCGGGAACCCGGAACCAGATCTTGCCGGTGGCCCAGGCGGCGGCCATCTCGCTGCGGCCGATGCCCGTGGAAAAGGCCCCGTAGGCCCCGTAGGTGCAGGTGTGGCTGTCGCTGCCGATCATGATGAGCCCCGGGAGAGCAAAGCCTTCCTCGCACATCTTCTGGTGGCAGACCCCGCCCTTGCTGGTGACGTCGTAGAAATGGGGAATCCCCTGCTCCTCGACGAATTCACGGATTTCCTTGTGGTTGACGGCGTGCTCATCAGTCGGTGCCGGGATCGCATGGTCCAGGATGAAGACCAGGTGATCCGGCTTCCAGACCTTCGGGACGCCGATCTTCTTGAACGTCTTCGCGATCGGGGCGGCGTTGTCGTGGCTCATGCAGAAATGGGGTTCAACGGTGACGACCTCGCCGGCCTTGACCGGGTAGCCTGCTGCCTTGCCCAGCGCCTTCTCAGCAAACGTCATGCCCATGAGTCGTTCGCCTCCCTACTTCTTGGTTGCGGTGGCCTTCAGGTACTCGATGAGGCCGCCGCTGGCCATGATGTCCTTCTCGAGGTCGGTGACCGCGTCGCCGTGGAAGGCATTCCCGTTGGTCACGTCCTTGATCTCGCCTGTGCCGATGTTCACTTCCAGCTCGTCCCCGTCCTTGATCTTGCCGTCCTTGATGGCCTGGCTGAGGCCGGCGACGAAGAGCACGGGGTAGCCGTTGTTGATGGCGTTGCGGTAGTAGATGCGGGAGAAGTTTTCCGCCAGGACCACGGGGATGCCCAGTTCCTTGAGGCAATAGACTGCGTGTTCACGGCTGGAACCCGCCCCGAAGTTGCGGCCGGCCACGACGAAATCGCCGGGCTTTGCTTCCTTGGCGAAATTCTCCTTGCCGGGGTAGTACTCGAAGGAGAACTGGGCCATCTTCTTGGGATCCGTTTCGGCCAGGTACTTGTTGTGGTAGATCAGGTCCGTATCGACGTCGTCGGTAAAGACCCAGGCTTTTCCGCGCAGGACGCTCTGTTCCATGGTCTGTCCCTCCTTAACCTTTCCGGCCTACTTCAGGATGTCCCGCGGGTCGGTGAGGACGCCCTTCACCGCGGAGGCCATGGCCGTCATGGGGCTCACAAGATAGGTATGGCTTCCCTTGCCCACCTTGCCGATGAAGTTCCGGTTGGTGGTGGAAACGCCTACGTCGCCGCCCGGGAGCACGCCGTAATGCTCGGCGGTGCAGAGGCTGCAGGTCGGGTTCGTGAAGACGACGCCCGCCTCGAGGAACTTCTGGATGAATCCCGCCTCGGCGCACTGCTTCATGACTTCGCGCGTGGTGGGGGTGATGATGGTCCGGACATTGTCGCTGACCTGGAAACCGGCGTCCTTCAGGACTTCGAAAGCCGCGGCGATGTCCTCGAAGCGGCCGTTGGAGCAGGAACCGATGTGCACCTGGTCGATGTGGGTGCCGGCAACCTCGCGAACCGTTTTCACGTTGTCCGGGGCGTCGGGGCAGGAGGCCATGGGTTCGAGCTTTGACACGTCGAAATGCAAGTCGTCGCTGTAGATAGCGTCACTGTCAGCCTTCATGGCTTCGATGCGCTCGATGACTTCCTTGCCGGCCCGCTTCACGAGCCAGTCCAGGACTTCGCCGTTGGGCGTGATGAGCCCGACCTTGCCGCTCATCTCGGTCACCATGGAGCAGAGGGTGATCCGGTCGGCGAGGGAACTCTTCTCTATGGTTTCCCCGTAGTACTCGACGGCCTTGAAGAACATGCCGTCGGCGCCCAGCTTGCCCACGAGGAACGTGAGGTAGTCGCGCATGCAGACACCCTTGCCGAAGGAACCGGTCGTCGTGATCCTCATCGTCTCGGGGACGCGGAACCAGAGGGTCCCGTTGATCCAGGAGGCGACGATGTCCGTGTTGCCCACGCCTGTGGCGAAGGCGCCGACGCCGCCCAGGAGGTTCATGTGGCTGTCCGTCCCGAGGATGACGTCGCCGGGCTTCACGAGACCGTGCTCGAGAAGGACGTGCTGGCCGATGCCCCAGTTCACGTCAAAAACCTTGCTGATGCCCTGGCGTTTTGCGAAGTCGCGGATGATTTTCTGGTTGTTGGCCACCTTTTCCGCGTGGGCCGGGGCCTGGAGGTCGAAGGTGAAGGCGATCTTGTCGGGATCCCAGACCTTCGCCTTGTCCGTCACCTCGTCAAACTGCAGCACGCAGTTCGGTCCGCCGAAATCGCGGGCCGTGGAAAGGTCGATTTTGCACCAGACCCGGTCCCCTACCTGGACTTCCTTGCCGGAAGCCCTCTGGATGATCTTTTGGATCATCGTCTTGCCCATGGCGTTACACCTCCCGTAAAAGTTGGTGGAGAAAACCTACTTCATTCCAAGGAACGACTTGATGGTCTCGAAGTTGACGAAATCGGCCTTGTTGACCACGACGCCTTCCGGGCTCCTGAGAGTTCCGTCGCCCTCGTGGGCATGGTTGGCGATAATGTGGGCGATCTTGGTGGAAATGCCGTTGCGCATTGCCAGCACGGTTCCGGAGAAGGGGTGGCGGAGGTCCTTGCCCAGCTGCGACTTCACCGTTGCGCCGTCGGGAGATTTCTCGTACTCCACGAGCTTGCCCACGTCATGAAGGATGGCGCCCGCGATCAGGTCGTCATGATCGAGCTGGAATCCGCCCTCGTCCTTGTAGATGGCGTTGAACTCTTCGTAGATCACCTTGCTGACGCGGATGACCCCACGCGTGTGGGTGAGCAGGGATGCAGGGCAGTTGGGGATGAGAAGCGTGAAGGGGATCTTTTTCATGTCCTCGGGTTCCCAGCCCCCGGTCTCCAGGGCGTCCACGTACGTGTCGATGACCTGTTCCCGCAGTTTCTGGTCCGTGATCCAGTTGATTTCCGGCAGCAGCTCCACGATTTTCTCTCTCATGATTCTTCCCTCCCGTGACTTGGTTTGGTACGCGTGATCATCCCTGGTCTTCCAGGGAGATACTTTCCTGCAGGGTATGGTAGACCCGTTCGATATGGGTCGCCGCGATCTTGGACGCCAGCTTCGGGTCGTGGTCAACGATGGCGGTGTAGAGCCGGGAATGTTCGTTAAGGAACGCCTGCTTGTCGGTCAGCCGGTTGTAGATCCGGTCGTGGGCCGCCATGATGAGATTGAAGGTCATCTTCACGATGTTGACGAAGATGAAGTTATGGGTTGCCTCGGCCAGGGCCAGGTGGAAGTCGAAATCGCTTTGGGCCCGGTGGGTTGTCGACTCCAGGTTCTGCTCGGTGCGGGAAAGGACGCGGCGAAGTTTCGTGAGGTCGGCGGGCAGGGCCCGCTTTGCGGCTTCTCCCGCGATGGCGGGGTCGATGATGCGCCGGGCTTCCATCAGTTCGAGGACGGCTGCGCCTTCAAGGGGGATGTTGCGGGATTCACCGGTTTCGGTGACGGGCCTTCGGACGAAGCGTCCCTTGCCGGGGACGCTCTCGATGAGCCCGATCAGTTCAAGGACGCGGAAAGCTTCCCGGAGGGAACTGCGGCTGACGCCGAGGTCTTCCATCATCTGCCGTTCGGGGGGGAGCGGATCCCCGGGGCGGAGTTCCCCACGGGAGATGAGGTCCTTCAGTTCTTCCACGACTTTTTCGTAGATCCGGGTCGGCTTGACTTTTCTCGTTTCCATGGGAACCCTCCTTGCGTGGACCACCCAGTGCACTTATACCCCCCCCGTTTGAAAAGCACAAGGGGATTTTGCCCGTCTGAATATTAAGATATTTTGCAGTCAATTAGGGTGAACTCGGGCATGGTTTTGTCGAAAAACGAAGAATGGGTCCGACCAAAATGGGGTAGGGTAGGCTACTGTTCAGACCAGGTTCCAATATTTTAGCCGGGCTTTTTCATGGGTGCAAGAGGGGGCCTGCAAGATGAAACGGTCATACACGCATCCGTAAAATGGCCCTTGTTTGACCCCGCGGATCCACGGTATATGATAAAGGGCTTCAAGAAGACCAATCGAAGGGGGAAGAACTTTTGAACTGGAAAAAGATGGCGATGCCGCTCCTGTTGGCCTTTTCCTTCGCTTTCCTGGCAACGGGAATCTCGACCGCTGCGCCCGCGAAGGCGACCTCGAAGGCCCCGGCACCGGCCCCGGCTGCAAAGTTGCCGGGCGGCTCGGAAGGGCGCAGTGCCTTTTTCGTTTCCCTGGACTGGGTGAAGGACAACTTGAAGGGGATCGTCCTTCTAGATGCCCGGCCGGCTTCCCTTTACAGCGGCGGACATGTTCCCGGCGCGGTTAACGCGGAGTGGCAGTCATTCAGTAAAATGAAGGGACTTCCGGGAAGCCGGGGTTGGGCGACACTCCTGGCCCCGAAATCCATCGCTGCCCGCATCGGTGCATTGGGGATAGACGGCTCCAGGCCGGTTATCGTTTATGGCGAACCGGGAAGCTGGGGGCAGGAAGGCTTTGTCGCTCTTGTCCTGCGAATGGCCGGGGTATCGGGCGTCCGCATTCTCGACGGCGGTTGGCCGGCCTGGCGCTCAGCGGGCCTTCCGGTCACGAAGGAGGTTCCCAGGCCGCAGCCCAGGAATTTCCCCATGAAGGCGTTCAGGGAGGACATGAAGGCAACCGTGGAACATATCCGGGAAAGGATGAATTCCGCGAAGCTCCTGGATGTCCGGACCGTCGAAGAGTATAGGGGAGCCCGCTATTTCAGTGAAAAACGGGGAGGGCACATCCCGGGTGCGATCCTCGTGCCCTACAACCATCTCGTTGGCAGGGACGGTTTCCTCCTGCCGGAAGCGGACCTGAAAGCCCTGTATGAAAAGGCGGGGATCCTGCCGGAAGACGAGATCATCGTTTACGATACCGCCGGAGTCCGGTCGGCGTATGCCACCTGGGTCCTCCTGATGCTGGGATACCGGAACGTGAGGAATTACGACGCCTCCTTCCACGAGTGGGCGGGGATCCCCGAGCTTTCCGTTGAAACGGGGGATCCTGGCGAACTGCCGGTCCTCGTGTCGGCGCAGGCCAAGCCTTCCCCCGCAGAGCCGGTTTCCCCGGACGTGAAGGCACCCGGGCTAAAACCTGTCCCCATCACCGTCCAGCCTGTCGCTCCCGTCACGACCTCTCCCACTGGCGTCCAGCCGGCCTCGAAGGACGCGGTGTCCCTGTCGGCCGACGTGAAGCCGCAGGTCCTGAAACCGATCCCGATCATTGTCCAGCCTGTCTCGCCGGACCTGAAGCCCCAGGACCTGAAACCGATCCCTATCGTCGTCCAGCCCGTTAGCCCAGTCGCGAAATCCCCTGATCTCAAGCCGGTCGCGAAGCCCGAGGTCCAGGGTAAACCGGTCGTGGTGCCGGCTAAAATCCTGGCCCTTCGCTGGAACAGGGAGGGGAAAACCGTCAGGGCGGTCCTCGACCTGGATCGGCCGATCGAGCCCAGGGTCCTGCTTAAGCCGAACCTGGCCGAACTGGCCTTCAGCGCCGTGCCGGTCACGTCCATGGCCGGATTGCCTTCCCCCTACGGAAAGGACGTTTCCGTGGTGCTTGTCGAGTCCCTGAACGAAACGACCCTGCGGTTTTCGCACAAGGCGAAGGGGGTCAAGCATTTCCGGCTGGAGAAGCCCTACCGCTACGTCATCGATTTCCAGTTTTGAGGGGGGTTGAGGCATGAGCTTTCGGGTCACCGAGGAGGGGAATGGATTCTTCGACAGCGACAGGCCTCTCAACGGCCTGGATGTCCTGGCCAAATCCGGCAGGCAGCTTGGGAACATCGTGGCCTGGCGGGTCAACCGGTATCTTCGCCCCCTGTCCTGGGAGATAGCCGAGGACTGCGCGGTCACTTTCGTGGACACTTCCTGCTTCGAGGGGAAAGAGGCCTATCGGCGTACGCTGACATTTCTCCTCGTCCTGGCCTGCCGCAAGTTGCTGGACAAGGACGTCGTGGTCCGGCATTCACTAAGTGACGGTTACTATTGCGAGATTCCGGGGGAGCCCCTGGCTTCTTCCCAGGTGGAGGCGGTCAGGCAAGGCATAACCGACCTGGTGGCGCTCGACTTGCCCATCGTCAGGGAAGTCCTTTCACTGGACCGGGCGATCAGCCTGTTCGAAGCCCAGGGGAACCTGGACAAGGCTGAACTCTTGAGATGGATCGGCGCGGATCCGGTCGAGATTTACAGGATCGGGGACCGAAGCGGTTTCTTTTACGGGCCGTTGGCACCCTCGACGGGTACAGTCGGGGTTTTCGACCTCGTTTCCCACCTGCCGGGGATGGTTCTCCGGTTTCCCACCGTGGCCTACCCGGCGCAACTGCCTCCTTTCCAACCCCCGGTTCGCCTTTCGGACGTTTTCCTCGAGTATTCGGGATGGCTGGATATCCTCGGGGTGAGCACCATGGAAAGCCTCCACAGGGCGGTGGCCTCCGGCCGCGGCACCGAGCTGATCCTGGTCTCGGAAGCCCTTCATTCCCAGCGGCTTAACCGGATTGCCGAAAACATCGCTTCCAGGCTTGGTTGCCGGCTCGTCTGCATTGCGGGTCCTTCCGGTTCCGGCAAGACGACGACTTCACACCGGCTAGCCGTCCAGCTGGCCGTCTGCGGAAAGCGCACGAAAATACTGGCCATGGACGACTATTTCATGGAGAGGAGCCGAACCCCGCGCGATGCGGACGGCAGCTACGACTTCGAAGCCATCGAGGCCCTCGACATCGACCTCCTGAACGCTCACATTGCCGACCTCCTGGAAGGCAAACCCGTTCACCTGCCCCGTTTCGACTTCCTGGACGGGACGCGGGACAGGGGGGGCAACTTGAAGCTTGATCCCGGTGAACTGCTGGTCATCGAGGGAATCCACGGGCTGAACGACCAGGTTGGGACCGGGATTCCCGATGCCGAAAAATTCCGCCTCTACCTGTCTCCCCTGACGGGGGTCAACTTCGACAGGCACAATCGGACCAGCACGACGGACAACCGCCTCCTCAGGCGTCTCGTCCGCGACTACCGCACCAGGGGAAAGAAACCCGAAACGACCCTGCTTCAATGGCCTTCTGTCATACGGGGGGCTGCGCGCCACATCTTTCCCTACCAGGAAAAAGCCGATGCGATGTTCAACTCGGCGCTGGTCTACGAGCTTTCGGTTTTGAAAGGGTATGCGGAACCGCTCCTGAGAACGGTCCGGGAGGAGTCCCCCGTTTTCGGGGAAGCGGCGCGCCTGCTGGACCTGCTTCGTTATGCCCCCTTCATCCCGGCGGACAATGTCCCGAACAACTCGATCCTCCGTGAATTCATCGGCGGCAGCTGCTTTGGGGCCTGACGACGGCCAGGGCGGAAAAAGAAAAAAAAGCCGGGGATCCCTTCAAGGGTTCCCCGGCTTTTCAATGTTGTGCGGATAGACGCCTCTAAAGAGCGACGGGCCTGCAGAGGTTCTTCGCTTCCTTGGCCACCCGGCCGCAATTCGCGCACACGAATTTCCCGTCCTTCACCATTTCCTTGTAATTCTCGAGATCTGCCTCCACCATGCCCATGTTCTGGTAGTAGCAGAGGTGGTTCTCATGGTCCGGATGCGGCCAGCCCAGCTTCGACATGGATATCCCCCCTTAAGATGATCTATCTGGATACCCATTTATTATATTGCATTGACATTTATTAGCCAAGGGAAACGAAGGCCTACCAGCCGCCGCCTCCTCCGCCTCCTCCCCCTCCCCCGGAACCGCCTCCGCCGCCTCCGCCTCCGCCCCCGAAGCCAGATCGGCTGCCCGGGGCCACGGATGCAGAGGAGATCGCCCCGGAGAAGCTTGAACCGAAGTTTGAGGCAAAAGCGCCGGTGTTGAAACCGCGAAGGGCGTTCCCCATGTACCAGCTTGGACGGTAGCCTCCCTGCCAGGATTCGGGCGCGGTCCCCTCTGCGGCCAGGCGGGCGAAAACGTCGGAAAACTGTTCCGACCACTCCTGTTCGACGCCCAATGCAAGGGCGTAGGGCAGGAAGCGCTCGAAAAGCTCGGGGGTCCGGTCGGGAGGATTCAGGCGGTTTAGCCGGTCGGCCTCGGCGATGGAGAGGTAGAGGCGAAATCCCTGGATCTCATCCATGACCTTTCGGCCGGGGGGGGTCCGGGCCTTCAGCAGCCAGGCGAAGAGGACGTTTGAAAGGACGAGCAGGACGACGGCTGCGAGCATGGTCCAGGAAACGATGTTGGCCAGCCCGGCGCCCATTACGGCCAGCCCGGATCCCACGGGGACAAGGAACGCGAGCATGACAAGCAGGCCGAACAGGGACCGGATCCGCTTCGGGCCGTTTTTCACGGCTTTCACCTGCCTGGAGATTCCCGCGATGAAAGCGAGGCCGAAGAGGACCAGCAGGGGAAAGATGAAGGCATAGCCGATGTTGAGCGGCAGGTTTCCCGTGTTGGGGTCCAGCAGGACGCCCAGCACCAGGGTCAGGACGGTCAGGAGGACTCCGAAAACGAAAAAGCCCGTGTTCCGGACAAAGGTTTTCTTGTAGTACCGGTTTTTCAGGGTGTCTTTCAGGGCTGTCACGGCTCCGCTGATGGCGGTGTGGTTTGCCTTGTCCACCGCCAGGGTGTCGTGGAGTCCCACGAGGGGGTAAACGGCCACCCTCTCTTCCGCGTCGAGAGAGTCGAAATCAGGTTTAGGCCCCCGCCGCAGGAAGTAATGGTCGCCATCCTGCTCGATGGTCACGACTCCCTTGACTGCGGCGTTCAGGAGGGTTGAGGTGAAGCATCGCTCGTCGTAGCCCATCCGGTAGACGTAACGGACACCGCCGGGGGAAAAGCCCTCGGGCGGGGCAAAACGGGGGATGATCGTTCCCGGTCGGGGGTCCTTCCCGTATCGGGCCCAGACCAGGAGGTAATAGAGGATGAGGACGGCCAGGCCGGCGAAGAGGGCCAGGCGGCCCGCGTTGTCCCTCATTTTCCAGGCCAGCCGGTCAGCTGCGGACGGTTCAGGGATGAGGCCCTTCGGCCATCCCGCCACGATCGTGAACCCCTCGCCCGGCGCCAGGGAACGTGTCGTCACGTAACGGGTCGATCCCCCCGGATCCGCCAGGATTTTGAAATCCCGGCCCTTTTCCCCCATCCTGCCGGTGTAGGCTTCCGTCATCGTGATCCGGGCGGTTCCTCTTCCGTCGGGCAGAGTGACGACGCACCAGGAGGTGTCGATAGGGAAGCTCCACCCGTTTCCGGTCACGTTCCAGTAAAGTTCGTCGTGGTCCTTGAAGAAGCCGAGCTGGCGGCTTGTCCGGTAGACCAGGGTGTAGGTATGGACCCCGGGCGGGACAAACCGGTCCGGGTGGCCGATGTAGACCCGCTTGCCGTTGGATGCGGGCTTGACGCTGTAAGGTTCGGGGCGCTCGTCCAGCAGGACTCCCTGGACGGTGAAAGGAACGATCACCGTGTTTCCTTCGCGGTCGCGGTAGGTCGTGGGGAAGTCACGGTAGATGCCCCTGCGGATGGCCTGCCCCTCGGCCTTGACGCGAATCGTTTCCGTGACCTCGAGCGAGGCGTCCGGCTGGATGGAAACGATGCTTCCGTATTCAAGGATTCGCTCCTCGGCCCCCGCCAGGGCGGCAAGAAACAGGCAAAGGAGCCCCGCAAGCAGCAGGATCCGGGAAAGGCGGCCTTGCATCGGGGCAACCCGTCTAGTTGAAGCGGACCTGGGGAGCCTTGCGTTCCCCCTCGTCGTCCAGTTCGAAGAAATCGCCTTTCGTGAAGCCGCTCAGCCTTGCGATGATGTTGCTCGGGAAGCTGTCCACCAGGACATTGTTCTCGCGAACGGTACCGTTGAAGTACCGGCGGGCCATTTGCACCTGGTCCTCGATGTCCGAGAGGCTTTTCTGGAGTTCGAGGAAGTTTGTGTTCGCCTTCAGCTCCGGGTAGGCCTCGGCTACGGCGAAGAGCGTCCTCAGGGATGCCGTCAGGGCGGTTTCCGCAGCGGCCTGTTCCTTCACGGTCCCCGCACTTACCGATTGTGCCCTGAGTGCCGAAACCTTTTCGAACAGGTCTTTTTCGTGTGTCGCGTAGCCCTTGACGGTTTCGACGAGGTTCGGGATCAGGTCGACCCTCCGCTTGAGTTGGACATCGATCCCGCTCCAGGCTTCGGCCATCATGCTCCGCAAACGGACGAACCGGTTGTAGAGCGATACGGCCCAGGCAAACACGAGGGCGGCTGCCGCTGCAAAGATTCCAATCACGATCATGCCCATTCCTCCCATCCCGGATAGAGTTCGGTTCCATTGTAGCCGAAAAGACGGGCCAAAGCGGGACATGATAGAATTGCAACCGGTTGAACGGAAGGAGTTGTCGGCATGAGGGTAACGATGATCCAGGTGGCCAGGGAGGCCGGGGTCGACAAGGCAACGGTCAGCCGTGCCCTGAAAGGGGACCCGAGGATTTCCCTCGCGACGCGGGAAAGGGTCTGGGAAGCGGTCAAGCGGCTGGGTTACGAACCCGATGCGGTCGCGAAAGGACTCTCGAGCAGCAAAAGCGAGATGGTCGCCGTTGTCTTCCGGTCCCTCACGAACCCCTGGGTCGGCTGCTTCCTTTCGGGGGTCGAGCGCGTCCTGGCCAAGGGGCGGATGGACTTCATGGTTCGCTCCACGGGAGACCTGCCGGGAGCAAGGGAAAGCCTCCTGAGGACTCTCTCGGCCCGCCGGATCGACGGGCTCATCTGGCTCGACCCCGAAATACCCCGTTTGCCGGGGATGCCGACGGTGACCGTGGGATTCCGCCTGGAGGGGGCCCACTCGGTTCTCATCGACCATGAAGAGGGGTTGCGGCGGCTGGGTTCCCTGGCCAGGGAAACGCCTATTTGCTACCGGCCAGGGCAGGAAGCCCTTTTTCGGGAAATCGGGGAGAAGTTGGAAAAATCCCCGAAGGGGAAAGTTTCGCCGCCCGGTTGGGTCCTTTGCGACGGGACTGTCCCTGGCCCGGGGGAGCGAGCGATCCTGGCCTGTGGACAGGCATTCGGGAACAACCCGTCGGGGCTGCCCCTCCTCGTCTGGCCGGCTTTTGAAACCGGGGTGCTTTCCGCGCGCCTTCTTTTGAACTCCCTCAAGCAACAGCCTAACCTGCCCGATGTGGTGCTGGTGCCGCCCCGGCTCGAGATCGAAGAAGCCGCGCCGGGAGGGTCGGGCGAAATTGTCTGACAATATGAGTTTAGTTATACAATATAAATAAACTGCTGTTGACTCTTCCCGGGACTTCTGGTATAAATACCCGAAGAAAGGGAACGGAGGTTATGGAATGAATTTCTGTAGTGTCCCGACCAGCCGAATGAGACGCGCGAGACCTGGCCTAGAGGGCGTTGATTTTTCCGACGCCGCCGGTTTTGTCGTGCGGCCTGTTGAGTTTGGCAAGGGAGGGTTCGATATGTGGCTGAAGGACAACAAGGGGAATTGGTACATGGCAGGACAGGAACCGATCAGCGGTATTTCCGAAGTGGCGGGCAGCTGGGAAAAGGATGCCGAGGGAAGCTGGATCTTCCTCACCACGACGATGGCCAGCTTGACCGGAGCCAAGGGAAGCGCCTATTCCCCGGTGCATTCCTCGATCGCCCTTTAGAAGCAAATCCTGGCAAACCAGAATTTATCCAGGGGTGGAACGCGCATCGGAGCGCGATCCACCCCTTTTTTCATCCGCTATACTGGCCTTGGAAGCGAAGATAGGAGAGTGGGCTTTCGTGAAAAATCCCCGCGACAAGTTTCGCATGGTTTCGATGGGCTTTTTCCTTGCCGCCGCCCTGGGTGCGGTCCTCGGGTTTTCCCTTCTTGCGGGGGATGTTTCCATTTCGCCCTGGGAGGTTCTCTCCATCCTTGCATCCGGGCCGCGGGAAGAGGCCGGTTCTTCCGGAGGGCTTGCGCGCGCGGTGATCTGGCAGGTCCGCCTGCCCAGGGCCCTGACGGCCCTGGCAACGGGCGCGGGCCTCGCGGGCTGCGGTGTCCTTTTCCAGGCCCTCCTGCTGAACCCCCTTGCCGAACCCTACACGCTTGGGGTGGCGTCCGGCGCCGCTTTCGGTGCGGCGGCGGCGATCTCCTTCCAGTTGCCGTTCTTGACTTTCTGGGCTTTCGCGGGCAGCCTCTCCGCCCTTGGCGTCGTCCTTGTCCTGGGTGGGCGAGGCGCCCTTCGGGAACCGACGCGGATGATTCTCGCGGGGGTCGTCGTAGGGAGCATCCTCAGTGCGGCCATCGCGCTCCTGAAAGCTCTTTCGGGCCAGATGATGGGGGCCATCGTTCTCTGGATCATGGGCAGTTTCGCGGGTTCCGACTGGACCAGCGCGGCCTGGTGCCTTCCCGCCGCGCTGGCCGTATTCAGCCTGGGGCTCGGGCTCCACAGGGATCTCGACATCGTCGCTTCCGGGAGCCCCGCGGTCGCCCTGGGGGTCGACGAGCCTCGACTGAGGCTTGGCCTGCTCCTGGCCTCGTCGCTGGCAACCGCCGTCTTCGTGTCATTTTCGGGGGTCGTGGGTTTTGTCGGGCTCGTTGTTCCTCACCTGGTACGGATTTCCGTTGGGCCGAACCACCTCCGGGTCCTTCCTCTTTCCTTCCTGGGCGGCGGGCTGCTCATGCTGATGGCCGACCAGGCGGCCCGGGGGCTGGCAGAGCTTCCGGTGGGGGTGATCACGGCCCTTGTCGGAGGTCCCGTGTTCTGCATCCTTCTCTGGAGGCGGCCCTGATGCTGGAGAGCCGGGAGATTTCGGTCTTTTACGGGGACCTTCAGGTCATCCGCCGGCTATCCCTTGAAGTCCGTCCAGGGGAGGTCCTTGCGCTTATGGGTCCCAACGGGAGCGGGAAGAGCACCTTGCTGTCGGCTCTCTGCGGTGTGGTCAAAAACCGCACGGGGGAGATCCTGCTCGAAGGGCGGCAGGTCCGGGACATGGACCGGAGGAGCGTTTCGAGGAAGATCGCCTACGTTCCCCAGCAGTCGGCTTTCATCCAGGCCTTCAAGGTTGAGGAAATCATCCTGATGGGAAGGTCGTGCTGGCTGGGGGCCTTCGAACGGCCTGGTGCGGCCGACAGGCGGCGTGTGGAAGAAGCGCTCGCCGCTCTCGAGCTGGAGAAGGTCCGGGAAAAGGCCGTGACTGAACTCTCGGGGGGGGAAGCCCAGAGGGCTTGCCTCGCCCGGGCGTTTGCCCAGGATACTCCCTTCTGCCTGTTTGACGAGCCCACCTCGTCCCTGGACCCGCGTCACGCCCTCCTGGTCATGGAAAAGCTCGCACAGAGTGCCCGCGAGGGCAAGGGCATCGTGGTTGCGCTGCACGACGTGAACCTGGCCCTACGCTATGCTTCGCGAATGGCTTTTCTCCGGGAAGGGACGCTTTTGGGGGTTCTTCCCCCCGGCGAGGTCGACGGCAGGATCCTGGAATCCGCTTTCGATGTGCGGTGGGAATTTGCGGGTGAAGCCCTGGGGGCTCGCCTGGCCTTTCCCGTCTAGGGGAGGAAAAAGAAGGCCGCGTTGAGGATCCCGCCCGCGGAGAAAGCCGTGAGCAGCATGATCCCGAGGCTCTTTGCGGTGTCCCTTGCGCCCAGTTCCTTCCAGAGGACGACAAAGGTCGCGATGCAGGGGAAGGTCATGGAAAGGGTGACCGTTGCCACGACAAGCTGGTTGGCTGAAAGCCCCAGAGGGACGAGCATCCCGACGGCCACGTCCTTGCGGAGGATGCCCAGGAGGATGGCTCCCGCCGCGGAGGCGGGCAGGCCGAGGACGACGTTGAACAGGGGGGCCACCAGGCGAGACAGGAAACCGATGATCCCGGCCGTGGTCAGGACGTTGGCCAGCAGGATCCCGCCGAGGACCAGCGGGGTGGCTTCGATCAGGAAGCCCCTGACCCTGAACCACAGCTTGACGGCAAAGGCGTGGAGGGAAGGCATCCTGTAGGGCGGGATCTCGACGATCAGCTCGGGGCTATACCCCGGCAGCAGCTTGTGCATGAGCCTCCCGAGGACGATCCAGGAAACGAAAAGGGCCCCGTAGACCAGCAGCACGTACCTCAGCCCGATATTCCCCAGGACGCCGACCACCATTGCCTGCAGCGCCGCACAGGGCACCGCCACCGAGATGAGAGTGGCGGCGATGAAGCGTTCGCGCCTCGATTCCAGCACGCGCGTTGCCAGGATGCCGGGAACGTTGCAGCCCAGGCCCAGGAGGGTCGGGATGATTGCGTACCCGTGGATCCCGACCCGGTGCAGCAGGGAATCGAAGAGGATGGCCAGGCGCGGCAGGTATCCCGAGTCCTCCAGGAAACTGAGGACCGCATAGAAGGCGACAATATAGGGAAGGACCATGACGAACTCGACGTACAGCCCGGTCGAGAGCGCCCCGAAGCTTTGCTCGAAGTCGATTTGCCCGTCGAAAAGCGTTCCAACCAGGAGCGTATGGAGGGGGGATCCCGGTCCCAGCAGGTCGGAGACCTTCATGAGCCCGGGGCGCACGGCCCACTCGAAGAACGGGTCGAGGAGGTGGTTGATGAGTCCTTCACCGATCTCGCGGACAGTCATGTAGCTGAGGGAGAGGACGGCAATGCCGACGAGGGCTCCCCAGAACTTGTGCACGCTGAGGTCCTCGATGCGGTCCCTCCACGTGTGGTGCCGGTGGATCACCCGCTGCACCCGGCTGACGATCAGCCCGATCCGCTGCCATCGTTCTTCCCTGGGCGTGGAGGAAAGGGGGGAGACCCGGGCCTCGCCAAGGCGGGCCACGAGTTCCCGGATTCCCTGCCCCGTCACTGCCACGGTGGAAACGACGGGTACCCCCAGTTCTTCCTGCAGGGCTGCGCTGTCAACCAGGACCCCGCGGTGCCTGGCTTCGTCAACCATGTTGAGGGCCACGATTGTCGGTATCCCCTTCTCGAGGACCTGGAGGGCCAGTACGAGGTTCCTCTCCAGGGCTGTCGCGTCCAGGACGATGATGACTTTCTCCCCGCCGTCCTCGATCAGCCTCCGGGCGATTTCTTCGGCCTCGTTGGTCGGCTCCAGGGTGTAGGCTCCCGGAACGTCCACGAGGCGGTAGCAGGCTCCCTCGGTTCGCAGGGTGCCTTCCATGAAGCCCACGGTCGTCCCCGGGTAATTCGAAGACATCGCATGGACGCCCGTCAGGCGGGAGAAAAAGGCACTCTTGCCCACGTTGGGATTTCCGGCCAGCAGGATGCGCTTCGTGCACTCATCCGGGCGGGTTTCACTGGATGGTTTGTTCCCGAGGCAGCCGTTGCAGGTGGAGCAGCGGCCGTTGCAAAGGGCCATCAGGCTTTCTTCCCGTCAGGATTCGCCACGTCGACAATCAGGCGGGAAGAAACCCCGTGCCCGATCGCGATCTGCCTCTGGTCAAGGAGGACTGTAACCGGTCCCCTGAAGGGCATCCCGGAGATTTTCGTGATCGCCTTTCCCGGGTAGAGCCCCAGGGCTTCGAGCCTCTTGCCGCATTCTCCTTCCGGCATCTTCGATATGATTGCCCGAATCCCGTCTTCGAGTGCGTTTAAAGTCATCTTCATCGAAATCTCCATCCCGTATTAGGCATGCCTAACTTATAGCGGAGTCTCTTCCCGATGTCAAGACGGGAAAAATCAGGGTTTCCCAGTCAAGGCCTTGAAGAGCATTGTGGCATAGGAACTTTTCGGCAGGAAAAACCCCAGGGTCACACGGCTTTTCCCGGGATAGAGTTCGTCGGGTTCCGGCCTCGTGGCGGTCAATCCCCGCACGCGGCAGACCGCCCGCCGCGGGAAGGACTTGAAGAAGCTCTTGCGGACTTCCCTCAGGTTGAACTGGGATCTCCGGATGCCCCTATGCTCCAGGATCTCGTCCATGATGCGCCGGACCTGATCCTCGGCAGGGCCGATTTTTCCGGCTTCCGTGGGGATTGTCGCCGCGGCGAGGGGGTTCGAGCCCTCCGGTTCCAGGTTACCGAAGTGGAGGGTGGACGCGACCTTTCCCTGCACCTCGAAGGTGTCATGGCCGTGAAGGCGGACCAGTTCCTTCAGGGTTGCGTTCCACAGGAAGGACTGGTAAGCGGAAAAGCCCATGGAAAGTTCCTCGCGGGGGATGGTGTTGAGGGCCCTGGCCAGGCCCTGGCGTGAAGGATCTTTTTCCAGGATACGGGCGATCTCCTGTTCGGCCTTTGTCCGGGAGAGCGCTGCCAGTTTCGTCCAGTCCCCCCAGGATTGCCGCCGCATCGATTTCAGGGCCTTCAGGGGAGCCGGGTCCTCGGGGTGGATCGTGCAGAAGAAAAGCTGCAGGGCTCCCGAAAACTCGCCCCTGATCAGCCGCTCCGCGAGAAAGGCCCCCTCGGAGACGCTTCCGAAGCGCTGGTCATCAAAGTAGTTTGCGAACCCCCACCGGAGGACTCGTTCGAGTCCCCTTTCCAGTGCCTGCAATTCCACCTCGGACAACTCCCGGATCGTGACGCGGAAATCGTTTCCCGACAGGTGAAAGGCCGAGATGTAATCGTCGGCGTAACCCGCGTGGCTGACGATCACGTTCTTCGATTCGAACTCCAGGCGGTATCGGGCGGGAACGGATAAATACTGCACCGTGCTTGCATGGCGGTCCTTTTTCCCCCCGTACCCGATGGCCGAGACCGGGACACCGTTGGCCTTTGCCGCCGCGGCGATTGCGTCGACCGTGTTCCACTCCCGCTTCTGGAGCCGGTAGATGGAGTAGGTTCCTCCCGCAGCATTCAAAGGGAGGTCCAGCCTTTCGTTGACCTCGAAATCTTCAGGATGGACCTTTATTTTCACGGTTTTGCCTCCTCTTTCTCTTGAGCTTCCATTTAATCCCCTTCCGCTTCACTCGAGCCTGAAGATCACCGGGACGAGGAGGAGGGGGGGTGCGCCGGGCCGGAATTTCCATTTCCCCACCGCGCCCATTGCCGAGCGGTCCAGCGCGGGATACCCGGAGCTTGACCGGACCGAGGCTTCGAGGACCTGCCCCTGCCCGTCCAGGTGGACGAGAATCACGACGGTGCCGGATTCGCCTTTCCTGCGGGAGGCAAGAGGGTAGAGGGGGCTCTTCCGGGAAAGAATGTCCGGGCCAGTTGCCTCGCGGGGAGCGGCGCTTCCGGTTGCCCGTTCCGGCGCGGCTTCCCCGGAGGGCATTTTGGGATTTTCCCGTTGCCCGGATCCTGGAGTTTCGCTGGTTGGAGCCTGGAGGGTTGGCCTGGCCGGTGCGCTCTCGGCCTCCCGCGAGGTTTTTTTTGTCGGTGGGGAGTCCTTGGCGACTTTGGGCAGAGCGGGTTCTTTTGGGGCCGGAGTCCTCCCGGCAGTGGGCCTTGCGGGCTCCAGTGTCCGAACGGTGGCAGACCGCAGGGTGACAAGGCGGGCCTTCAGGATCGCCGGCCGCCCGGGGGTCGGAAAACTTGCCTCCGGCAGCAGGAACAACACGTTAAGGTGGACGGCGAGGCTCAAGGCGACCGGCAGGATCCATCGGTTCAAGGGGCCCCTCCCCCTTCCAGCGCCAGGCCGACGTCCTGCACCCCTTCAAGCCGGAGGGCTTCCAGGAGGGACGTCACGCGGCCGTAGGGAACGGTCCTGTCCGCGGCGACGACAATTTCCCGGCCGGTCCTGTCGTCCTGCCGCGCTCGGGCAATCATTTCCCCCCGGTCGACCTCTTTCCCGTCGTAGCGAAAGCTTCCGTTGGCAAGGATTTCGAGGATGACCGGCTGCCCCTGGAGGGCTGTTCCCTCGCCCGAGGGGAGCCGGACCGAGATCTGTCCCTGGAGCAGGGAAGCGGTCATGACGAAAAAAAGGATCAGCATGAAGAGGACGTCGATCAGGGGAGTCAGGTCGAGGTCCGGCTGCATTCGCTTACGGGACAAGGGTTTTCCCTCCCTTGCCTGCGTCCAGTGTGCCCGCCAGCAAAGTCGCAGCCTCGAGGACCCGGGGTCCGGGGTGGAAAAGGGAGTCGGAGCGGACCGTCACGACGCGGCCCGTACGGGTCGCCCGGAGGGGCAACCCCCTGAAAAGGGCGTCAAAGGTTTCCCGGGTCGTGGCCATCCCCTTTTCGGCCTGGGCCAGGACGACGATGTCCGGGTCGAGTGACAGCACGGTTTCGCGGTCGACCTGCGGGAAGGAATAGAGGATCCGCCTTGCGGCGTTAGGAATTCCCAGGCGAGTGAGGATGTCATGGATGTAGTTGGTCCGCCCGGCGACAGTCAGGGGGTCGTGCCAGACGACGACAAGCACGGAAGGCACGCCTCCAGGGTGGGCGGTCCGGATCTTTCGCCGGGTCGCCTCCAGGCCGGTCCGGATCTTGCGCATGGCCCTGGCGGCCTCTTCATTTCGGCCGAGTTCCTTCCCCAGGATTCTAAGGGCCGCGTCGACCTGGTCCAGTGAACGGTGCATCGTCAGGGATAGCGTCCTTACACCCATGCCCGAAAGCCGGGCGAGGGCCTGTGAATGAAAGGTCGATTCGCCGATGACGAGCGTCGGGCGAAGGGCAAGGATCCGCTCGATGGAGGGGGTGGCGTACCCCCCGATCTTCGGGAGGCGGGCGACCCTGGGCGGGTAGTCGTCATGTTCAGACACGGCCACGACGGAACCCATCAGGCCGAGGGCGTCAAGGGCCTCGGTGATGCTCGGGGCAAGGGAAACGATGCGGGCGCTGGCCGCCTGTGCGGGTCCGCTCCAGCAGAGCAGCAGGAAAGCTGCCAGGAAGGGCAGGATCCTTTTCATCCCGTGCTTCGGCCGCCCGTTCCGGGCTCACCGCGCAAAAGTTTCTCGCGGACGAGGAAGTCGATGCCCCTGTGGAGGGTTTCCTCTTCGCTGTCGATGCGGGCGGAGAGCACGGTGTGGCAGAGGATCACCGGGACGGCCACGGACAGCCCGGCGACCGTCGTGAGAAGGGCCACCCAGATGCCGGAGGCAAGGTCGGCCATGCCCGCACCCGCAGAGGCGGATCCCGATACGGCCGGGAGGCCGCGGAAGGTGGAGACCATTCCAAGGACGGTTCCCAGGAGCCCCAGGAGGGGAGCCACCCGTGCGATCGTGGCCAGCGTTCCCAGCCCTTTTTCCCATCGGAACATTTCACGCCGCAGCTGCTGTTCCATGAGAGCCTTCATGGAATCGGGCTCCGCCTGCCAGTGCGTGATGGCGACTTCGAAAAGCCTGTGCAGGGAGCTTTTGCCGCCCTTGACGAGGGCCGTCGCGGCAGCGTCGTCCCCCTCGTACAAGGCCTTCCCGAGAGCGGTTTCGAGAGCCATGGGGTCGGTGGAAGCCCCTCGGAAAAACAGCAGACGCTCGATGACGATGGCAAAACCGAGGACGGAAACGGCGCCGATCACCCCCATCAGCGGGCCACCGAGCTTGATGACTGTCAGGTCCATGGTCCTCCCTCGCTTTCTCTCCGTCGTTCCTTTCGCGGCGTCATTATAGACGAAACTCAGGCGGTCCGTGCGACGGCAATCGCCGCGCTTTCAAAAAGCTCGTAGAAGGTTTCGTGCCGCTCGTGCTCCGCTCGCAGCGCTTCCAGGGAGAATATCCAGAAATCGAGCGGGGCCGAAGGGCCGATCAGTCGGCCCGAGACGGGGGCGAGCCATCGCTGCAGGATCGAGGCCTCCTCGGCGGTTCGCGTCGCCCAGACCCACCAGGTGACGGAGGACTGTTCCTGCGTGTCGGTGTCGAAGCGCCCGGGGAGGAGGAAGCGCCGGGCATACTCCAGGAAAGGCCGAAGGGATGAAAGGTCCTCTGCCGTCTTCCGAAGGAAGTAGCCTTCGCTCGCTTCGAAGGGTTTCGCGAGACGGATCATGAGTCGGTCCGTGTTCAGGAGCCTGAGGGAATCTCCGGGGGCGGCAGCCTCCATGTAATAGGCGTAATCATAGCGGTGGAGGAAAAGGACATCGAGGCGGAGGTTTCCCCTGGAAGCCCCGCTTTTCTCTGCCCAGTCTTCCAGTTTTTCCGCGGAAGGCCTTGGAACCTCCTGCCCGACGCGTGGGAATTCCGAGGCGAAGGAAGACGCGAGCGGGTGTCCCTGCAAGGCCTCCAGTTCGTCAAGGTTTCCGGCTAAGGGCAATGCGGGGAGGTAGGAGAGGGCGAGATCCGCCTTTGCGTCCTTGCTCCCCCAGGGGCTGTGGAAACCCTGGTCCAGCCGCAGGATGGACTCCAGGCCGAAGAGGCTGTGTGCAGGGTCGGCGGGCGGGGGCCCCGCAACGGTTTCCAGGTAGCACTCGCTTGCAAGGCCGGTAAAACGTTCCCTTCCGGTCGCGGTCAGGACGTAGGCCTCGGAGTCGACCCTTTCCAGCAGCTTTCGTTCTTCCAGGATCCCGAGCCCTGCGGGATCCTCCCCGGCAAGCTCCACCAGGGGGGCGGACCAGCAGGGGCGGTTGGTGTCAAACAGCAAAAGCAGGCTTGCTTCGTCCATTTCCCGTCTCTCCTTCCGGTTGCGTAGGTCCCAACGGGACCGCCATGATAAACTTTTCCAATGTGGCCTTCCGTTTTCTGGCTTGTCCTGTCTGTTTCCGCCCTGGTTGAAACCGCCCTGGCCCTTGCCCAGTGGGGGTGGCTCAACCGCATCGACCGGAGTGTCCCCCCCGGGTTGGCCCCGCTTCTTCCGGAGGGGTACGGCTGGTGGCGCGGCGTGGCCTATGCCCGGGAGCGACTGCGGGTTCACCTTGGAACCCTGCTGACCCGGTACGCGGGTGTCGCCCTGCTCGTGGGGGGCCTCGGGCTGGCGAAGGCTTCCTCCCTGGTCGAGGGGATTTTCTCCAGCCCTTTCGCTGCCGGGTTTACCCTCGGGGCCTCCCTGGCGGTCTATTTTTCGCTTATCGAGCTGCCCTGGGGCCTTTATGAAACCTTCGGGGTGGAAACCCGCTTTGGCTTCAACAGGACCCCCCTCGGGCTATACGCGCGCGACACCCTGCTGCAGATTTCGCTCTCCGCCGGCCTGGCGGGGTTCCTCGCAGGCGGGGCCTCCTTTTTGGTTACGCGCCCCCTGGGTTTTGCGTGGGCCCTTGCCGGGATTGCGGTTTTCGACTTTACCCTGGCCTTCCTGTTTCCCAACCTGGTCTTGCCGCTCTTCTACAGGCTTCGCCCTCTTCCCGAAGGGGAACTGAAAGCCAGGCTCGAGTCCCTTTTCGAGCGAACCGGTTTCCCGGCCTCCAGCCTTCTCGTCGCTGACGGAAGCCGGCGCTCGTCGCACGGCAACGCTTTCTTTGCCGGGCTCGGCCGCCTCAGGCGGGTCATCCTCTTCGACACTCTTGCCGAAAAATTCCCCCCGGATGAGGCAGCGGCGGTGATCGCCCACGAGATCGGGCACTGGAAGGGGCGTCACGTGATCACGGGTCTTGTCCTGCTTTTTGCCGTCCAGTTGACCTTTGTTCTTTTCGCTTTCCTGGCCTGGAACCGGGAAGGATTCTCGGAAGCCTTCGGCCTTGCCCCCGGGCCCGGGACCTTCGTCGTCATGGCCTTCCTCTTCTGGGAAACCCTGACGGGCCTTTTCCTGCAGCCGTTCCTTTCGGCCGGATCCCGGCGGCGGGAGTTCGAGGCGGACCGGTTTGCAGCCCGGCTGGAAGGACCCGGGGCCATGATCGGGGCTCTCTCGCGCCTCGCCACCGACAGCCTGGCCTGGACCCCTTCCGAGCCGCGGTATTCGGCCTGGTACGCTTCGCACCCTTCCGTGGCGGACCGGGTGCTTGCCTTGAGGCAGGAAGAGACGGCTACATTCCCCGGAAAATGATCGCCCGGTCTGCCGGGTAGGTCAGCTTGTAATTCACGGTCAATTTCCTTGTTTCCCCCGGAGCGAGCGTCATTTCCCAGGCGAGAATTCCCTTGTCGTCATGCCGCGCGGGTTTCGGGTCGATCGCGAGCACCTCGACCTTGATCTTGTCCTGCGCGCTGACGGGGATCCGGTCAAGAACCGTCACGGCCGTTCGGGTTCCCGTCCCGTTGGTCACCGAGAGCGTGAAGGATTTTTCCAGCTTTCCCCGGCCCCAGGTTGTCCCCTCACGGGGCACGGATTCCTCAACCTTTGCAGTGACGAGGGGCACCTTGCCGAAGGCCAGCTTGAGGCTGTCACCGCGTCCTCTTGTCCCGATGGAGGCCCTTCCCGAAGGGGAACCATCCAGGGAAAGGTCGGCCGTCCCTGAAAGGAGGGGGCGATCGAGGGACTTGACCTCGGCGGTCAGCCAGGCTTCGCGGTCCAGCGCAGGAATGACGACGACGCTGGTCTCGGAGGGGAGACTGAAGGCGGCAACGGATAACCGCGCAGGAGTTCCGTCGCCGGAAGCCCGTCCCCTGGTTTTCAGGGACAGGTCCGTCAGCGTTTCCTCCTGGACGGTCTTGCCGGCTTCCTCGGGGGCCAGGGCCTGTTTTGACATCATCACGTCGGCGTTGCGCCCGGTGGCCTGCTCGAAGTCGACCACGAGAGGCCGAAGTTCGGGGGCCGTTATGGTGCGCCTGGGCTGGACGGTGTGGAGGACGATTTCACCGTCCCAGTCCAACCCGGTCTTCTGCTGGACCTGGGCTTCCTGCTTGAAGGCCACGCGGCCGGTCTTCCCGGCCAGGTCCAGCAGGTACCGCGTGTTCCAGGAAGCCTGCGAAGTCCAGAGCTGGAGCCGGACGGTGCCCGTCCCCGCCGTTTTGATGCGGATCCTGGTGGCGGTGTCGGGCTGCGGGGGCATCTTTTCCGAAAGTTCCTTCTCCAGGCGTGCAAGTTCGCCCCTGGCCTTTTCCAGGGCCCGGCCATTTTCCCTCACCTGCTGCTCCACCTGCTCACGCCTCTTGGCGGCGGCGTCCAGGAATCCCAACAGGTCCTGCGGTTTCCAGCTCGAGGGCACCGTGTCCTGGAGGTGCTTAGTTGTCTGCTGCAGCGAGGCTGCCCGAGCTTCGAGCCGGTCAACCTCGGCCCTTGCCGTCCTAACCCGGCCGTCGAGGCTTGCCAGGGCGGGAGGGATCCAGCCCGTGCGCTGGATACGGCTCGTTTCAACGGAAAGGATCCGTATGCCTTCGCCGGAAACCCGCATGGATTCTTCCTCGAATGAAAGAGGCAGGTCGAACGTCATGTCGGTTCGGGCGGGGGTTTCCAGGGTAACCCGTGCCCCCCGGGGATAGACGTCTGCAAATTTTACGGACAGATCCTGGGCGCTGCACGGCACGGCCCGGAGGGCCAAAAGGCAAAGGGCAAGGACGAGATTCGATCTTTTCAAGATGACCACCTCCCTTCCACAATCATACCGGATGACGGCCATCCCGCTATAATGGTGCGGGGCGAATGCCCTGCTTTCCTTTAAAGCCTGCCTGAGGAGGAATTGCCATGCTGGGTTGCGGAATTATCGGTCTTCCCCTGAGCGGGAAAACGACCGTTTTCAACGTCATCACCGGATCCGGGGCCGAGGTGAAGCCCTACGCGGGGGGCAGGACGGACCCCAACCGGGCCATCGTGGAGGTGCCGGATGAGCGGATCGAGAGCCTGACGGCGCTCTTCAAGCCGAAGAAGCGGACTCCGGCCCTCGTGGAATTCGTGGACCTGGCCGGGCTTTCCAGGGATGCCTCGCGGGGGGCCGGCCTTGGGAATGCCTTCCTGTCCTTCGTCGCAGAAGCCGATGCCCTCGTCCATGTGCTCCGGGCCTTCGACAACCCGGAGGTCCCGCATCCCGAGGAAACCATCGACCCCCTCAGGGACTGGAACATCGTGGAGACGGAACTGATCCTTCGCGACCTGGGCGTGACCGAAACGAGGCTCAACCGCCTGGCCGCCAAGAAGCGCCTGCTTCCCGAGGAACAGGTCGAAGCCGACCTGTTGAAGGTGTGCCAGGATCACCTGCTGGAAGAACGACCCCTGAGGGATCTGCCGCTGGCGGAAGAGCAGCTTCGCCTGCTGCGCGGGTTCACCTTCGTTTCCCTCAAGCCGGAACTGGTGGTCTTGAACCTGGACGAAACGCAGGTCCATGACGACGCCGTTCCCGGGCTTGCGGCGCTGAAAACCCTTTGCGAAGTCCGGGGAATGCCGCTGGTGAGGGTTTACGGGCGCATGGAGATGGACCTCGCGTCCCTCACCCCGGAGGAACAGTCCGAATTCATGGCGGACCTGGAAGTGGAAGAGACGGGGCGCAAGCGCCTGATCTCGGGCGCCTACGGCCTGCTGGGGCTTCTGTCCTTCTTCACCGTCGGGCCCGACGAGGTCCGGGCCTGGACACTGAAAAACCGGGCCACGGCCGTCGAGGCAGCGGGGACGATCCATTCCGACCTGGCCCGTGGCTTCATTAGGGCCCAGGTGGTCAATTACGTTGAATTCATGAAACACGGGGGCAGTTTCGCCACCTGCCGCGAGGCGGGAGTCCTCCGCCTGGAGGGCAAGGAGTACCCCGTGAGGGACGGGGATATCCTGGAAATCCGGTTTAACGTCTAAAACGCAATTCACGGCGTCCATCGGAAGGAGTGGTCTCTTGTCGATCCTGCATATCCTGATCCTTGCCGGCGGCAGCGGAACCCGGCTATGGCCCCTCTCCCGGGAGGAACTGCCGAAGCAGTTCCTCCCGCTGATCGGGGAACGGACCCTTTTACAGGAAACCGTCATCCGCCTGGCCCCCCTCTCGTCCGCCCATTCGGTCCGCGTTGTAGCGGGCCGCGAGTGGCAGGCCCTGGTGCGGCACCAGGTCCGCGGGATCCTGCCCGGGAGCGCCGACCCGGTCATCGTGGAGCCTGTCGGGAGGAACACGGCTCCGGCCATCGCCCTTGGGATGGCGGCACTGAAGGAAAGAGCTCTTGCTTCGGACGACGATCTTGTCCTGGTCTGCCCGAGCGACCAGCTCATCCGCGACGGCAAGGCCTTCGAGCAGGCCGTCCGGCTGGCTGCGGAGGCGGCGGCCCAGGATTTTCTCGTGACCTTCGGTATCGTTCCTTCCTCCCCGGAGACCGGCTATGGCTACATGGAGTGCGGTACGGGGCCCGGTCCCGCGGGAACCCGGGCGGTCCTGCGCTTCGTGGAAAAACCTTCCCGCGAAACGGCGGAGGAATACTTCAGGAGCGGGCGTTTCCTGTGGAACGGCGGCATGTTCTGTTTCCGGCTCGGGCGGATGGCCTCCGACCTGAGGCTCCATGCCCCGGAGATCGGCGTCCTCTACGATGCCGGGCTGGACGCGATGCTTGACGGCTTCGAATCCCTCCCTTCGGTTTCCATCGACTATGCCGTGATGGAAAAGGCCGACCGGGTGGCGGCCATTCCCCTCGATGCCGGGTGGTCGGACGTCGGCAGTTGGGATGCCGTCTACGAGGCCCTTCCCGCGGACGAACGGGGCAACGCCCTGAAGGGGAACGTGCGGCTGATCGGGGGCCGGGACAACCTCGTTTACGGGAATCATCGGCTCATCTTCGGGGTGGACCTTCAAGACATGCTGGTCGTCGACACGCCCGATGCCCTTTTCGTGGCGCCCCGGGGAAGCTCCCAAAAGGTCCGCGAGGCGGTCCGCGAACTAAAGGAAGACGGCTGCAGGGAAGCTGTCGAGGCCCCGGTCAATGCTCGTCCCTGGGGCACGTACGAGACCCTGGGGCAAACCTCCCGGTACAAGATCAAGCGGATCATCGTCGAGCCGGGAGAGCGGCTTAGCCTGCAGTACCACCATCATCGCAGCGAACACTGGGTCGTGGTGCGGGGTACGGCCCTGGTGGGACTGGACGGTTCCGAGTCGATGATCTACGAGGGGCAGAGCTGCTACGTCCCGAAGGGAACCCCCCACCGGCTTTCCAACCCCGGAAAGGTCCCGCTGGAGATCATCGAGGTCCAGAACGGTGAATACGTCGGGGAGGACGATATCGTTCGCCTGGACGACGACTACAGGAGGGAGGGCTGACCCCCCTTCCTCATTTTTTCGTTCCAGTGGCTTGATGTTGTCCCTCTTTTGACTCCCTATGGCTTCGGCTGACCCTGGGCTTGCATCGGCTGGCCCGCACCTGGAGCAGGTTGCCTGCGCGGCTTCCACGATGGACACCATGATCTCTGAGATCCTCTATGCCAACGCCCGTCGGCGGATCTGCGCAGGCGAGGTGTTAGAATACACCTTGAGCCAGCTCAGCGCCCTGCCCTGGAAGAACAACTTGGTGGTTGCCCGCACCCTCGAGGTCCGGGCCGGGGTCCGGGAATCCCGGTTCTCATGCTCACGGTGGAAGAACGGCCCGAGGTGGCTCGCGAACTCCTGCTGAACGGGGCGGACGATTTCATCAACAAGCCTGTCCGGCTGGCGGATTTTGCATCGCGGATCAACCTGCACCGGAAGCTTGCCCGCACAAGGCGGGATCTCAACTGGGAACAGAACCGCAAGGGAATCAGCGTGCAAACGCCTAGGCACGTGATGGACGGGTTGAAGAAAGCCGGCGGGGGCGCGTCCACCGAGGCGGTTGCCGAAATTTGCGGCCTTGCCTGTGTGACGGTTCACCGCTACCTTGAACACCTCGTGGAACGGGGGCTGGCCGTACGTACGGCACAGCCAGTTCCAGGACGGTTGTCCTGGGCGTCCCCGAACCCTTTATGACCCATCCTGGGAGGAGGAAAGCAAACCATGAAGGGCGCAAGCTTGCGGGATCCACTAGAGATCAGGGGACTCCGGATTGAAGGCAGAATCGCCGCCGCCCCCATCGCGACGGCTTCAGCAGATCACGATGGAGGGCCGACCCCCCGAAGCCTAGAGATTTACGGGCGTGTCGCCAGGAGTGGAGTTGACCTGGTCGTGGTGGAGCACCATGCGGTGTGCCGCAAGGGAAGGGCGAGAGTGGCCCAGTTCCGCCTCGACTCCGATTCGATGACCGAAGCGAACCGGCCCATGGCGGACCTCTTCCTCGCGGAGGGCTGCCCGGCCCTGGTCCAGATCAACCACGCCGGAAGCCAGATTCGGGATGAGGCCCTCCTGGCCGAGAAATACCCGATTTCGGCCCCGTCGGAGGTCAAGCACCCGTCCTGTCCCCTGCCCATCAGGCCGAGGGCGATGGAGTCGGCCGAAATCTCATCGACGGTCGAATCGTTCGCCGCGGCGGCGAGGCGCGCCGTTTCTGCCGGGTACCGGGGAGTCCAGGTCCATGCCTGCCACGGCTACCTGTTGAGCCAGTTCCTCAGCCCCCTCACGAACGCCAGGAGGGACGGCTACGGCGGCCGGATCAGGGACCGGGCGCGCCTGCTCTTCGAGGTCGTCGAGGCTGTGCGGCCTGCCCTGGGAAACGAAGGGATTCTCTCCGTGCGCCTGGGGCTTTCCGATTCGCTTCCCAAGGATCCGCCTGAAGGACTGTCCCTCGAGGAGGGACTCTGGGTTGCCCGGGAACTGGGGCGCCTCGGGATCGACCACCTGGACGTCTCCGGCAACCTGTGCGGGTACGATGCCCCGGGGGAAGGGTACTTCGGGGATTGGGCGCGGGCGGCCAGGGAAGCCGTGGGCCGTGTCCCGGTTACCTGCACGGGGGGGATCAGGAAACTCGAAACCGCCCGGGACCTTGTTGAAAGCGGTGCATGCGACATCGTGGGGATAGGGCGCGGGCTCCAGAAAGACCCCGACCTGGTCAGGAAATGGAAGGAGATCCTTTGATGAAAGCTTATATCAGCCTGGACATGGAAGGGGCTACCGGGATTGTCTCGCCGGAACAGGTCCGGCCAGGGTCCCAGGAATACCCGTTCGGAAAGGCCATGCAGGCCCACGATCTTGCGGCCGTGCTTGAGGGGTTGAAGGAAGAGGGAGTCACGGACGTCCTCGTGAACGATAGCCATTGGAACATGACGAACCTCGACGTCGGGGGCCTTTCTGCGGGGACGCGCCTCATCAGCGGGTCACCCAAGCCTCTCGGCATGGTGGAGGGAGTCGGCGGATGCGATGTGGCCTTGTTCCTCTGCACTCACGCCATGGCGGGAACCGAGAAGGCAGTCCTCGACCATACCCTTTCGGGAACCACGGTGCATGATGTGGTGCTGAACGGCATGAAGGTCGGGGAAACGGGCATCAACGCTGCCCTGTGCGGTTTCCTCGGAGTTCCCGTGGCCCTGGTGTCGGGCGACCTGGCTGCCTGCTGGGAGGCGGAAAGCCTCCTGGGATCCGGTCTCGTCACATGCGGGGTCAAGGAGGGGCACGGCCGCCATTCCGCCGAACTGCTCCCCCCCGCGGAAACGGCCCCGATGCTTCGGGAGGCCGCCAGGCAAGCCGTGAGGAAGGCTGCGGAAGGCCTGTCTCCCCGCCTTGTCCTCAAGGCCCCCTTCGTCATGGACCTGACCCTGCACAGGACGATCCAGGCGGATGCCGCTGCCTTTGCCCCCGGATGCTACCGCGTGGACGGCCGGACCCTGAGGTACGAATCCCAGGACCTGCTGGACGTCCGGCGCTGGCTGTGTGCAGCCCTGGACCTGGCCGGGCATGAGGGGTTCTAGGCCATGATCCTCGGGGTTGATCTTGGGGGGCATTCGTTTGCCCTGGGATTTGTCAGGGACGGAACCGTTCTCTCGCTGAGGGAATTCGAGACGCCCCGGTCGAGGACGCCGGAGGCGGTTTCCGCCGCGCTGAAGGAACGCATCGACGATATGGGGTCGGGAATCAAGGTTCACGGTATCGGTATCGGCGTCCCGGGCATGCTGGATTTTGATCGTGAAAAAGTCCTGAGGTCCCCCAATTTCGCCGGTTGGGAAGGGTTGCACCTTCGCTCCCTCCTCGAAAAATCCTTGGGAATCCCGGTCCGGATGGAGAACGACGCGAACTGCACGGCCCTGGGCGAGGGAGCCATGGGGGCGGCAAGGGGCCTGGAGAATTTTATCGTCCTGACCCTGGGCACGGGTGTCGGCGGGGGCGTCGTCATCGGCGGCAATCTGGTTCGGGGTGGCCACGGCATGGCCGGGGAACTCGGCCATATCGTCATCGGCGGCAGGCGGATCTGCGGCTGCCAGGGAAGCGGCCACCTGGAGACGGTCGCCGGAGCCGACGGGATCGAGGCCAGGGCCCTGGAACTGGGTCTCGAGCCCGACCTGAAGCAACTCTGGGCGCGAAGGGACGATTACCGGATACGCCCCCTGTGGGACGAGGTCCTGGAAGCCATCGGATCGGCGGTCGCCTCGCTGGTCCACATCCTCGACCCCGACGCGGTGATCCTCGGTGGAGGCCTGGGGCCGGCCGAGGACTTCGTCGAAACCCTGGAACCCGTCGTGAAGCGGTACCTGGGAGAACCCTACCGGACCCTCCTGGAACTGCGCCCCGCCAAGCTGGGAAAAGCGGCGGCCGTGATCGGGGCAGCCAGCCTTTTCTCCCCGGCCGGCGAGGAATGAGTGTGCTAAAATGAATCGTTTCACAATCCCGTGCGCTGAGGAGGACAATTAACCAGATGGCGATGCCGATGCAGATCAACCTTGAAGAACTGCTGTCCATGGTCCTTGCGAGGGTGGACAGCCTCTCATTTTCGGACGAGAACCAGAAAACGAAATTCAACATCCTGGCCCGTGTCCTTTACAGGAAGGGGCTGCTCACTGACGAGGACGTGCTTGAGTCCGTGAGGGAAGAACACCGAGTCCTGAAGGAACTGGGGCTCATCCAGGAGGCTCCCCCCGAGGAATCCCTGAAGATGATGGCGGACAGCGTCTTGCTGTGGATCAAGGGGGACGTGCCCGTCATCAAGAAGAGCATGGAGGACTACGACAAGAAGATGCGGGAGATGGCCATGCAGGAAGCCCAGGCCCAGAAATCGCGAATCGACGTCGCCCCCTCCACGGTCCTCCAGCAGCTTGATCGCATGAGCGGCAAGAAACCGGGAGGCAAGCTCATCGTCTAGGGGAAATTCCGGGCGAGGACGCCCAGCATTCGGCAAAAGACGGCGGGACCCGGATCCGGGTCCCGCCGGTGTCGTGCGGGGGAAAAGGCTAGAAGGGCTCGAAGCCCGGACGGTAGATCAGCACGGAGCAGGGGGCGTACCGTGCGACCTTGGCCGCGGTGCTGCCAACGACGAGGTATTCCAGGGCGCTGTGCCCGCGGTAGCCCACAACGATCAGGTTGTATCCGCCCTCCCTGGCAATCCGGATCACCGAGTCGGCAGGGTCCCCTTCCTCGATGACGATGTGGTGTTCATGGCTTTCCAGTCCCATCCCGTGCTCCGCCTTCTTGATGAAATAATGGATTTTTTTCTCGGCGATATCCCGGATTTCCGAGTCAAGGTCGGGCGGGACCCAGGGTTCATAGCCTTTCCAGAGATAAGGCTGGGGCAGGATATGGACGAACGTCGGTTCAATCCCCAGCCTGTGCGCCAGGGAGTGGCCGTAGGAGACGACCTTTTCCCCCAGTTCGCTCAGGTCCACGGCAACCAGTATCTTCTTGGGCATTTCCAGCGCCCCCTTTCCGGTGGTCCAGGACTTTTTATTGTCCCGGATTATTTCCTACATTAGTATAGTAAACAGAAAGCCACTTATCAAGATGTTTCTTCCAGGAAGATTTTCCTGTGGTAAGATGACGAAAAATGGGAAAGGGCGGAAGGATTTGCGGGAACTCGTCTTCGTCGTTTTTTCGACCCTTCTGGGTGCCTGCATGGGTTCCTTCCTCAATGCCGTGGCGCTCCGCACGGTGGAGGAAAGACCCTGGTGGGGGGCAGAGCGTTCGCGCTGCTTTGCCTGCGACCAGGTCCTGGGTCCCCTTGAACTGGTTCCGCTTCTCTCCTGGCTTTTCCTGGGAGGGCGCTGCCGAACGTGCGGAGCGAAGATCCCCCTGCGATATCCCCTTGCGGAACTTGCCGGTGCAGTGACCGCGGGCCTTTTGGCATGGCGATGGGGCTTGACCTTCACGGGATTCTTTGCCCTTGCCACCGGTTTCATCCTGCTCCTGAACGCCCTGACGGACCTCTACAGCGGTTATATCTACGATGCCTTCGCCCTGGTCCTGGGGGCGGTAGGGCTCCTGTTGCGGAGTGCGGGAGGCTGGGGGGCGCTCCTGGATGGGCTGGCAGGGGCACTGGCGGGTGCGGGCGTGATTATCCTCATCATCGTCATTTCCCGCGGGGGGATGGGCTGGGGAGATGCCTGGCTGATGGCCGGCACGGGGGCGGCACTGGGATTGCAGCTCACCCTCGTGTCCCTTTATCTCGGTTTTATCTTCGGGGGTATCGTAGCCCTCGCTCTCCTCGCCATGAAGATCGTCAAGAGGAAGGATCCGATTCCCCTGGGTCCTTTCCTGGCCTTCGGGGCTTTCCTCGCCCTGGTCTGGGGGCCTGCGCTCTGGGGATGGTTCGATTTTGCCGTGAAGTGGCCCTGGTCCTAGGAAAGCGCAAAAGGGGCGTTAGGCCGGCCTTAGCCGGCCTAACGCCCCTTTTGCCACTACCGGGCTAGAAATCTCCCAGCTGGGCGAGAATTTCAGCGGCAAGCTCGTCGATCTTTTCCGGTTCCTGTTCCTGCCCTTGCTGGAGGAGCGCTTCGAGCTGGCCCTGGGCGATCTTCAGCATATCCCCCATGCCGGCCTCTTCCAGCTGCGGTTCCAGCGTCTCGGCCACTTCATCAGGCAATCGTCCCGTCAGGAAGCCGAAGACCAGGATCGGCGTATTGAACCAGGCCGCCGCCTGTTCGTCCTCTTCGAGCAGCGGCCCGAAAACGAGGGCCATGGCATGGGTCCTGTCGTCCTGCTCGGTGGCTTCGTCATCCATCTCCCAGATGCCGGACATCAGGAAGGGAAGATCGGGGTCGATCCGGATCGCGGAACAGACGGCCTGGTAGGATTCCTCGCAGGGGCCCGATAGCCTGAAACTTGCCAGGGCCTTCGTGTAGGCCCGCTCGGGAGAATCCGTGCCGTCCCTGATCGTTTCCTTCAGCGCTTCCCGGTACCGGTGAAGCCGGAGCAGGGAAGCGTACTGGAGAAGGCGGCCGAGGGTCTGTCCCTCCGGGTCGTTTTTCACGAGTTCCTCGGCCATGGCCAGGGCTTCGGCCAACTCTCCCTCGCCGCACTCCTCGTCCCCCAGCAGGGAAAAAGCCAGTCTCTGGAGGGCGGCCGCCTTTAGCCACTCGGGCAGGCACCCCTCCGACAGGAATGAGGTCCACTCGCCGCCCGGCCGCTTTAGAACATCCAGGACATGTCGCAGTCGGTCCCGGTATTCCGCCTCGTCTCCCTGGAAAACCTCCGCCAGCAGGAGACTCGCCTCCGGGTTGTCGGGCGAGACGGAAAGCACCTTTTCTGCCAGTGCCTCGCACTTTTTGTTGTCTTCCGTTTCGTAGGCCTCATCCAGCCACCGTGTCACTTTTTTCCGCAGCGTCGAATCGGTATTCACAAAAAACCTCCCTGTTCTTTTCAGGTTCCCCAGGCGGATTCTAGGCCAGTCCGCCGAGCCGCTGGGGTTCCGAGCGCAACTTCACGTCGGGCATGGGCACGATGGTGATGCCCGATTCGGCGTCGAGGAAATATCGTTCGGCGTCGACATCGCGATTGTAACCGATGACGGTGTGAGGCGGGATGACGTTGTTCGCGTCGATGATCGCGTGGCGGATCTTGCAGCCCTCCCCGATGACCACCCCGTGGCCGATGAGGCTTTCCTCGATGACCGATCCCGACTGGATGACGCAGTTGCGGAAGAGGACGCATCGGTGGACGACCGCTCCAAGGATCCGGCTTCCTTCCGCCCGCAGGGTCCCTTCCGCGGAACAGCCCAGCCCCTTGTCAGGGTAGGTGAAGGAGGGGGGGTCCGCATAGGAAGAGGTCCTGACGGGCCACTTCGGGTTGTAGAAGGTCAGGTCGGACGGATGCTGGAGCAGGTCCATGTGGGTCTGCCAGTAGGCCTTGATGGTCCCGACGTCCCGCCAGTAGGGCCGGTCGTTCCCTGGAATCACGTTGCTTGAGAAGTCGTAGGACATGACCCGGTTCTTCCTGAAAAGGGCGGGCAGGATGTCCCGGCCGAAATCGTGGCTGCTGGCCGGGTTGCGGGAATCCTCGATCAGGGCCTGTTCAAGGATCTCCCTTTCGAAGATGTAGTTTCCCATGGAGATGTAGCTCCAGCCGGGCTTGCCGGGAATCTCGGGCGGATCTGAAGGCTTCTCCAGGAAACCGGTGACGAGACCGTCCTTGTCCGTGTCGATGCAGCCGAACTGCCAGGCCTCGGCACGGGGTACGACGTTGGCCGCCACCGTCACGTCCGCCTTGTTGTCGATGTGGTAGGCCAGCATCTGCTCGACGTCCATCTTGTAGATGTGGTCCGCGGCGAAGATGCAGACCCGGTCCGCGTCGTACAGGGTGACGAGGTGGAGGTTCTGGAAAACCGCGTCGGCCGTTCCCACGTACCAGTGATCCCCGGTCCACATTTGCGCAGGGACGTTTGTCACGAAGAAATCACGGCCCCGCAGGGCCCCGCCGAACTGCCAGCCCCGGTCTATGTGTTCGTTCAGCGACTGGCTTTTGAACTGGACGAGGACGTAGATCGAAAACAGGCCGCTGTTGATCATGTTGGACAGGGCAAAATCCACGATCCGGTACTTGGCCCCGAACGGGACTGCCGGTTTTGCCCGGTACTTGGTGAGGGGCATGAGACGTTCGCCTTTTCCGCCCGCAAGAACGATGCCTAAAACGCGTCCGTACTTCCCGTAGATCATATGGCTCCCCTCCTTTATGGTTCCTTCAGATCGGAAGCTTCCACCCCCAGGAGCTCGAGGTAGAGGTTTGCATAGGCTGTCGCGGAATTTTTCCAGGAAAAGTCCATGGACATTCCCCGGAGGATGAGGCTTCGCCACCTTTTCCTATCCGAGTAGGCTGCAAGGGCCCTTTCCACCGCATGGGCCAGTTCTTCCGCCCGATACTCGGAGAAGAGGAAGCCGTACCCCTTCTGGGAACCGTCCGCGTCGATGATCGTGTCTGCCAGGCCTCCCACGGCCCGGGCCACGGGGATCGTCCCGTAGCGGAGGGCAATGAGCTGGGAGAGCCCGCAAGGCTCGAAAAGCGAAGGCATCAGGAGAATGTCCGAACCCGCGTAGGCCAGGCGAGCCATTTCCTCGCTGTAGCCGATATAGGACCAGAATCGCCCCGGATACTCCTCCGTCGCCGTTCTCAACGTTTTTTCGTAAAGGTCATGCCCGCTTCCGATCACAAGGAGGCGGCAGCCATGGCCGAGCAGGCGCTCGGTAGCGGAAAGCAGCAGGTCAACGCCTTTCTGCTCCACGAGCCGGCCGACCCAAAGCAGGAGTGGAGATCCATCGTCTTCCCATCCCAGTCTCTTGAGAAGGGATGCCCGGCAGGCGGCCTTCCCGGACAGGGAGCCGGCTTCGTAATTCGCCGGAAGGATGGGATCCGTCCCGGGGTTCCAGATGTCCGTGTCGATTCCGTTAAGGATACCTCTTATTTTCCTCTTTTGGGAGGCCAGCACCCCTTCGAGTCCCATGCCCCCATCTTTTGTCTGGATTTCCCATGAGTAGCGGGGACTCACCGTCGTAATGGCGTCCGAGGAGAGCAGTCCGCCCTTCAGGAGGTTCACCTGTCCGTAGAACTCCAGGCCGTCCACCCCGAAGGAAGCGGGATCGAACCCGAGCCCTTCCAGCGACTGTTCCGGGAGGATCCCGTGATGCGCCATATTGTGAAGCGTCAGGACCGTGTCGACACCCAGCCCCATCTGGCGGTAGTGGCGATGCCAGCGCAGCGCAGCCGGGAGCAGGGAGGTCGGCCAGTCATGGGCGTGATAGATCTGGGGATGCCAGCGGGTCGCCGATGAGAGTTCCAGGGCCGCCAGGCTAAGAAAGGCAAAGGGCAGGGCCGAGGCCTCGGTCAGGTCCATCGGGTAAATGGACGGGTTGGAAAAAAGTTCCGGCTGTTCCAGCAGGTAAACGGGAACGCCGTCCAGGACCGTCCGCAGGACATGGGCCGAGTAGACCCGCCACTCGAGCGCCACGTTCACCGGGGAGCGAAGGCGGGTCAGGGGCAGTTGGTTCTTCTCGACGTTGCCCAAAACACAGGGGTAGGCCGGCAGGAGAACGCGGCAGTCCACCCCGATTTGCCTGAGGGCTTTCGGCAGGGCCTGCACCACGTCCCCAAGGCCTCCCATTTTTGCCAGGGGGGCCATTTCCGGGGCGACGTGCAGGACCCTGGGCCGGATGGGCAGGAACAACGTTTTTTCCGTCAGGACAATCCCCTCCATTCCTCGGGTCACAGGCCTCTGAAGGCGATTCCGTAAGCTTTCTCGCAGTATTCCCTGACTACCCTGTGGGTGTTGAACACGCTGGCGTTCAGGGCGATGGTGTTTTTCATCATCCAGACCCACCGTGAACGGTCCTTCAGGTAGGTGGGGATCACACGTTTCTCCAGCTTGGCGTAAAAATCCTCGACGTCTTCATCGTTCCTGTTGTCTTCCGATCCGGGAAGGGGCTCCGGGCCGATGGACCAGCCGGTGACCTCTTCCAGCCAACCCTCGATCCACCACCCGTCGAGGACGGAGAAATTCAGGACCCCGTTATGGGTGCACTTCATGCCGCTTGTTCCCGAGGCTTCCCTCGGGCGGGTCGGGGTATTGAGCCAGACATCGACCCCGCTTGTCATCAGCGAGGCGATCTCCATGTTGTAGTTGGGAATGAAAACCACCTGCAGGGCCGGGGCCAGCTTTCGCGCTGCCCTGATCACCCTCTGGAGGACCTGCTTTCCCTCCTGGTCCTTCGGGTGCGCCTTCCCGGCGAAGATGAACTGGGCCTTTCCCGAGCAGATCTCGGTTAACCGGGGAAGATCCTGGAAAATCATGTCGGCCCGCTTGTAGGCCGCCGCCCGACGGCCGAACCCGATCGTGAGCATGTCCGGGTCGAGTTCCACCCCGGTTTCCTCCAGGACCCTGGCGAAAAGCCGCATCTTGGCCGCCTGGTGCGCTTTCCAGACCTCTTCGTCCGGCAGGTGCAAAGCCTGGATCAGTCGCGACGGGTCCAGCTCCCAGCCCGGGATGGACTTGTCGAAGAGCTTTCGGAAGCCCGGGCACGTCCAGGTGCGGGAGTGGACGCCGTTCGTGATGGCCTCGACCCCCGGGAAGTGGAAGATTTCACGGCTGACCTGGGCATGTTTTCTGGAGACTCCGTTGACGAATCGGCTGAGGCGGAATCCCAGGTCGGTCATGGAAACCCCCCCGGTGCCCATGAGGCGTTCGAGCTGCTCGGCGAAGACGGGGGAAAGGACCTGGCGGACCAGGTCCAGCGAAAAGTGGTCGTGACCCGCGGAAACCGGCGTGTGGGTGGTGAAGACCACCTGGTTCTTGATTTTCTCGAGGTCTTCGTATCCCTGCTCACGCAGCAGCTCGAGCGTGAGGAAGCCTGCATGTCCCTCGTTCAGGTGGAACGTGTTGAGGCGCTTGTAGCCCAGGTCCCTCAGCATCCGAAGGCCGCCGATTCCGAGGATGACTTCCTGTGCCAGCCGGTACCGCTCGTCTCCCCCGTAGAGGCTTTCGGTCAGCGGCCGGTCCGCGGGGTCGTTCTCGTCAAAGTCGGTGTCGAGGAAATAGACGGGGACGGGAAAGCCGGACGTGCCCACCAGTTCGGTCATCCATGCCCGGACCTTGACGGTGCGGTTTCCGACCTTCACGCTGACTTCGTTCGGCAGGAGATAGAGCCCCTGCTCGGGTTTCCATTCCTCGGGCGACTCCTGCTGCCAGCCTTCCGAGTCAATGGCCTGGCGGAAGTACCCCTTCCGGTAGAGCAGGGTGATCCCGGCCATGGGAACCCCGAGATCGGCGGCGCCTTTCAGGATGTCCCCCGCAAGGATGCCGAGTCCCCCCGAATAGGTCGGCAACTCCTGCCGAAGACCGATTTCCATGGAAAAGTAGGCAACCGACCGGAACGACGGGTCCGTTTCCATCATTTTCCTCAACGAATGTCCAATATTCTTGCCATAGCTCATCAGGGACATGATCAATCCTCCTAAAAGGGGTTCAGCGGACCTGGGAGAAGCCGAGCCGCCCCGCCAGTGCCGCAAGGGCGGGGGAGGCGGGGAAATCCTTCAGGCACAGGACCTTCCAGAAGCTTTCCTGCAAGGGTGCAGCGGGAATCTCTATCGCCAGCCTTTCGGCTCTTTCGAGCGCCTGGAGGGCCGTCTCCAGGGGGGCTTGCGCCTTTTCCCCTGCTGCCTCCTCGAAAAGGCTTTCCAATTCCGCGGCGAGACGGGGCGCGAGGAGAGCCAGTTCCGGCTTGAGCCCCATGGAGTGGGCATCCTCCAGGATGGCTTCCAGCAGGGAGTCGGCCTGGAGAAGCGCAACGGCATCGGGGGCGTTCCGGACCGCCTCGTCCAGGGCCTCCTGCATGGAAAAGGCGGCAGAGCAGGCCAGGAAGGGGGGCAGGGGGGCGCCGATGGCGTTAAGCTGGACGATCAGCCGGCGGTTGTCGTCGAGGATTTCCATGGCCTTCCGGAGCGAGTCCGTTTCGGCGCGTCTCGAGCGGGCCCGGGCCAGGCCGTCTCTCTGTTCCGGCGGCAGGGACTCGATTCCCCACGGTCCCAGGGGGAACTCGTGCTCGAGAAGCCCGGTGAGTTCTTCCAGGGATGCCCGGTAAAATCGCTGTCGAAGGTTCTCCTTGCCGTTGTTCTCACTGGGCGCGAGGCGGCAGGTGTCGTCCAGGCCCCCGGCGGAAAGGACGGCATGGGAGCCGCCCCAGGTCAGTCCCGTTCGCCTGTCCGAGACGGAGGTTTCACCGAACCGGAGGGAGAGTTCCCCCCCCTTCAGGACCTGCTCGTTTTTCGAGACATCGTAGGAATAAAACGACCCTTCCGTGCCCAGTATCGCCGCAGAGGCGGCGATGTCCTCCAGCCTTCTGCTTTCCGGGAGGACCTTCTTCTCGAGGACGGCTTTCCCGTCGGGCAGGTCGTGCCGGTTTCCCCGGGCAGCTGCCAGGTCGGTGAGGAAGCGCTTCCCGAGCGGGCTTGAAATGCCACCGCCCCCGAGCTCCAGGGCACGGAGGGCAAACCTGAGAACGAGACGGGTTTCCAGGCCCGCCACGTCGTTGAAGAACCAGGCGCAGGAGGTGAACATGGCCATGCGGAGCCGCTGGCTTTCCAGGAGGCACAGCATGGACGTCCGATCGTCCGTGTCCAGGCCGTCCAACTGTTCCCTGCGCCACTTGCCTGCCCGGTCGGGCCCGAAAGAGAGGGCGACCGCACCGTCCCTCAGGTCCCAGGGATCCATCCCGACCCGCCTGCACTCCCCCTCGAAGCTTTCGTCAAGGCCGTCCCTGAGCCGGTCAAGGGCGTTCCTCAGGGGTTCTCTCCAGCGCTGGCTCCAGCCGGGTTCCCCGCCTGTCCGGCAGCCGCAGTCGGTTCTCCATCGTTCGATGCCGTGCGCGCACGACCAGGAGGTATTCTGGTGAATCCGGGCCTCCCACTCCGGCGGCCGGTTTCCCAGGAAGGACCCAGGATTCGCCAGGGTGATGCCGGGAACCCCGGAGAGGACATGAAGAGTCCGGGCGAGGGCCATCTCGCCGAACCGGTGGTGGTGCCCAAAGGTTTCCCCGTCGGTCGCGACGACCAGCATGCGGTTTTCCCCGTCCTCGGGAAGGTTTTTCACGAGGGCCTCGGCGAACCTGTCCCCGTTGTCGAGGAGGGTTCCGAAGGCCATCTCCCGGGCCAGGGGGTCCTGGTGGAAGAAGATCGCGATTGAACGTCCCGAAGGCAGTTCCACGCGGTACGGACGAGTCGTGTCCAGCCTGGCGCCCTTTGGGGTCTCGCTCCACTGTCCGCCCGGCGGGCGCACGGCCGAGCACTGGTGGGGGGCCAGGAGGGCAAAACGAATTCCTGCCGCTGCAAGGGCTTCAAGGGAACGCAGGTCCACCGCCATTTCCGGAAGCCACATCCCCTCGGGGGGACGGCCGAAACGAAAACGAAAATCCTGGACGCCCCAGAGAACCTGGGTGCGGATATCACGGTCCAGGGCTAGGGGCAGGATGACGTGGTGGTAGGCCTGGGCGATGGCGTTTCCCGAACCCGTGGCGGCATATGAAGCCTCGTCGGCTTCCCGAATCCGCTTCTCGACCTGGGGGTGGTTCTCGGACAGCCAGGAGTGCAGGGTGGGTCCCACATTGAAGCTCAGGTTACGGAAATTGCTCACGATTCGCCTCAGCCGACCGTCCTCTCCCAGCAGGCGGGCGGATGCGTTCGGCGCGTAGCACTCGGCGGTGATGCGGTGGTTCCAGTCCCGGAAGGGTAAGGCGGAGTGTTCGGGCTGGACGCCTCCCAGCCAGGGATCCTCGCGGTCGGGCTGGTAGAAGTGTGCGTGAATGGCTATGGCCCTCATGGCTGATCCCTCCTTTGCCTTGCGGAAGAAAAGCTGATTTTCCTGCTCTCATTATAGGGGAGCATCGGGTAAAGCCGAAGCCTCTGGAACGCATTAATTGTTCCGCTGTTCGGTGGCTTTGGATGGCCGACCTGCTGATTGTCGAAATGAATTCAGGTCGCTTGCCGGATCAGGCAATTTCTGGTAAAAAGTCCGGGACAATAGTGAATATTTTCTCCGAGCCTGTCCGGCCTGAAGGGAACCTATCCCATGGCGGCAGGCCAATGGGTTTTCCTGGAAACGGGGGAGCCTCCCGCTTGGAAAGGAGATCAGCCGGCAAGGCAGGCCGTCTTCCGTACGCGGGGATTGGCCTGCCTTTTTTTGTTCCCGACCTGGATTGCACTATTAGTGGAGTTTTGTTACGCTAATAACATTCTTAAAAAGCCAATGTAATATGCGTGCACAATGCATTCTTTATAAAGCCAAAGGACCAGGAGAGGAGGAAGCGGCAGTGGTCACAGCACTTAGCGAGGTTCCTCAAAAAACGCTGGAAATCCTGGAACCCTGGCGGGGCAGGAAGGGGTTCCTGATCCCCGTACTCCAGGCCGTGCAACACACCTTCGGTTATGTCCCGAAGGAGGCCATCGAGGTTGTTTCGAGGGAGATGAAGATGCCCACGGCGGAGATATACGGGGTGGTGACCTTCTACGCGCAGTTCCACCTGAATCCCCGGGGACGCCACATCATCCGGGTCTGCAGGGGGACGGCCTGTCATGTCAGGGGCAGCCTGAAGCTCCTGGACAAGGTCAAGGAAATGCTGAAAGTGGAGGAAAACGGCACCACGGAGGACCTGCGATACACCCTGGAGCCCGTGGCCTGCCTGGGAGCCTGCGGCCTGGCCCCGGTCATGATGATCGACGAGGATACGCATGGACGCCTGGTCCCCGACAAGCTCGGGGCCATCATGGACCAGTATGTTTAGCGCGTAGGGGGTGTCTGTCTTGAAGATCACGAGTCTTGAGGACCTGAGGAAGATCAAGGCGAGCGCGACGGACCAGACGTCGGCGCGCTCGGAGGGGAAGACGCGCATCATCATCGGCCTGGGGACATGCGGCATCGCCGCAGGGGCCCGGGCAGTGATGGAGGCGGTCCTGGAGGAGCTTTCCAAGCGCGGCCTGAAGGACGTTTCCGTGGAGGGGACGGGCTGCATCGGGATGTGCCAGCAGGAACCGCTGCTGGACGTGATCCGTCCCGGCGAGCCGCGAATCACTTATGGCCGTGTGACGGTGCAGGACGTGCCGCGCATCGTGACGGAACACCTGGTGAACGGCCGGATCGTGGAAGACCGGCTGATCGGCCGGGCGGACTAGGGGGGGATCGGGATGCCGACCTATCGGAGTCACGTTCTGGTCTGCGGCGGGACCGGCTGCATTGCCGGAGGCAGTGCCCTCGTCCAGGCCCGCATGAAGGAAGAATTGGCGAAAAAGGGCCTGGACAAGGAAGTTTTGGTGGTCCAGACGGGTTGCCACGGGATGTGCGAACTGGGTCCCATCCTGGTGGTCTACCCCGAGGGGACGTTCTACACCCGCGTCCAGCCTGAAGACGCGGCGGAGATCGTGGAGGAGCACCTCTACAAGGGCCGCGTCGTCGAACGGCTCCTTTACAGGCCCTCGGAAAAACTCGAAAGCGTGAAGCATTACAACGAGCTGCCCTTTTACGCAAAGCAGAACCGGATTGCCCTTCGCAATTGCGGGTACATCAACCCCGACAATATCGAGGAGTACATCGCCCGGGACGGGTACCAGGCCATGGGAAAGGTCCTCCTGGAGATGACACCGGACGACGTCATCAGCGAAATCAAGAAATCCGGGCTTCGGGGCCGTGGCGGCGGCGGGTTCCCCACGGGGATGAAGTGGGAGTTCTGCAAGAAGTCCGTCAGCGACAAGAAGTACACGATCTGCAACGCCGACGAGGGCGACCCCGGGGCGTTCATGGACCGATCCATCCTGGAGGGCGATCCCCACTCGGTCCTTGAGGGTATGGCCATCGGGGCCTATGCCATGGGAGCCGATGAGGGGTACATCTACTGCCGGGCGGAGTACCCGCTGGCGATCAAGCGCCTGAAGGCGGCCATCGCCCAGGCCGAATCCTACGGCCTGCTGGGCAGGAACATCATGGGGACGAACTTCTCCTTCGAGCTTCACATCAAGGAAGGGGCGGGGGCGTTCGTCTGCGGCGAGGAGACGGCCCTCATGGCGTCGATCGAAGGTGAGCGCGGCATGCCGCGCCCGCGTCCGCCGTTCCCGGCGAACAAGGGCCTCTGGGGCAAGCCTTCGAACATCAACAACGTCGAGACCTGGGCCAACGTCAACCCGATCATCCTCAAGGGAGGCGACTGGTACGCCTCCATGGGGACGGAGAAGTCCAAGGGGACCAAGGTTTTCGCCCTCACCGGAAAGGTGAAGAACACCGGGCTTGTCGAGGTTCCCATGGGAATCACGATCCGCGAGATCATTTTCGACCTGGGCGGCGGGATCATCGACGACAAGAAGTTCAAGGCAGCGCAGATCGGCGGGCCCTCCGGCGGATGCCTGACGGAGGAACACCTCGACCTTCCCGTCAGCTACGAGTCGCTCACGGCGGCCGGAGCCATCATGGGATCCGGCGGCCTGGTCATCATGGACGAGGACACCTGCATGGTGGACGTGGCGAAGTTCTTCCTGGAGTTCACCCAGGCGGAGTCCTGCGGCAAGTGCGTTCCCTGCCGGGAAGGCACCAAGCAGATGCTCCTCACCCTGCAGCGCATCACCAGCGGCAAGGGAACCATGGAAGACCTGGACAAACTTGAGGAACTGGCTGTCATGGTCAAGGAATCCTCTCTCTGCGGCCTGGGGCAGACGGCCCCCAACCCGGTTCTCACAACACTGAGGTACTTCCGCGACGAGTACGAAGCGCACATAAAGGACAAGAAATGCCCGGCCAAGGCCTGTTCGGGCCTGATCCAGTACCTTGTCAGCCCGGACCTCTGCCGGAAATGCGGCCTGTGCGCGAAAAACTGCCCAGTGAACTGCATCAGCGGTGACCGGCAGACGCCCTACGTCATCGACCAGTCCAGGTGCATCAAGTGCGGCACGTGCCTTGAGGTTTGCCCCTTCAAGGCCATCCGCAAAGAATAGCGGCGGTTCGGGAGGTATAGGCCATGAAGGAAATCACCCTGAATTTTGACGGCAAGGCTTGCAAAGGCAACCTCGGAGACACGATCCTCGAGGTCGCCCAAAAGAACGATGTCTACATTCCTACCCTTTGCTACCTGAAGGGCCTCTCTCCGATCGGGGCCTGCCGCATGTGCGTGGTGGAGGTCGAGAAGAACCCGAAACTCCTGACTTCCTGCACCACTCCTGCGGCGGACGGCATGGAGGTCCACACGAAGACGGAGAAGCTGCAAAACTACCGGAAACAAATCCTGGAATTGCTCTTCGCGGGACGGAACCACTTCTGCATGTACTGTTCCCAGAGCGGTGACTGTGAGCTCCAGCGCCTGGCCATCGAGCACGGCATGGATTCGGTCCGGTACCCGTTCCTCTATGCCCCGTTCGAGAACGATGCGACCCACCCGGACCTGATGATGGACCACAACCGCTGCGTGCTTTGCCTCCGGTGCATCCGGGTCTGCGCGGAAAAAGTCGGCGCCCACACGCTGGACCTCCAGAAGCGGGGCTGGTCGGCCACCGTTTGCGCGGACATGGGGATGAAACTTGGCGACAGTTCCACCTGCGTTTCCTGCGGAGCCTGCGCCCAGGTCTGCCCGACGGGCACGATCACGATTCGCGAGTTGGCCTACCGGGGCAGGCGAAAGGATTGCGACGACGTGGTCGAGAGCGTTTGCCCGCTCTGTTCCGTGGGCTGCAAAATCAAGGCCTACGTCCGTACGGGAAGCGTCGCCCGCGTGGAGGGAACCGGTACGGAATCCCCGGATGGAGGCCAGCTCTGCCACATGGGGCGCTGGTGGCTTCCTGAATCCACGGAACGGGAGCGGGTTGCCGTTCCCATGATCCGGGAGGGGGCCCATTTCCGCGAGGCTTCCTGGGACGAGGCCATGGCCCTGATTGCCTCCAGGATAAAGCCGGCCGCCGAAAAGGGCAGGGCCGGGGCACTCGTTTCAAGCCTCTGCACCGACGAGGAACTTGCCCTTTTCTCCGCGTTCTACCGGGATACCCTGAAGGTCGACATCGATACTTTCGACGGCGACATCCTGCGCGGTTTCGTCAAGGGTTTCGAGCCCTTCAAGGCGCAGGGAGTCCGTCCCTTCACCGGGGCGCACAACATCCTCGACAGCGACCTCGTCATCAATCTCTGTGCCGATCCCCAGGACGAGGCACCGGTCGTCGCGAGCTATATCCGTGTGGCAGTCCTCCGCAACAACGCCAGGATGATCTTTATCGGCGACATGGCCGATCCGTTCGATGGTCTCACCGACGTCGGCATCCGCCTTGCCGATTGCAAGGATCCGACCTTCCTCAAGGAGCTGGCCGCATGCCTCATGGCCCTGGCTGAATCCAGGGTCGACCTCGACGGGATGACGGCCCTCGACAGCTATGCGGGATCCCTGGCGCAACTCGCAGGGATAGGCGGAATCAGCCTTGAACAGGCCGAGGAAATCGTCAAGCTTGTGGCGGGCGCGAAAAAACCTGTCCTGGTCCTCGGCAAGAGCCGGGCGAAAAACCCGGCTATTGTCAGTGCAGCTGGAAACCTGGCGATCGCTGCCCGTTCCTTCTTCGGCGACGGTCTCGGAATCGTCCCCCTCGTGTCAAGCGGGAACAGCCTGGGGGCGGTTAACACCTGCGTTTCGAACGAACCCTGGTTGCGCACGAAGGACTTGGACTTCCTGTACGTCTATTCCACGGGCATGATCCCCGAGGACGAGGATTCCCTGGCTGCGATTTCCCGAAGCGGTTTCTCGGTCATCCAGACGCCTTACCTCGTCAGGCCCCTGGTCAACCTGGCGGACGTGCTCCTGCCGGCCCCGGCCTGGTTCGAGCGCAGCGGGCATTTCTGCACGATCGAGGGTGAACGCCGCCGCCTGAACGTCATCGTGCCGCCGAAGGCGGACCTGAAGGGCCTTTCCACCGTCCTGGAAGGAATAGCGAAGGACCTTGGCCTCACGGTGGGACGGCCTGGATCGGCGCCCTGTGAGCAGTTCTTCGTTTCCAGCGTCTCACCTGAACTCGCCAAGATGGCGGCTCTGTAGGGGGTGTATGAGATGTCGAAGCCAAAAATCGCCACTGTATGGCTCGAGGCCTGCGCGGGCTGCCACATGTCCTTCCTGGACATAGACGAGCGCATCGTCGACCTGCTGGACAAGGTGGAACTCACGGCTACGCCGATTACGGACTTCAAGGAAATCCCGGAGGTGGACATCGGGGTCATCGACGGGGGCATTGGCAACGAGGAAGAGAAGCACATTGCACAGGAACTCCGAAAGAAGGCGAAGATCATCATCGCCTGGGGCGATTGCGCGGTATTCGGCGGGATCAACACCATGCGAAACTTCATGTCTACGAAGGATGTGCTGGAAGGCGGCTACATCCACACCGCCAGCACCGTGAACCCGGACGGGGTGATCCCCCACGGCGAGGTGCCCGCATTGCTTCCGCAGGCCCTGCCCGCCGACAACGTGGTGAAGGTGGACGTGTATGTTCCCGGCTGCCCGCCGGATGCCGACACGATCCTCTACGTGTTCCAGGAATTGCTCGAGGGGCGCATGCCCAAGGTCCCCTCGGACATGATGCGTTACGACTAGGAGGGACCCGGATATGGCTGACAACCCCGCCATCCGCAAAATCGAGATCAATCCCATCACCCGGATCGAGGGGCACGGAAAGATCACCGTCAACCTCGACGAAAAGGGCGAGGTCCTAAGCGCCCGGTTCCACGTCACGCAGTTCCGCGGGTTCGAGGTCTTCACGAAGGGGCGCGACTTCCGCGAAATGCCCGTCATCACGCCCCGCATCTGCGGGATCTGCCCGGTGAGCCATCACCTGGCCTCTGCCAAGGCGTGCGACATGATCCTGGGCGTGGAAATCACCCCCACGGCCCATAAGCTCCGCGAGCTCATGCACATGGGGCAGTTTGTCCAGTCCCACGCCCTGAGCTTCTTCCATTTGTCGAGCCCGGACCTGCTTTTCGGGTTTGATGCCGACCCGGCTATCCGCAACGTCGTCGGCCTTGTCGCGAAATTCCCGGACCTGGCGGTGAAGGGCGTCATGCTTCGCAAGTTCGGCCAGGAGCTGATCAAGACCCTGGGAGGCAAGAAGGTCCACCCGTGGCACAGCATTCCCGGAGGCGTCAACCGCAGCCTGAGGGTTGAAGAGCGCGACGCCTTCCTGGCGCAGGTTCCTGGCATGAAGGAAACCGCCCGCGAGGCCATGGCCCTCATCAAGGGGTACCTGGCCGAGCACGGGGAAGAGGCGAAAAAATTCGCCACCATGGAAACCGCCTACCTGGGGCTTGTCAACGGCGGCTTCCTCGAGCTTTTCGACGGAGACATCCGGTTGAAGGGACCCAGGGGCCGAATCATCGACGAATTTGCCGACTGGGAATACCTCGACCATATCGGGGAACATGTCGAGGAGTTCAGCTACCTGAAATTCCCGTACTACCTTCCGCTGGGCTTCCCGAACGGTTCCTACCGGGTGGGCCCGCTGGGACGCGTCAACGCCTGCGACGACATCGACACGCCCGAGGCGAGTGCAGAGCTGGCGGCCTTCCGGACGCTCACCCCGGACGGGATCGTCCATTACACCATGTACACCCACTACGCCCGCGTCCTCGAGATCCTGTATGCCCTGGAGCGGATGGAAGAGCTCCTGCAGGATCCGGACATCACCGGGAGCGACCTGCGAATCACCTCCAACGACCTGCAGCCCGAGGGTATTGGGGTTATCGAGGCCCCGCGGGGAACGCTCATCCACAATTACTGGGTGGACGAAAAGGGAGCCATGACAGCCTGCAACCTGATCGTCGCCACGGGACACAACAACTACGCCATGAATCGCGGCGTGGAGATGGTGGCCCGGGACTTTATCAAGGGCGGCGAGGTCACCGAGGGAATCATGAACCGGATGGAGCATGTCATCCGCTGCTACGATCCCTGCCTGTCCTGTTCCACCCACGCCGTGGGCAAGATGCCGCTCGCCCTGGAACTCATGGGTCCCGATGGGACCCTGCTCAGGAAGATTCTGCGGTAAAATCGAAAAAAGGAGCGAAGAGGGGGTCCGCTTCCAGCGGGCCCCCTCCTCGATGAACAGATGAACATAACGATTTTCGGATACGGAAACGATTCACGCATGGACGACGGGGTGGCTTTCTCGTTGGCGCCCAGAATTGCGGAATTCCTGGAGGGCCGCGGGCATGGGGTGACCCTTTCCCTGGAACACCAGCTGCTTCCCGAGGCCGCAGCCGAACTGGAGGAAGCCGACTTCGCGGTTTTCGTCGATGCTTCAATGGAGACCACACCGGAAGGATTCCAGGTCCGCTCGGTAGCGGCGAGGGAAATTCTCGAAGGATTGAACCTCCATACCGTAGGCCCAGACTGGATCCTGGCCATGGGCCTTCGCATCCACGGGCGAGTGCCCGAAGCCTGGCTCGTCACTGTGGAAGGGGAGCAGTTTGATTTCGGGGATGAACTGACCCCGGCCTGCGTCGAGCGGGCCGAGCGGGCTCTCCATGCTTTCAGGGCGCTGTGGGAGCAACGATTCTATGCTTGAAGACCTTTCGCAGCATATCCTGGATATCGCGGAAAACAGCCTGAACGCCGGCGCCAGCCGCGTCGAGATCACCGTCGAGCAGGACGTGGGGCAAAACCTCCTGAAGCTGACGGTTTCTGACGACGGGCGCGGAATGGACGCCGAAACGGTCGTGAAAGTGCTGGATCCCTTCTATACAACCCGGACCACCCGGAGGGTGGGCTTGGGCTTGCCCTTCCTGAAGCAGTCCGCTGAACTTTGCGGCGGCTTTCTCAGCCTGGCCTCCGTGCCGGGGGAGGGAACCACCCTGGTCGCCGAATTTGCCCTTGACTGCATCGACCGCCCCCCTCTGGGCAACATTCCCTCAACGCTCGTCACCCTCCTTGCCGGTGCCCCGGCGGTCCACTGGGTGTATTGCCACGTGTGCGACGGACGGGCGTTCACCTTCGATTCCGAAGAGGTCGTAGCTGTTCTCGAAGACCCCGAAATGCTTCGCAGCGCCGAAGTGGCCCTCTGGCTTAGGAATTTCCTTCGCGAAAACATCGAATCGACAGAACACCCCGACTGATTTTTCACTTTTTAGGAAAAATTAACCCAACTTAGCCCTTGTCTTGTATGGCCTTCAATGGTATAAGGCATGCTGTATGCCAAAAGACACGTTGGTTCCAGTTTTTCTTTTTTTCATCATGTGAAGTAATTAACAAGAGGGGGTATCGGAATGCTAGTGAAGGACGAAGTGGTCTCCAGGACGGAAGAGATCGTGGCTCCCTGGAAAGGACGAAAGGGTGCCCTGATCCCTATCCTGCAGGAGACCCAGTCGGTGTTTGGCTACCTGCCCGCGGACGCCATCCAGGCGATCTCGGACGAGTTGCTGATCCCGACGGCGGAGATCTATGGCGTCGCCACGTTTTACGCACAGTTCCACCTGAAGCCCCGGGGACGCCACATTATCCGGGTCTGCCGGGGAACGGCCTGTCATGTCAGGGGCAGCCTGAAGCTCCTGCAGAAGGTCAAGGAGATGTTGAACGTCGAGGAAAACGGCACCACTGAGGACCTCCGGTACACCCTGGAGCCCGTGGCCTGCCTGGGAGCCTGCGGCCTGGCCCCGGTCATGATGGTCGACGATGAGACCCACGGACGCCTTGTTCCCGAGAACCTCAAGGCCATCCTGGATCTTTACGAGTAAGCTGATCACGTTTTAGGGGGGCATCGAGTTGGCGAAGATCACGAGTCTTGAGGACCTG
>DIXJ01000015.1:0-102125 GCA_002436015.1 Synergistaceae bacterium UBA6083 | reverse complement strand
TCTGGTCTGCGGCGGGACCGGCTGCGTTTCCAGCGGAAGCCTGAAACTGCAGGAGAACCTGAAGGCCGAGCTTGTGAAGAAAAAGCTCGACAAGGAAATCCTGGTGGTCCAGACGGGTTGCCACGGGATGTGCGAAGCCGGGCCCATCGTGGTGGTCTACCCCGAGGGGACCTTCTACACCCGCGTCCAGCCTGAAGACGCGGCGGAGATCGTGGAGGAGCACCTCTACAAGGGCCGCATCGTCAAGCGCCTGCTCCACAAGGAAGAGGTCACGGCAGAAGGGGTCGCCCATTACAACGACCTTCCCTTCTACTCCAAGCAGCACCGGATCACCCTGAAGAACTGCGGGTACATCAACCCCGACAATATCGACGAGTACATCGGTCGTGACGGATACCAGGGACTGGCCAAGGCCCTCCTGGAGATGACACCGGACGACGTTATCAACGAGATGAAGGCTTCCGGCCTCAGGGGCCGTGGCGGCGGCGGGTTCCCCACGGGGATGAAGTGGGAGTTTTGCAAGAAGTCCGTCAGTGACAAGAAGTACACGATCTGCAACGCCGACGAGGGCGACCCCGGGGCGTTCATGGACCGTTCACTGCTGGAAGGCGATCCCCACTGTGTCCTGGAAGGGATGGCCATCGGGGCCTACGCCATGGGGGCCGACGAAGGCTACATCTACTGCCGGGCCGAGTACCCGCTGGCGATCAAGCGCCTGAAGGCGGCCATCGTCCAGGCCGAGTCCTACGGCCTGCTGGGCAAGAACATCATGGGGACGAACTTCTCCTTCGAGCTGCATGTGAAGGAAGGCGCCGGGGCGTTCGTCTGCGGCGAGGAGACGGCCCTCATGGCGTCGATCGAAGGTGAGCGCGGCATGCCGCGCCCGCGTCCGCCGTTCCCGGCGAACAAGGGCCTCTGGGGCAAGCCTTCGAACATCAACAACGTCGAGACCTGGGGCAACGTCCCGCAGATCATCTTCCACGGCGGCGCCTGGTACGCCTCCCTCGGGACGGAGAAGTCCAAGGGGACCAAGGTTTTCGCCCTCACCGGAAAGGTGAAGAACACCGGCCTGGTGGAAGTTCCCATGGGGACGACGATCCGCGAGGTCGTGTTCGACGTCGGCGGCGGCATCATGAACGACAAGAAGTTCAAGGCGGTCCAGATCGGCGGACCGTCCGGCGGATGCCTGACCGAGGAACACCTCGACCTTCCCATCAGCTACGAGTCGCTCACGGCGGCGGGGGCCATCATGGGATCCGGCGGCCTGGTCGTCGTGGACGAGGAAACCTGCATGGTCGACCTGGCGAAGTTCTTCCTGGAGTTCACCCAGGCGGAGTCCTGCGGCAAGTGCGTTCCCTGCCGCGAAGGCACCAAGAAGATGCTCGACATCCTTGTCCGGATCACCGAGGGCAACGGCAAGCCGGGTGATATCGAAAAGCTCGAGTACCTGGGCACCCAGGTCAAGGAAGCTTCCCTCTGCGGCCTGGGCCAGACGGCCCCCAACCCCGTTCTCACGACGATCCGTTACTTCCGCCACGAGTACGAGGCCCACATCAACGACAAGAAGTGCCCGGCCGGAGCCTGCACCGCGCTGACGAGCTACGTCATCGATGCCGGCAAGTGCATCGGCTGCACCAAGTGTGCCCGGATCTGCCCCGTGGGGGCCATCACCGGCGAGATCAAGAAGCCCCATGTCATCGATACGGAAAAGTGCGTCAAGTGCGGCGCCTGCGCGGAGGCCTGTCCCGTGAAGGCCATCGCCCGGCGCTGACGAGGAGGTCGGGAAGAGATGCAAGGCATCGAAGCGATCATCAACGGCAAGAAGATCGTCGCCGAACCCGGTATGACGATCCTCCAGGCCGCCCGCGCCAATGGAATCCACATCCCCACGCTGTGCGACCACCCGGTCCTGAAGCCTGTGGGAGCCTGCCGGGTGTGCCTGGTTGAAGTGGAAAAGAACCCCAAGCTATTGACTTCCTGCTCGACCCCCCTGAACCCCGGGATGGTCGTCTACACCCATTCGCCCCGCGTGCTGGAAGCCCGGCGCGCCGTGGTCGAGCTGCTGCTCGTCCGTCACCCGCTGGACTGCTTCTCCTGCTCCAGCAACGGCCAGTGCGAGCTGCAGGATGTGGCCTACGAGCTCGGCATCAAGGAATCCCGTTTCGCGGACGAGGGCGACACCTGCAGGGACCACGTCATCGAGGACGCCAACCCCTTCTACGTCCGTGACATGAACAAGTGCATCCTTTGCGGCCGCTGCATCCGCACCTGCGACAGCCTGGCCCAGTACCACGCCATCGACTTCCAGAACCGCGGGATCAAGACGATGGTCCATCCCCCCGTCGGGAAGGACCTGGAGCACTCCGACTGCACCTTCTGCGGCCAGTGCGTCCAGATGTGCCCCGTGGGCGCCCTCTCCGAAAAGACGTCCAAGGGACAGGGCCGTCCCTGGGAAATGGAATCGGTCAAGACGGTCTGCTCCTACTGCGGCGTGGGCTGCGAGCTGAACATCCAGGTCAACAGGAAGACCGGCCGGATCGCCAACGTGAAGACCGACTACGCTTCGAAGACGGGCCTGAACGAAGGCCGTGTTTGCGTGAAGGGACGCTTCGCCTGGCAGTTCGTCCACAGCGACGAGCGCCTCACGACGCCCCTCATCAGGGAGAACGGTACGTTCCGCGAAGCCAGCTGGGACGAGGCCCTGAACACGGTGGTCGGCCGCCTTGGGCATATCAAGGAAGAGCATGGGCACGACACCATCGGGTTCTTCTCATCGGCCCGCTGCACCAACGAGGAAAACTACCTGCTGCAGCGCCTGGCGAGGGAGGTGATCGGCACAAACAACGTTGACCACTGTGCCCATCTCTGACACAGCGCCACAGTGAAAGGTCTCGGTGAGACCTTGGGAAGCGGCGCCATGACCAACGATTTCAAATCCATCAAGCAGGCCGACGTGATGCTCGTCATCGGTTCCAACACGACGGAAGCCCACCCGGTTCTCGGCGCGATGATCAAGGAGCGCAGGAAGAACGGGGCGAAGCTGATCGTCTGCGATCCGCGGAAGATCGAGCTGGCAAAGTACGCCGACGTTTACCTCCGGCAGAAGAGCGGCACGGACGTGGCCCTGGTCAACGGGATGATGCACGTCATCCTCCGGGACAACCTGCACAACGAAGCCTTCATCGCCGAGCGGGTCGAGAACTTCGAGGCCCTGAAAGCCACGGTGGCTTCCTACACGCCGGAGAAGGTTAGCGAACTCACCGGCATCCCGGCCGAACTGGTCGAGCAGGCCGCACGGATCTACGCGACCGGCCCGAACTCGGCCATCTTCTACACCATGGGAATCACCCAGCACGTCACGGGAACGAACAACGTCCGGACCATGGCCAACCTTGCCCTCCTTTGCGGCATGTACGGCCGCCCCGGCACCGGGGTCAACCCGCTGCGGGGACAGAACAACGTCCAGGGGGCCTGCGACATGGGCTGCCTGCCCGACGTGTTCACCGGATACCAGAAGGTGGCCAACCCCGAGGCCCGGGAGAAGATGAAGGCGGCCTGGGACGGCGTAGAGATGCCTGCCGGGGCCGGCTTGACCGTCGTGAAAATGATGGAAGCCGCCGGAAACGGGGATATCAAGGCCCTGTTCATCATGGGCGAGAACCCCATGGTGACGGACCCCGACTCCCATCACGTGCGGCACGCACTGGAGAACCTGGACCTGCTGGTTGTCCAGGATATCTTCCTTACCGAAACGGCCCAGCTGGCCGACGTGGTCCTGCCCGCCGCCTGCTGGGGCGAGAAGGAAGGCACGTTCACGAACACCTGCCGGGCGGTCCAGAGGGTCCGCAAGGCTGTTGAGGCCCCGGGTGAAGCCCGCGCCGACTGGGAGATCCTCACCTCGATCGCCCAGCGCATGGGTGCCCCGTGGACCTTCAGGAGCGCGTCGGAAGTCTTCGACGCCATCACCCAGGTGACCCCGAGCTACGCGGGAATGAGCTTCGCCCGCCTGGAAGAGGGCCCTCTTGCCTGGCCTTGTCCCACGCCGGACCATCCGGGGACCCCGATCCTCCACACGACGAAGTTCTCGCGCCCCAACGGCAAGGCGTCCTTCTCCCCCTGCGAGTGGAAGGCGCCCCACGAGTGGCCTGACGAGGAGTACCCGTTCCTGGCCACCACGGGCCGGCTGCTTTACCACTACCATTCCGGCAGCATGACCCGGAGGAGCGCACCCGGCGAGTTCGTCAAGGAACTCTACGTGGAAGTTCACCCGAAGGATGCGGCCCGGATGAACCTGGCCGAAGGGGACATGCTCCGCGTGACCTCCCGCCGCGGCTCGGTCGAGGGTAGGGCGAAGATCACCGATCGCGTTCCGCCGGAGATGGTGTTCCTGCCGTTCCATTTTGGGGAGGCTTCCGCGAACATCCTCACGGCAGCCGTCGTTGACCCGGATTCCGAGACACCGGGCTACAAGATCAGCGCCGTGAAGGTCGAAAAGGCCTAAAAGCGGAGCCGTCAAACAGAACTGGCGGGACCGGGAGGGGTGGAACACCCCCGGTCCCGCCCCTGTAATAAAAAAACACAAGGAGGAGTGAAAGGACATGAACTTCAAGACACCCGTGGAACTGGCAAAGGCCGCTTGCGCCGCCGCCAAGACCAAGAGCGCATGGACTGTTCCGCAGATGCTCATCATGGGGATCCTGGCCGGGGCCTACATCGCGTTCGGCGGTTTCCTCAACACCGTCGTCACGCAGGACCTGGCAAAGTTCGCCGGCGTCGGCGTGGCGAAATTCCTGGGCGGAGCGGTCTTCTCCGTCGGCCTCATGCTCGTCGTCATCGCCGGCGGTGAGCTTTTCACCGGCAACTGCATGATGCCCCTCGGCGCCCTTTCCGGGTGCGCTCCCATGAGCGGTATCCTGCGCAACTGGTTCTGGGTCTACCTTGCCAACTTCGTCGGTTCCATCCTCGTCGCTGTCATCATCTATCTTTCCGGTCTTGCTACCGGCCCCGTCGGGGCCAACGCCCTCAAGATCGCCGCGGCAAAGATGAGCCTTCCCATGGACCAGGCCTTCTTCCGGGCCATCCTCTGCAACTGGCTCGTCGTCCTGGCCGTCTGGATGAGCATGGCTGCCACCGACATCATCGGCAAGATCTTCGCCATCTTCTTCCCGATCATGGCCTTCGTCGCCTCCGGTTTCGAACACAGCATCGCAAACATGTACTTCATGGCCATCGGGATTTTCGTCAAGGGCAACGAGGCCGTCGTGTCGGCCGCCGAACTGGCCCCGGACAAGCTGGCAGCGGTCAACTGGGCCGGCTACATGCACAACCTGGTCCCCGTCACTATCGGCAACATGGTGGGCGGCATCCTCTTCGTTGCCGTCTTCTACTACCTGGTCTTCAAGCACAACCTGGAGAAGCTGGACTAGGGTGGACCCGAAAGCGAAAACCGGATTGATCGGCGGAAGCGGGATCCTTCCCGCTTCCGCCGTTATTCTAGGGGGTGGCCGGGGACGCCGGATGGGGGGCAACAAGCTTTTCCTGGCGGCTGGAGAGACCCTTCTCATCGAACGGGTTCTTTCGCGTGTCACGCCCTGGTTTTCGGAGGTGCTGATCGCCGTGGGGCCCGAAGACGAGGCGCCTCTCGAGATCCTCCTGGCCCCGATCCGCGACCGGTGGCCTCTACGTGTCGTGGTGGACGAAACCCCCGGGCGGGGGCCCCTGGAGGGCCTTTCAAGGGCCCTGGGTTCACTGCGGACGGACTGGGCCTTTGCCATCGGCTGCGACATGCCGCTCGTCCAGGAAGCCGTCCTGCGGATCCTGTGGAACGCCCGCACTCCCGAAAGCGATGCCGTTTGCGCCCGGCTCGACGGTTTCCTCGAACCGCTGCACGCGCTTTATTCCACGTCCTGCCTCCCCGCGGCCAGGCGGGCCCTCGCAAGGGGGGAGCGCCGTCTCAAGAGCTTCTACGACGAGGTCAAGGTCACCGTCGTGGAAGAGGAGTCCTTCCGCTTCCTTCCGGGCTACCGTCGTTCCTTCGGCGGGGTCAATACCCCCGAAGACCTCCTGCGCCTCCTGAACCCCAGGCTGCCCTAAAACCCGCCGGATCCCGAGACCCGCTCGGGAACGCTGTAGATATTCATCCTTCCCTCACGGGCGAAGCCGATGAGGGTGATCCCCCCGCGTACTGCCGCGTCCACCCCCCCTGCGGTGGCTGCCGAAACGCTGGCCAGGAGGGGGATCCGTGCGCCGATCGCCTTGTAGACCATGTCCGCCGGCAGCCTGCCAGAAACGGCCAGGTAGCAGCCGGCGAGGTCGAGTCCCTCCAGGAGCGCCCATCCCACGGTCTTGTCCACGGCGTTGTGCCGTCCCACATCCTCGACACGGAAACGGGCATGCCCCGAAACGAAACCCAGCACGGCCACGTGGACGCTTCCGGTTCTCCGGAAAAGCGGGGCCTCTGCAAGTTCCGCGATTGCCGCCTGGAGGGTTTCGAACGGCACGCTCCATTCGACGGCCAGGGCGTCAGGCCAGTTTTCCCTGACCTGGGCTCCGTCTACCATGCGTGTCGAAGCGGTGTGGAGCACCCTCGTTTTCAGGGGAATCCCCTCACGGGCAACCTTCCGGTCGACCCGGACCTTCCCGGGCTCGACTGAAACCGCGGCTACGTCCTCCATGGACAGGATCATCCTTCGGCAGGCCAGGTGGCCCAGGGCCCATTCTTTCTCGTGGCCCGGGGTCAGGATCACGGCGGCCTCTTCCCGCCCGTCCAGTTCCAAAACCAGGGAACTTTCCTCCAGCACTTCGTCCGGCCTTCCTTCGAAGGTCCCGTTCGCATAGACCCGCACGATCCCGACCCGGCGTATCGCTTCTTCCATGGAGATCCACTCACTCCTTCTACTGGCATGAGATACCCTTTTTGCAGTATAATCATATCGAAAAGTTCCCTGCGGTGCCCGTGTTTGTTGGGTGAGTCTTGAGCCAACAGAAAAACAATGGGGAGCCAGGTTCATTCCGGAGGAGAAGGCACCCGCGAGGTGTATCGAATCCAAGGTTTGGTAGGTTCCCATTCCCTCGAGGAGAGGGTCAAGGCTCTCGAAATACGACACTGCGGGGTCTTTTTTTGCGCCACCCGGGAGGGGTGTCCTTGAAGCCCGTTCTTCCTCCGTATTGGCATCCGACCTTTGCCCATGCCTTTATCCTCGATTGGGACGGCGTCCTCGCCGAAACCCGCCTCGACTTTTCCCCGATTCGAAACCGCTATTTCCATGGGAAACGCGTCCCTTTGCTCGAAGCCGGCCGGTATCTCCCCGAAGAAACGCGAACTCAGCTGGCAAAGGACATCTACGACCTCGAAATGCAGGGCGCTGATGCGGCCGAACCCGTGCCGGGTGCAATGGAACTCCTGGACTGGCTGGAGGACCGGGGAATCCCCTGGGCCGTCGTCTCCCGGAACTGCCGGGATTCCATCGATCTCGCCGCGCAGCGTGCCGGGATCCGGCTGCCCGAGGTTGTCCTGAGCCGAGACGAGGAACCGGTCAAGCCTCATCCCGAGGCCCTGTGGAAAGCTGCCCGGCTACTTGGGGCGGAGAGTTCCCGATGCGTCATGGTCGGGGATTTCATTTACGATTTTGTCGGGGCCCGGCGTGCGGGAATGCGAGCCCTCCTTGTCCAGCGGGAAGAGCCCAACTGGCTTGATTGGATCGACCGGGCCTGCCCGACGGTAAGCTCTCTCCTGGAAGAACTTGAATCGCCCATGCCCTGGGTTCCCTGGGAATATCGCCCCGTCGTCGAGCGCAAGGGGACTTCCTGGCTGGAGGCAGCCTGGCCCCTGGAGGTCCAGGTTCTCGCCGGTTGTTCCGATCCCGCCCGCTTCGTCCACGAAGCCGCCGCGCTCGGAGTCGGCCACTTCCTCGTCGAGCCGGGCCTGGGCCTCTCGGTCTCCATCTGGCAGGAATCCCTGCCCCTCGGGCGCGAATGGCTTGGGCAACCCCTGTTCGAGTCCCTGGAGGCCTTCCTCGCAGGGAGGTTCCCCCTCGCAGTGGTGTCCGAGGGAGTTGGCGGCCGCGAACTCCCGGAAAACGAAATGGAATCCGCTCTCGGGGAGGTCCTTCTCTAATGGTGGAAAGGCGCCTCTGGGACGATGAACCCGCCCAGGAGGAAACCACCCTTAAAACCTGGGAGGTTCCCCTCCCGGAGCGCATGAGGCCCAAATCCCTGGACGACTTCGTCGGCCAGGCGCATCTTGTGGGCCCCGACGCGCCCCTGCGGCGGGTCCTATCGACAGGGACCGTTCCCAGCTGTGTCCTTTACGGGCCGCCGGGAGTCGGGAAAACGACCCTCGTCCGGCTGATGGCCGCCGAAACCGGGCGTAGGCTGCTCGAGATCAACGCGGTGACGGCCAAGGTTGCCGAGCTGCGGGACCTCGTCCTGGAGGCCAGGCAGGCAAAATCCCGGGACAAGGGCAAGACAGCGCTCGCCTTCGTCGACGAGATCTACCACTTCAACCGGCAGCAGCAGAACGTACTCCTCCCCGCGGTCGAAAAGGGAGAACTGATCCTCGTGGGCACCACCACGGAAAACCCTTTCTTCGAGATCAACAAGACCCTGCTTTCCCGCATGGTCGTCTACGAGATGAAGCCTTTAGGCCAGGCCGACCTTGAAGCCCTGGTCCGAAGGGCCCTGGCAGACGGCGAAAGAGGACTTGGAAAGCTCGAACTGCAGGCCACGGACGGGGCTGTCGCGATGATCGCGGCCAAAAGCGGCGGGGACGCGCGCCAGGCCCTGATCCGGCTCGATACGGCCGCCAGTTCGGTTGCCGCGGGCGGCGGCTCCCTCCTCGACGAGGCGGCGGTCGAGCGGACCCTTGGGGTGGCAATCCAGCGCTACGACCGGGCGGGAGACGACCACTACGCTGTCATCTCCGCCCTCATCAAGAGCATGCGGGGCTCGGATCCCGATGCCGCGGTCTACTGGCTGGCAAGGCTCCTGGCCGGGGGAGAGGACGTCCGCTTCATCGCCAGGCGCATCCTGATCTTTGCCTCCGAAGACGTGGGGCTGGCGGATCCCCAGGCCATGATGGTCGCCGCGGCAGCTGCCTATTCCTGCGACTTCGTCGGCCTGCCGGAAGCCCAGCTGGTCCTTTCCGAAGCCGTTCTGTACATGGCCACCGCGCCGAAGAGCAACAGCGCCACGAGCGCCATCGGGTCCGCGCTTGAGGCCCTTGGGGCCGGAGACCTGCAGGAAGTGCCCGAGAACCTCAAGCCACGGGGAGAAGGCTACCTTTACCCCCACGACGACCCCAGGCACTGGGTCCCCCAGAAATACCTCAACGAGCCGAGACGGTTCTACCGCCCCGGTTCCATCGGTTACGAAACGCAGCTGGCCGAACGGATGAGAGGCTTCTGGAAGCGTTTTTCCAGCGAGGAAGGCTAGAGGGACATCGCCGTAACCCCGGCAACAACCAGGGCAATGCCGGATGCCAGGCGAAAAGTCAGCCTTTCCTTGAGGAAAAGGGCCGCGAAGGCTGCCGAGAAAAAGGGCCTGGCGGAGGCGACGCAGGTCGCCACGTCGACCGAGATGAACTTCTGGCTGTAGGAGAAGAGCAGGTTGCCGACCGTCAGGCCCAGGGCTCCCGCCAGCATGGCCTCACCGAGGACAAGTGGCGAGGAAACGCGGGGAAAAAGTTTCCGGTCACGCACCCAGAAAGCGATCCAGGACCCGCACAGCACGGACACGGATCGCCACCACTCCAGTTGCGGAACGGGAAGCCGCTGCATGAAGAGCTTGTTCGTGATGATCCCGAAAGTCCAGCAGGACATGCAGAGGAACGCGAATAGCAGCCCGACGCGGAAATCCCGCCGGGAGACCGAGCGGTTCTCTGTATCCCCCCGGGGGGAGAGGAGAACCAGCCCGGCAACGATGAGGATCGCTGCGCCGAAGACGATGGGGGAGGCCGGCTCCCCGAGGAAGATCCAGGTTGCCGGAACCGCCAGGAGGGGGTAGGCCGAGGAGATCGGGACGCCCAGGGTGACCCCCAGGCGATGGAGGGAAACGAAGTAGAGCAGGTCCCCCGCCACGAGCCAGATGACACTGGCCCCGAAAATCCCGAGGAGCAACGGAAGCGGGGGAGGAGAAAAGGCTCCCTTCCCCATGGTGAAAAAAAGATAGGCTCCAGCCGTCAGGATGGAGCCTATCGTGCGCGCTGCCCCAAGGGCCGTATACGAAAACTGGTTGACCCCGCGGCGATAGAGGACCGGGGCAAAAGCCCAGACGATTGCGGAAAGAAGGGCGAGAATGAATCCCGCCAGGAAACCGGAAGGCAAGAAGGCCGGTTATTCCTCGAGCTGGGGTGCAAGCTCGGGGTGCCTGTTGATGTAGTTCAAAAGCGCCTGCTTGGAGTTGTCCAGGTGCTGGCGCATGGCTTCCATGGCTTTCGGGCAATTCCGGGCCAGCAGCGATTCGATGATCTCGACATGCTCCTGGCAAGTCGCGCTCAGGCGGATGTCCTCGATGGAATAATGACGGCATAGATGAATCAGGTCGGCCACGTTGTCCAGGGTCAGGTTGAGGAAACGGTTCCCGGTGGAATCCCTCAACATGGCATGGAAACGGCGGTCTTCGGCGAGGAAAAGGCTGGAATCGCCCTCGTCGGAAAAGTGGCTGAACTTATCGAGGAACTTTTCCAGTTCGGTTACAGGGGGATTCTTGCAGGTGTGCTCGATCGCCATGACCTCGAGTGCGGCGCGCAGGTCGTACAGGTCGGAGGCGTCCTTGGCCGTGGGCAGCGTGACAAAGGCTCCCCGGCGCGGCACGAGGGTGATCAGGCCGGTCTGTGCCAGCTGGCGGATCGCCTCCCGAACCGGTGTCCGCGAAACGGCGATCCGGTCGGCAAGTTCCACCTCCGACAGCCTCTCCCCGGGAGGGATGATTCCGTCGACGATGGCTTCCTTGATCTTTTCATAGACGATCTGGCGAAGATCGACGTTCCTAGCAGGAGAAAGCGGGTCATTGAGCATCGTGAGTTTTCCCCTCTCCACGAAAGAATAGGCCTGTCCATACATCCGTATACTATCCTCAAAATACAGTCTCCGTCAAGAAAAACATGGTATTTCAAAAGGTTTTAAAAAAAAGGACCCCCCGTTCCCGGGGGGTCCTTGCTCGCCAAAGGTCAGGAGTTCTCGCACTCCCGGTTCACCTTGTCGGTCCAGAGGGCCAGGGCGTAGATCGCATCGGAGAGGCGGTTGATGTACACATAGGCCTTCTCTTCGAGCTGTCCCTCTCGGTAGAGCTTGACTGCGTATCGTTCCGCCCGGCGGGCCACCGTCCGGGCCTGGTGAAGGGCGGCTCCCGGGACGGAATCTCCCGGCCGGACGAAGTGGAAGGTTGTGCCCACGACCTCCCGCGCGCGGCTGATGATCGCCTCCAGGGAAGCCGGGTCAGGTTCGGGAAGTCCGGGGTAAAGGGCCAGGTATCCCATCACCAGGCCCAGGGCGGACTCCAGGTCGAAGAGTTCCTTGCGGATCAAATCATCGCAGCAGGTCGCCCGTGCCATCCCCAGGTGGGCCTGGCACTCGTCCAGTGTCCCATAGGTTTCCACGCGCGGGTGATCCTTGGGAACCCTCTCGTTGTTGCCGAGACCGGTTGTTCCCTTGTCGCCGCCTTTGGTCGTGATCCAGGCCTCATCCATCAAGAGGTCCTCCCTTCGGCATCGGGGACAGCCGTGCGCTGCCTGCTGCCTACTGCCCCCCGTGGCAGCCTTCGCAGCACCCTCCGCAGCTATGCGAATCGCACTCCTGCCCGCCGCTCAGGACGGAGAAGGAAAAACGGAGCATTGCGTCCGCGATCAGGCCGGAGGGCAAAGCCTGGTAGCCCTGTTCTTCCACAAGGACCGTGCGGCAGGTCACGGGGAACCCGGCTTCGTCGCTGCAGGTCCGGCAAGGTTCGTGCGCCACCTGCAAACCCAGGATTTCGTCCAGGTCCCGTTCGGGCATGTCATCCTCAGGGCAGCTGAAAGTCACCCGGTTTTTCACCCGGATATTCTCGGGGGTCGGATTCTCGAGAAGAGCTTCCTGGAACACGAGCCGGATATCCAGCTTGGCCAGCTTCGGCGCCATCTGCGCACACAGGCGGCGAAGGGTTTGCCCGGTCTGGGTGGTCGGTTCACAGTGGATCTCCTCAAAAAGATAATGCCGGATAACGATGTCCTTCAAAAAAGAACCCTCCCCTGAAATGATTACCCCTGCTCCCCGAAAAGCTTCTCTTCCGGAACCTCGACGAAAACCGCTTTTGCCTCAACGCAAGGTTTCCCCTCACTATCCCGGATCACAGCCTGGGTATGGGACTTCTTCCCATCCTGTCTCGTCAGCTCGCCCCTTGCCTCGTAGGCGGCCCCAACCTTCACGCTCCGCATAAAGCGAACGGAAATGTTGGCCGTAACGCTCCAGGCCCCTGTTTTTTTCCTGGCGGCCCAGGCCATTGCATCGTCACAGATCGCCGTCAGGATGCCGCCGTGTGCGAACCCTTCGAACCCGCACCAGGAATCATCGGGAACGAAAGGGATCACTACCTCGTTCGCAGATTCGTCCCATAGGATTTCCAACTTGAGGGATTTCGGGTTTTTCCCGGTCGCATCACAGACGAAACACCCGTTCGATCCCGGCAGGCTTTCCATTTATTTCCACCCCGTTTCTATCGCTCCGGGTTTAAAATCTTTCAAAATAATCGGAGCAAGGGTCCTATGGTACCAAATAAGCGGTTTTCTGGACAAGTGACCCGTGGTATGTTATACAAATGCCGCTGCCGGAGTGGCGGAATGGTAGACGCAGCGGACTCAAAATCCGCCGGGCCTTGGGTCTGTGGGGGTTCGAGTCCCCCCTCCGGCACCATATAGACTATTTTCAAGGGAATCCCTCGATTTAACAATCAGGGATTCCCTTAGTTTTTGCATGAATATTTCGTTGAATTATTTCAGGCTATAAGCCGGAGTTATGAATGGGATTGATAGACGAGGCTGTGCGGGCTGAAACATGGGTCTTTTACGGGCGGGACGACACGATGGGTGAAAAGATTCGCAAGACGAGAGAAAAGATTAATGATGGGGAGTCCTCGACAATAGTTACGCTTGTCGCCTAAGATAATAAAATAATGCAATATCCTTGCAACAGGGTGATCAATCCAACTCAAAGAAAGAAGGTGTGGCAGTATGAGGGATCGTTATTGTAGGAGAACGGTTTTATTTTTCTTGCTGGTATTTGGGCTGGTATTCGCCTTTGGCAGCGTTTCGTTGGCAGCCACGCGCAATATCACCGTAGGGTCGGACTACGATGTCATTAATGCCGTGATCCAAAGCGCGGATGAGGGAGACACGATCCTCTTCGAGGACGGCACGTATAACCTAACCGGCAGCATAAGAGTTCAAATCAGCGGCCTGACCCTCCAGTCTCAAACCCGGGGCGGGGCGAAACTGTACCAAGATGGCTATACTATCTTCGAAATCGACGATGGCTGCGCAATCACGATAGACGGTTTTTACATGGGAACCGTAAATGTCAATGACTATAATGGGATCCTCCATAATGGAGGTGCTCCTTCCGGTCCTGTAACAATAACCAACAACGAGCTCGTCGGGTTTGATTATTCAATTGAGGCTCTTTTCGATACCGCATCCCAGGTTCTCACGATCACGGGCAACACGTTCAGGAATTGCAATGAAGGCCCGTATCTGTCGGTAGAGGGCTGGACGGTCAACATCTCCGATAATGTGTTCGAGGACTGCGATTACGGGATCGAGATCGGATCCTCAGGTCCCACCTTTGGTTCGGAAAACGTGCAAATAACGGGCAATACGATCACCGCTTCGGCCGGCTCGGAATGCAGTTACGGGATTTACCTTGAAGATGCGGGCGGCGGGGCGACGGTGGAGATTTCGGGAAACACGATCGAAGGGGATTACGAATACGGAATCTATTTCGAAGCGATAGGGACCGATGGGACGAACCGGTCGACCACGCGAGTGGAAAAGAACCGGATTTCGGTTACGGGGATCGGGATGTATTTCGAGGATTTGTTCGAGAATGCTCCCGGCGAACTGACGGTTCGTCGCAACACCCTCGAGGGAAACAATTACGGGATAAAGGTCAACAATTTTGGAGCCTTGGCAAACGACTCGCAGACAGAGATCCTCTTTACCGAAAACAATATCGAGGGGAACTGGTTTGGGTTCCAGAACGCGGGAAACGGGGTCGTGATCAATGCGGAAAACAACTGGTGGGGCGACGCAAGCGGACCCACGCATGACGATAACCCCGGCGGTAGTGGGGACACCGTTTCCGACTCGGTCGACTACGATCCCTGGCTGGGTTCGGCCTGGGAAGAGGATGACGATTCGAGCAGTGGCTGCAACGCCGGTATCCTGAACCCGCTGTTCCTGTTGCTGCTCGCTCCGCTCGGCCTGCTGCTGAGGAAGTCCAGGTAGAAATTTAAGCCTGGGAAAAGTTGCGATAAGGTCAGAACGAGGGGGAATCTCCTAATGGAGATTCCCCTTTTTCTCGCGAAGCCATTTGGGCTGAAGCACGGGGTTTTTGGGGGGATGGGACGGCATGATGGGTGAAAAGATTCGCAAGACGCGAGGGAAGATTAAGAATGTGGAGGAATCCTGAGGAGAGCAAGGGGCCGACTCTGTCTTCAACGGCCTGGCGGTCTGCTTTTCCACTGACTGTGGGGACGGCAGCTATCCGGTCTATGCCGCAAGAGAGGATGGCCGGATCTTGAAGGTCGAAATCGACATGGGTGGAGAAGGGCAGGATGAGGACTTTGGCGAGGAAGAGGAGGTGTAACGGAACTGTGGAAAGGCCGACAACGCGGCTGAAAGACTTGTTGGGTAAGATCCATGACAGACGAAGACGACCTGAGCCGACCCCGCACCCACCCCTACCTCCGGAAAGGCCTCGGTGAATCAAGCCGGGGCCTTTCCCATTGCCGCCGTGACCGTTATGACCGCAATTTCCATCAGCCGCTGGCTCCTGAAAAGGGGATGGCGGCCTTTTTCATGTCCAATTGAGTGCCCGAGCCAAGTCACACGGCCTATACGGTGTCATAACCGTGATATCGAGGACATAAAAAGGCTTGAGGCTGCAATAACCTCCTTCAGAATAACAATGCGAAACTGCCTTCAGTACCGATCCGCTGAAGCCTGTTGGAGGGGGATTGAGCTTGTTTGTTGCCGTGGGGGGAACAATCATCGTTTCCCAGCTTTCCCGAAATTCCCCTTAGAAAACAAATCCATCCAACTCGATTAGCTACCCAGAATGCTCTGCTCGCTCTTTTGCCACCGTCCTATCCTGTCGTCCCTGGATGATATTCATGGAAGTGGTAAAAGCGGGAAATGAGGGAAACCTACAAAGCAGAAAAGGCCAGGACGCGAGTAAAATTAATAAATAAAAAACCTAGAGAAATGGAGGAGAGGGCCATGCCAAAGAAACTTGCCCTTTGTTTCGATGGGACATGGAATAAGAAACCTGAAAAAGGAAGAGAGTGGAAGGAGACGAATGTCCTCAAGATCTACAACTTGATTTCCACTGGGGAAGAAACGAGCCAGGAAAAAATCTATATCTCGGGTGTCGGAACAAAAGGCACGTTGGATTCTGCCATAGGCGGTGCAACAGGATACGGTTTAACACGCAACATACAGAAGGGGTACACCTGGTTGGCTTCGAATTACGAAGAAGGAGACGAGATATTCCTCTTTGGATTCAGCAGGGGGTCTTATACGGCGAGGAGCTTGGCAGGGTTGATACGCAAATGCGGGATTTTGCATCGGAAGCAGGTTCATATGGTCGACGTGGCTTACGACCTGTACCGGCAAAGGGACGCAGGACCTGATATCGAGGAGGCGAAGTGCTTTCGTGATGCTTTTTCACGAGAAGTGGAAATCAAATTCATCGGGGTTTGGGATACGGTTGGATCCCTTGGACTCCCTCTCTTCGTACTGGAAAAGCTAGGCGATAAAACTCTTTTTGCCTTCCATGATACGGAATTGAGCAAAATCGTAAGGAATGCCTATCACGCTGTCGCTATCGATGAGAGGAGGAAGGATTTCGACGTCACGCTCTGGGATTCGGATAAGCTGAAGGATGGGCAAAGAATGGAGCAGCGCTGGTTCGTAGGTTCTCACAGCGACATTGGGGGCGGGTACGAAGATACGCGCCTGTCGGATATCACGTTGCGGTGGATGCAGCACAAGGCAAGCGATTGTGGGCTTGTATTTGATTCGATTGTCGAAACGAATCAGGGATATGGATTTGCCCCTTTTCACAAGCCTTGGAATAAACTGCTTTATTTTTTGCGATATCGCGTGAATCGGCCTATCGGGAAAACTCGAAACGGCATGGAAATTATCGATGAGAGCGCAATTGCCCGATGGAAGGATAAATCTAGTAACTACAGGCCACCTCATAACATGAGTTTTGTTGACATGGTGAGGCGGCAATTATAAAAGGCAGGTAGAATCACTAATAACTTAAACGCGGTAATTGCAAGATGATCGTTCGAGGGGGAACCTCCGATAGGAGGGGCCCCCCTTTCGTATGGTGGGCCCGAATACACCTAAAAATAGCGCGAGCACGAATGTGAAGATTAGTGAAAAGGAGGGTAGACAAATAAGCGAACAGCATTTTAAGATAGCAAAGAAATCTTAATATTTAGATAGAGTGATAAATAATCCAACTCGACGAAAGAGGGTGTCCGCGGATGGTTAATAGCTCGGGCAGGAGAACGGTATTATTCGTTTTGCTGGTATTTGGGCTGGTATTTGCCTTTGGCGGCGTTTCGTTGGCGGCGACGTACCCGGTTGACGAGACGCAAGATTACGATGAGATCAACTCTGTGATCGCCAGCGCTGACCCTGGGGACACGATCGTCTTCAACAATGGCACGTATAACCTTATCAGTGCAATCGTGGTTAACGTGGACGGCCTGACACTGCAGACGGAGACCACGGGCGGAGCGAGAATCGTCGCCGGCGATTCCCCAATCGTCAGCGTAGGGGACAACATCGGGATCACGATCGACGGGCTGCACTTCGAAGCGGATAGCGGCGGGACAGACGAATGCGTTGTCTTCGGCGGCGGTAGTCCGGCAAGCCCGGTGACGATCACGAATTGCACCTTTATCGGGTTCTCAACTTACGCAATCAAGGCGTTAAGCTGGGAAAACATGACCTACGGCTTCACGGTCACGAACAACACCTTCAGGGATTGTAATGAGGCCGTCCATGCAGAGGATTTTGAGGGCTGTGCGGTGGACATCTCCGGGAACACATTCGAAAACAATTACTCTGCAATCGATATCCAGGATCTGGGCAAGAACGGCTCGACGATGACGATCACGATTACCGGCAACACGATTGCGGCAGAACCGGACTCCGGTTGCTATACGGGAATCACCATCGGCAATGTGGAGGGCACGACGCATATTTCCGACAACACGATCTCGGGCGACCTGGAATACGGAATTTACGTAATTGGTTTCGGGGTCCAGGGTGGGAGCCGGGTATCGGCCTTTATCGAAAAGAACGAGATCAGGATCGACGGAACCGGGATGGACCTGAGCGACCTTTTCTCGGTGATTTCGGGAGACTTGACGGTCCGCTACAACACGATCGAGACGAACGCCGACGATGATGAAGTCAGCGGGATTTATGTCGGTACCTTCAACATGAATGCCGATTCGACGGCTACCTTCAGGGACAACAACATCATCGGGGATGCGGACGCGGCGTCCTGGGGATTTTACAAGACTGAGAGTGGCGAGATCGACGCGCAGGGAAACTGGTGGGGGGATGCCAGCGGACCCTATGACGACAAAGCTTTGCCTGGAACCCCGAATTATAACAACTTGGACGGGCTCGGCAAGAAGGTCTCTTCCTATGTCGACTACGCGAACTGGCGGACGACGGCCTGGGAGGGAGAGGAGGACGATGATGATTCCAGCAGTGGTTGCAACACCGGCATCCTGAACCCGCTGTTCCTGCTGTTGCTTGCACCGCTGGGCCTGCTGCTGAGGAAGTCCAGGTAGAAACCCAAGTCCGGATAAAAATTGCGATAAGGTCAGAACGAGAGGGAATCTCCTAACGGAGGTTCCCTTTTTTCTTGCGAAGCCATTTGGGCTGAAGCACGGGGTTTTTGGGGGGATAGGACGGCATGATGGGTGAAAGAATGCGCAAGACGAGAGAAAGATTAATGGAGAAGAGTTTGGGGGCGGAAAGGGGCGACTCTGTCATCAACGGCCTGGCGGTCTGCTTTTCCACCGGCTGTGGGGACGGCAGTTATCCGGTCTATGCCGCAAAAGAGGATCGCCGGGTCGTGAAGGTCGAAATCGACATGGGTGGAGAAGGGCAGGATGAGGACTTTGAGGAAGAAGAGGAGGTGTAACGGAATTGTGGGAAAGCCGACAAAGCGGCTGAAAGACTTGTTGGGTAAGATCCATGACAGACGAAGACGACCTGAGCGGACCCCGCACCTACTCCTACCTCCGGAAAGGCCTCGGTGAATCAAGCCGGGGCCTTTCCCATTGCCGCCGTGACCGTTATGACCGCAATTTCCATCAGCCGCTGGCTCCTGAAAAGGGGATGGCGGCTTTTTCCATGTCCAAAACCTGAAAGGAGGAATCGTTCGTGTCGAAGAAACCGGTCGTGTTCCTGAGGAGTGAGGACGGAAACGTGTTCAACAACCATAAGCAATCAAGTGGTGAATCGGACCGGTTTATGAGGAGGATAGAGAAAGGGGGCCTTGAACCTATGGGCAGAATATAAATCTTTCGAGAAGTTCGGATAGAGTAGACCTGTGCATCGGGGTTGGGGGTTATGATAAAAAAGTTTCAGTAAGAAGCAGCATGATGAGGGTTAAAGGTCTTCTCAGGAAAGGGACGGGAGATTATGAAGATGGATATTACAGGCAGAGGAAAATTTTCTGGAGTGGCCCGGGCAATCTTTTCAATGGCTGCTTGCTTCTGTTCCATTTTCTTCCTAGCCGTTCCTTTGGTTCAAGTTGCGTCAGCAGCCCCTCCGAATGTCCTGATACTCCACTCCTACAGTCCTGGATACACCTGGAGTCAGGGAATTACGGCAGGGATCAGAAAGACTTTTTCGACTTCTAAGCTTGATGCGTCCTTTTATTTTGAACATATGGAAACGATTAAGTATGACATAAATGAAACCTTCCCGGTCTTCGCGAAGTTGTACGAAATCAAGTACAGGGAGATTCCTTTTCGCCTCGTAATCGCTGTGGATGATGCGGCATTGTCTTTCATGCTTGAGCACGGTAAGAAAATTTTCCCGGGAGTCCCTTTGATCTTCTGTGGGGTGAACAGCCCGGTACTTCTCCGGAAAGCCCTCGTCTCAGGTAATACCACTGGAGTATTTGAAGATCCCGACGTCAAGGGAACGCTGGATCTGGCCTTGACTTTTATCCCTGACTCTAAAAAGGTTGTCTTTATCACCGATAGCACGACCTCAGGGCAAATCAACCTGGAAAAGGCCAGGCAATTGCCGGGACTTTATCCTGATCTCAGCATCGAGTTCCTTTCAGGAACTTCAATCGAGGAATTGAAAAGTGTCATTGACGGCCTAAAAAAGGGGACCGTCGTGATCCCCCTGGCTATGACCCGAGTTGCGATCGACCGCCCATACCGGGCCAGGGAGGTCGAACAAATCCTTGCGGGCAAGCCTGAAGTTTTCCTCTTCTCCCCATTGGAAACCTGGGTACGATTCATGGGTGCTATCGGGGGGAGTGTCACGTCTAGTGAGAAGCTTGGCTCCGCTGCTGCTGGTGTTGCCGTCAGAATCCTCAGAGGGGAGAAGGTTGAAACGATTCGCCCGGTTTTGGATTTGCCACCGGTAAAGATGTTCGATTATGCGAACCTTAACCGTATAAAGGTTACACCGGCAGATTTACCCTCGGGGGCAGAAGTTGTGAACGAGCCGCAGTCACCATTTTGGAGATACCGAAAGATCATCATGGGTTCTTCGGCATCTATTCTGGCCTTGGCTATTTTCTCAATTATCCTGGGTGCAAATGTTCTAAAGAGAAGGAAATTGGAGAAGGAGTTAAGAATTAGCGAAGAGCGCTATCGTCTGGTTTCTATGCTTTCCAGTGATGCTGCGTTCCAGGCGAAAGTCGTTTCGGGCAGGATGGATCTGGAGTGGGTAACGGCTGGAATCGAAAAGATCTTCGGACTTCCTGATCCAGTCAGCCCCCAAAACCCGATTCCCATGGAAGAGGTTCTTTCCTATGTCCAACAGGAGGATCGCCCTAGAGTCCTCAATAGCCTCAAGGAGGTTTCATCCGGGGAGCGTGTGATATTCGATTGCCGGATCAACTCTCTGGGGCAGAAGGAGAAGTGGGTTCGTTTCTTCCTGATGCCTCGGTCTTCAAATAGCGAGGGTGTATGTCAGTTTGTCGGGTCCGCTACGGATATTTCCGTTGAGAAGGAAGCAGAAAGGATGTTGAGAGAATCCGTTCGGCAGAAGGAGATGTTCCTAAACGAGACGCACCATCGGATTCTCAACAACCTCCAGATCCTTAGTAGTCTTTTTTCACTTCAGGCGGAAAGCCTTCCGGACAAGGCTGTAAAAGGCCTCTTGGAGGACAACATATCGAGGCTCCGGGTGATCGGAATGATTCACACACTGCTTCTAGAGTCAGAGGATACGGAGCGAATCCGAATCGACACCTTTGTCCTCCGTCTTTTGAATAATGCTGCTTCTGTCTTTAGGTCCAGTCTTGTCGACCGGATGCAAACTGATCTTGATCTAGATCCGGTGGAACTCAACGTGGAGCAGGCGGTTTCGGTCGGGCTTGTCATCGGGGAGATCCTTTCGAACGTCCTTCGGCATGCTTTCCCGGAAGGGTTCGAAAAGGAAAAAAAGCTGACCTTCAACCTGAAAGAGACAGCGGAGCATGTGTCGTTGCAGATTACAGACACCGGGGTTGGACTGGCGAAGGGGATTCAACCCAGAGATTTGGATAGTCTGGGTTTCCAAATGATTTTCACGCTGACGGAACAGCTAGGGGGAAGTTGTTCCATTGAAAGCGGGGACAACGGTCTCTCCGTTCAGGTGACCTTTTGATTTCTCGGAAGGGGAAGCTTCATTTTGAAACCCGTGGATGTTTTTATCTTCGAGCGTGATCCCATGGTTGCTTTTCTGAATGCCCGATGTGTGGCTGGTTTGCAGGGATTCAGGGTAAAAGCGACGATACGGGGACCGGAAGAAATTACTTCGTTACCGGAACTTTCGGAGACGAATCTCTTCCTTGTCGAGCTCAACACGCTCTCGGGAACCCCGGATGAAGCGGTTGATTTTTTGCTCTCTTGGGGAGTAATAGGTAACAGCATTCTTGTCACCTCGGTCAACCGCAAGAATATTGTCAACCGTTGCCTGCAGAAAGGTGTGGCGGATTACATCTTCAAGCCGTTCACAACCGAGAGGCTAAGAGAAGGATTGTTCCGTTTTCAAGAAAGGCAACGTTTCCTTTTGGATCTGCCGGAAAATTGTCATCAGGCAGATATAGACAGGCACTGGAGGACGCATGATTTCCCGAGTCCTTGCGAAAACCTTCCCAAAGGGATACAGAAGGAGACCGTGCAACTTTTCCTGGATGCTCTTTCTGAAAGCCCAAACTCGCTCTTCATTGAAGAACTCTCTGATTTGACGGGTCTTTCCCGCCCGACGGTTTGGCGATATATGGAATTCCTGGCTGAAACCGGAAAAGTAAGAGGTACGATTGTCTACCGCTCCAAGGGTAGACCGCTCAACTGCTACCAACTCCTTTAGGCTCATTTGCTTTGCATCGCTAGTACGTACAAATAAAATAAAAGAAAAAAAGACAAGATAAGCACGTTTTCTTGTGGGGATCCTCTTTCGGTGGAAAACTCAATTACGGAAAACCGCAATTGAGGAGGGATCCCTTTTGGTGAACAGAGACAGATTCCTCGGAATCGGGCTTCTGCTCTTTTGTGGCCTGTTGTATGCAGAAATTGGACAGGTTGAGATGCCCGCTTACGATATCTTAGGTTCAGCGCTTTTCCCCAAAGTGACACTCGTTTCTATTGCTGCCCTTTCAGCCATTTTGGCTATCAAGCCCGGGGCGGAAGCTGGCAGAGATTCGACAAAGTGGTTCAAGGCAAAAAACCTTCTTTTCCTCTGCCTTACAGCAGCCTATCTTGGCCTGCTCAGTTTTGGGCTTGGTTTTCTGTTGTCCTCGTTTTTCTTCGTCTCCCTCATGATGATCCTCATCGAGTGGCCTTGCGGTCCCAAGTTCTACGCAAAGGCAGCCGTGGTTTCCGGAGTGTCGAGCGTTTCCGTCTATTGGGTCTTCAATAATTTTCTGCAGCTTTTGCTGCCCTAGGAGGGAGTGACTATGTCGCACTTGGCTCTCTCCGGGATTCTGTCAACTCTCAAATTCTTCCCAATGGCGATGTTAACCCTAGGGACCTTCTCCGGGATTGTATTCGGTGCAATCCCTGGGATGACGGCCTCAATGGGGATCGTTCTCTTTCTGCCCTTCACCTTCAAGATGGATCCGATTTCTTCGATTGCACTTCTTATCGGCATCTTTACGGGGGGTATCTCCGGAGGACTTGTTTCCGCCACACTTTTAAGAATGCCGGGAACACCTTCTTCTGTTACGACCTGCTTCGACGCCTATCCCATGGCCCAGAAAGGCGAGCCGGGGAAAGCGCTTGGAATTGGAATATTGTCCTCGTTCGTGGGGGGGATAACTACTGCTGTTGCTCTTGTCTTCATCGCCCCTCCGGTAGCGAACTTGGCAATAAAGATGGGCAACTTCGAATATTTCTCTTTGGGTGTTTTTGCTCTTAGCATTGTAATAGCGCTCTCAAAAGGCAGCATGGTTAAGGGGCTTATCTCGGGAGGGCTGGGCCTCCTTTTCGCGATGATTGGGAGTGCTCCGGTGGATATGGCCCAGCGTTTCACCTTCGGTATGAATTCAATGGCTGGGGGGTTCAACCTTCTTTCGGTCCTCATCGGGATTTTTGCGATCTCCCAAATTATCAGCGACGTGGCCTCAGAATCCGATTTCCTCGTTCCCAAAGTCGACACGAAGAATGTATTCCCCGGTTTTTCTGTTTTCGTTGGAGATGGCATCAACCTCGTAAGGTCGACCCTGATCGGATTTTTCATCGGCATACTCCCAGGAATCGGTGGGGCGACAGCAAATGTGGTTGCCTATGCTGAAGCAAAAGCGCGTTCAAAAACTCCCGAACTTTTTGGCACGGGTACCAAGAGTGGCATCATTGCTTCGGAGTCCTCGAATAATGCGACCATTGCCGGAGCACTCATCCCCATGCTGACGATGGGAATTCCTGGAGATGCGGTCACAGCAGTCCTGATCGGTGGCTTAATGATCCAGGGATTGCAGCCAGGTCCGCTTCTTTTCAAAGCCAATGCAGATTTCGTTTACAGCGTTTTTACGTCCGTATTTCTCGCGAATTGGATAATGCTTGCCATGATGATCTTCGGTATCCGTATCTTCATCAAGACATTAAGCATTAGAAAAACCTACCTTCTCCCTCTCATAGCCCTAATGTGCGTTGTGGGTTCCTTTGCTTTAAACAACCGGATGTTTGATGTATGGAGCTTGTTCTTCTTTGGGGTTGTAGGATATGTCCTCGAAAAATCGAGCTTCCCACTGACGCCGATCATCTTGGGGTTTGTTCTGGAGAGCCTCATCGAAACGAACCTGCGACAGGGACTCATGTCCAGCAGTGGTAGTTTCCTGCCTCTCGTCTCACGTCCGGTATCCCTTCTTTTCCTTCTTCTTGCTGCTGGGTCAATCGTTTTACCGTTATTGAGGCAACTCTATGGAAGGCGACAAGCCTTTCAAAAATAAGGGAGGAGAAACGATGAGAAAATTATTCTCGGTTGTATTCGTTGTTGTAGCCATTTTGGGCCTGTTGTCTGCAACTGTGGCGCTTGGAGCAGAGGGCTACCCGTCCAAGCCTATCAAGCTTGTGGTCACATATAACCCTGGAGGCGGAAACGACTCCACTGCCCGTGTTTTCTCAAAATACGCACAGGAATTTCTAGGGGAACCCCTAATTGTGACGAACATTGACGGGGCCGGTGGGGTAGTCGGAGCGAGGAATGTACTTGAATCCAAGCCGGACGGCTACACACTCCTATGGATGCATGAAGCACTGATTACGGGGCATTATGCTGGGATGCAAAATTTCACATGGAAGGATTTCACTCCGATTTGCCAGGCTGCTTCAACCGCTGATGTGATCGTGGTAAAGGCAGATTCCCCGATAAAGTCGGTTTCAGATCTGATCGCCATGGCCAAAGTCAATCCGAAAAAGATTCGGATGCCCATCAACATTGGGGCAACCACACATTTTGAGGCAGCAGCGATAGACGTTGCCTCAGGGGGTGGGAATTTGGTCCTTGTCAGCTCAGGTGGCGGCGCCGACCGAATCCAGAAACTCCTCGGTGGTTTTTATGAAGCAGCTTCCCTGAATCTTGCAACTGCCCTGGGTTACATTAAGGACGGTCAGTTCAGGGCCCTTGCTGTGACTTCGCCGAAACGCAGTCCTTTCCTCCCGAACGTACCGACCATGCTTGAATCCGGCTACAAGGTCAAAAAGCCCTATACCCTCAATGTATATGGACCCTCGAACCTTCCCAAGGCTATGGCTGTGAAACTTTCGCAGGCTTTCGAGAAAATGTGCAAAGATCCCAGGGTGAAGGCCGATCTTGCAAAATTTGCCTCGGTTCCCAGCTATCTAAATGCGGATCAACTTGTTTCCCTCTTGCAGGAAGAGGATGAAATCTTCGGAAGCTTGGCCAAAGTAGCCGGAATCGGGAAGAAATAGGGACACGGCGATTAGGGGCGTTTGGACGACGGATACAGACTTTCGCTGGACAAACGCCCTTTTTCGTGGGGAGGAGATCGCATGGAGCAGGGATATATCCTCATCAACAAGGTAGATAACGTGGTTACGCTTCTTCGGGATTTTGAAAAGGATGAGAAGATCAACGTCTTGGAACTCGGAATTGAATTTACTCTTCTCGATGACGTCGAGTTTGGCCATAAGGTCGCCATAAAGGTTATTCGGGCTGGCGATAAAGTCATCAAGTATGGTGAGGCTATTGGTTCATCGACGAAGGAGATTCTTCCGGGTGAGCATGTTCACGTCCAAAACACCGTAAGCGACCGCGGGAGGGGAGACCTATGAGCGCATTCAAGGGTTTCCTTCGCGAAGATGGGTCCGTTGGGGTGAGGAACCATATCTTGGTTCTGTCGACGGTGGTTTGTGCCAACGTCGTGGCAGAGCGCATCGCCAGGAGGGTCCGGGGAGCCGTAGCGTTTTGCCACACGAACGGTTGTGGTCAAATAGGCGAGGACCTCAGCCAAACAATCAGGACATTGACTGGGATGGGTAGAAATCCAAACGTGTTCGGCACCCTTATCGTGAGCCTGGGGTGTGAGGGCGTGGCTGCGCGCGATATCCTCAACGCCCTTGCTAGGAATAGAAATAATGTCGAACTCGTTACGATCCAGGAGTGCGGAGGTACCAGTAGTGCGATAAGAGAGGGCGAGAGAATATTAAGAGGGTGGCAGAAAGAGTGGAAAAATCAGAGGAGGGTCCCCTGCCAATTGAAGGATCTTACGGTTGGCCTGGAATGTGGAGGCTCGGATACTACATCTGGGATCGCCGCTAACCCAGTAATGGGGTATGTTTCAGACAGGGTGGTATCTATGGGTGGGAAGGTTATCCTTTCCGAAACGACAGAGATGATCGGAGCGGAGCACCTTCTGGCGGCAAGGGCGGTAAACGGGGTTTTAGCACAGAAGTTGTTGGAGTTCGTCAAGAAGACTGAGGATTCTGCGAAGGCGATGAAGGTTGATCTGCGTGGAACTCAACCCACCCCTGGAAATATAAAGGGGGGGCTGACGACCATCGAGGAAAAATCTCTTGGATGCCTTGCTAAGGCAGGACATTCGAGAATCGTCGAAGTCGTCGGTTATGCAGAACCACCTACGAACAATGGACTTGTAATAATGGATACTCCTGGGTATGACGTTGAATCGGTAACGGGAATGCTCGCAGGAGGGGCTCAAATAATTCTCTTTTCCACTGGACGAGGAACGCCGGTCGGAAGTCCTATTGCTCCTGTCATTAAGATCACGGGAAACCCGAAAACGGCCGAGCGGATGCGGGAAAATATCGACCTGGATGTGAGTGGACTGGCATTGGGCAGGCAGTCCATCGAGGAGATTGGTGATGAGCTACTTGCCCTGTTTCGGAAAACGGCTTCTGGCAGAAAAACAGCATCAGAAAGGCTTGGGCATACTGAAGCTTCGATCACGAGGATTGGCCCAAGTGTCTAATTTGGTGGAGCGGTTGCGCGTTTAAGGCAAATGGACCTGTTCCCATGCTTTGTAATATTGCTATTTAACCCGCCAGGGCTAGGGTCTGTGGGGGTTCGAGTCCCCCCTCCGGCACCATACAGGCTATTTTCAAGGGAATCCCTCGATTTAACAATCAGGGATTCCCTTAGTTTTTGCATGAATATTTCCTTGAATTGCTTCAGGCTATAAGCCGGGGCTATGAATGGCCGTATAAACGTAGGTTCAGCCGGGTGAATTTTTTAACGCGTCTGGATGGGTCGAGGAAATAGATAAAAAGAGCACGAGCGCGAATGTAAAGATTAATGAAGGGGAGTTTTGAGGAGAGAGGGCTCGAGTGATTTCAGGCTGATGGGGTGGGTTGAGAGGGGCTGGGCAGGGGAGGGAGTAGTTGAGGAAAGAAAAGCGAGGTGAGAATGGCGAAGCATCTCGACAAATGATCTACTCTAGGCCTATGATAAATTAAGTCGATGTGCTATTCAATCGAAAAACAACCTGTATGGAGATCGGGGGAGTACCTGTGAGTGACCGAAATGGCAGGAATTGGGTTCTCTGGGTATTGTTCGTCCTGGCATTGTTTTCCTTTTTCCCGACAAGCGCTCGGGCAAATACGATCTACTTCCAAGGTTTTGAGGGTGCGGACCCGCCGGGCTTGCCTGCAGGATGCTCAGTCGAACCGTTGTGGGAGTCCAAGGGCAATTGGGCGACACGCCGGTTCGGATGGTCCCCCTATGGGGTTCTCCCTCACAGCGGCAGCAACATGGCGTATTTCAATTCGGGCTCCACATCGATCGGATCGGCAGCCCGCCTGGTCCTGGACGGACCGCTGGATTTTCGGGGGTATTCGGAAATCACGCTAACTTTATGGGTCTACCATGACAACCAGCGTGAAACCTTTGACCTGATCAACCTCCAGGTATCCACCGACGGGGGGGAGAACTGGGAATATCTCGGCGAGGATATCTTGCGGTATTCCACATCGGTCGGTTGGGAGGAAGTGAGCCGCGACTTGTCGGCTTACGCAGGGAGAGAGAAGGTGCTGATCGGGATCCGGGGGCTATCGTATTTTGGCAACGATATCCATGTGGACGACATCACGGTCTTCACGGGAGGAGAAATCGACGATCCCCTTGACGATTCGGATTCCAGCAGCGGCTGCAGCACGGGCATCCTGAACCCGCTGTTCCTGTTGCTGCTCGCTCCGCTCGGCTTGCTGGTGAGGAAGTCCAGGTAGGGATAGAGCACAGAACTGGCAAGGCGCCGTCTGTGGATGAAAAGAGGGATTCCCCTTTTGGGGAGTCCCTCTTTTTGCCGCTCTTGATGCATAAAACTCAACGGTTCTTTTTTTCAAGGGGGCGATCCGCCAGGCAAGTCCGCTGCCTCAGGAGGCCCCTGTCATCGCTTGTCGGCCCATTCTTTCCATTGGTTGAAAAGAGAGGCTGCAGCCTCCGGACCGGAAAGTCCTGTTGCGGCCGTAAAAGCGTCTGCGGCGGGCTGCAGCGTTGGCCAGTATTCGTTTACCAGCTCTTCCGCCTCTTCAACGGACAGGCGGTTGTTGCGTACGATGTCTACAAAAGTGGAGTACCCCAGGCTACCGGGACCGGGTGTGGCCTGGAAAAAGTCGCTGAGATAGCGCAGCGTGGGATGGTTCAGCCCCTTGCGCACCGTGTTGGTTATCCAGGCTGCGGGGCGGTTTTCTCCCTCTTGCGGGGCGCGGGTGTAGGTGTCCTTCTCCAGGGAATACTTTCCCTCCGGTTCAAATACCTCGCCCGGTTCGATGCCGGGGTCCATGAGGTAGCTGTCGGCGTAGAAATCGTCCAGGTGTTTCGAAAAGAGTCTCAGGGTCGGGAAATCGATTCCATGGTGTGTGCCTTGTTCTCCACCACTCGCCCAAGTGTCCCAGCTTCGATCCGGGATGTTGAGGCACCGGGCCAGGCCAACCATCAGGCCGGCGGCGCTGTGGCACCCGGACCAGGCAAAGAAGCAGGGGCGCGCGTCCGGCTGCTGCGGGTTCACTCGGCGGATCATCATTTGCGTAAGGGGCGGGTATCCCCGGAAACCGTAGGCATCCAATGCGGTCGTCCCTGCGTAGATCCCCGGGCCATGGGAGAGGTGGTCCCTGAACCAGCGGGCAATCTCGAATACCGATTCCCGGGGGGTGGCCCGGATCATTCCGAGAGCCTTGACCTGGCGGAAAGTCTTCGCCGGGTCGGTTGGTGTGGCGTCTCCGAAGACGGATCCGTTGATGCAGTAGCCTTCCTGGTTGTTCCAGGGGTGCTCTGCGAACAACATGCCCGCGCTCAAAAGCGGGCAAAGTTCTTCCGGCGTGTAATCGGCCAGGTGCCAATCGAATTGCCCGGATATCTCCGCCCACAAGTTCAGGGCAACCTGGGCGATGTAAAGTTCTTCCGCATCGACTGGGTGGAGCACCGGCACGGAAATGTCCATAGCCAGGAGGTCTGGGCCAACCTTGTCCCCATCCTGCTTGCGGTAGGTAAAAGGCAGGTCCGCCTGCTGGATGAAGCCCAGGTAAAAATTGCAGAGCGTCGAATGGAGGTGTTCCAAGCCGTAGAGATCCCATTCGGTGCTGTCGATCTCCTGCCCGGCGGCAAACCACGAGATCGCGCCCGCTACAACCGGCGAGGTCTCCAGGTAGTCCTCGAGGTCGTAGCTCAAGGCATAGTCATGTTCCCATTCCGGGGCCCTGACCCGGTGAACAACGAAGCCTTCAAGGTTTTCGTCCCAAAGGAGCAGGCGTCGCGAGCTTTGGTAGGTTAGCGACACAACTGGGCCGCCGTAGTCGCAGCCGGTCTTTTCCAGCCCCTCGTGAAGGCTGGATGAGGCGTCGGCAAGGGCGCATAGATTGTTGGTGAAGCCGAGGGGAAGCATCCTTTTCGTCCGCGAGTTCCAGGCAATGACATGGTTCCTGCCGCCCCAGGTGAAGTAGAGATGGCCGTCGTTCGCATCCAGGATCTCCCGGGGCAGGAAATCGGAAAGCCGCGGATTCGTCGTGATGTCGGTGAAATGGCCGTCTTTCCAATGCAGGATTCGGTAGGTGTCCGCAGACTCGTTCCACACGAGTACACGCCCCCTGCCCAGGTAGGTCAGCTTCCGTACCGGTGACGTGAATTGCCCGGTCGCGATCATCTGGAGGGGAAGGGAAGGTGCGGGTTTCGGTTTGGCGCCGGGAACCTTGCGGCCCCTGCGCCGCTCGGGCCGATCCCTCGTAAGCCGGTAAAGGCGGTAATCCATCTTTCCAGGTTCCCAGGCCAGCAGGATGTCGCCGCCCAACCAGGCAAGCCCGCAATTCTTGAGCTCAGCCCATCGATTGTTTTCCAAAAGCTTCGCGTCCCATGGGGCACCGTCAGGCTGGGCGGGGTCGTAGGCGACGAGTCCATAATCACCCAGGTCAGGCTGCCAGCAGATCATCTGTTTGTTGCCAATCCAGATCAATTCCGAACGAGCGTTTCTTCGTTTCAGGGAAAGCCAGTAGCGCCGAAACAGGTTTTCTTCCCTTTCCTTTTGGGGGATCTCCCTTGAGGCAGGCGGGCGTCGCGGAGACTTGGGAGATCGTTTCGTTACCTTAACAGGTTTTGTTTGTTCCCTCTCCGGGGTTTTTCCGGGGAGTGTCCCTCTTCTCGGTCTTTCTCTTCCTGTCGGGCTAGTCCTTTTGGGTGAATTTTCTTCCGTAGGCATCGACTTTCCCTCCTCAGGCGCGGACAACTTGAAATTAAGGGACATCCGGATTTTTGCACCAGGGGAAAACCATCCTTATCCAGGACACGCAAGAACCCCGCGTTTTCAGCGGGGTTCAGTTCCAGGTTGGTTAAAGGCTACCTGCCGGACCGTGACTGGTCAGCTTGCCCGGGAGCCTCGGACCCCGTTGATGTGGAGCCGGATCCCGTTGTCCCATGATTATTATCCCCGCCCGCAAAAACAGTCCCTGAAATCGACAGGATGAGCATGATTGCAATGAAAACCTTTTTCAACGTATCCCCCTCCTCTCTGTGCAGTTCAAAAAAGGCACGGTCCAGTCGCTTTCGCACTTTGGTTGAGCCAGGCAACGACTCCGACGTCCCAAGACTATTTTCAAGGGAATCTCTCGATTTAACAATCAGGGATTCCCTCTTTTTTGCATGAATATTTCGTTGAATGATTCGGGTTATAAGCTGGAGTTATGAATGGTCGTATAAACGTAGGTTCAGCCGGGTGAATTTTGTAACGAGTCTGGATGGGGCGACGAAATAGATAAAAAGAGCACGAGCGCGAATGTAAAGATTAATGAAGATGAGGCTAGACAAATAAGTGAACTGCAGTTTAAGATTGCAAAGGAACCTCAATATCTAGATAGAGTGATAAATGATCCAACTCGACGAAAGAGGGTGTTGCCGGATGGTTAATCGCTCGGGCAGGAGAACGGTTTTATTGGTTTTGCTGGTGTTTGGGCTGGTATTTGCCTTTGGCGGCGTTTCGTTAGCGGCGACAAAGTACGTGAACCCGGGTGATGACGCTGCCGCGATCAACACGGTCATCAGCGGAACCGTTGCGGGAGATACGATTATCTTCAATGACGGCACTTACAACCTTACCGGCACCATAGAGGTCGACGTGGACAACCTGACCCTGCTGTCGGAAACGACTGGCGGAGCGAAGATCTACCCAACCGTGCCCCTCCAGGTCATACAGGTTTCGGAAAACCTGGGTATCACGATCGACGGGTTGCACTTCGAAGCTGTCGGCGACAACGCAGAATGCATCTACTTCAATGGAGGCAGTCCCGCAAGCCCCGTGACAATCACAAATAGTACATTCGTGGGGTTCGAAGAGGAGGAGGCAATAGAGGCCTCAAGCTGGGAAAGCATGACGTACGATTTCACGGTCACGAACAACACGTTCCGGAATTGCGGCTATGGGGTCTATGCCCTGTCTTTCGAAGGTTGCGCTGTCAACATCTCCGATAACACGTTCGAGGACTGCAGCGACTATGCCATTGAAATTGAGGACTTGGGCATGAACGGCTCGATAATGGACATCCAGGTGACCGGCAACAGGATAACGGCCGCGGATGGCTCCGATTACTACGCGGGCATTTACGTTGGCAATGTCGAGGGAGAAACCCATATTTCCGACAACACCATCACCGGAGACTTGGAGTACGGGATTTGGGTAAATGCGTTCGGGAGCCAGGGTGGGAGCCGGGTGTCGGCCTTTATTGAAAAGAACGAGATCAGGGTCGACGGAACCGGGATGAACCTGGGGGACCTTTTCGGGTCGATCCCGGGAGACTTGACGGTCCGCTACAACACGATCGAGACGAACGCCGATGACAACGAAGAAAGCGGGATTTATGTCGATACCTTCAACGATGCGGATTCGACGGTTACCTTCCGGGACAACAACATCATCGGGGACACGGGCGTGAATTCCTGGGGATTTGCCACGATGGCCACCGTCCTGATCGACGCGCAGGGCAACTGGTGGGGCGACGCCAGCGGACCCTATGACGACAAGACTTTGCCTGGAACCCCGAATTACAACAATCTGGACGGGCAGGGGAAGAAGGTCACCTCCTATATCGACTACGCGAACTGGCGGACGACGGCCTGGGAGGAAGAGGATGATGATTCCAGTGGTTGCAGCACCGGCATCCTGAACCCGCTGTTCCTGCTGCTGCTGGCACCGCTGGGCCTGCTGGTGAGGAAGTCCAGGTAGAAATACTTTAGCTTTGGAATGACAACAGAGTGGCTCGAGGGGGGAATCTCCTATGGGGAGGTTCCCCTTTTGCATGGGTTGAGGTTTGCCTTTCGTACGTTTTCCAGCAAAGCCCCTTGTATTAGTTGTTCGTCTTTTTTTTGACAAGATACTCTTGTTCGCGTTTCTGGGGTTTACGGCTCATTACTTCTCTTAAGAGGTTGTGCTCGATGATCCTGTCGCTGTAATAAAGCCTCTGCCTCGCTTCGTCTGTAAATTTCCCAAAGTCATTCGCTTTCAGTTTTTCTCCGGTATTGATCCGCGTCGCACGGCCTACGGCCGGTTCGACGAAAATCCCATTCACGATGTAGGACCCATTACGGAAGACAACGGGCTCGTCCAGGTTTTCAGCGAAGAGGTCCTTCCCGAATACCGTCCGGATCTCAAGTCCCATCAATCCGGCTACTGTTGGCAAGACATCCATCTGCCCCGTGTCGATGTCGCTGGTTCCGGTTATTCTTTGCTTGCCGGGGATTCGGAACATCAGCGGGACCCTGCCCGTTTTTTTCCAGTCCAAGGAACTATCTATCCTTATTCCAGGCAGTTTCCCCATTTCTTCCCTGTGTTCTGCCGGAATGGCGGGATGATCCCCGTACACGACGATAAGGCTCTTGTCCAGGAGTTTTTGTCTCCTGAGACTGTCTACGAAGCGGCCAAACTCCCGGTCGAAATAGTGGATCGATATGAGGTAATTCCCGACCAGGGTGCCCTTGAGCTCCTGGGGCAAAACAAGATCCCCGCCATCCATCCCCTCGAAGTCGAACGGGTGGTGGCTGCTTAGAGTGACGACGAACGCGTAAAAAGGGTTTTCCAGGTGCGCCAGGACCTTCAGCGTCTCCGAAAAAATTGCCCTGTCGCTCAGGCCGAGGCCGATGATTTCGCCGTTCGGGAAAGTGTTTCGACTGTAGTCTTTTTCGAAGCCGAGCCTGTGGTGCATGATGAGGGAGTTCCAGAACGGACCGTATGTACCCTGGAAAGCGGCCGTACGATAGCCCTTGGTCCTTAAATTCAACGGCAGGGAATTGTAGTCGTTGCTGTCGAATTCGGTATAGGCCGCACCGGACGGAGCGGGGAACATCCCGGTGTTTGCCATGAATTCGGAATCTGAGCTAAGGCCTCCGGCAGTCTGGTTCCAGGCGTTCCTGAAATAGACGCATTCCCTGGTGAAGCGGTTCAGGTTCGGGGTAACCTCGGCACCATTCAAGCGGAGCCCGATTACAAAATACTGAAGTGATTCGCACTGGATCATGATGAGGTTGCGTCCCTTGGCCAAAGGGGTGCGGCCAACGGCATGATGTCTCGAAAACCATTCGCGCATCTTTTCCATTTCTGCGTCGGGTACCCGGTCTGACCTGAACGCTTTTCCTGCAAGCGAAAGGGCATCGCCCCAATGAAATGTCCCAATGCCAGTCCATGCACATACGGAAAGCCTGTCATACATGGCATTGATGATCGTCGGGCGATTCGCGGCGAGGTGCCACACGGTAAATATCTGTATCGCTATCGACAGCGCAAATACGGCAGTCGATATTGCGATCCTGCCTTTTGTCACACGGGCAAAACTGATGTTGATTTTGTTTTTCAGTATCAGCATTGCACTTACGGGGATATCGACAAACAGGAGAATGTCCGAAGGCTTGAGCAACGACCCTATCGATTTCGAGATCACTCCAGCCTGGGGAAGAAGCATAAGATTCCTGAATATGAAAATGTCGGAATAGTAGCGGATAAACAGGATGTCTGTAAGCACAAGGACAGACAAGGCAAAATCGAACACCAGCAAATACAATCCTCGGTGTTTTGCAGGCCCCATCGACACGGGCACCATGACACACAAAATCGCCGCAAGGGAAGGTGCTCCTACTGCCAGTGCACGCAAGGCAGAGCGGATTAAGGGATATTCCGTACTGCCGATAAAAGGCCAGTTCAGGGTATCCGCGATATGGAAATCGACACAGAAGACCTTAAGCCAAATGAGCAGAACCAGGAAAGATAATGCCGATAGCTCGTTTTTACCGAAATTCACGTTTCCTCTTTCAGCCAGCATCATTCGTCCACGCTTCTTTTTCAAGAATTCTTGCTACCAAGTCGTGCTCAATCACACAACACGCTGCTGTGTTGGGGTGAGGCTGGCAGCAGGGCTTCGGCTGATTCTCCCACAGATGGCAAGTAAATGGGAATCCCGTCCAGTGGAATGACAAATGGGTCACTTGAGGGGGATCTCCGATAGGAGGTCCCCCTTTCTTCGTCTTGTTGAACCTATGGCCGGATATCCCTTATCTTAAGCTACATGAACGGGAAGAAAACAAGAAAGGAGTGGAAGCATGATCAACGTTTCCGATGCCTGGAAAAGAGCTTTTCCCGGGACGCATTTCGCCTTCCTGGCCATGGATGAGGTGGAAAATTCACCGGAGCATCAAGGGATCGAGGTTTTCAAGGCAAGCCTTGAGAAAGACCTTCGGTCGAAATGGGGCGGAAAAGGCAGGAGCGACCTGAAGAGCATGCATCCCTTCAGCGCCTATGAAGCGTACTACCGGAAATTCGGCCAGGGATACCCTGTCCTGCACCAGTTGGAAAGTGTCGCCTTGAAGGGAAAGCCGATTCTTTCACCTTCCGCCCTGGTGTCGTGCATGTTCATGGCCGAGCTCAAGAACGGCATCCTGACGGCGGGGCATGCCCTGGAACGGTGCGCCGCACCCCTTATGTTGGATGTCGCCCAGGGAACGGAAATCTACAAGGTCCTAGGAGGCAGGGAAAAGAAACTGCTCCAGGGGGACATGTTCCTTTCGGGCAGGGATGGCATCCTTTCGAGTGTGTTTCATGGCCCGGATGACCGGAGTTTCGTCACCCTTCAAACCGTCCGGGTGCTCTTTTGCTGTTACGGGGTCCCCTCGGTAACGGCGACCGAATTGTCTTGCCACCTGGAAGAGATCGAAAGGCTGGTCCGGACCCTGAGCCCGTCTTCCAAACGGGCGGAACTTGCCGTACTTCCCTTGTGACTTGCCTGGGGACCAACATTGCGAAAAATCCTCCGTTACACCACACAGCTTGAATCGGATCCGGAAAGGGATGTCTTGGAGTGAAGAAAACCATCATCGCCGTTTTGCTGGTTTTTCCCTGTATCCTTTCTTTTCCCGCTGTTTCAGTAGGTACGGTGAGGGATGGACAGAAAAAGTTGCGGACATTTCTTTTGCAGCCGGGAAACAATTTAGGGTTTACTGGACTTTGAATTCGGATATTGAATTGCAAAGCGGCGGCGGTTCGGGAGGGTGCAACGCTGCCGGGCTGGGATTCCTTGGGTTGGTCATGATGGCGCCGCTCGGTTTGTTGCGGAGGAAGATCCGGAAAAAACCCAAGCCTGGATAAGATTGCGATAAGGTCAGCACGAGGGGAATCTCCGATAGGGAGGTTCCTCTTTTTTGTTCGGTTGGCTCAAGAAGGGAGTATGGAAATGAAAACCGTTATCCCGCAGGGCACTCGCAAGGGGGTTGGACACTACGTCCTCGGAGTTATTTCGAACGGGATGCTTTACATTTCTGGACAACTTCCGATTGACCCGGAAACAGGCGTGATGCCGGAAAGCGGGGTGAGCGCACAGGCGAGAATGACCTTGTCAACGTGGAGGCATAGGATTGGCTGCCGTTAGGGGATTCTGAACCCCCTGTTCCCGCTATCGCTGCAAAAAGCTCAACCGATCTTTCCCTTCAGTGTAGCGATCCCCAAGGCAAGCCCGCTGGCGCAGGCTGCTCCTGTCATCATTCGATCCACTCCCGAAAGTGCCATGGAACCCCGAAACACGCTTCCTAGCTGGATGAATGGGATAGCTAGTGCCCACACAAGAAGCAAAAGCAAAAAGGACCGCTTGTCGCCAAGTTTCAAGCAGAAGAGTAATTGGATCGCACCAAAAAAGAGCCCAAGCTTCCAGCTGAACAACGGAACGGCTGAAGGCAAGAGAGGCTGGCTGGCTCCGCCCGGTGTCCCGAAAACCGGCACCAGCACTGTTATCGAGGTTGCGATCAAGACGATAGAAAGAATGTCCCTTGGATTTTTTCCCATAATTATGTCCCCCCCAGAGTATACGGGAACTTGTTGCCGGCAAAAAAGGATATTGCACGATCAATACCTCGGGAAACTGGTTTGAAAACTGTCCAAGTTACGGACAATGAGATTGTGGCTGAGAAAGGCTCCGATTGCTATACGGATATCTACATCGGCAATGTGGAGGGTACAACGCATATTTCTGAAACACGATTGAGACGAATGCAGATGACAACAAAGAGGGGATTCCCCTTTCGGGGGGTCCCCTCTTTTACTGCGTTTCCATAAGAAAGGCCCCGGCTGGTTTCACCGAGGCCTTCCCGGAGGTAGGTGGGGTGCGGAGTCCGCTCAGGTCGTCTTCGTCTGTCATGAATCTTACCCAGGTTTTCTTTCAGTCGCGTTGTCGGCTTTCCCACAAATCCGTTACACCTATTCTCCTGCACGGGCAAGTGAAGCTGCCCATAGCTTTTAATAACCGATAAATTCAAAAGATGGATTTCCAGGGATGCAGGCGGAACTGACCGCATTGGGAGCTAAGCCGGGAATGGGTCAATAGGCATATGAATCCCGGTTGTTGAGTTCGGCAGCTGAAAGAATGGCGGGGGAATGCTGGAAAGCGGTAAAATATCAGGCAAGAGGACGCTTGCGTAAAAAAGTCCATTTATCGTGGGCAGGTCGCTTTACACTCGATGCGGGCTCTGTGCCGTTGCGAGGGAGGGTTCCGGCTATGGGAGAGAACTTGAAAACAGTAAAGGCAAGCATCGGTGTTCGCTTGAAACGGCACCGTATCTGCTCTTTTGCCCTTCTCGCTTTCCTGCTCCTGGCAGCCCTGGCTTCCGCGGCGGCGGGAGTGCAAACGGAATGGCCCCGTGTGACCTTTTCCAGGGACGGTTCCCCGATCACCTACGAGGTCTACGGCAAGGGGGAACCAACCCTGGTGTTCGTCCACGGGTGGAGTTGCGACTCCCGCTACTGGCGAGCCCAGGTTGCCCGTTTCGCCGCGCGGTATCGTGTCGTGACGCTCGACCTTGCGGGTCACGGCCATTCCGGCTCGGCTCGGTCACGCTACACCATGGCGTCGTTCGGGGAGGATGTCCGGGCGGTGGTGGAAGCCACGGGCAGCCGCACCGTTATCCTGGTGGGGCACTCCATGGGAGGGTCCGTGATCGCGGAGGCGGCCCGGCTGCTACCGGGCCGGGTGCTCGGGCTTATCGGGGTCGACACCCTCGAGAACGTCGAATACCCGCTGACCCGCGAGGAACTCGAGGGCATGACGGCTGCCCTGCGAAAGGATTTTGCGGCCGGGTGCCGGCAGTTCGTGGGTGAGATGTTTTCTTCCGGCACGAACCCGCGGATTCGCGAGTGGGTCCTCTCGGACATGTCCTCCGCGCCGCCGGAGGTTGCCATGAGCGCCATGGACGAGATGATGTCCCAGTACGTCACGGGAGAGGCGGCGAAAATCTTTGAAACGCTCCCCATCCCGGTCGTGACGGTGAACGCGGATTTATGGCCCGTCAATGTCGAGGCGAACCGCAGGCACATGTTTTCCTACGATGCCATTGTCCTCAAGAATTCCGACCACTTCCTGATGATGAACCAGCCGAAGAGGTTCAACCGCGCGCTGGAAAAGGCGATTCAAATGGTTTTGGAAAAGAGCGGGGGTACTAGACCATGAAGAATATTACACTTGTAGCCCTGATGGTTCTGTGGTTCTTCCCGTCCCAGGGTTCTTGCCAGGGTAGGATCCTTACCGTTGTCTACAACAACGTTGCCGGGGAAAGCGGTTTCGCGACGGGGTGGGGGTTCTCCTGCCTAGTTGAGGGGTACGAAAAGACGATCCTTTTCGATACGGGGAAAGACGGGCAGGTCTTGCTGGAAAACCTGCGCAGGGCCCGTTTCGACCCGGCCGGAATCGATGCCCTGGTCCTTTCCCACGTGCATGAAGACCATACTGGAGGGGTGAAGGACCTCCTGGCCCGGAACGGATCTATCGAAGTCTATTGTCCCGAATCGTTCCCCTCAGGCATGAAGGAGGAAATAAAAAAACGCTGCAAGGTCCTGCATGAAGTGAGAGAACCAGTCCAGGTCTGCGAGGGAGCCTGGACGACGGGGATTCTGGGAACCGAGGTGGAGGAGCAGGCTTTGGTCCTGGACTCGGCAAGAGGGCTGGTCGTCGTCACGGGATGCGCGCACCCTGGCATTGTCAGGATAGCCAAGTTCGCGAAGGAGCGCTTCCAGCGCAATATTTACCTCGTCACTGGAGGGTTTCACCTTGGAAAAGCAGACGAGAAGAGAATGCAGTGGATCGTCAGGAACCTAAAGGAGCTGGGGGTCGAGAAAATCGGCCCTTCCCACTGCACCGGAGATTTTGCGATGAATAAGCTCAAGACGGCCTGGGACAAGGGGTTTGTGCGCCTGGGCTGCGGCGGGAAGGTTTCGCTGGAGCCCTGAAACAGGGCGCCTGAACATAGAAGGAGGCAAGGAACATGGTGGAAACGGCTTACGAACTCGCCAGGGAGAGGCTGGGCGCCTGTGGGTTGCATTGCGGGAAATGCTACGCCTATACCGATGGCGATATGCCGGTTCTGAGCAGCCAATTGGCCAATTCGCTGGGAAATTTCGAGGTTTACGCCAGGCGGTTCGTCGAACTGGTCGGAGATCCCGTTTTCCTGAAATACCCCGACTTCAGGGATTTCCTCGGTTACCTGGCCGAGGGAAAGTGCGAGGAATTTCCCTGCGATCACACGGGCTTTGACGAGCATTTGTACAGGAGGTACGTGAGCATCAACGAACGGATGAAGGAGATCGGGGTAGAAGCCTATTACGAAGAAGTGAAAAACCAGCCCAGGTATTAGCAAGGAGGATTGAAAAGATTAATGAAAAAGAATCCAGTAAAAACTAAAGAGGATTTTGAAAGCCCTTCCTGGCTATTCAAGCTAGAGATGTTTTTTATCAAGCCCTTGTTTACGGGCCCACGGTTTCTTCGTCCTTTCGTTTCGGAATTGGGGCTAAATGGCAGCGAGCGAGTCCTGGAGTTCGGTTGCGGAAACGGTGTTCTCCTGTCTTACCTGGCGCAGGCTTTGGAAAGAGGGGGCATGGCAGTTGGAATCGATACCTCTTCCTACATGGTTAGCCATGCCAGGGAAAGATTGGGGCATTTCCGAAACGTCAAGGTTATGCAGGGAGACATCCGGATTCTTGAACTGGAACCGGGAGAGTTTGATCTCGTGGTTTTCGTCCACGTCCTGCACGATGTTGAGCCTGAGTGCCGGCTGGAAACCCTTGAATCTTTAGTGCGACTGCTCAAGCCGAAAGGGCGCATGTGCTTCATTGAACCGGTGTCTGTTTCTCACGGCATGCCTATCGAGGAAATCCAGTCCCTGTTGGACTCCGTTGGGATGGTGGATATTGATATGGTTCGGGAAGGGAGGAGGGTCAAGGTATTTTCCCGGAAAGCCTAAACAGGAAATGTGCAAGAAAGATTGAAAAGATTAACTTAAAATGGGATCGACAAAAAGCCCCGTGTCCCTTTATGATAAAAGCAATCACAATCTATATTATTAAAGCGTCAATCAGGACAACATGACGAAAGAGGGTGTTGCCGGATGGAACATAGCGCGGGTAGGAAAACGGTTATATTGGTCTTGCTGGTATTTGGGCTGGTATTTGCCTTTGGCGACGTCTCGATGGCAGCGACACTTACCGTAGGCCCGGGGCAGACCTACACGACAATCCAGCCTGCCATCGATGCAGCATTGGCTGGAGATACGATCAATGTCAAAACGGGGCTCTATAACGAAGACCTGGACATCGACAAGAATAACCTTACCTTAAAGTCGATTGACGGTCCCGGCCTTGCGGAAATCCAGGGATTTGCAATGGCTGATGTCATTACCGTCGGTTCGGGGTTGGGAGTCACCCTTGACGGGTTCAGGATCTTACCGGGAGGATTTGCGAATACAGCTATTTATCACGAGGGCGGGTCAATGACGGATCCTGTCAAAATCACCAACAACGTCATAGAGGATTTCAATGATCCGATAGCCTGGGGTTTCTACGCCATGTGGAACTATCTTGAAAATGCAAGCTTTTCTTTTTGCGAAAATACCTTGCGAAACTGTACGCGCGGCATATATGTGTGGGGCTTTAAGAACAGCACGATCGAGGTCTCAGGTAATGTCCTGGAAGATTGCGACGAATACCCGATAATGGTCGAGTACATGGATTATGAAGGCGATGGGACGGAAGCCAGGATCAACGACAACCGGGTGACCCTGTCGGCGGGTAAAGACGGGGACACCGCGATTTCTGTTTCCCATTCCGAAAAAACGACGGAAATCACCGGGAACGTCGTGGAAGGAAATTTCCAGACAGGAATCTATGTGGAGAACACAGGCGCTGAAGGCCAGTCTCCAGCGGTTCTCCTTATGGAAAAAAACGAGGTTAGGGGGACGGGCCTCGGCATGCGCTTCAGGAATATGGCCTATAACATGCCTTCAGAAGTCACCGTCCGGTACAACACACTCAAAAATAACGAGTACGGGGTCTACATCGATTCTCTGGGGGCTTTTGGCGATAACCCGCTGACGAAGATTGTCTTCACGAAAAATAATATCGAGGGAAGCGGGTACGGTTTTTACAACGGGGATGTGGTAAAGGTCAATGCTGAAAACAACTGGTGGGGTGACGCCAGTGGTCCCACCCATGATGACAATCCGGGTGGGACGGGGGACCGGGTTTCCGATAATGTCGACTTCGATCCGTGGCTTTCGGAAGCCTGGGAAGAGGATGATTCCGGTTCAAGCGGATGCAGCGCGGGCATCCTGAACCCGTTGTTCCTGCTGTTGCTTGTCCCGGTGGGACTGCTGCTGAAAAAGTACAGGTAGGAAGGTCTCCTGGAAGAGCTTGTAGTCGATGATCAAGAGGGGCCTCCAGGCGGGGCCCCTCTTTTTCGTCATATGAGAACCTCGTCTTTCGCATATTCGAAGAGGGAAAGAAGATGCGAGAGAGAAAAAGGGTTATGAAGATAAGTTGCAGCTTATCGCTTAATCGCCTGCATTAGTGTCTCGAAATATTTTGTTTCACCGGTTTTGAAGAGCCCATACCAGGCATCCAGGACTTGGGGTGAATAAAGGTCGAGCTTCCTGAAAATATGCTGGGCGAACTCGAGAGGAGCGACTCCGGAAGCCGTGACCAGGTTGCGGTCGGTGACGGCAGGGGCCTTTTCATAAAGGGAATGGCCTCTATACCCAGTCGCAGCGAGATATTCGGGCGAGTTGCTCGTGTGTTTCCTTTGATCGAGGAGACCGTCTCGCGCAAGCCCTGCCGTCGCTCCACAAATGGCAGCCACGGGATGGCCGGAATCCAAAAAGGTGCGGGCGAGCCGGATGGCTTCATTTTCCTGTCCCAGGTCCCAGGAGGAACCCCCAGGGAGGATCAGCATAGCGCTATCATCCGGAGAAACCTGGTCAAGCGGGAAGTCTGGCTGGATCCGGATTCCGCCAATGGTTGTGACCGGTTTTTTGCTCAGGGCTACTGTTTGCAGGCGGTACCGGCCAGGCAGGATACATCACTTCGGCTTTTGCCGTTCCTTTCGTTTTTCCTCTTGCCTGCCGGACGGCTTGGCGCCGGGTATGCCTACTTTGCATGGCGGCACTATAATGCTTTTGTGGGACAGCAAGCCAAACACATCGGATCCAGGATGTGATGAAGAAGGAGGCCGCACGACGATGGCAGAAACAACCTACGAACTCGCAAAACAGAGACTGGGCGCTTGCGGGGTGCATTGTGGAAAATGTTATGCCTTTGCCGGGGGCGATATCTGCGATCTTAGCAATCAACTGGTTAGTTCGTTGGGAAATTTTGACGTCTATGCAAGGCGATTTGCCGAGCTGATGGGTGAACCCGTTTTCCTGAAATACCCGGATTTCAGGGAATTTCTTGGTTACCTGGGCACGAGCAAATGCCAGGGTTGCAGAAAAGAGAAATGCAAGCTGTTCAAGGCATGCAGGGTTCGCTCCTGCAGCGAGGGGAAAAAGGTCGACTTCTGCTTCCAGTGCGACGAGTTCCCTTGTAAAAACACGGGTTTTGACGAGCATCTGTACAAGAGGCACGTGGGCATCAATGAACGGATGAAGGAGATTGGGGTAGATGCCTATTATGAGGAAGTGAAAAATCAACCCAGGTATTAGCTGTCGTGCCGCAAAATTCAGGGAGCGGGTAGTCCAGAGGCCTGCCCCAGGCGCCCTCATCGGCTACGCGGGAGGATGACGGATGTCCCTGATCGACATAAAGAACCTGACCTTTGCCTATGAAGGGAGCAGGAACCTGTTTGAAAATGCCAGCTTCCAGATCGACACTGACTGGAAGCTCGGCTTTATCGGGAGAAACGGCAGGGGCAAGACGACCTTTCTCAACCTCTTGCTGGGCAAATACGAATACGATGGGCAGATCTCCGCAAAAGTCGGTTTCGACTATTTCCCCTTCGGAGCCAGTGAAGGGCAACTCGACACGATAGATGTCATTTGCGGCATTCACCCGGGTCGCCTCCTTTGGGAGGTCGAGCGGGAACTCTCGCTGCTGCAGGTTGCCGGGGATGCCCTGTATCGTCCCTTCCAGACGCTTTCCAGCGGGGAACAAACGAAGGTGCTGCTTGCAGCCCTGTTCCTCAAGGAGAACAAGTTCCTGCTGATAGACGAACCGACGAACCATCTCGATATGGATGCGAGAAAAATCGTTGGCGATTACCTCGCTTCCAAGCAGGGTTTTATCCTCGTCTCCCACGACCGCGCATTCCTCGACAACTGCGTCGATCATATCCTTTCGATAAACAGGACGAAGATCGAAATCCAGAAAGGCAATTTCTCGAGTTGGTGGGAAAACAAGAAAAGGCGGGATAACCTCGAGCTGTCGGAAAACGAGAAGCTACGGAAAGAGATCTTTCGACTGTCCGAATCCGCCAGGCGGACAAAAAGATGGTCGGAGGAAGTCGAAAAGACGAAGTTCGGGACAAGAAACTCAGGGCTCAGGCCTGACAGAGGCTACATCGGACACAAGGCCGCCAAGATGATGAAACGCTCCAAGTCAATCGAAAGCCGACAGCAAACCGCCCTTGAGGAAAAGAAGAAACTCCTGAAAGATATCGAGGATACGGAAAAGCTAAAGATTTTCCAGCTTGGCTATCACAAGAAGCGGCTTGTCGAACTGGACAAGGTTTCGATTTACTACGGAGACAGGCTGGTTTGCCGGGATGTCAGCTTCACGGTCGACCAGGGAGACCGGATTGCGCTTACCGGAAGGAACGGATCGGGGAAATCGAGCGTGATCAGGTTGATTTGCGGAGAGGGCATCAAGTACACGGGGACCTTCAGTAAAGGAAGCCAGCTTGAAATCTCCACGGTCTCGCAGGATACCTCGTTCCTTCGGGGCAGCCTGGACGATTACGCCAGGGAAAGCCGGATCGATGAGACCCTTTTCAAGGCGATGTTGCGGAAGCTCGATTTTTCGAGGGATCATTTTGAAAAGGACATGTCCGATTTCAGTGGCGGTCAAAAAAAGAAGGTCCTGATCGCCAGGAGCTTGTGCGAAAAGAAGCATTTGCACATTTGGGACGAGCCGCTGAATTTTGTTGATGTTTTTTCCCGTATCCAGATTGAAGAGTTGCTGCTGGAGTTCGCGCCGACGATCCTTTTCGTCGAACATGATCGTGAATTTTGCGGAAACATCGCAACAAGGATCATTCGTATGTAATATCCCAGGCAGTCCCTGTTTAGGCATATGGGGTGAGGATGCGCTGATTTCTTACTGCTGATTGCCGGCCAGGTTTCGTGCCTTGTTCCTGGCGGTTTCAGGGTCTTGCTTGAACAAGTCCATTAGTAGCGAGACATTCCCGGGCTTTACCGTGGGGCTCGACTTCAAGGCTTCGAGCCAGTTTTTCTCCAGTTCGTCCAGGCTTAGGCCAAACGCCGCTTGCCATGGGCGTGCTTTGTCGACGGAAAGCCTGTGGAATCGCTTGATCCTGTCGATCCCGTATGTCTCGGACAGGTAATGGCCGAAAGAGCCCGCTTCCGCATAGGCCCGGTGCTGCTTCCCGAAGTCTTGGGCCCGCAGGTCGCCGCCGCCTTTGTCTTCCATTCCCCACGATCCGTGATCCGGTCCGAGCTTCTCCAGTGGCAGGTACAAACCGAGTTCCAGAAAAGCCAGGGCCCACTCGTCGCAGGAAAACCCGCACATGGGGAACGTCCCCGGGTTGCCAAGCTTAACCTCTGAAAGGATCCCCATCATGTTACGGATCAGCTTGTCCTTCTGGGGGAATACGGCGCTCGTCAGCTTGTGAGCCATCATCTGCGGCAACTCCTTTGCCCCATGAACCCTCACGACCCTAACCCGCCTGTCCCCCTTTGCCTCCCAGAAGAAGACGCTGGAATAGTTCTCGTTACGTGGGGCATCGAAAACCACCCGGATCTTCCCGAATCGTTCCAGGCCTGCGTCGGCGGACCAAAGGGCAAGGATTTCCTCCAGTGTTTCCTGGGCGCCTTTGGCCAGGTTCCCGAGCTGTTCGTCTGTGTAGGAGCCGCTACCATCCGTCACGATAAGGCTGGGCGTTTGGATTTCTTTGCTTGACGCCGACGACAAGGAGGGGATTGCCAGAAAAGCCGCCAGGCACAACAAAAAGAATCTTTTTCCCACAACCTGTCCCTCTCTTTCTTGTCCTGGCAATGTTCCGCGCAGGTTTTCGATCTCTCTCAATTGTATCTCCATTGTTGATCCGGAAGGCGCCGCGCAAACGGCCCATATCCACCCTTACCTCACGCTGCCGATCCCATGATGCTCTCGGTAGAATGGCGGATGTAAGAAATTACTCTAAAGCTAAAATGTTTATATTAGAATAACTCTTTTCGGTTAGGCTAATCATCTTGCTCCGTTGAAGCAGATACTGAGAGGCAAGGTTAGGAGAAGGACAGAGAGTTTGGAACTGACTTGGTACAAAAACTGTGAAGAAGAGCCTGAGGAGGTTTTTGCCATGAAGTGGTTACTTGCTTTTCCGGCTTTACTTGCTGCCGGTGGAATGGCACAGGCTGCCGGTATTGGGGGAAGGGTCTGCCCATGGGGTTGGGGGCGAGGGATGATGTGGGGTTTCCCGGGAGGGATGTTCATGATGTTCTTGTTGCTTCTCTTAGGAGTGGTGGTCGTTTACGTTCTCTTGAAAAGGCAGGGAGAATCTCGTCCAGTGGAAGTATCGAGGGAAACTCCCTTGGAGATACTTAAACGCAGGTATGCGAAGGGAGAGATCACCAGGGAGCAGTTCGAGGAAATGAAGAAAGACCTGTAAGTTCAAGAGGGCAATCTGAGGGGAAATCTCCGATTTGGGGGTTTCCCTTTTTTGTTTGGCTGGTCAGACCTGGCAGGGGAAGAAGTCCGCAAGCTTGGCGACAAATATAAATGGTGATGAGTCCCTGGGTGGTGGGGAGGGAGGAAGGCGCTTATGAAATATCGCTGCGGAGATAGAAAGTGGTAAAATGAACAATATAATCGATTTTTGATGACTGAAGGGGGGATGAAGATGTTTTGCAAACGAAGGAGCTCGAGGACGAAAAAGCCTTTTCTCTTTATCCTTGCAGTCTTGTCTCTCGTCGCGAGTCTGCTTTTTGCCGGTTCAGCTTTTGCCAGGTCGGTCTTGGAACCGATAAACCCCGCGCCGGAAGATGGAGCGACAGGGGTTCCAACGAATGTGACACTTTACTGGGAGATTGAGTTTCCTCATGTAAATGCGCAGTCCTACGACGTCTACTTTGGCACGGATCCTGACCCGCTTTATTTTGATAGCACGGGTGATGTCGAGTATATGGAACCGGGAGATCTCTACATGGACGTTGGAGAGCTGGAGGAGGGGGAAACTTATTACTGGCGAGTGGTCGCGCACTATATTGGAGATGATATGACGGGTCCCACGTGGTCTTTCAAAACGGAAGAGACCTCCAGCGGCTGTAATGCCGGCATCCTGAACCCCCTGTTCCTGTTGCTGCTCACTCCGATGGGCTTGCTGCTGAGGAAGTCCAAGTAGAAAACAAAGCCCGAAATAGGATAGCTGGATGATTGGATCAAGGGGAACCCCCGATAGGGGGTAAAGGCTCATCGGCAGCGCCAGTGCCTTTCCTAAGGTTTTTGTGGTTTCTCAATGCCGTTAATGTCTATGCCATAAAAGCAGCAATATGATCCTTCACTTGAACAATTAAACGGGTTGTGATAGAGTACCTCCTAACCTCAGATCTAAGCAACACCTCCTGATGGGCTCCGGCCTGACCACCCGGAGCCTTCATCATGCCAAAACGTGGCCCGTGACCGTTGCATCCCCTGTTCCCATTCGCCGTTATCACCTGATTCAAGAGGAAAAAGGGGGACCGTGGAATGCGAGGGTCCCCCTCAATTTGTTTTGCGCTGCAAGGAAGACAAACGGTGGGATGCCTAGAGGGCGAACTTGCTGTACTGTTCCCGCATCCCTGCGACAGCCTTCGCCAAGGCCTCGGTGTCGAGGACCATTTCCATCATGCTGATCTGTTCCTCCCAAAGCGCGGGGTCGGCCTCACCCCGGATCGCCTCGTCGAAAACATGGTAAACCGCGAGTCCCAACGGGACTCCTGCCAGGGGACCTGCAAATGTCGGATCGCCGTTTGCAACCGTTTCGGCATAGATCTCCGCGCCTTCGGCGTCGGAAGAGCCCAGGATCACAACGACATTTTCGGTTCCGAACTTCTCAGCAGCATCCTTGACACGCTGCTGATTCTGCAGGTCCATGGCACCGGCGGCGGTTCAGACAAAGCATTCGGTCACGGAAAAAACGACATCGGCACCCGAGGATTTCAGGCAGGCCTCGATTGCCGGCCCGGGGACCCCGTCCCTCTCACCGAGAATGACCACTTTCTTTCCGGCCAGCTTTCCCATGGATTTCACCTCCTCGTATGAATTTAGTCACTCAGTAGCTTAACCTATTATATCTGTCACGTCATTTCCCGTCTTATGAAAATTTGCTGCGCTGGCATCAACCGCGATTTAGGCCCGAAAGAGGAAGTAGAAGGGGTATCGAATAAAATGCGGGGAAGAGGATTGAGTGTTTAAAGACACGCGGGGCTGTCATGTATAATCTGGTTTTGGGAAGGAGTTGTTGGTTTATGTTTAATAAGAGTGCAGTGGAGATTGCAGCAACGCGGGAGGTGTATGCGAAGTAAAATAAAGTGTATGCCTCCCAAAAGTTACTATTAAAAACTTTTGGAGGAGATAGTGTTGAAACAAATAAATATGGAAAATATGGGACTCAGCCAACGGTTCATTACTGAGTCTTCCCAATATCCGGGTCTTCATGTCGGGCGCGTCATTTCCCAATACAAGGACCTATACAGGGTCGTCACAGAGGATGGCGAATTGGCGGCGGAAATTTCCGGCAAAATTCGTTTTGATGCGAAAAACTTGTCGGATTTTCCTGCGGTAGGTGACTTCGTCATGCTTGACCGGAATAAGGACAATACCGGGAACGCAATCATACACCATGTTCTGGCAAGGAAAAGCGCCTTTATCCGCAAGGCGGCCGGAACGTCGAACGATGAGCAGGTTGTCGCCTCAAACATCGACACGGTGTTTATCTGCATGTCGCTTAACAGTGACTTTAACCTTCGCAGGGTGGAACGGTACCTGGGAATTGCCTGGGATAGCGGGGCCGTCCCGGTTATCGTGCTTACCAAGGCGGACTTGTGCGGCTCGGACCTTTCTCAAAAGCTGCTGGAACTGGAGAAGGTTGCCTGCGGGGTGGACGTGCTTGTCACTTCGAGCCTGGCTGAGGATGGATACAAACCTGTCCGGAGCTATCTAGGTCGAGGGAAGACGATCGCCTTCACCGGCTCATCCGGTGTGGGCAAGTCGACCTTGATAAACAGGCTTATCGGCCGGGATGCTCTTCCAACCCGAGATATAGGGAGCGATGATCGAGGCCGGCATACGACAACCAGGCGGGAGTTGATCGCTATCCCCGGTGGCGGGGCCGTGATCGACACCCCGGGAATGAGGGAACTCGGGATCGAAAGCGCCGACCTTGCAAAAGCTTTTGCCGACATAGACGAACTGTCGGTAAAGTGCAGGTTCCGTGATTGCACTCATACTCGCGAGCCAAACTGTGCCGTGCAGCAAGCCATAAACGACGGATTGCTGTCCGCGGAACGGCTTGCCAATTACTTGAAGCTGAAAAAGGAAGCGAAGTATGAGGGCTTGAATTCAAGGCAGATCGAGACTGAAAAGATCACGGCCATGTTCGCGGAAGTGGGCGGGATTAAAAATGCACGGAAACTGGCGAAAGCGAAGCAGTGCCGGGAAAATCCCGTGCCCGGCGGCAGGAAGCAGGGGAGGGATTACCGGTGATGATTCGCAAGGAAACGAAAGAGGACTTTGAAGAGATTTACAACCTTGTGAAAACCGCTTTCCAGACGGCCAATGTCTCGGACGGGAAAGAGCAGGATTTCGTCAACCAGCTGCGTGGCGGGGAAACCTATATCCCGGAACTGGCTCTTGTCGCCGAGGAGAACGGGAGCCTGGTCGGGCACATCATGCTGTCAAAGGCGACCGTTACGGGTGGAGATGACCGGCACGAGGTTCTTTACATCGCCCCGATATCGGTCATCCTCGAACGGCGCAATGAAGGAATCGGCTCTGCCCTGGTCGCGGAGAGTTTCAAGCTGGCAAGGGAGATGGGCTACACGTCGGTTTTTCTTGTCGGGGACCCGGCCTACTATCACAGGTTCGGTTTCCGGTCCGTCGCGGACTTCGGCATCACCACCACCCATGAGATCCCGGTCGAGTATGTGATGGCTTGTGAACTGGTCCCGGACGCCCTAGGGAAGGTCCACGGGAAAATTGACTGTTTCTAGCGGCTTGTTGGATAACGCCAAAAACTCATAAACACAAGTCAGGGGGAATCCTCGTTTGGGGGTCCCCCCCTTTTTCGATTGGAATCCCTCGCGGTCGCTGGAGGAGGGTGGGGAAAGACGTTACAGTATGAGGTAAGTCCCCTTGCTTGCGTATTTTTTTGGCAGGAATGCATGGCTTTAATCGCCATCCTGAAAGGAAGCCCGATCGAAATGACAATCGAGCGCCGCTGTCACGGAAAAGAAGGGAAAACGGTCGCGCTCCTGCACGGTGGCCCGGGGGCACCCGGGACACTTCTCCCTCTCGCAGGGATCCTGAAAAAGAGATTCTGCGTGCTGGAGCCCTTTCAAAGGGGTAGCGGATGTTTCCCACTGACTGTCGAAAGTCACGTGGAGGATTTTCACGAACTGGTTTTGAGTGCCTGCCAGGGTGAACCCGTGGCCGTTGTCGGGCATTCCTGGGGTGCGATGCTTGGACTGGCTGCCGCTTCGGCTTATCCGAAGGACGTGCGTTCCCTGGTGCTTGTTGGCTGCGGCACCTTTGATGCCCAAAGCAGGTCAATGATGGAGAAGGTCCTTGAAGGAAGGACGAACGGGGAGTTGAGGGAAAAGGCCCGGGCGCTCAAGCGGGAGATCGAGGACCCGCATGAGAGAATGAAACGATACGCCGCGCTGGTGGCTCCCCTGTATTCTTTCGACCCCGATGGTTCGGAGGAACCCCTGGCCTGCGATGGGCAGGCTTTCGAGGAAACCTGGAACGACATGCTGAAGCTGCAGGGGGAGGGAGTCTATCCCGCCGCCTTTTCGGTCATTCGTTGTCCCGTCCTCATGCTCCACGGATCCTGGGATCCGCATCCGGGACGGATGATCCGGGACAGCCTTCTTGCCCATATTCCGCAGCTCGAGTACATCGAGATGGAGGAGTGCGGGCATACGCCCTGGCTTGAGCGGAGAGCCAGGGACAGGTTTTTCTCCCTTCTCTCCGGCTGGCTCGAGTCGCTTCCGTGACCCGCCGATCGGGCCGATACTCGAGAGTTGCCCGCGCTCCCTTGTCCTTTGTTTCAAAAAAACAAGGGCCCCAGGTTTCGCCCAGGACCCTTTTACGAGATAGCGAACCACTTCCCATGCGGAACGGTCCGTGCCTTTCAGGCTGTGCAGCACCCATACGGGCCGCACCTCACCTTTCAAAGCTGGACTTCTCCTCTTAGGGCAAACGCCACACCGAGTGAAGACCCCCCATTTTGCAGCGACAAGCCGCACTAAACGTTGCTTTGCTTTGTCGTGCCATGCCTTTAAATAACCGGCCGGCCGACCATTGCCAAGCGGTGCTTTGCCACGCCTTGCCACGTCATGTCCTATCTCGCTAGCATAGTATAAATGTAAAACGTTTACTTGACAAGCATGATTGTAAGTATATATAAACCATAATTAATTACAATAAGATGTCTTTCGGTTCAGGCCCTCGAGAACGGGCAAGTCTCCCATCCCCGTCGGGATATGTAGCCGAGATCGCGCAGGGGTATCTCCGACTGGGGAGTTCCCCGTTGAACGTTTGACTGGTTGGGCCTAAGGTGAGAAAGCATGCGCATGAGGAACTGGAAAGATTAACCAAGCTTAGGAGCGATTACAGCAGCAGCTTCTGCGGAAGTCCTGACCGGTATGATCTCGAAATCGACCAGGTCCTCCCAGTGGGCTGTCCATTCTCTCACCCCTGCTTCGCTTTCTGCCTCCATGACCTGGAAACAGCGCTGGAAGTCGAGATCAACCCAGCTAGATTGGTAGATCACGCCTTCGGGAGCCATGCGCCCTTTTTCACGGAAGCGCCGATAAACAGCAGGGGCTTTCCCGGGCTTGAAGTGCTCGATGATCATGAAGAGCATGAAATGATCTCCCCTTCCTATGGTTGACTGTTTAGGCCAACCTTAATATACCCCAACAGGCAGATACGACTCGATCTGCCTGGAAGCAGGAGGGGGTGGGTTACGTAATTACCCGTATCGAGGAATGGGTGTTTTGCGCGAGGCGAGGGGGAGGGAAGGAGGGTATCCTATTTCCATCAAGGAAAAGAACGGAGAAGGTCCAATTCCTCTCTCTACTGAAGGCCCTGGATTTACCCCCTTGCCAGGGCCTTTTTTCGTGCCCGAAGGGAACTTGCCGATGATGTCGCCACCAGGTTTTACAGGTGGCGACATCATCGGGGGCACGCGTCAGCGGATTCCGGGTAATCTCTCTCACGGGAAAAAATGAATTAGGGCGGCAGTTGCCGCCCTAATGGTGGGGATCCAGAGGTTGCCTTTTACCTGCAGGCTGAGCGCTTTAGGACTTTTCCGGGACGCAGCCCGGTGGGCTGTTCATCCTCCAGGACCAGTTCTCCGTTGACGATGACATGCTTTATTCCCACCGGGAATTGGTGAGGATCCGAGAACGTCGCTTTATCCCCGATAAATTGGGGGTCGAAGAGGACCAGGTCGGCAAAGAATCCCTCCTGGACCAGCCCCCTTCGTGCGATACCGGCTTTTGTGGCGGGCAAGGACGTGATCTTCCTGATGGCGTCTTCCCAGGATAGATCACCATTTTCCCTCACGTAGGTTTTCAGGAACCTGGGAAAGGTGCCGTAAGCTCTCGGATGGGGTTTCCCTCCTCCCCTGGGAGCAGTGACCCAGGAATCCGAAGCGATGCAGGACAAGGGGCTCTTTACGACGGTACGGAGATCTTCCTCGTTTACGCCGAACAGGAGCATCGTAACGTTTCCCTGTGTTTCAAGGAGCAGGTCGAAAAGGGCGCGGTAGGGGGTTGAACTGTTCTGCCGTGAAATATTTTCCAGGGATAACCCCTCGTAATCCGCCCTTGCTTCACATTCGCTGATGACGAGGTTCCCCCAGCCCAGGCTCTGGATCCAGTTCTCCCACCCAGGGATGCCCTTCTCGATGTTCTGTTCAATCTTTCTGCTCTCATCCGGATCGGCCAGCCGTTTCAGCATTTCTCCCACGCCTCCCTCAAGGGCTGTCGGGGGGAGCAGGGCAGTGAGGGTCGTCATTCCCGCCTGGTAAGGGTAAACATCGCAATTGACTTCAAGGCCCCGTTCTCGGGCGGCCTCCATGAGTTTAAGGGATTCGTTTACCTTCCCCCAGTTTGCCTTGCCCACGGCCTTATGGTGAGAAATCTGGATCGGGATCCCGTTTTTTTCTCCAAGGGCCAATGTCTCTGCTACGGATTCCAGGAGGCAGTCTCCTTCGTTGCGCATGTGGGTCGCGTAAAATCCGCCGTGCGTTTTTAGTACCGTTGTCAATTCCAGGAGCTCTTCCGGAGTTGAGTAGCTGCCGGGGGGGTAAATGAGGCCGCTGGTCAGTCCGAAAGCTCCTTCGTCCAAGCTCTGGGCAAGAAGGTTCTTCATCTTTGCCATCTCTTCGCTGCTAGGTACTCCCTCATCGAAGCCTTTGACGGCTATGCGGATGGTTCCTTGCCCGACCAATGGAGCGAGGTTTTGCGCGATACCCCCCTGTTCGACTTTTTCGAAGAACTCCGCGAGGGTCCGCCATTCCCAGCCGTATTCAACTTCCTTTCTTAGGAACGGAGCCAGGTAATGACGGGTCAATTCAGCCCGCGCAGGATCAATCGGTGCCATGGAAAGGCCGCAATTGCCCACGACCGAGGTCGTTACACCTTGCATGAGATAGCTTTCCGCATCGGGAAAAGCGAGGACGCCATGGTCCACGTGGTTGTGTATATCCACGAAACCGGGGCACAAAAATAGCCCTTCAGCTTCAACGACTCGCTTGCCCTCCAGGTTTTTTCCGATGAAAGCGATTTGCTTGTCCTTGATTCCCACATCGCGAACGAAGAAAGGGTTTCCGGTGCCATCAAGAATTCTCGCCCCGCGGATAACCAGGTCAAAAAAGCCCGACATCATCTTCACCTCACCAGGGACCGACAACCCGGGCTCCCAGGAGGACTGTCGGGAGCCAGCAGGAAAGGGCAGGAAGGAACGTCGTCAGGAGCAGAACGGGAATCCCCACGATGAAGAGGAACAGCATCATCGGTTTTACAAGCTCTCCGTAAGAGACCCCAGATAGTCTCGCTCCCACGAAGATGGATATGGCGTATGGTGGAGTCACGACACCTAGGCCAACGTTGACGATGATCATGGCCCCCAGGTGGATGAGGTTCATGTCGAGCTGCACGGCCAGGGGGAGGATAAGCGGAACGGCAAGGATGAGGATGGGGATCCCGTCGATGAACATGCCGAGGAGTAGAAGGAAAAGGTTCATCGAAATAAGGATAAGCGATTTGTTCTGGAACATACCGAGAATGGCATCGGCGAGAGCCTGGGCTGCTCCCTCACGAATAAGCAGCCTTGTAAAGACCGTGCCCCCCGCTATCAAAAGACCGATCATGCCCAGCGTGACGAGCGTGTTATGCGTGGCTGACCAGAGAGTTTTGAGATTCAGTTCCCTGTAGACGAAAAAGCCGACAAGGAGCGTGTAGACCACGGCGATGGCTCCGGCTTCGTTCGGGGTGCAGATACCGCCGTAGATGCCGACCAGGATAACGAGCGGGGCACCCAAGGCAGGAAGGGCGCTCCAGGTTGCTTTTCCCAGTTCCCGCATGTGCTCGCCAAAATCCTGCTCTTCTTCCTGAACCTCCGGAGTGGTCATGTACCGGGGGCAGATGAAATAATTCAGAACGGCGTACCCAAGGGCAAGGAGCAAACCCGGGAAAACCGTGGAGAGGAACAGGGCGGCTATGGACTGTTGTGCCACGAGTCCATAGATGAGGGCGGGAACGCTTGGAGGGATGAGGTAGCCAAGGAAACTCGAGGAGCAGAGGACTGCGGTGGTATAGCTTCGCTTATAGCCGAATTTTTCCAGGCGCGGCACAAGAAGAGGGATAAGGGCTGATATGCATGGAAGGGCGGAGCCCGTAAGGGCGCTCATGAAGAGAGTGGCCACGATCCCTACGACGATGAGCCCTCCTCTCATTTTCCCGACCAGGGCATTGGAGAAGCGGACGATGCGATCGGCGAGTCCTGCATCGGAGATCAGGCTCCCGGCATAGACGAAGAAGGCGATGGCCATGAGCACGTAGTTGTTGATCGAGTGGAAGAAAGTTCCTGCCATGAAGGAGAGGGATTCCCCAAGAAAGGCCAGCCCCAGGGCTGTGCTGGCCAGAAACAGCCAACCCAGGGGGACTCCCATGATGATGCCGGCCAGGAAAGTGCCAATGGTTACAAAAACTCCAAGTTCCATCGTGCTACCTACCTTCCGAGCCTTTTTCCGCTCGTGCGGCCGCAGCTTCCAGGTGGATCCGGAAGATGAGATGGTATGCGGCAAGCAGGACCATCGCGAGCATCGACTCCATGAGCCAACTCGTGTTGAACCACCTTACCAGGGTTCCATACTGCGGATAGGTCATCGCCTTTCCTGCGAAGTGCAAGGTCGGGCTCCCAAAAACGATGACGGTAGCAAGGGAGATGGAAAGCAGGAATACCCCGTAGAGTCTCTTCCCCCGGGGTTTTTTCCCGAAGACCTTATCTGCGAAGACCTCGACGGAGGTGTGCCCGTTCTCCCTTGTTGTCAACCCGATAGCCAAAAACATCATGACGATGAAGATATAAAGGGCAAAATCGCTGAGCCACATCACCTCGAAATGGAGCCAATACCGGTTTATGACTTGGGCAAAGATGAGGAGCGTAATGACCATTAGACCAGTGGAACAGAGGGCGTTTTCGGCAATCTTTATTCCTTTGTTGATACGGTTGAAAAGTTCGCTCATCGCGCATACCTCCAGGAATGGTTGCACTTTAGGACGTAAGTTAATAAAAAGAGGTACGGGAGAAACTCCATTTTGCGTTTCCCCCGCACCTCGCCTGCGTTAAATGACGTCGGGTTTTCCTTTCCTAAGGCTTTTTCTTTGCCAAAACATCTTTATGGATCTTCTCGAGCTCCGCCTGGACTTTCCCCGTCATGTTCTGTCCGGGATAGGTTTTCTCAAGCCAGGGTTTGCAGAGTTCGTTCCAGACAGCCGGCATGTTTGCTTTTTTCCGGAAGGCTTCTCGTTCCTGGGGGGTGAGCTTGGTGATTTGGAGTCCGGGTTCCTTGGCAAGCTTGGCCTTGTAATCCCTTTCGGCAGTTTCCTGGGCACGGTAGAGGTGAGTTTCGGCTTCCTTTGCGGCTCTCTGGATCGCTGTCTTTATATCCGGGGGAAGCGCATCCCACTTCGCCTTGTTCACGATGACGTTGTTGCAGTCCCATGAAAAGTCGAGGTCGGTGTAGTATTTCACGACCTCGTAGTGCCTTTCATCCACAAGGGAAACCCACATGTCCCAGCAGCCATCCACGACTCCGCGTGAAAGAGCGTTGTACAAGTCCGCCCATGGGATGGTCTCCAATGTCATACCCGAGCCCTTCCCCATGTTCTCGAGGGCGCGAACGAAACCGAGGGACGCCGATACGCGCATTTTCAGGTTTTTGAAATCTTCAGGCTTGCGGAGGGGCCTAACGTTGTTGGCGATGCCGTAGGCTCCCTGCGCGGCGACGAAGATCATCTGCCCGCCTACTTCGTTCCAGGCCTTCTGCATGACCTTGTAAAGGATGCCATCGGGGGCGCTGTAGGCAATCTTGGCTTCATCCCAGTCCGATATTGTCCAAGGCATCCAGTTGAGCATGCCTCCCGGTACAAGGGTAACGTAGGGAGAAAAGACCCCGATTTCTATGCTCCCATCCTGGACGGCGTGGAAACTCTCGTCGTGGGTTCCGAGCAGTCCATCCGGATAGAACTTAATTTCCATCCTGCCGTTCGTGTATTTTTTTACGAGGTCGCAGAAAATCCGGTAAGAGGTATTGCTTAGCGGCCTTGACCACGGTTGCGCGAATTTCCACTGGTATTCGGCTTTTGCACTCGCGGTACCGACATGGACGGTAGCTATAAAGCACAAGGCAAACAGCATGACGAAGAAAACGGTTAGGCCTTTTTGGAAAGAACGCTTGCCCTCTCTCATTCTTTTCTCCTCCTTCACTGGCAACCAGGGGTTCATCAGGTCAAACAGGTTCGAGCGCATTGGCCTGGGATGGAATTTCCGCCTCATCTCCTAGGAACAAGGATTCCTCCCTCCTGCATGGCGACGGAAAGGAGTTCCTGCATCCGCTTCTTCTCCTTTATCGGAAGCAGCGCGGTTTTCGCAGCCCACTTCAATGAATCGTCGGGCGCCATGCGGAACGGGCATCATAGCATCCGCGTAGGGATGCATTCTTTCCAGGGCCTGCTTTCCCGGCAACTCCCCGTCGAGGTCCCTTCCTTCCCGCATCAGGATGTCGAGCAAACTCGTTCCCCTCCCTTTGCAGAAAGTTCAAAGAGCCGTTCCGGTCGACCTTTACCGGGGTAAGCCCTCCTCCCGCTTTCTATCAGGATATCGGCCTTGAGAAAGACGGAAAGGATCTTTCTGGTTCCCTTGGCCGAAATTCCCAGTTGCCTGGACAGGTCCGATGCAGAGAACGGTCCGCCCATCGTTTCCATGGCACGGGTGTAGCGTGTGACAGCTGCAGGTGTCATCCGGAGTGTTTCCGAGTACTTCAGGAGGGAATCCTGCTCAGCCACAAGGCTGATGGGCATGCCAGAAAGCCCCTCGCCTAACGGCCTCGCATCAAAGCCGTCACAGACGAAGCATTCATCTGAACGAGATGACAAGTTCAATTCAAGGGCTTTTTCCGCGTATATGGTGGCGGTCCCCAGGCTAGGCCCAACGCCGTAGCCGATATGAACCCGCAGCCCCGTTGCTTCCAGTAAGGCTTTTCTAAGAGGATTCCTTGTCAGGTCTGTCGTTTCCACGAGAAGTTGTCCGAAGGTTTCCACAAGCTGGAACCGGCGGGAATTTCCTCCGGGCACGACCAGGATCTGGCGTTTCTCCCCGTAGGCAAGGAGTGCATGGTAGAGGGAAACAAGCTTGTTCTCCTGGAATTTCCCCCCGTTGGGGTGGAATTCGGGCTGTACAAGTCCCACGACTGTCCGCATGTAATCTTTTTGGGAATTCTGGATCTCGAGAAGAAGTCTCTGCAACGTCCCTCGAATGGTTTGCGCTGCTGGGAAAACGGGGAAACAGGGGATTCCTGCCTCGCTCAGGCTTTTTGTCACAACGCGGACGCAGGAAATACTGAAATCGGTCTTCCCTTTTTGGTAAAGCTCCTTGTGGAACTGTGAGAAATCTTTCTTGGGATCGATCCCGGGAGAATATTCATACGTATATAATGCGCGTATATTGAGCCCCGTCTCCTTAAGAATTTCCTTGACTTCAACCGAAGCTATCGTATCGACGCTGAAACGGCATCCTTTCTCGATGGTTTGCGGCATGCTGGAGAGCGCATGCAGGAATGCCAGGAGAAGTCCTGTCGATTCATAACTCAAATAGGTCCAGGGTATTTCCCTCTGAATGTTCTGGGTGGCCATCAGGTACGGTATGGGACCGCAAAAATAGAGTCCGTTCACTTCCTTCTGCCGAAGGGACACTAGCTTGCATGCTTCTTCCAGGTCTTGGTAAATGATGGGTACGGGAAGAACGCCGTGAAGTTCGGAAAAGACCTTTGAAACCTTTTGAACGACATCGACAGGACCGACTACGCCTATTCTCATGGCTCCTCCTATGCGTCTAAATAGCGTGTAAATAGTATAGCAACGACTCCGTTTAATTGTCAAGACAGAGAGGCAGAACGACCAAATATTTTTAGCGCGCATATTTGCAAAGTGGGAAGAATGATGAGATAAGGCGCTTTGTCATTTCAGACGCCCGCAGGGAATTATCGCTTGCGGGGTCGAAAGAAGCCCGGGTAGGAATGGCATGTTTTAGTGACGAAAGGATTACTCCCTGGAAATGAAGTTGATTTCAGCCCTCAAAATACGTCGGGTCTTGGGTTTGTGGTGGGGGGGACTTTCCTTCCAGTACCATTCGACTTAATTCAAGGTAATCTCTCAATTGAATAGCCGACGGGCGAAGGCTGGGGAACCTGCTTTGCGCCGGTGGGGCCCATTTCGAACCCGCTTTTGCCAATGCCGTGCTTCAGCAATGGGATCATTTTGCTTTCGGGATTTCCCACATCCTGGCGAACCAATGGCTGGTCACGGGAAAGTACGAGGACCCCGATGGCCCTGCGAGGCTCGAGCCCTGCGTCGGGACGATCAGGGGAGGAATCGAAGGAATCGCCTTTCACGCTGCCGACCTCGGCATCCCGGTTTTCAAGCACCAGGCGTTGCGCCGCCCGGAAGACATTCCCTGGGCCAGGTAAGGCTTACCGCCCGGGATTCACGCCTGGCGGGAGGAAAATACAGGACTCCAAGGGGTTCGAACAGGATGAACCCTATTTTGACGATTTGCCCTCGCTGTAGCTTTCGTACATGACGGTATCCTCTAGCGGTTTCCTCTCGGTTTTGTGCCTCCCAGGGCTCAGGAATCCGGTTGCGGGATAACCGAGGATAAGCAGCGCGGTCGGCTCGATGGTTTCGGGGATGCTGAATTCGTTCCTGATGATTTTCGGGTCGAACAACCCCACCATGACGCTGCCAATATTCAATTCCCGCGCGGCCAGCATCATGTGGTCGCAGACAATGCCGATATCCAGGTCTCCCGAGCATTTACCGTCATAGGGGCGCACCAGGGGATCCTTTTTATCCTGGCAAATGATGAGAACGCACTGGGAGCCGAAAGCCTGGTAGGCTTTCTGGACCCGGAGAAGATTTTCCGGGCGCTGCACGACGATGATTCGCTGCGGCTGCCTATTGCAGGCCGTGGGTGCCAGGCGTCCCGCCGACAGGATTCGATCAAGGTCAGCCTTGGGTATTTTTTTGTCCGTGAATCCGCGTGTCGTGCATCGGCTTTGCGCCAATTCCAGGAAATCCATTTGGAGAGTCCTCCGCATCCATTGGGGGTATTTGGCCGGTCATTGAAAGTATACAGCCGGGCCGCCTCGGTCCTGTACCGGGAACAAAACGTGCCCCGGCATGTTGTAATATGGCCATAGGTTTTTATCGAGAGAATGTTTGTCCAAATGCAAGGAGGGGAAGAGATGGGCAGGGAAGTGGATATCGACTGGGGCAACCTTGGTTTCAAGTACATGAAGACGGATCTGCGGTACGTTTCCCGCTGGAAGGAAGGGAAATGGGACGAGGGAAAACTGGTGGAGGACAACAAGCTCTGCATCAGCGAGGCCTCGACCGTTCTGCATTACGGGCAGTCCTGTTTCGAGGGCCTCAAGGCCTATCGCTCGAAGGCGGGTGGGATCCAGCTGTTCAGGCCCGACCTGAACGCGAGGCGGATGCAGGACAGTTGCCGAAGAATCCTGATGGCGGAAGTCCCGGTGGAAATGTTCATCGATGCCTGCATGCAGGTCGTCAAGGCGAATGAAGCCTACGTGCCGCCCTACGGAACCGGGGCGACCCTCTACCTGAGGCCGTTTGTCTTCGGGACTGGCGATACGATCGGTGTTTCCCCCGCCCCGGAATACATTTTCAGCGTCTTCTGCCTGCCCGTGGGGGCCTATTTCAAGGGCGGATTGAGCCCGGTGAACTTCACGGTTTCGGAGTACGACAGGGCAGCCCCCTTCGGCACCGGCGCTGCGAAGGTCGGCGGGAACTACGCCGGCAGCCTGATGCCGCATACCCTGGCGGTGGAGAAGGGGTTCGCCGATTGCATCTATCTCGATCCCGCAACCCACACGAAGGTCGAGGAAGTCGGAGCCGCAAACTTCTTCGGGATCACGAAGGACAACAAGTTCGTCACCCCGAAATCCCCTTCGATCCTTCCCAGTGTCACGAAGATTTCCCTCCTCCACCTGGCGAAAGAAATCCTGGGGATGGAAACCGAGGAAAGGGATGTTTACATCGACCGGCTGGACGAGTTTGCCGAGGCGGGTGCCTGCGGAACCGCCGCGGTCATCACCCCCATCGGAGGGATCGAATACCAGGGTAAATTCCACGTCTTCCACAGCGAGACGGAAGTTGGCCCCGTGACAAAGAAGCTTTATGAAACCCTGACAGGCATCCAATTTGGGGACATTAAGGCCCCGGAGGGGTGGATCCACGAGGTCAAGTAACGCGTGTGATCTAGAAGTCGTGTCCCCGCGGTTTTTCCTTAAAGGGAATCACCCGACTAACAGTCGGGTGATTCCCTTTTTCCCTACCCACAAGGAGGAGGCAGGACACTTGGCGACGCGACCGCGCTATTCGGGAGGCGCATTGAAAATATTTCTACAAAGAGATATTCTATCAATATAGTAATGCGATTTGAGCAAATAAGGGAGTGAGGCCCGATGGGTACGAGAAGATGGTTCCTGGTTTTTCCGTTGGTTGTGACTTTTCTCTTCATTTCTTCTTTCTCCCCATGCCTGGCGAATGGTTTCTCAGGTAATGGCGCTGGGACGGAGGGTGACCCGTACATCATCATGACGGCGGCCCAGCTGGACGAGATGCGCAATTTCAGTTCCCCGGACGTTTATTTCAAGCTGGGTGCGGACATCGACCTGGATGTAGCCCCCTTCAACACGGGAGAAGGGTGGGTACCGATCGGGGACGGCTGATCCTTTGCCGGCCACCTGGACGGTGACTATCACACGATCAGCAACCTGTACATCAACGATACCAGTGATTTGACAGGCATGAACCAGGGGTTGTTTGCCGCTGTTGCGGGCCCGGGTTCGTCGGTCAGGAACCTGTTCCTGGAGGACGTCGAGATCCACGCTTACTCCCAGGCGGGAGCGTTGGCCGGTTATACGCAGGATGTGCTGATCGAGAATTGCGGGATGACGGGGTCCGTTTCTGTGGTCAATGGGGCGGCAGGAGGATTGATCGGTAAGGCCTGGTCTTTAACAACGATTCGGCGGTGTTTTTCACTAGGCTCGGTAAATGGGAATGAGTATGTGGGAGGATTGGTTGGGTGGATTTTTGACGCCGGGATCTCCGATTCTTTTTCCCGTGCGGATGTCGAGGTGGAGAGCGGTGTTTGCGGAGGCCTTATCGGCTACGCGGATGACAATTGGGTCGATACCAGTTTCGCGGCCGGCAGGGTGACGGCTCTGACCGGTAGTGGCGGATTGATCGGTACGAAAATAGCTGCACCGGTAGTTAACGATTGCTACTACGACGAGGACGTTTCGGGGCAGGACGATACCGGCTACGGAGAGCCGAGGAGCACCTCGCAAATGAAGGCCCAGTCCACTTTCTCGGGCTGGGATTTCGTCGACGTCTGGGCCATGAATTCACGGAGGAACGACGGGTATCCTTATCTCCAGTGGGCCGAAGACCTTTTTGAGGAAACAGGTGGTTCAGGTGGCGGCTGCAACGCCGGCCTTCTCAACCCGCTTTTCCTGCTGATGTTTGTCCCGCTTGGACTGCTTTTTAGGAAGTCCCGGTAGGAACCGGAACCTGGATCGGGTCGTGAAAAAACCAACGGGAAGGGGAATTTCCGCTTGGAGATCACCCTTCCCGTTTCATGCGGTACCCAGACAAATTGCCTGTCGCATCTCACGATCACGCCTTGAAATTTCCCGTTCGGGGGAAATATCTCTTCTAAATGGAGTTTTCCCTGCGCACCTGGAGGGATGAAGCAAGCACCTTGTCAATTCGCTTCTCGTCCATGTCGACAACTTCAAATCGCCAGTTTTCCCAGTCCACATGGTCCCCTGTCCTGGGGAGACGGCCCAGCAGCAGCATCACCATGCCGCTCACGGTATGGTAATGTCCCCTTTCGAGTTCCGGTACGCTCTTCAAACCCAGCCGGTCCATCATTTCGGTAATGGGGATTGCCCCATCCAGCAACCATGAGCCGTCCTCGCGCTGCACGGCCCAGGCATCCTCCGGGTTGCTTTCCTGGAATTCACCGGTTACCGCCTGCAATAAGTCGTGGAGTGTGACGACACCCTGGACCTCGCCGTATTCATCAATGACAAAGGCAATCTCCATGTAGCCGGTTTGGAATTGCTCAAGCAAATCCAGGCCGGTCAGTGTCTCCGGCACGAAGGTGCACGGGTGGAGGTTTGCCCTGAGGTCCGGGGTTTCGCCTTTTATGATGCTGCCCATCAATTGGTTGGCGCGAATGATGCCGATCGGCTTGTCCAGGCTGCCGTCGCAGACAGGGAATCGCGAGTGGTCGGACCCGGTCACGCGTAGGAGGTTCTCTTCAACCGGCAGGGTGGTATCGAGAAAAACCACATCGGAGCGGGGAACCATGAGGGAACCAATCAACCGGTCGTCGAGCTGGAAAATGTTGCGGAACATCGTGTGCTGCTGCTTCTCGATTACGCCTGTCTGGGATCCCTCTCCCAAAAGGGCTTGGATATCCTCTTCGGAAACGTCGTCGAGGCCTTCTTTTTTGACTCCGAGGATTTGCACGAGAGCGTGGGTTGAAAAGGTCAAGAGCAGCACGAATGGCCGAGTGAGGGTAGCCAGCAGCTGCATGGGCTTGGACACTACGCACGCGATCTGTTCCGGGTTGGTTTGCCCGATGCGCTTTGGCACCAGTTCGCCTGCAACGATGGAAACATACGTAATGAGCACGACGACTACGGCGGTGGAGGCAACGGAAGCTGTTTGAGGTGAGAATCCCAGATTTTGCAGCCACTGGGAAAGTGGCACGGCAAAGGCTCCATGGCCGACGATCCCGCTCAGGATCCCGATCGAGGTGATGCCTATCTGGATGGTGGAAAGGAACTTTGTGGGATCTTCAGCGAGCGTGAGTGCAGTGATGGCCGCCTTGTTCCCTTCATCGGCGAGGCTCGTCAACCGTGATTTTCGGGAAACCACAAGGGCGATCTCCGACATGGCAAGGAGGCCGTTGAGCAGGATAAGGATTCCAAGTACCAGGATCTGCACGCGATCACTCCCGGGTCTGGCGTCCAATAAGATCGACCAACAACAATATTCATATAACATCCATCGTTCTGTGTCGAGTATGGGAAGCCTTGGGGAGCGCGAAAAGAGAGGGGCGATCCTTGGCCGGGCTGGCATAAAACAAGGGCCCCAGGTTTCCGCCCAGGACCCTTTCGCGAGATACCGAACCGGATTCATCAAGAACCGACTCATCCTTGCCGCGCGGTGCCGCACCCTTAAGGGTCGCCCCTGGCCGCTTCAAGCGGGCTGTTTCCCGTCGGGCAATGCCACGTCGAGAATAGCCACCCCGTATTTTGCCGTGCCAAGCCGCCGCTCGTCTTTGCCTGTCTAGCCGTGCTATGCCGTACTTCGTCTGCCGTACCCTGGCGGGCCGTGCCTTGACTAGCCGTGCAAGCCGTGCCTTTCGAAGCTTTGCTCTGCCGCGCCTCGCCACGTCATTTCCTATCTCGCATGTAAGATTATATAGATAAAGGGTTTACTTTGCAAGCTTATATGTAAGTGTATAAAATGTACTTATAAATACAAATAGGCAATTGTTTGCTGTCGCGGTTTCCTCGCTATTTGAACCGGATCGGGGTGAAGTCTTGCACAAGCCCTCGAATATCGGGTAATCCTACCTAGACTTTAGCGGCCGGCGATAGTAGAATTTGGCCTCGTAGCCCTGAGTAACCAAAAGGAGGGTGCTTGATGGTTTCGAGCAAGAAGTTGATCCTGCTGGCGATCCTTTCGGTATTTTCCCTGGCAATCGCTTCCGGAGTTGCACTTGCTGCGGAGAAGATCGGCGTCATCGAACCGCAGACGGTGCTTTCCCAGCACCCGAAGATGGCCCAAGTCCGGAAACAGATACAGGAAGTTGTCCAAAAGAAGCAAGAGGAAGCCAAAGCGGCAATCGCCAAGGAGAAAGACGATAAGAAGAAGGCCGAAATCTACCAGACGAAACAGAACGAAGCGGCGGTAGAGGAACAGAAACTCATGGCTCCCCTCCTGAAGGACGTCGACCTTGCGATCCACTCAGTTGCCAAGGCCAAGGGCTTGACCCTTGTCATTGATGTGGCCCAGGCCCTCATGGGCGGAGTTGATATTACCCACGATGTCATCGCAGAGCTGAAGAAAAATTCCTAAAACCGGGCAAGGATGGAAAGACATCCCGGTCCAGGTTAATAGACTGTGCAAATCCGGAATCAAGGGGAATCCTCAAATGGGGATTCCCCTTTTTGTCATGACTTGCGGAGGGTATCATGGGATTGATCCCGAAAGAGAAAGGGGGAAATAACCCGTGGAGAAAGTCAACATCGGAAACAACCCGTTCCTCCTGCCCATGCCCATGGTTATTGTCGGTTCATGCATGGGGGAGAGGCCCAACTTCATGGCAGTCGGCTGGGCGAGCCGGGTGAATGCCAAGCCCGCGATCATGAGCGTTGCCATCGGTCTCCACGCGACGGCCGGCTCGATTCTCGAAACAGGTGAGTACAGCATCAACATCCCTTCGGTTGACCTGCTGCGGCAGACGGACTTGATGGGGATGGTCAGCGGAACCGACTTCGACAAATCGGTGCTTTTCGACATCTTTTACGGTTCTCTCGAGAAGGCTCCGATGATCCGGCAATGTCCCGTGACCATGGAATGCAAGCTGATCCAGGTCGTCGAACTCCCGAAGGACAGCCTTTTCATCGGGGAAGTGAAGGGGGTCTGGTCGGAGGAGAGGTTCCTGACGGGGGGCAGTCCCGACATCGAAAAAGTCCGTCCTTTCTGCCTGACGATGCCGGATAACCGCTATTGGTCGATTGGGCCGGCTATCGGTAGGGCCTGGCATGATGGACTCGAGCTAAAGGGGCTGCTGACCGCAAGATAAGCACTCTCGGCTTCCCGGGAACGAATCGAGGTGGAGACTCGCAAATGAAGCATTTGGCGAACCTGGTCTCGCTAAGCCGGGTGTTTCTTTCAATGTTGCTGGTTCCTCTTAGAAACCACGCCGGTATTTTTATCGGGGTTTACCTGGTTTGCGGGTTCAGCGACGTCCTCGATGGTTTCGTCGCGCGCAAAACGAAGACGGAAAGCGTGACAGGGGCAAGACTGGACTCGCTCGGGGACGTCTTCATGTTCACGGCGATTGTCTTGATCCTGTACCTGAGAACGGGAAAGGAATTGGCGCCATTCTTCCCGGTACTGGTCGCGGTTGTGCTTGCCAGGCTGGTGAATGTCGGCATTGCAGGATACAGGTTCAAGGTTCTTGTCATTGGTTTGCATACCTGGGGAAACAAGCTGACGGGATTGCTCGTTTACATGGCCCCGCTCCTTGTGATGGCCTGCCCCCCTGAAAAGATCTTCCTGTTCGTTTGCCTCGTCGCCATTTTGTCGGCAGTTGAGGAGGGGTGCATTCACCTAAGTTCCAGCAAACTCGAATTGAACCGGAAGAGCATCTTTCTCAAGGAATGACCAGGAAGAAATTTAAACGCACACAGGAGGATGCGATCCGGATGATCAAAAGAAAGGCTAGCCATTAATGCCGCGCGTAAGCATAAAGAAACTGATCCTCATTGCCGTGGCCCTTGTCGTTGGTTATGGGTGGATGGCAGGCAGCGGCCGGGTTCCCACCGGAAGCGTTCAAGCCCCCGATTCGGCAGGTGCCGGCGACAAGGCGATGGCCCGCCTCTTCTCGGATCGCAAGAGCTCGGTCCAGGTCCAGGGGGCGGGCGTCGTGACAAAGCTGCTCCCCGATGACAACGACGGGAGCCGCCACCAGCGCTTTATCGTTAAGCTGGCATCGGGGCAGACGCTCCTCATCGCTCACAACATCGACCAGGCGGCAAGGATCGAGGGGCTCAAGCCGGGAGATCGCGTGGAATTCAGCGGTGAATACGAATGGAACCGGCAAGGGGGCGTGATCCACTGGACCCATCGGGATCCCGCCGGCCGGCACCTGCCGGGATGGATCCGGCATAAGGGGCGAACTTACGGTATAACCCGAACCAAGCTTGCTGTGTTAGTCTAGGATGACTTTTTTGTGGAGGTTTCGCCGAATGATCCTGAAAAGGTCCATGTTGCTTGCCGATGCGGCGCTTTTGGGGGTAGCCCTTTTCTGGGGCGTTGGCTACGTTGCCGTAAAGGCGGCACTTGAAAGTTTCACTCCCCTGTGGCTGATCGTGTTCAGGTTCATCCCGTCATTTATCTTTTTATCCGTCATTTTCCGTCGCCGAATGGCTGCGCTCACGCTCCCGGCCGCAAGGTCCGGGCTGCTGGCGGGATGCATCCTTGCGATGTCGTTTTTGGCCTCGACGACAGGACTGGTTTACACCACCGCAGGGAAGCAGGCCTTCATTACGACGGCCTATGTCGTCCTCGTACCCCTTCTCCTATGGGTCGCGACGCGGCGTTTTCCAGGGTTCGGGGCATTCTTCACGGCCTCGCTCTGCTTTGTGGGGATGTCCTTCCTGACACTCCAGGGCGGTTTCTCCATTGGTCTAGGAGACGGGCTCAGCCTTCTCAGCGCGTTTTTTCTCGCTCTCCACATGCTGGTGGTCGAACGATCCGTGCGGAATCACGATCCTGTGCCGCTCGCCATCCTGCAGATCGGGGTTGTCGGTTGTGTTGCCCTTATCCTGGCACCATTCCTGGAAAAGCTCCCCGCGCACGTCTCCCCGGTAGCCTGGACAGCGCTGGCCTATAACATCTTTCTGGGCACGGTGTTTGCCCTGGTGACCCAAAACGTGGCCCAGAAGCACACGACGTCCACCCACACGGCACTGATCCTCAGCCTGGAGGGGGTTTTCGGGGCGGTAGCGGGGGCGATGGTTCTCGGGGAGATCTTTACAGGGAAGATGATTGCCGGCTGCGTTCTCATTTTCATCTCGATCCTCATCACGGAACTCTTGCCGCTCAAGGTGGTCCCGGTGGCCGTTGAATCTCCATCCGCATCGTTGCCCTGAACGGGAAAGAATACCAGGCTCAGCCGGCATCCCGGCCCATACGATAACTTCAGCACAGCCGCGAACGAACCAGGAGGGACTCATGAATTACCAACACCTGAGGCATGCAACGGGAATACTTTGGTACGGGGGCTTGCAAATCCTGGTCGATCCCATGCTGGCGCCCAAAGAGTCCTGTCCACCTATCCGAAATTCCTGGAATTCCCTGAGAAACCCCCGAGTCGACCTGCCGCTTGATTTAGCCAGCCTGCAATTACCACGGTATTGCCTTGTTACGCACCTTCACCTGGATCATTTTGACGAGGCTGCGAAAAACCGCCTGCCCAAAGATACCCACTTGATTTGCCAACCCGAGGATGCAGAGCGTTTCGAAAAAATGGGATTCTCAAGGGTCATGCCTGTCACTAGCCAGTTAACCGTCGACTCCGTCACCATCCGCCGAGTTCCCGGTCAGCATGGTTCTGGCGGGGTTGCGGAACTGATGGGAGTTTCGTCCGGTTACGTGTTTAGCGCGGCAAATGAACCGACTCTCTATATCACCGGCGATACGGTATTTTTTGAAGACCTGGAATCGACTCTCGATCGATACAAGCCGGGGGTCATCATCGCTTTTGGCGGCACGGCCCAATTTTCCGAGGGTGATCCCATTACGCTGACGCCGGACGATTTGCTGGAAATACATCATTCTTTGCCGGGAGCCAGGATCATCTGCGTCCACATGGATTCAATCAACCATTGCAGGACGACGAGGGATGACCTCAAGCGATTTCTCGCGTTGAGGCTTCCGGATTCGAAATCCAGGGATTCGTTTTTCATCCCCGCCGATGGTGAAACGCTTGAGTTCCAGTGATGCCGGGGACTGTCGTCCAGGGGAAGGAGAGGTACCCATGATCACCGTATCGGAAAACTGGAAGACAACCTATCCGTCTGCCTATTTCGGGGTGTTGGCAATGGAAGGCATTGACAATTCCATAGGCAACCCGGGGATCGAGGCCAGGAAGACACGGCTCGAAGAAGAACTTCGAAGGCGCTACCTTGGGAGGAGCCGGAAAGATTTTTTGGAAGTCGATAACCTTGCGTTGTATGAAAGGCACTTCCGGAAGTTTGGCCAGGGATACCCCGTGTTGCACCAGTTGGAGACCGTCGCCTTGAAAGGGAAGCCGATTCTTTCTCCTTCATCTCTTGTGGCGGCCATGTTCATGGTTGAGTTGAAGAACGGTTTTCTTACGGCCGGGCACGACCTCGAAAAAGTGTTTCGTCCGATGGTCCTGGATGTCGCCGAGGGGAACGAGACCTACCAGTCCATGGGGGGCAAGGACCGGAAACTGCAAAAAGGCGACATGTTCCTGTCTGACAGGGACGGGATCCTTTCAAGCCTCCTTTATGGTCCGGACAATCGTAGCCATATCACCCTGGAGACTTCCCGTGCCCTCTTTACGGTCTATGGGGTTCCTTCGCTAGGGACCCGCGAATTACACAGGCACCTGGAGGAAATCGAAGAATTGGTTTTTGTCCTAAGCCCTGGCGCCGCCAGGGTGAAACTGGGGGTTTATCCCTAGACCGAACTTCTGCCAGGCGGGGGATGTCCGCGACATCTAGCAAGGTGTTTGATTGTCCTTCAATCTTATAGTCCGAGGTTGGGAAAATGCTGTTTGGAAAGTTCAAGAAGGTTGAGAGATACGCCAGGTATTCCGCTAGGGCTTTTTTTAGGGACACCTATAACAGGATCGCTTATGGTCCTGAAGCTCCGCTTTATTCGGAGAGAATCTGGGTCAACCCGCAGGAGTGTCCCGATTGCCTTGTCGGCCTGGGAGACAGGTATTCGGCGAGGGTCATCCTTTCCGGCTGGCCTCCCCCCGGCGGAAAGCTCAAGAAAATCGAAGATCTTGAGAAAATACGATTTTGCCATAATCACTGGGTAAAAGGTCTCCCTTGGGAGGAAACCGGCGTGTTCAATGTTTTGGAGCAAGAGATTAAAAGACATCCAAGATCCTGTTTTGACGACTGCAGGAATCGAGTGGAAATCAAAAGAAGGTATGACCAACTGGATGCACTTTTTGAGGAAATAAAAAGAGAAAGAGCGGTTAAGAAGCAGAAAGAAGTAGATCCCTGGGCATTCAGGGAGAAAGAGGGTGTCTATTTTCACCTGGGGCCGGGGGGCTGCCTTTTCTTTGGCGGTGGCGGATGCCATAGATTCGCAATAGCCCTGGTTCTCGGGTTAACCAGGATTCCAGCGAAGATAGGATGCGTCCATGTTACTGCGTTCCCGCGCTTAAGGGAGTTAAGGGAAGAAGTCGCCCGCTGAAATTGTGGGCGTGTAATCCCCCGCGGAATTGATACACTAGTCCCGGGATTTCAAAACCCCATTTTCTTGATAGCCTATTTGGGAGGCTTTTGATGAAGGCGATTTCCCTGCAATCCGGAAGCAACGGGAACTGTATATACGTGGAATCTTCCGGCATGCGTCTCCTGGTCGACGCGGGAATCAGTGCCAGGGAAACGGGCCGGCGACTCGAATGCCTGGGGTGCAAGATATCGGAAATCCATGCGGTCCTGCTTTCGCACGAGCATGTCGATCACTCATCTTCGGTGGGGATCCTCTGCAACAAGTATGGCATACCGACCTACATGACGCCTGCCACGGAAGAGGCCCTTTGCCGCAAGGCAGGATGCCGTTGCCTGTCGCATGTCCGGCATTTTGCGTCGGGGAGTTTTCTGGCTTTTGGCCCGGTCAAGGTCGAAACCATCCCGACCTCGCATGATGCGGTCGATGGGAACGCATTCGTGATCGAGGACCAGGGCCTTCGCCTGGGTGTCCTCACGGACCTCGGCCATGTATTCAAGGGCCTGGAGAAGGTTGTCGGATCCCTGGATGCCCTGTTCCTGGAGAGCAACTACGATCCCGGGATGCTGTGGAACGGAAGATATCCCGCTTTTTTGAAGCGAAGGATTGCCGGGCCCGGTGGGCATATCTCGAACGATGAATCGGCCCGGTTGATCTCTGGAACGGGGAAAACCTATTCATGGGTTTGCCTGGCGCACCTCTCCCAGGCGAACAACACGCCTGAAGCGGCTATCGCTGCCCACATGGACATCGTGGGCAGCAACCAGCCCTACCATGTTGCACCTGGAAACGGCATGGGAGAAGAATTGGTTGTGCGGAAAGCGGTGGAGACGGAGAGAATCGAGGGGGTGCCGGCAAGAGCTTGGCGAGAACCGGAGCGAAGGGATTGACCTTGAATGAAGACAAATGAGGAAAGGGGTTAAAACATGATCCGCTTCAACCGTATTGTCAACATCATCGACGCGCACACCGCTGGGGAACCGATTCGAATCGTGACATCGGGATTGCCGCTGATCCAGGGAAAGACCATGCTGGGAAAATATGACTGGTTTGAGAAGAACCTGGATGGAGTCCGCAACATGATCATGCGGGAACCGCGCGGGCACCGGGACATGTTTGGCTGCATCCTCACCCCCCCTGCCACGGAAGACGGGGATTTTGGTGTCCTGTTCACGCACATTACGGGGCAGGCTACGATGTGCGGTCACGGTACGATCGGCGTCACGAAAGTGGCACTGGAAACCGGGATCATCCCGGCGGTCGAGGGGGAGAATGTTGTCCGGATTGATACCCCGGCAGGGCGCGTCACGGCTACGGCATTTGTAGAGGACGGGTATGTCACGGAAGTGTCCTTCAGGAACGTCCCCTCTTTCCTCTTCAGGGACAACATAAAGGTCCCATTGGCGGGGCTTGGGGAAATCGAGGTCGCGGTTTCCTACGGGGGAAATTTCTACATCTTTGTCGAGGCCGAGAAACTGGGCTTGGAAATCAGCCCGGAAAATGTGCAGGATTTGGCCAGGAGAGCTATGGAACTGAAGAAATGGGGAGACGAAAACCTGGATGTCGTCCATCCTGAAGACCCTGGGATAAGGGGAATTTACGGGACGATCGTCACCGGGAAGACCGAGAAGACGGGGAAGGGTTGGAAATCCCGAGAGACGTGCGTCTTCGCGGATGGGGCGGTGGATCGTTCTCCCTGCGGGACAGGGACCTCAGCCAGGATGGCATTGCTCTACGGGCGTGGTGAGATGACGCCGGAAGAGGAGTTGAACAATGGAAGCATCATCGACACCCGGTTCAGGGGGACGATAGAGGGAACCGTCACGGTTGGAGGCATCCCGGCGATTGTCCCGAAAATTGCGGGATCTGCCTGGATCACTGGTTTCAACCAGCTTGTCCTCGATCCGACGGACCCCCTGCCGGAAGGATTCCTGGTTTAGACTGGGCGAGTGAACGGGAAAAAAGGAGGCGTTTTTGATGGATGAAGCGACGCAGAAGGTTTTTGCAGGACGACTTGAGGACCTGCCTGTTATTCCCACAGCGGATCATGGAGGAACGGAAAAAAGAGTTGTCTTCGGGCCGGGACAGTTCTGGGACGATTACGTGGCACGGTTTTTCACAACCGCCCCGGGCGCAAAAACGCCTTTCCATGCCCATGATTGGCCGCATTATGTCCTGATCACGGAAGGCTCCGCCAGGGGCATGATCATGGGGAAGGTCTACGAGCTTTCGGCGGGTTCCTGGGCTCACGTCCCCCCGAATACGGAGCATTTCTTTGAAAATACGGGGGAAGGCAACCTGTCCTTCATCTGCATCGTCCCGAAAGAGGGGGATCTGTACTGGCTGGACCAGCAGGGGAGTTGCTGAGGGGTCTAAACCATGCCTCGTGCAGGCATGTCGTTTCAATCGCAGGTTGGCCCGGTTGCCAATAGCGGAAAAACCTGGCAATTTCGCGGAATCGAAGGGAATTCCTTACCGGGAGTTCCCTTTTGTTCTGCCCGGCAGCAATGCCCCGGGTTTGCGGTTGTGCCATCAATGGCATAAGGTTTGTCTGCGTGGGGGTGGAATGCATGGTGATCATAGAGAACAACCCATTGAACACACTGCTCCTGGAACAGATGATCAAGGGCCCGGAGGACCTAAAGCTTGTCTGGCCAATGGCCCGTTACCCGTTCGACCATGAACAATGGGGACAGGTGCTTGACCGGGAGAAAGGGGCCGTTTCCTTCCTGGTTTACGAAGGGGAGAGCCTGGTTGGGCATGCTGCCCTGGACAGGACGGAAGAACCGCAAACGAGAGTGGTCAGGTTTCTTTACATCATCCCGGAACTTCGGGGCCAGGGCCTGGGGCAGAAACTCATGGTCCTTTTAGAGCAATACGCAAGGGAGAAATTGGGCGCAAGACGACTGGTGCTAAGGGTCAGGAACTTCAACGAGAGGGCGATCGGATGTTATGGGAAAAGCGGGTTTTTCGAGTTTTTCCGGGACGGTAGCCTGCTGATGATGGAGAAGGATATCGGACGGGGGGAAACGATTGATGCCGACAAACAAAATGGAAGCGATTTTTAGGAAACACGAGGATGACCTTGTCGAATTTGCCAGGAGCCTGGTAAGGATCCGGAGCTATTCAGACCAGGAAGGTGAGCTGGCACGGCACATCGCGGAGAGGATGGAAGCACTCGGTTATGACGAGGTCTTCATTGACGGCACGGGAAACGTGGTCGGGAAGATCGGGAACGGCCCGAAGAGCATCCTTTTCGATTCGCACATGGACACAGTCGAGGTTAACGACGAACAGGATTGGGTCCTGCCCCCGTTCTCCGGGGATATCAAGGAGGGTCGGCTCTACGGGCGCGGTTCGGTCGACATGAAATCCGCGATTGCAGCTTCCGTTTACGCGGGGGCGATAGCGAAGGAACTTGGGCTTGATTCCGGCAAAACGATTTACGTCACCACGACCGTATGCGAGGAATACTGCGACGGCGAAAACCTCAGGATGCTGTTCAGGGAGTGTGGCATCAAACCCGGTTACGTCGTCATCTGCGAGCCCTCGGACAATCTTATCGTTCTTGGGCACAAGGGAAAGGCGCAGATGCTGATTAGGACGCACGGTGTATCGGCCCACGGTTCGGCGCCGGAGAAAGGGGTCAACGCGGTCTACGAAATGGCCGGGATTATCAGCCGTGTGGAGAAGCTGAATAAAGACCTGGCGGCCGCAGGCTCTCCGCATGGGACGATCGTCCTATCCGACATATCTAGCGTAAGCGTGTCGCTCAACGCGGTGCCAAGCGAATGTTCCATTTACCTGGATCGGAGGATGGCGCTTGGGGAGACCGAAGAAGACATCCGGGATGAAATGGAAGACTTGGTGAAGGGCAAAAACGCGACTTGGGAAGTGGGGTCACTAAGAAGGAAGAGCTGGACAGGTGCCGACCTTTGTTATGAACCCCTCCACGCGGCGTGGAAAATTGATACCGGTCATGAGCTGACAACAGCCTGCAACAAGGCCTACGAAAAGGCCTTCGGCAAGGCCCCTGAAAAGTACGACTTCTGGGATTTCGGAACCAACGCCGTCACGCCTGTCAGCATGGGCATCCCGACTATCGGGTTCGGCCCCGGTGAATACAAGCTTGCCCACATGCTCAACGAAAATTGCGAGATCGGCAAAATAAAGGATGCCTGCCGGTTCTACACATCCCTGGTAGAGGAGATATGAAGCCCTTGGAGCGATAGGGCCTTACGGCCTTTTCTTGGCAAACTCGAATAAGCACCCGGGGCTGCGAGCGTAGCCCCGGGTGCTTATTATGTATACGCGAGTGATTTAATTTTAACTTTATTCGGCTAAATAGGAGGTGCAGTATAATGGCGCCGGTTTTATTCGAATACACTATGAATAGAAAAAATAGACATTAAACCGATTGGGAGAGGGGGTGGGAATCAGGGTGGCTCTGTGGGTCCTCGGGTGAAGAGTGGGGCATCAAAACTTACGAGACAGAAGAGGAGGAGACAGGCATGTCGAGGATGAATCCGTACGAAATGTTCCTCAAGCAGGTGGATGAAGCCACACCGTACCTGAATGTCGAGCAGGAATTCATCGATATCCTCAAGGAACCCAAGGAAGTCCTGGAGATTTCCATTCCCCTGCGCCTGGAGGATGGAACCGTCAAGCTCGTAAAAGGGTGGCGCAGCCATCACAATAATGCCCTGGGCCCCTACAAGGGGGGCGTCCGCTATCACCCGAATGTTTCCAAAGACGAAGTCATGGCCCTTTCGGCCTGGATGTCCATAAAGTGCGCCACTGCCATGCTTCCCTACGGTGGGGGCAAGGGCGGGATCCGGATTGCCCCCAGGGAACTTTCCAAGGGGGAACTTGAGCGCGTAAGCCGGGCTTATGCCCTGGGAATTTCCCGTTTCATGGGCACCGATGTCGATATTCCCGCTCCGGATGTTTATACGAACCCGCAGGTTATGTCATGGTTCCTCGATACTTACGAAAAAGTGAAGGGATGGAGCGAACCCTCCTGTTACACCGGCAAGCCCATCGAGCTCGGAGGTTCACTCGGACGAGGGGACGCGACGGCCCGGGGAGGCATGTACGTGCTGCGTGAAGCCCTGAAGGAAATGGGGCTTCTGGGCAAACCTCTGACGGCAATCATCCAGGGCTACGGGAACGCCGGCAGCTTCGCGCATGCCCTGTATGAAAGCATCGGTGTCACCGTTGTCGGGGCGTCGGACAGCAAGGGGGGCACCTATAACCCGAAGGGCCTGAAGTACGAAGACCTCATGAAACACAAGAAGGTCAGCGGAACGGTAGCCGATTATCCTGGCGGTGAAAGGGTCACGACGGATGAACTGCTTGAAAGAACGGTCGACATCCTCATACCGGCCGCCCTGGAAGGCATCGTGAACGAAGCCAATGCCGGAAAGATAAGGGCCAGGATTGTCCTCGAACTGGCCAATGGGCCCACGACACCGGAGGCTGAGGCGATCCTGCACGAGATGGGTACGCTGGTCATTCCCGATGTGCTGGCCAATTCCGGTGGCGTCACCGTGAGTTGCTTTGAATGGATCCAGGGACGGACCGGGGACTTCTGGAGCGAAAAAACCGTCCACGAGAAATTGGACGAACGCCTCACCCATGCCTTCCACGAGATCTGGAAAATCAAGACCCAGCATAATATCCGGATGCGCCAGGCCACTTACGTGAGGGCCATGGGACGGATTATCTCCGCGATGCGCTTCCGCGGAATTTGGCCTTGATTCCGGTTTTCCGGCTTTAGGCGGGAATCTAGTCGTTCGGCTGTCGATCGCTCCAGGTTGATTGAAGGAGGGCCTCCTGGAAAGGAGGCCCTCCTTGTCTGCAGGTCCTTCTTTCATTCCCATCCAGGAGGGGAAGGATAAATGGAAGATTTTCGCGAGCAAGTGTTGTGGAAAGTCAGGGCATTCCCTGGCCTTACGGATCGGGAGATTACAGACAGCCTACTTGGGAAGGCAGCCCGGATACAGCCTGTCAACTGGGCTGCGCACTCGTTGGAAAGGAAACGCCTGCTCGAACGGCATCTTCGCCCTGACGGGAAAATAGGCAATTATGCTGCCGGGTTGGGCACAGGTTCCTTGCGGGATAGGAGGTCTGAAGAGACGTCCATTGATTCCAGGACACCTGTCGTGCAGATGTCGGAAGGCGAAGTGAAGAGAAAAATCAAGGAATGGCTTGAAAGGGATGGGTGGTCTGTTGCCGTCAACTGGGGGTCAGACCGCGGTGCGGATATCGAGGCATGGCGGGGGAACGAGCATTGGGTCATTGAAGCAAAGGGGAGCGGATCCAGAAACGAGATGAGAAGCAACCACTTCCTAACGGTACTCGGCGAAACGCTGCAACGAATGGAATCCCCGGGAACTCGCTATAGCATCGCTTTACCCGATATGCGAAAGTTCCGCAATTTATGGGCAAGATTCCCGACCCTGGCCAAATCAAGGACCGGGATTTCCGCACTTTTCGTCGGGGCAGACGGGATGGTGGACCAGTTGAACTGAAGATCCAGGCTAGGCTTCCTGCCTCTTTAGCGCGGTGTTGACCTGGTCACCCAGCCTGTCGATCTTCCTCATGAGATAGGTCGCGGACACCGCGCAAAGGCCGCCGCAAAGGAACAGGGACCACCCTGTCCCGGCGAGATCTCCCAGCTTCCCCGCAAGAAGGCTTCCGAACGGGGGAACGCCCAGGATCGCGAAGGTATAGAGTGCCATGATGCGGCTCCTGCTCTCCCTGGGTACCATCGACTGGAGCAGCGTGTTGCAGCTTATCGTGCTTGTGACCATGCAAAATCCGACGGGAGCCGCAAGGGCGATGCCGAAGGAAATGCTGCGCGACAGGGAAAAAAGCAGGACCGAAATCCCGAACCCGATGCAGGCCCTCGTGCACCACCAGCTGAGCTTTTCCGCGGATTTTAGCGAAGCCATGAGAAGGGAGCCACATAGGGCTCCGATGGCCACGCCCATCAGCAGGAAGCCAAGAGTCTCCGAAGTGCCGCCCAGGACGCTTTTCGCCATAGCGGGCATCAGGACGAGGCTCGGGAAGGCAAAAAAGCCGGTCAGCGCGATCAGGATGAGGAAATAACGGGCAGGGGCAAAGTCACGTGCCATCCGGATCCCCTCGATCATGTCCGCCAGTGGCTGGTTCTTTCCTACGGAGGTTTTTCCGACGGGGGGGTGTTCCATTTTCATAATCCTGACCGCGTAGAGTGTCGAGGAATAGGCCAGGCCGTTCACCAGGAAGCAGACCCCCTCACCGACGAGGTGTATCGCGAACCCGGCCACGGTCGGCCCGATCATGCGGGCTACGTTGAAAACGGTCGAATTCAAGGCAACAGCATTGGGAACGTCTTCCTTCCGGTCGACCATGTAGGAAACAAGGGCGTAGCGGCAGGGGAGCTCGAAGGAATCGACCAGGCCAAGAAAGAGGGCCATGAAGGCGACAATGTGAAAGGTCACGAGGCCTGTAAGCGTCAGGAAAGCCAGCAGGAAAGCGATGGCCATGCAGATGGCCTGGCACCAGAAAAGAGTCTTGCGCAGGTCCCAGCGCTCTATCAGGGCTCCGGCAAAAGGCGAAAGCAGGAATATGGGGATCGAGGCGGCAAAATCCATGATTCCCAGCGCGCTGTTGGAGCCGGTCAGCCGGAAAACAAGCCAGCCCATCGCAACCCGGTGCATCCACAGGCCGGAGAGGGAGATTGACTGGGCCGTGAAAAACAGCCTGTAATTCCTGCTTCGCAGGGCACGCAGTGTTTCCGGTAATTCCAGGGACAAAAATAGGACTCCTTTGGAGCGAAGAATAGGCGACTAACAGCCGATTCCCATCATTTTGTGCCAGGGAGACGGGGAATGCAACCGCGATAAGCACCCTGCCGCCGGAGGCGTTTAATTCAAGTTAGTTAAATCACAAATGCGTCGTTTCATCCCTTCACTTGCACGATTAAACCGGATGTGTTAGAGTACCTCCAACCTCAAATCTGTACCACCACCTCCTGATGGGCTCCGGCCTGACCACCCGGGGCCTTTCGCATGCCGTAAACCCCATCCGTTGTCAGCATCTTGAAATCATTGTAGCGTTACAGGATACTGGATAAGCTCGATCTCCTGCTGGATTTGGAACCCCCCGAGAAGGGGCAAACGCATGATTGGGGAGGCGTAAGAATGGGCGAGGGAAGAACGGTACGCGTTGCAGTTGTCCAGGCGGCACCCGTCATTTTTGACCGGGAAAAGACGATGGAAAAGGCACTCGCGCTAATCGCCGAAGCGGCCGAAAAGGGCGCGAACCTGGTGGTTTTCCCTGAGGCTTTCATCCCCTGTTATCCTCGCGGATTGAGCTTTGGCTTTTCCATGGGATCCCGGACGATGGAGGGAAGGAAGGATTTCCAGCGGTTTTACGATAACTGCGTTGCGGTTCCGGGTCCCGACGTGGATCGCCTGGCAAAAGCCGCGGGGGAGAACAAGGTCTACCTGGCCATGGGCGTCAATGAGAAGAACGGCAACGGCCTGGATGGCACGATCCATTGCTGTGTCCTCTTCTTCGGTCCGGACGGCAGTTTTCTTGGACGGCACAGGAAGCTGAAGCCCACGGGTTCTGAGCGGACCATCTGGGGTGAGGACGACGGCAGTACCCTGACGGTGGTGGATACGGCCTACGGTAAGATGGGCGCATTGATTTGCTGGGAAAACTACATGCCCCTTGCCCGCACGGCGCTTTACCAGAAGGGGGTCCAGCTCTATCTTGCACCGACAGCCGACCAGAGGGACGAATACCAGTGTACCCTCCGGCATATCGCCATCGAGGGCAGGTGTTTCGTTATCGCATGCAACCAGTACGTGGAAAGAGGCATGTACCCGACGGACCTGAACGGTTACAAAGAATTGGAATCCCAGCCTGACGTGATGTGCCGGGGAGGAAGTTGCGTGATCAACCCGTTTGGCCAATACGTGGCGGGTCCAAGCTTCGGCGGAGAGGAGATCCTGCTGGCTGACCTCGACCTGGATGAGATCGCCCGTGGGAAGGCCGACCTGGATGTTGTCGGGCACTACGCCCGTCCCGATATTTTCGAACTGGTTCTTCACGAGAGGAAATCGAGCTGATCCCAAGAGGCAAAGCAAAAGGCCCCGGCTTGAATAGCCGGGGCTTTTTCTTTTTCAGTCTGTAAATCGGCCCTGCTCAGCCAGGTTTTCCAGGCCTAGACGGTTGAGCAGCAGGACTTCGCCTCGGCTGTTACGGATGAAGCCCCTCAAGGAAAAGTCTGAAAGAATGCGTGATAGGGTTTCCGGTGTCGTCCCCAGCATGCTGGCGAGCTGGGATTTCGAGGAACCCAGGGCGATGCGTTCTGCCCCCTCCTGTTTTTCCGAAAGGTAGAGAAGATAACTGGCCAGGCGGCCAGGGACTTCCTTTAGGGCCAGGCTTTCGACTTGGGCTGTCAACTCCCTCAGGCGCATGGAGAGGACCGAGAGCATGTTCAGGGCAACGGAAGGTTCGCTGCCGATGAGGTGGACAAAGGCTTGCCGGGGGAAGAAAAGAAGATCGCTATCGACCAGGGCTTCGGCTCCGGCCGGAAAGGTTTTTCCTGCGTAGACGGCCACTTGCCCGAAATGGTCACCCGTCCTGCAGATGTGGAGGATGGCTTCCTTGCCGTCCGGCGAAACCTTGAAGATTTTGACCCTCCCCGTAACGACAACGTAGAAACCGTTGCCTTCTTCTCCCTCGACAAAAACCGTTTCCCCCTTTTTGAAGCCCTTGAGGACTGATATGGCTTCGATTTTTCCCAAGTCTTCCTCTGAGAGGCCATTGAAACCGGGTACCTGGGCAATGAACTTTTTCGTCATCCTGCTTTTCCTCCCCTGTGGAAAAATGGTACCGGAGTGCTTGATTTAGATCAAGGGAAAAATCCCCCCTCCCGGATATCATAAACAATAAAGCGAGGAGGGAATGACATGAAGGTCGTCAATGCCATGGAAGCGGACGGAATGCAGACACCCCACGGAGTCAAGGTGGCCAGGGTCTACGACACGGAACACGCTCAGGCGGTCCACATTACCCTGGAACCGGGAGAGTCGCTAAAAAGGCATATTACCCCGGTGGACGTCTTCTTCTACGTCCTGGAAGGTACCGGGGTCGTCGAGATCGGCGATGAGCGGCGGGAAGTCACGCGGGACATGCTTGTCGAAAGCCCGAAGGACATCCCGCATTCCTGGGCAAACGAGAGTGGAAGCACGTTCCGGGTCCTGGTGGTGAAAGTCCCTCGTCCCCTAACCTCTACAAAAGTCCTATAATAATAAGGTAAAGCAAGACCAAATCAGATCACTGCCTGAAGGGGGAAGATCGAATGTTCTGTTTCCAGTGCCAGGAATGCGCGCAAAACAAGGGATGTACGATAAAGGGGGTCTGCGGCAAGCCTGAAGTGACGGCGAACCTCCAGGATTTGCTGATCCACACCCTGAAGGGGATTGCTGTTTGGTCGGAAAAAGCCGTTGAACTTGGGTTTTCCGACAAGGCCGACGGGCTTTTCGTCGCCCAGGGACTCTTTACAACCATCACAAACGCAAACTGGGATGATGAACGTTTTGCCGGTCTTATCCGCGAGGCCCTGGCGCGCCGCGAGAAGATCCGCGGACGCGTTCTCGCCGCTAGTCAGGCAAAGACCGGCAAGGCATTCGACGAACAAATGCCCGATGCCGCCATTTGGATGGCGACGGAAGAGGCGGAATTCCACGAGAAGGCCCGGTCGGTGGGGGTGCTGGCAACGGAGAACGAGGATGTCCGTTCTCTTCGAGAACTGCTCGTCATCGGTTTGAAGGGAATAGCGGCTTATGCCGATCACGCGGCCGTCCTGGGGTACGAAAGCGAAACCATCTACAATTTCTTCATGGAAGCGTTGGCTTCAACAACGAAGGACCTGACGGTCGACGAGATGGTCGGAATGGTTATGAAAGCCGGGGAAAAGGCTGTTGAAACCATGGCTCTCCTGGACAAGGCCAACACATCCACGTACGGCAACCCCGAGATCACGGAAGTGAACATCGGTGTTCGCGGAAATCCCGCCATCCTGATCAGCGGCCACGACCTCCGCGACATGGAAGAACTCCTCAAGCAGACGGAGGGAACCGGCGTGGATGTCTACACGCACAGCGAAATGCTGCCGGCCAATTACTACCCGGCGTTCAAGAAATACGGCCATTTCGTCGGGAACTACGGGAATGCCTGGTGGAAGCAGAACGAGGAATTCGAGTCCTTCAACGGTCCGATCCTGATGACCACGAACTGCCTCGTTCCCCTGAAAAAGGACAATACCTACCTTGGCCGGCTTTTCACCACCGGTATGGCGGGATACCTGGGTGCAGTGCATATTCCCGACAGGCAGGGCGACCAGCCAAAGGATTTCTCGGCGGTCATCGCAATGGCAAAGTCTTGCAAGCCGCCGGTCGAGATCGAGACGGGGCACATCGTCGGCGGTTTTGCCCACAACCAGGTCCTGGCCCTTGCAGACAAGGTCGTGGATGCGGTCAAGAGCGGTGCCATCAAGCGTTTTGTCGTCATGGCAGGCTGCGACGGCCGCCACAAGAACCGCGAATACTTCACAGAGGTGGCCAAGGCGTTGCCCAAGGATACGGTTATTCTCACAGCCGGTTGTGCCAAGTATCGCTACAACAAGCTGGCCCTTGGCGATATCGGCGGTATTCCCCGGGTGCTCGACGCCGGGCAGTGCAACGATTCCTATTCCCTGGCGGTGATCGCCCTCAAGCTAAAGGAAGTCTTCGGGCTCAACGACATCAACGAACTGCCCCTGTCTTTCGACATTGCCTGGTACGAGCAGAAGGCTGTTGCCGTCCTGCTGGCCCTGCTGGCCCTGGGGGTGAAGGGGATCCGGCTCGGTCCGACCCTTCCTGCCTTTGTTTCGCCGAACGTCCTGAAAGTTCTCGTGGATAACTTCGACATCAAGGCTACCGGTGAGGTGGAAGCGGATGTCGAGGCGATAATGGCGGGCAGGTAGGCTTTCGCCGAAGGAGGAATCCCAGATGCCGATCGTTCGTGTTCAAATGTGGTCCGGGAGAAGCGAAGAATGCAAGGTGAACCTTGCAAAGGCGATTACGGATGTCGTGGTCGAACAGCTGGGTTGCCCCCTGCAGGCGGTCACGGTGGTGGTGGAGGAATCTCCAAAGGAGAACTGGGTCATAGGAGGGCAACCCTGCTCAGGGTTCCCCGCGGGAAAGAAATGAATCCCGGTAGAGGAGGAGTTGCCGCCATGCTGGAAGTGTTGAGAAAGAGGCGGAGCATCCGGAAGTACCAGGAGAGCCCCCTGAAGGCCAAAGAGGTGGAAACCCTGAAGGAAATGCTCCTGCGTTCGCCTTCCGCGCACAACAACAAATCCTGGGAATTTATTTTTGTCGACGACCGCGACCTGCTCAAGCGACTTGCGGAAGTCCGGGCGGGCAGCTCGGCCTTTCTTGCCGGGGCGAGCCTGGGCATTGTCGTCATGGGGAACGAAAACACCCAGGACGTCTGGGTAGAAGACGCTTCGGTCGCTTCGATGGTCGGGCAGGTCGCCGCTGCGGCCATGGGGATTGGGTCCTGCTGGGTCCAAGTCCGCAACCGGGACCACGCACCGGGGGTTACGGCTGAGGACTACGTGCGAAGGTTGCTGGACATACCGGCCCCTTTCAGGGTTCTTGCCATAATCGGGATGGGATATCCAGCCGAGGAAAAGGCCGAGGTACCCATCGAAAAGCTTCCATTCGAAAAAATCCACAGTAACCGATTCTGATCCTGCCATTCAGGTAGATAAAAAAGGGATCCCCCATAGCATGATGGGGGATCCCTTTTTTTACGGATAAACAGGGCCTGCGGTTTATCGATTCAAGGTTCCTTCCTTAACCAGTTCTTCTATCCATTTCTCTATCTGTTGCCGGATCTCGTCACGGATCAGGCGGGTCTTCTCCAGCTTTTCTTCCCAGGTACCTTCCAGTGCTGCGGGATCCTCGAACGGCCAGTGGAGCCTCTTGCAGACGCCGGGGAAAATCGGGCACTTCCCGGCCTTGGCGGCATCGCACACGGCGATCACGTAATCGTACAGCCGCCCCTGCTGGAACAGGTCGAAAACTCGCTGCATGGACTTCCCGCTAAGGTCGATCCCGATTTCTTTCATGACCTCGACAACGAGGGGGTTGATCTGGTCGGCCAGTTCCAGGCCTGCACTCTCGACCTCGAAGGCTTCCCTGCCTATTTCCTTTAGAAAAGCTTCCGCCATCTGGCTTCGCGCGCTATTGTGGCCACAGAGGAAAAGGACCTTGACCGTTTTTCCCGGCACGACTCATCCCTCCCGATCATTTGGCTGCCGCTCCAATATACGCGAGAGGGGCAGGAATGTTGTATCGGAAGTGTTCCAGTTTGGTTACAGGATAGCCCGTAGGCGGGTTCAACCCCTTTTCCCGGTTTTGAGATAGGAACGGATCCCGGAAATCCCCAATCCCTCGAGCCCCAATATTTTGAGGGTGCGCCCTTCTTTCCACATATCCCTTTCAATGACGGCCCCTTCGACGGTGGCAAAAGCTTCCATGAGAGGAGCAGGGACGCCGGCAACGCGAGCGAGCTGGGACCATGGGACCAGGCCATTCAGGCCGTCTTCGGTGAAGTAGCGGCTTTTCACGCTCTCGGGGCCTCGGATGAAGCACAAGCCGGGATTGCCGTTCGTTTCCTTGAAAAGGTCACCCGGGTTTTCCAGGCCGGAAAGCAGCTGTTCCAGGGTGAGAGGGTTATAGCCAAAGGCCCGGGCTAAGGCTAGCCGTTCCTCGTCCAGCATCTTGGTGACCCGGCAGACCGTGGGGGTAAAAGCTTCCTCGTATAGGTAAAACTCTCCCCGTGAGCGCTCGATGCGGCTAACGCTCATGATGCATGCAGGTGTGTGGATGACGGGGTTATGGCTGTGGAAAGCGGCTTCAAGGATATCCGAGACGGGAACGAAGGCATAGATATCACCAAGTTTTTCCAGGGTTTCGCCTGTCCTGCAGGCAGGGAACACCCCGATCTGCAGGGGATCGTTCATCTTGTAGACGTAGGCTTTCCCTGGCTGGAGAACCCGGGTGTCATAGGAGTTCGTGTTCGTTTCGGCAAAGAGGACATCGGCCGTTACCCCCTTACAGCGGAATGTTTCGACGAAAACCAGGGTTCCCATCGTTCCCGGCAGAAGGACGATGACCTGCCCGTCCTCGACAAGACCGGCGAGTTCTTCTGCGACGTTCGCATGCGCGAAGGCGGGCAGGTGGCAAAGGATGATTTCTGCCCCCTTGACCGCCTCAGCCATGTCGCAGGTCACCTTCGCGATCCTGGCAAGGCCCGTTTTCCTGCAGCCGCCATTCGGATCCGCGTCGAGACGAATCTCTCCCGTCTCCAGGACGAGTCGCATGTCCCCGGCATAACGGGGGTCCTGGTAGAGTCGGCACTCGTGCCCCAGCAGGGTGAGTTCAGCCGCGGAAGCCTGTCCCGCGTTGCCTCCGCCAAGTATGGCAATCACTTTGGACATGGATTCATGCCTCCTTGATCTTTGGAATGCCTGGCCTTCAGCGCTCGGTAAACGTCGACGACCGAGAGAGCCCAGACGGCCGCGCCCCCGCTGATTTGGCCGATGAAGCCCGCCTGGGGTGGCGCGAGGCGGAAGGTCATGAAACCAAGAATCACCATCCAGAACAACATCACGAGCCCTCGACTTGGCCTGCCAAGGAAAACGTGGCCCGAACCGGGAACAAGCAGGGCCGAGGTCAGGATCAGCCAACTTGGCAAGTGGCCTGCCCGGCTCCCAGCCATAAATTTACCTCTAGTACCCCAGGGGCCGGGGCCACCTGGCCGCCCCTTCGGAGATGAGCTTCTGCCGGTCCACGAAGCGGTAGCGGTGAAGGGCGAACCAGAGAGAGGCCAGGATGTAGAAGAGGAAACCGGCGATCATGTTCAGCCAGTAGCCGAAATACATCCCCACGAGGGTGGCCAGGGTCAAGGCCAGGAGCAGGATGGAAGTCCAGGGATGCCAGGGGGAAAGGTAGCCCCGCTCGATGCTGCCGAGAGGGTACATCCTCCGGAACTTGAACATCATGACCGCCGTGAAGAGGTACACGAGAAGGGCAGAGAGGATCGAGAAGGTGATGACCTGGTCCAGAAGGCCGGTAAAGCCGAAAGCCAGGGCGATGGGCAGCAGGAACAGGATGGCCCGGTAGGGAGTCCGGTACTTGGGGTGCACCGCTGCGAAATACTCGGGAATGAGCGTGTCCCGGGCCATGGCGAACCACGCCCGGGAGGCGTCGGTGATGCACCCGTTGGCGCTCGCCATGCAGGAGAGGATCGTTCCGATGAAAAGCAGGACGATCACCACGGGCATCCGGGTGGCCATGGCCGCGTCGAAGAGTGGATACACGGAGGATCCCAGTTCTCCCGAGTGAACGAGGCCCGAGCAGACGAACCAGGTGATGGTGGCCCCGATGAGGAGCGTCACCATGCCGGTGAGGGCCCCGACCGGGAGCGAACGCCCCGTGCTGCGGCATTCTTCCGCTGCCAGCGCCGTTCCCTCGATGCCCAGGAAAAACCACACCCCGAACTGGAACGCTCCCAAAATGCCGATCCAGCCGTAAGGGAGGCCGTTCGAGAACTCGGCAAGCCGGAGGAGGCTTGACTGGGGGATGAAGAACTTAGTCGAGAAGAGAAGGACGAAGATCGTCAGGTAGGCAATGGCGGTGATGATGAAGTTGAAGGTCAGGGTGGCGTACACTCCCCGGTAGTTCAACCAGGTTAGCCCGACGAGGGTGAGGATGATGAAGGGAAGGCTATTGATCTGGGGACTCACCGTCTTCAGGATTTCGCCCACCACGAGGGCGTCGGCCGCCTCCAGCATGACGTACTCGAAAACGAGCATGAGTCCCACGTTGAAAGCCGCGAGTGGGCCCATGAAATACTTCGCCATGGCATACTGCCCGCCGGCCTCCGGGATGACGGAGCCCATCTCGGTGTTGACCATGACGAGGGAAGTGTAGAGAAGGCCCATCACCCAGCAGGCGATGATGGCCCCAAGGGTCCCTCCCTTGGCCACGGTGAAGTTCCAACCCATGAATTCCCCCACAAGAACGATTCCCACGCCCAGGGCCCAGATGTGGACGGGGCCCAAAACCTTGGAAAGGTGGTTTTTCTCCTCGGCCATGAGGTTATTCCTTCTTTTCGGAGGCGCGAGCACGATCGACCCGGACGAAGTCGATGGCCATGAGCCCCAGGAGGAGGGCGGAGAGGCCCCAGGCCAGCCAGTTGAGCAGCTGCCAGCCGTTCATTCGGGGTTCACCGCGGGGACGGGTTGCTCCAGGGGAGCCGCAGCCGGGGATTCCGCCTTTTCCCCGCCGTAGAGGATCTCGACGATCTCCCCCAGTTCGCGGTTGGATTGCGGGATGACAATAGCCAGGTAGGCGCCCAGTCCCAGGAAGGTCAGGAGGAACGTCCAGGCAGAAAAGGTGTAGGCCATCCCACCGCCGCTTCCAGACCCGACGAGAACCTTACCTCGCATCAGCATCGTCGTTAATAGGGTAGCGAAGCACAAAACCATGATGAACAAAACATCAAACACTTCCATGAACCGGTTTTTCGCTTTTTTTACCGCCATTTCGATTCTTTCCTTTCCTGTCAGATACCGGCGTTTTTGCAATCTTCGCTATAAATATCTTCCCGCCGCTTCCGGAGGTGAATCGCGACTGCCACGAGAGCGCCACTGGCGAAAATGCCGACCAGCAGGGCCGTGATCGTGGCGATCGCCCGAGTTGCCCGGTCCGGGGCGATCCCGTTAACCTGGAAGAGGGTATAGAGAAGAACGACCCACATCGCGACAAAGAAGATCCCGACCAGGGCCATATCCGACCGATACATGCGCTCCATCAATGCCGCCCGGTTCACTTTGGGCAACTCCTTACCCGTCATGGGACGCCTTGCGGATGGTGACAGTCCCGCTTGTTCCGTCCACCGTTACCAGGTCCCCGCTTTCGATGACCATGAACGGATCCTCTTGAAGGTCGACGACGGTGGGCACACCGCAAACGACGGCTGCGACCCCGGTCCTCGAGTCGATCTTCGGCAGGACCAGCGCGCAGGGCGAGATGCCCCTGATCCGTGCGGCATGGAAGTGGCTGGACCAGCCGTTGGATCCCTTGCCACCCGATAGGACGAGGACGACATCGCGGATGGTCTGACCTTCCGCGGGGTGTCCCTTTTCAATCACCTTTCCGGTTGTCTCGTCGATGCCGCTCCACCCTTGTATCGTTTCCCGGCAAACCATGGCGGGTCCGGAGGCGATGCCGGGTATGGCTCCCCTTCCACGAATGACGATGGTTTCCATGCCCCTCACCTTCCCCATTTTCCGGAAATGGATGCTTGCAGGCATTCCCCCGCGTTGCCGAAGAAGACCTTCGCGCTTGTCAGGGGCTTGATGTAATGGGCCTGCTTGGCCGAGTCAAAGGCCATGGCGCGGGTGCCGGCCGGCCATCTTTCGCTCACCAGGGGGCAGCTGCCCACCATCAGGGTTCCGCCGGCATCCTCGATGGTTTTCGTATAGCCGCAGCGGTCCGCAACGGCCTTGATCGGAAGGGCGGTCCAGATATGAAGGGTCACGTTCTCGTGAACTTTACGTCCCCCGAGGAAGGCTGCTGCTTCGCTGATCTGGTCTATGGAGTAATGAGGGCATCCCAGGCTGACGTAATTCACCTCTCCGGCCTGCTGGTCGCAGAGGATCTCGCGCGCTTCGCGAAGTTGGCGAGGGCCGATTTCGATCCGGTCTTCCAGACCGGAAGGAGAGAGGCAGGCGGCGAGAGTTGGAGCTTCCGGTGTGATGCCTAGGATATGGCATAACTCGGGGCCGGAAGTGGTGGCCATGGCAGCGAAGCAGGATTTCAGGCGAAGCATGTCCACGCCCGCGACGTTTCCTTCGAGGATAGGAGTGGAGTGTGGAGGGAGACGGAGTCCTACCGCATATCCCAGGAGATCCCAGTCTTCGACCGTTTCCGGCTTGCAGGTTACTGAGAAGAGGTGGGTTCCCTTCCGGCCTTCTGGAACATGCATTCCCCAACGGGGTGTGCGGGCGCAAACCGCCGAACAGAAGGCTGCCTCGATGCCGTCGGCATTGCTGCAGGCGCCCCACAGCGAGTTCATCATCAGTACCGCATGGGATTCCGTGGTGACGTAGTGTTCCCCACGCACGGGGATGAACCCGGTCATATAGGGGACACAGCTTCCCACGAGGTGAACCCCGGCCTTCAGGCACCGGTCGAGATAACGCTCGTTTTCCCTGAATTCGTCCTCGTAGCAGCCCATTTTCGACCAGTTGATGTGATCGACGGGGGAGCAGTCTGACTGGGAAAAGCACCCCACTGCATCGAAGAGGATCTTGTCGGGCGAGCAGAACCACATCTCGGACATGACTTCATCCATGTCCTTCGAGCGGACGGCTTTCAGGTAGTGGTGAGCTCCGCAGAAAAGGTGGGCTTTCGATACCCGGCACAGGCTGTCTGCCCCCAGGACGGTGGCGTAGTTGACGATGAACTCGAGGGTCTTCCGCTTGAGCGGTCCTCCCTGTCCATCGAGGATGCTCAGTTCTTCCTCGCTCAGTTGCATGATCCTCCGCCTCCTTGCTGAAAGGAAAGGCCCGGAAAACAAACTGTTTTCCGGGCATGTTCATCACAAACCGAGCTTACAGTTTAACCCAGGTTCCGACTTTCTGCTCCATGGCCTTCTTGTAGATCATCCGGCCTGTCATGATGTCATGGCTTGCAATTCCCATAAGGACGGCGGCGCGGCGCCCCTCAAGGATTGCGGGCTTGACGCCTGCGCAGATCTCGCCCATGTCGGCGTAAATTTCTTCCTTCTTGGGATATCCTCCGTGAAAGTAGATCCCCAGGGCCTGGGTATAGAGGTACTGGTTCCAGTCGTCGCAGACGAAGCAGTTGCCGTTGTTCATGATATCGGCGTCAAAGCTGGAGTCATAGTCCACCGCAATGGTGAGCACATCCTTCTTCAGCCAGGAAGAGCGGACGAAACGTTCCGGTTTCTCTACGATCGGGGCGCAGGTGGCGATGACATCCGCATCTTTGACGGCTTCTTCAACGTCTTTGCCCACGACAAATTCAACGCCGGGAAGCTGGGGGGTAAGTTCATCGACGAACTTGGCGACCTGACTGGGGAAAATGTCAAAGACCTTTACGGTTTTCATTTGGGGCAGGACTTCCTTGAAGGCGAGAAGATTGGTCCGTCCCTGGGCTCCAAGTCCGATGATGGAAACGACTTCGCTCTTCGGGTCCGCCAGGTACTTCGCGCAGACGCCAGAGGCAGCGCCTGTCCTCCAGGCGGTCATCCAGTTTGCGTCCATAACTGCCTTGATGATGCCGGTTTCGGGGTCATTCATGCACCATACGCCGTTGATGTAGGGCAGTCCTTTTGCCTGGTTGCTGGGATATCCGGCGGCCCACTTGATGCCGCAGCAGTCGACGTCGCCGCCGACCCAGCTGGGCATGGCATGGATGAAGCAGTCCTTGCGGGGGTGGACGCCGATCTTGGCAGGCAGTTCGACCTTCTTCTGTCCCTTCAGGGAAAAGCCCTCGTCAACCGCGTCAACGATTTCCTTCATCGTGATGCCTAGTGAAACAACCTCTTCCTGCGAAATCCAGAGTACGTCGTAAGCCATTTCTGTTTCCTCCTTTTTAGTTTTGTCCTGTGAGCAGGACATCGAGTACCGCCTGGTCCACGTTCTTCATGCCCCGGTCGGTTACGATCTCTAGATTGTCCATCGTTTCCTGGAATGTGCCCCCTACGATCCCGTTTCCCGCTGGAATGCTCGTCCCCGCGAAGGCAAGATAGGCCGTCTCGACCGCTACTCCCGCCGAGGTAGCAATTTTCAGTGCGCACCCGTACTTTGCCCCATCGCAGAGCATTCCGGTAAGGTTTGCGGTCATCAACTGGATCGCGTTTTCCACCTGGGCGGCCTTTCCTCCAAGTAAGTAGGTCACTGCGGCCGCGGCGCCCATGCCTGCGGCGACGGCACAACCGCAGTGCGGGGTAAGGATGCCCGTTCGCGTCTTGATGACTCCCACGACAAGAAGTCCAAGGGCCAGGGCTTTCGCGATCTCTTCGTTGCTTTTACCCAGGTAGCGTCCCATTTCTCCCACGGTGATGAAGAACGTGATCCCGTGGTTTCCACTGCCGAAGCAGCCAAAGATGGGAACCTTGACTCCGCCCATTCTCGCGTCTGCTGCAGCGGCGACGAGAATTCGGATCCTGTTGATCGCGGAATCCGGCAGCGATTGCCCGGCCACGAGGGACTGCAGGCCTCTCCCTAGTCCGATCCCGGCCTGTTCGGCCAGCCCGGCTTGTGCGGCATGGAGATTTCGAGTCACGCCCTCTAGAAGGAACAGGAGTTCCGCGGGTTCCAAAGCCTCGATCGTGTCAACGATTTCGCCGACGGTCAGTTCGCGCAGGGCTTCCAGACTTTCACTTCCCGAGGAAGCGCCTTCATCACAGGATGTATCTGCCCGAAATACAAGGTGTCCATCGACCTTCTTTTCCAGGAGGCGGTCATGGGCTCCCTCGATCAAGGCTTCGTAAGTCCCTTTTTCCGTTACGACCGTAGCGTTGATGCGAATTCCCGTGGCGTCTTCGTCGAGTTCGAATCGCACCTCGTGATCTTTGAGAAAAGTTTTAGCCTGTTCGATATCCCCCGGTTCAACGTCCTTGAAGAGCTCAAGCCCGGCTTCCGGGCGTCCCTTCGTGACAGCAAGCGCGACGGCGAGGTCGACACCGGCACTATGGGTTCCCGGGATTCCCACGGAAACGGCATCCTTGTAGATATTCCTGTCAAGCCGAACCCGCACTTCCCGGATCTTCCCCTCAGCACCCTGGCAGGCGTGCGCCACGGCGAGTCCAATCGCCACCGGGTCCGTGCATCCGAGGGTCAGGAATGTGTGTTGGTGGAGCGCGTTCAGTGCTGTTTGCCTTTCCAAGCGAAACTCTCCCACCTTTTCAGAGCTTTTCGGTGGTGGCGATGACGTCGATCTCTACCTTAGCGTCGAGTGCCATTCCACCGACTTCAACGAAGCAGCGGGCGGGGAAGTACCCGTCGAAAAAGGACTTGTAAACCTCGTTGATAGCCTTGAAATCCCTGATGTCGGCTGCATAGATGACAGCCTTGACGATGTTGTTCATCGTCATTCCCTGGCTGTCCAGCACGCCCTGGATGTTCTTCATCACCTGTACCGTTTCAGCCGCGGGGTCTCCATTTCCCACCATTTTGCCCGTTACTGGATCGAGGGCGATCTGCCCGCTCATGAAAAGGAAAGGGCCGGCGTAAACGCCCTGGCTGTATGCTCCAACCGCTGCGGGGCCCTTATCTGTCGAGACAACTCGGTTCATGGTTTTCATCTCCTTTTTGGATTTAGCGGATACCCAGGACGAGCCTGGGGAGCCAGAGGGACATTTCGGGGAAATATGTGGTTACAAATAGAACGGGCATCCAGCCGAAAGCGATGAGCTGGAGCGTCGGCTTGAGCGTGTCGCTGATGGCTGCCCCGTTCAACCTACCGCTGAGGTAAAGCACGGGGGCGCAGGGCGGGGTAATGTTGCCCATGCCGAGATTCACGCCGAGGATCGCCGCGAAGTGGATGGGATGGACTCCGATCGCGGTGGCGATGGGAAGAAGGATCGGGGTGCAGAGCATGACGGCGCTCACGTCGTCCATGAGCATTCCCATGATGACCATGAAGATGTTGAGTATGAAAAGGATCCCGATCTTGCTTGTCGTGATCGAAGTGAGGAGTTCAAGCAGTTTTTGGGGCATGTCCTCCATGATATAGAGGCGGCTCAGGATCATGACGGCGTAGAGCATGACCATGACAACGCCTGTCGTGGTGGCGGATTCCAGTAGGACCGCTTTCAGGGAACTTCGGGTCAAGCCGCCGTAGACGAACATCCCGACCGGGATGGCATAGAGGACGGACAGGGCTGCTGCCTCTGTCGGAGTGAACATCCCACCGTAAATGCCGCCCAGGATCATCACGGGCATGAACAAGGCCGGAAGCGCCCGTGTGCCGCGCTTGACGAAAAGCTTGCCTAATTCTCCCGGTGCCAGCTCCTGCGAGAGAATCAAGTCAGGGTTCTTGCGCACCATGAAAAAATTGTTCACCACGAAGAGAAAGGTCAGGACGATCCCTGGAACGACTGTCGATAGAAAGCAGGCCAGGACGGATTGTCCTCCAACCCATGAGTAGAGGATCATGATGGCGCTTGGCGGGATGAGGATCCCAAGCACTGCACTGTTGGCCATCAGTGCAGCCGAGTGGCCGAGGGGATACCCGGCTCTTTGCAGACGGGGGAACATGATCGCCCCGATGCAGGACAAGGTGGCGCAGCAGCTTCCCGTGATCGAACCGAACACGGCGCAGGAGACGACCGCGACCGCGCCGAGCCCGCCCTTGAGGCGGCCGACAAAGATATCGACCATGTCGATCAGCTGCTGGCCGATGTTGCCTCGTTCCATCAGTCCCCCGGCTGTAATGAAGAGGGGAATGGCAAGGAGGACGACGGTACTCATCTTGCTGTAGCCATAGGGGAGAAGGAAACTGGGGCTATAGTCCCCGACCACGATAAGGAAGAGGGTGGAGGCGAGGAACGAGAAAGGAACAGGGATCCCGATGATGAGTGCTGCCAGCAGGATCAGCAAAGCTACGTAAATCATGAAAGGTCCTCCTCAACAGGCACAGGATGGCGCATAACGGCTACCTCTCCGCCTTAGCTGACAGGGCCTGGCGGAAAAGCCGGAAATTTTCCAGGAAATGGAGACCGAAGTAGAAGGTCATCAGCGTGAGTCCCAGCGTGATGGCGCTCTGGGGAACGTAGAGCGGGATTCTCCAGATCGGGGAAGCTCCTCCCTTTTCCATCTGCCATTTGAACATCTGCCAACCCCAGAAGGCGAAAAGGCCGGAAAGAAGGACCGTGCACAGGGAGCTGAAGCAGATGATGCCTCGCTTGAGTTTCTGGTTCTTCATGTACACCGTGAGGATGTCAGCCGTGATATGGCTGTTCTCGTAGGCGCCGTAGGCGCCCCCCGAGAAATAGAGCCAATAGGCGAAGATGATGATGAAATCCTCGATCCCGTACATGTCCATCTTGAAAATGTAGCGGAGAGCAGCCGCTATGCCGATCACAACCGCGACGGTCAGGCTCATGGAAATCATGATGAACCGGAGAGCCTTGAGAACGAATCTTGCGAGGGGTCCGTGTGAATCTTCCAGTGTCTTAGGAGCGAGGATCTCCTGGCATTCGACCGACATATCCTTGCCCACCTTTCAAAGCTTTCTTTTTCTTGAGCGGTAATCCGTTACGGGAGGAAACCCGAGGGCCGGCGAAGGAGCCGGCCCTCGAGAGGATTGCTAGTACTGCTTCATCAATGCATCCATGATCTCCGGGGTCAGGCGATCCTTCAGTTTCGGCCAGGCGTTCTTGCGGACGGTTTCCGCAAACTTCTTCAACTCGGCGTTTGTGAAGGTCGAAACCTTGATCTTGCCATCCTCGGCGAGTTTCTTGAGGTAATCCTTGTCTTCCTTCTCCGAGACGGCGATGCTCTTGACCTGCAGCTTGGCTACCGTGTCCATGAAGAGCTTCTGGTCGGCCTTGTCGAGCTTGTTCCACAGGTCCTTGTTGATGAGCCAGGATTCGCTTTCCACGTGCCCGTTGTACTGGTAGTAGTACTTGATGACATCCCGGAAGCTCATGTAGGTCAGGACAGGCGCACCGCCGATCCAGCCCTCGGCAACTCCCGTCTGCAGGGCCGTGTAGAGCTCGGCATAGGGGACGGTGACGGTTTGGAAGTTCAGCGCCACGGCCCAGGACTTGAAGACGTCCATCGGTGGTACGCGAAGGAGGATTCCCTTCTTGACGGCGGGATTGGCGGGTTCGGTGAGAGGCTTCGTGCAGGCCAGGCCGCCGAAACCCTCGATGTTGAAGCCCAGCAGCTTGACGTTCAGCTTGTCATGGACCTTTCCCAGGGTGTTGTAGAGAAACCCGTTCTGGGCGAAGAACTTCTTGACCTGGTCGTAGTTCTCGGCAAGGTAGGGGACGTAGGTCAGTTCAAGGCGCTGGTCGAACTGGCTGGGGACGGAGATCAGGGCCATGTCGATCGTGCCCTTCATGATCTCTTCGTAAACCTGGGTATAGTCGCCAAGCTGGTTGGCGGGATAAACCTTGACTTGGATACGGCCCTTCGTTGCAGCTTCGATGGTCTTCTTGAACTCCATCTGGTGAATCGTTCCCTGGTATTCAATGGGGCTTTGCCCTGCCATCTTGAGAACGAGCTTTTCGGCAGCGGAGGCGGGTGAGCCGAAGGATGCCAGTAGTGCCAGACCGAGGAACAGCACAGAACCTAGGCCAACCAGGCGAAACCTTGATTTCATTAACATTTCCCCCTTTTCCAGATCAAGATAGTCGTTCCGTTTCAAGTGCACAAAGGGCAACCGCGAGTTACACTCACAACTCTTGTGTCCCCACACCTCCTCTTAAAGCAGGTCGACGATATCGAGGTCCCGTCTCAGGAAATATGTGTCCTGTTGCACATCTTCTTCAAAATGCCGGATCTGTTTCTTGGCGTAGGCCGGGTTTTTCAGGAAAAGGCCGATCAATAGGGAATGCATCAGGGCCATGGTTCCCCCGGAAGGGTCGATGAAAGAGATGAACCTCATCTTCGATTCGAGAAGGAGGTCGCACATGGGGGCAATGGGTGATAGGGCGCTGTCGGTGATGCCGATGATGGGAATGTCCCTGGCCTGGAATTTTTCCGCGATTTTCTGGGTTACGGCAGGGTAGCGGGGAAAGCTGAACACAACGGCCAGGGACTTCTGTCCCTGGTCCTTCAGGAAGTGGGAAAGCTCCAGGTCCAGATTGGTGATCTTTGTAATGTTGGTTCTCAGAACGCGAAGGTAGAAGGCAAAGTATTCGGCAAACGCGTGATTGGGACCCGCTCCTACGACGAAAACGCTTTTCGCGCTCTGGAGCATTTCGATCGCCGTCTCGAACTTCTCTTCAGACAGGCTTTCAGCCGTGTCCTTGAGAAGGGCAGCTTCGAGGTTAAACACCTTCTTGTACAAGGGGAGGTTATTGCCCTCACCGTCCAGCGGGTACTTATCCAGGGAAGAGATCTGCCCTTGGGCGATCTCTCTCAAGGAGTACTGAAGTTCGGGAAACCCGGGGTAATCCAAGGTGTTCGCCAGGCGGACCACCGTCGATTCGCTCACTCCAGCCGCGTTCGCAAGCGCAGTGATGTTCAGGAAGCTGGCCTGCAGGCTGTTTTCAAAGATGAACCTGGCGAGCCGGTGCTGCTTGGGGCTGAGATCTTTTGCGACGGCTGAGATCCTTTCAAGCGCACTGCCGTCAAGGCCAACCTTCGACATGAAAATAACCCCCCACCAAAAGAAAAGGTGAAAAAATTTCATCAACTTTATGGACGTAGGATAGTTTGCAAAAAGAGAAAAGTCAAATAATTTCATCTAGTGAAAGGTTTCTTTATTGGTCTGGAGTTTCGGATTCAGAAGAGAAGTGAAAAGTGTTTTAGCCCGAAAACGCAGTTCCTAAGGCTCTTCCTTCGTCTTGCCAGATCCAGGTGCAAATAAAATATAGAGATAGAAAGAGAAAAGCTAATAAAAACAGATCTAAGAAGCCTTTATAGAAGATATAAAGACCATATCAAACCAGGACGGCCGTGACGTCCAGAGGAAGGGGTGTTTTACTAATGGAGAAAATAATTTTTCACAAAAAAGGAAAGGAGAATAAATTACGCCATGAGTTCGCTGCTTGAGTTGATCAAGGAGAAAGGCAACCACTTGCCTCCGAAACAGTTCGAACTCGCCAGGTTCATCGTGAATAACTATTCGTCCCTGGCCTATGCCAACACGGTTGAGTTGGCACGCATGGCATCGGTCAGTGAAGCGACGATCATACGCCTTGCCTATTCGCTGGGATACAAGGGCTTTCCCGATCTTCAGCAGGCTATTCGGGAACTCATCCACGAAAACGGCAGCGGTAGCCTTAACCGCTACACGCTTGGTTCGCTGGAGGATCTCAAGGAATGTGCGTTCTGCTTCACCTTCGAGCTCGAGAAAAGAATTCTCGAGGAAACCTACGCGTCCATCGACAAGTCAGCCTTCGAGGCAGCGGTGGAGATGATTTGCAATGCGCCCTGTGTTGTTGTGGTCGGGGCTTCTTTTAACGAAAGCCTGGCTCATTACGCGGGCAATTACCTTCATGTCATCAAGGAGAACGTCAGGATCATCACCGATCTAGGCGCCAGGGAATACCAGGTCCTCCAGGAAATTCCGAAAGGGACGGTAGGCCTGGTCTACAGCTTTCCCCGTTATCCCCGAAAAACGCAATCGGTAGTGGGTCTCCTCCAGAAAAAAAAGGTTCCCATGATCGGGATCACCGACAACGTCCTTTCCCCGATCGCTTCGCAGGTGGAAAAACTGTTCCTTGTCCCTCAACAGTTCATCACCTTCATCGATCCCTACGCGGCCGTTATGGCGCTGACGCATTCACTTTTGCTTGGCGTGTTCATGAAGGACCCGGAAAAGTCCCGCCGACGCGTTCGCGATTACGACCGGTTCTTAAAGAGCGAGAACGTCCACCTGAAGGATTCCGTCGACATCTCGGACCTTATCTAGCAAACAAAGGATACTTGCCGGACCGGAAAGTGAGCGGTCAAAACCGGGCCGGGAATCCAATACAAAGGGAGTGGCATGTAGCATGGTTGACATGAGTTACTTGAAGGATAAGCCGATTGCAGTATTGGGTGCAGGTGCAGTTGCAAAGGCGACGGCAGGGGACTGCGCGCTCGCGGGGGCGAAGGTCAGGATTTGTGATTTGGAACCGTTCGCGAAGAAAACTCTCTTCGGAGTGGAGAAGGGGATCAAGTTTTTTGGCGACCAGTTGAACCTCCATTGTTTCGAGCGATCCGGCCTGGCCAAGATGGACATGGTCACCACCGACGTTGCCGAAGCGGTGAAGGGTGCCGGGCTGATCATCGTGGCAACGCCTTCGCTTGGGCATGTTCCTTTTTTTGAAAAGCTCATCCCCGCACTTGAAGACGGCATGGTCATCCACATTTTCCCGGACAATTTCGGTTCCCTGCTTCTCAGGAAAATGATGCGGGAGGCCGGCTGCACGAAGAAGGTCATCATAGGAGGCTGGTCCAGCGCCCCTTACGGATGCCGCGTGGAAATCAAGGGCGGCGTCATCCTTCCCAAGATCAGGGTTTACTACCGGGCCATCACGTTGCGGGGAGCTGCCCTTCCCTCCGTAGACCAGGAAGCCTTCCTGGAAAGCTCGAAGTACCTGGGCTGCATGGATGCCGTCACGACAGGCGAGGGTGCAGTCGGCGGTTCTACGGTCATGGATACCGGTTTCAGCAATGTAAACCCTGTTCTGCATTGCCCTGGGACGATCCTGGGTGTTGCCGTGATGCAGAACTGGGGCGTCATTTACGGGGAAAACAAGTTCGATTACTCGATTTATTCTCATGCGTACTGCCAGGGAATTTCCGAAGTCCAGTACGGCTTCTACAAGGAAGAGTGTGCCCTTGCGGAAGCCATGGGCGTCGGCATCCAACCCTACGAAAAGAAGCATTTCTTCTCCCGCGAGAACGTCCTCGGACAGGAATACATGGGCCTGGATTACGAGATTCCCTACGACCAGCAGGATTACATCCAGTATGGAACCGGCCCCTTCGACCTGAACAACCGCTACATAACAGAAGACATCCCGGTGGGTTGCCATGTCTATCATCTGCTGGGCGAGAAGTTCGGCGTCAAAACCCCCCTCGTCGACTCCATGATTCACCTGGCCTGCTGCATGACCGGCAGGGATTTCTGGTCCACGGGCTACACGCTCGACTACATCGGGATCGGGCACATGAACAAGGAAGAGATGCTCGACTACCTGCACAAGGGCATCTACAAGCCCAAGGCCTAGGTCGTTTCGAAAGGGAGGGGCGGTGACGGCATGCATCGGCACTACGGGTTTGTTGGTCCTGGAAGCGATGACGGCGTTTTCTCCATTGAAAAAGGCCAGGTGATCTCCGGCTACCCGGTCGGGATCATGCTTCTGAACGTCTGGTACCCGCTCCTCCCGGGAAATGTCGTCAACGCCTACACCTACGATTTCCCGGTGAGGATGAGAGTGGTCCCGGGTTCAAACCAGGAGCGCATGCACAGCGGGGATCCCACCCTGTTGCAGGACCTTGTGGAAACCGCCCGGGAACTGGTGGCGGAAGGCTGCAGGACGATATGCGGGGCTTGCGGGTATTTTGGTCATTTCCAGCGCCAGGTGGCGGATGCTGTGGATGTGCCGGTCTTCCTTTCAAGCCTCCTTCAGATCAACTGGATCAAGGCATCACTGGGATCCGGCAGGAAAGTCGGGTTGATCTGCGCGGACAAGCCTTCCCTGACACCGGATATCTGGGAAAGCTGCAGTGTCGATCCGGCAGGTTGCGTCATCGAGGAGATTCCGAGGGGAGGGGAATTCGAGGCGATCCTTCACAGCCACAAGGGGAGTTTCGACAATTCGAAAGTGCGGCAGCAAGTGGTTGCAACCGCGGAAAAGATCGTCAGGGAGCATCCCGAGGTAGGAGCGATCCTACTGGAGTGCAGCGATATGCCACCTTACGCCGCGGATGTCCAGCGGGCAGTCAATCTCCCGGTGTTCGATTTCATCACGATGATCCGGTATGCCCATAGTGCAGTTGCTCAGCGTTCTTACAACGGGTTCATCTAAAATTCCATAGAGCCGAGGGGAGGCACATCTTAATGAAGAATAGCAAGGCATTGGTCGTACTCCTGTTCGCGTTGGTCCTGGGTTTTGCCGTTAGCGTCGCTGCGGAAGCGGCCAAGTACGAGATCAAGTTCGCCGGCAACTATGCTCCCGATCACCCGGGAACTCTCGCCCAGAACGAGATCGCAAAGGAAGTCCTCGAGAAGACCAAGGGCGAAGTCAAGATTACCGTTTACCCGGGCGGCCAGCTTGGTGACTACACTCAGGCCTATGAAGACGTCATGCGTGGCAATATCGACATGGGCTGGTTCTACATCACCGGCCAGTACAATCCCATGCTCGAGATCTCCAGCCTTTCCTACCTGGCGACGGACTGGAAGGAATTGAAAAGGGTCTTTTCTCCCGGGTCCTTCTGGTACAAGACCTACGAAGGCGCCCATGCGAAAGTTGGGGTCAAGCTGCTGGGCGTCTACGTGGACAGCTTCATCTCCCTCGCGACGGTCAAGCCGCTGAACGACCCCCTCAACCCCAAGGCCAACCACAAGGGGAAAGTGCGCATCCCGCCGTCGGAAATCTACAAGCTCACCATGGATTCGCTCAACTATGACACGGTATCCATCAACTGGTCGGACCTTTACACGGCCATGCAGACGGGGGTTTGCGACGGCTGGATTGGCGGCACGGCAGCCCTGAACTACTTCCAGTTCCGCGATTTGATCAAGCAGTTCATGCCCATCCGCGCGTTCGTGGAAAACGTTTCCTACGTCTACAACGCGGAGAAGTTTGCCAAGCTGCCCGCCGCTTACCAGAAGATCATTTTCGAAGCTTGCCAGAAGCAGGCCAAGAAGAGCATCGACGATGCCCAGAAGAATGAAGCGCTTTACCAGGAGAAACTGAGCAAGGAACACAAGGTCGCCATCATGAAGGTCACCGACGCCCAGATCAAGGCGCTGGCAGACCACGTTCGCAAGGACGCCTGGCCGAAGTTCTCCAAGCTGTTCGGCAAGGATGTCATGGACGGCCTCGTCAAGGACGCGAAGTAACTCTCGTCTGCACAGGGGGAACCCGGGCCGAAGGCTTTTCGCCCATCGGCCCGGGTTCCCGGGAATGAATCCTTCTGCAAGGTCTCATTATTCAGAGAGGAGCAGGCCCCGTGGGTCATTCAAAAAACACCTTCTTCTTCGTGATGGACGTCGCCATTCCCAAGATCCTTTCCTGCATTATCGTGGTGTGCCAGATTGCTTTTACCGCGATTATTGGCGCGTCCGTCGTGTTCAGGTTCCTGAATATCGATCTTTATGGGAACGAGGAGTTCGTCCTGATTTTCGCCTTTTGGCTCTATTTGATGGGGGGAGCGTACGGTTCCTATGAGAGGAGCCATATCCAGGCGGATATCGTCAAGGAACTGATGAAGGACGGGAAACTCAAGTCAACCCTGCTTTACATCGCGAACATCGTTCAACTTGTGACTTGTCTTGTGCTTGCCTACTGGTCCCTCAACTACTTCGTATGGGGCATAGTCCGCAAGGCGACCTCCATCGCCTGGCGCATCCCGATGGTTATTCCGCAGAGTGCCCTGTTCCTGGGTTTCAGCATCATGCTGGTCTACGCGGTAATGGATTTCGTTTCCGGAACAAAAAAGATCTTTTCGACCAGGCGCGCGGGTTCTTGACGATGTTCCAGGATATTCCTAGGAGGCGTGCAGGATGGAACTGACGATTACAATTGGAATGCTAATATTTTTCATCTGCATCGGGGTTCCCGTTGTTTTTAGTTTCGGGGCGGCCCTCATCTATGCGGTCATCTCTTTGGGATACCAGTCGGGAGCTCTCTTGCCGAGCGGCTATAGCCGGCTCAACACGGTCGTGCTGCTGGCGATTCCTCTTTTCATCCTGGCCGGCGGGGTCATGGAGCGGGGCAAGATCGGTGATGCCCTGGTAAAATTCATCAACCTGTTTGTCGGAAAATTCCGCGGGGGACTGGGGGCTGTCGGGGTCATCGCCTGTGCCGTTTTCGGAGCGATATCCGGAAGCGCAGCAGCGACGCTTTCCTGCATCGGCAGCATCATGTTCCCAAGACTGGAAGAGGCGGGTTACGAGCGTGGGCACGCGGTGGCCCTGATCGTCAACGCGGCTCCTTTAGGGCTTTTGATTCCCCCGAGTTCGATACAGATCATCTACGCCTGGAGTGCCAACCAGTCCGTCCTCACCTGCTTCTTGGCAACAGTGGGTCCTGGCCTCATGCTTGCTGCGCTTCTCTGCGTGGTGAACTGGTTCCTTTCGCGAAAATCGGTAAAAATTGCCAAGGCGATAGAAATACAGGCCAGCTTGAGGGAAAATCCCGCCGCCATCGCCAAGAAAGCGATCCCGGCGTTGTTGATGCCGATCATCATCCTGGGCGGAATCTATAGCGGAATGATGACCCCAACCGAGGCAGCCGCCGTTTCCGTGATTTACGCCGTTCCGGTGGGCTTTTTCATCTACCGTTCGCTTACTTGGTCATCCTTCGTTGATGCGCTGAGAGAAACGGGTACGACGACGGGGGTCCTGATGGTCATGTTTCTCGTTGTCATGATCCTTAGCAGGATCTTTGTCATGGAAAACCTGCCCAACAAGGTCATCGACATTTTTCTCTCGATTTCCTCCAACAAGATCACGATTCTTATCATGATCAATCTTTTCATGATCCTGATCGGCATGCTGATGGACGATGTCAGCGGGACCCTGCTCTGCACACCGCTCCTGCTTCCGCTCATGGTCAAGATCGGTGTGAGTCCCATCCAGTTCGCCGCCATCCTGGGAGTCAACCTCGGCATGGGGAATATCACCCCCCCGACGGCGCCGCTTCTTTACCTCGGCGGTCGTCTCGGCAATTCCTCCATCAACCAGATGACGATGCCAACCCTGTACATGATCGGTTTTGCCTGGATGCCGACCTTGATTGCAACGACCTATTTCCCGCCGCTGTCCCTGGCACTGCCAAGCTTGTTCCTGGGAACCAGGCTCTGGTAATCGAAATAAAAATCAAGTAAGGGGGAATTGAGGACATGGCGAAGAAGAAGGGAAGACTGGAACTGGTCCAGATGAAGCAGGCCGGCGAGAAGGTGGCCTGGATCACGGCGTACGATTTCCCGACGGCGTCCTTCGCGGAAGCCGCGGGGATGGACATGATCCTGGTGGGGGACTCGCTGGGGATGGTGGTCCTGGGCTACCAGGGGACCGTTCCCGTGACGATGGACGACTGCATCCGCCACTCCCAGGCCGTGAGGCGTGGGGCACCCAACACCTTCTGCGTCGGCGATATGCCCTTCATGAGCTACCAGGTCAGTGACGAGAAGGCCGTGGAGAACGCGGGGCGGTTTTTGAAGGAAGCGGACATGGACGCCATCAAGCTGGAGGGCGGGCGCCGGGTGGCGAGCCGGATCCGTGCGATCACGGACGCGGGGATCCAGGTCATCGGTCACATCGGCCTGACGCCCCAGAGCTCGGGGCAGCTGGGGGGATTCAAGGCCCAGGGTCGCGATCCCGAGAGCGCCCGTGAGCTGATCAAGGATGCCCTGGCGGTGCAGGAGGCGGGGGCGTGCGCGCTGCTGCTGGAGGCGGTGCCGCCGGAGCTGACGGAAGTCATCTGGAAGAAGCTTTCGATCCCCGTGTACTCCATCGGGGCGGGAGAGCCCTGCGACGGACAGCTGATCATCTGCGGGGACATGCTGGGACTTTTCCAGGCGTTCACGCCGAAGTTCGTCAAGAAGTACGCATCGGTTGCGGAGATCGAGATCGCGGCGTTCAAGGAATACGTGTCGGACGTGAAGAAGTCCGTGTTCCCGGCGGACGAGCACGTGTACCACATCCTGAAGGGCAAGGAAGAGGACTTCGCGCGGATGCTCGAGGAGTTCGAATAGCCCCTGCAATTTCCCAAGGCAGGCCTTAAGTCGCAAAAAGGGGGGGGGGAGATATCCTCCCCTTTTTTAAACCAAAAGAGACGGAGGAAATGGAAATGACGGTACCATCGGACATCGAGA
>DIXJ01000007.1 GCA_002436015.1 Synergistaceae bacterium UBA6083 | reverse complement strand
TTAACTTCCAATATGTTTTCCTTTTGCCGCCCCGCTCGGGCGAAGCTGTTGAGATTTTCGTGGAGTGCAAGTTTAGGTTTCCGGTGGCCATGGCGGAGGGGACACACCCGGACCCATGCCGAACCCGGCCGTTAAGCCCTCCAGCGTCGATGGTACTGCGGTCTTAACCGTGGGAGAGTAGATCGCCGCCGGAAACCTTATCGATTCGAATAAGAGGGGAGTCCCCATCAGGGACTCCCCTCTTTTGTTGCGGTTATAGCATTTTTCCGTAAATTCATTTAAAATCAAAAAAACTGTTCAACCATTCACAGCAGCTTGAGAGGAGGAACGCCTCTTGGTCGACATGCCGAATCCCGTTCGTCTCGGTGACCTGCTCGTCAACGCTGGAGCCATCAGCGAAAAACAACTCCAGTCGGCCCTCATGGAACAGCAACTGACCAATTTACGACTCGGCGAGATTCTCATCAAGAATGGTTTTCTCACCGAAAGACAACTGGCCGAAGCCCTTAGCAGCCAGCTGAAACTCCCGATGGTGACGCTGGCCCGTTACCGTCCCATGATCGAAGCCCTCCGCATGGTTCCCGAGAACGTGGCGCGCCGGCTTGATCTTTTGCCTCTGGCCGTACTGGACAACAACCGGCTTTTTATCGCAATGGCCGATCCGCTCAATATCATCTCGATCGATGAAGTCCGAATGTTGACCGGCATGGAAGTGGATGTCGGAGTGGCGATCCCATCCGAAATCCGCCGTGACATGGACAGTTTCTACAGCGTAAGAGGGAACGTGGACGACGCCATCGTCGAAATCGTCGACATGAGCGCAGCCGAGGAGATGCGTCGTGATTTCGATGCCGCCGCCGAGGCCTCGGTCGACGATGCACCGGTCGTCAAGCTCGTCAACGGCCTCCTGGACCAGGCCGTCAGGGAATCCGCCTCCGACCTCCACATCGAACCCTTCGAGAAATCCTCCCGGGTACGATACCGCGTGGACGGCAACCTCTTCGATGCCCTCGATTTCCCACGCAACCTCCACCCGGCGGTCATCTCGCGCCTGAAGATCATGGCCAACATGGACATTTCCGAGAAACGCCGTCCCCAGGATGGACGAATCCTCCTGAAATTCCAGGAAAGGAAGGTTGACCTTCGGGTTTCCTCCCTGCCTACCGTGTTCGGGGAAAAGATGGTCATGCGAGTTCTCGACCAGGCCTCCAGCGCCGTCGGGCTGGAACGGATCGGGCTTCTCGAAGAGGACCGGGGCCTCCTCGACGGCATTATCGGCAGGACCTACGGGATGATGCTCGTCACCGGGCCCACTGGAAGCGGAAAATCAACGACCCTTTACTCCGTCCTGGAGCGGATCAACGAACCCGAGTCCAACCTCATCACAGTAGAGGACCCGGTGGAATACATGATCCCGGGCATCAACCAGGTCCAGATAAACGAAAGGGCGGGACTTACCTTTGCAGATGCCTTGCGTTCGATACTGCGGCAGGACCCCGACAAAATCATGGTGGGCGAGATCCGGGACACGGAAACCGCCCAGCTGGCTGTCAGGGCGGCCCTGACCGGGCACCTCGTCCTCTCCACCCTCCACACGAACGACGCCCCCAGTGCCGTGATCCGGCTGAACGACATGGGAGTCGCCCCCTTCCTCATTTCGTCTTCGGTGATCGGGGTCATCGCCCAGCGCCTGGTGCGAAAGCTTTGCCCCGCTTGCAAGGAAGCCTTCGAGCCGGGGCCCAACGTTTGCAGGGAATACGGCATACCTGAAGGCTCCCGCATCTACAAGGCCGTCGGCTGCGAGCAATGCCGCTGGAGCGGATACAAGGGCCGGACCGCCGTTTTCCAGATGATGAGCATCAACGATGAAATCCGGCGCCTTATCGCCGAGCAGGCCCAGGCCAGGGAAATCGAAAACGCCGCCCTGCGAAATGGCATGCGCAGCCTGCGCGACGCCGGCCTGCTGAAGGTCCTCGAAGGGGTCTCCAGCATGGAGGAAGTCCTGCAGGAAACGACCATCAACTGATTCGGAAACACGAGAGAAAGACAAGGGGTGATGTCAGGTGGCCTATGAACAAAGCATTCACACCCTGCTGAACGAAGTGATCCGGAGAAACGCCAGCGACCTTCACCTTGGTGTCGGAATTCCCCCGGCCCTTCGAATCGACGGGGATCTCCATTACATCGGCGGTCCCGTTAACCTTACGAACGAGGACATCCGGCGCATGGTCACCGAAGTGCTGACCCGCCAGAAATTGGCCCAGTTCGAGGAGGAATGGGAACTCGACTTCAGCTTCACCTTCAAGATTCCGGGAGGAGACAGCGCCCGTTTCCGCGGAAACTGCTTCTTCGAACGCGGCAGCTTGGCCGCGGCTTTCCGGATGATCCCCACGCAGGTGAGGAGTTTCCAGCAGCTCATGCTTCCAAAGTCCCTCGAGGAGATGGCGGGAAAGCAGCGGGGGATCTTTCTCGTCACGGGTCCCACCGGGTCCGGGAAAAGCACGACCCTGGCCGCCCTGATGCAGCAGATCAACACCACCCGGCGCTGCCACGTCATCACCATCGAGGACCCGATCGAGTACCTTTTCAAGTCCGAGAAGGCGATCATCCAGCAACGCGAGGTGGGTCTAGACACCCGTTCGTTTGGCAACTCGCTGAAACGGGTTCTGCGCCAGGACCCCGACGTCATCATGATCGGCGAGATGCGGGACCTTGAAACGATCTCATCCGCCATCACCGCCGCTGAAACGGGACATTTGGTCCTGACGACGCTCCACACGCCGGATGCGGTGCAGAGCATCGACCGCATCGTCGACGTCTTCCCACCCTACCAGCAACAGCAGGTCCGCATGCAGCTCAGCCATGTCCTGATCGGGGTCTGTTACCAGCAGCTGATCCCGCTTATGGGAGGCGGCCGCACCGTTGCCACGGAAGTCCTTTTCGCGACCCCGGCCGTCCGCAACTGCATCCGGGAAGGGAAAACGGCCCAGATCCGGAGCATCCTCCAGACGAGCAGCGGACAAAACATGCACACGATGGACCAGGACCTCGCCCGCCTCGTTTGGGACGGCTTCCTCAGCAGCGACCAGGCGATGTTCTATGCGATGGACCCGAAGGAACTTGAGCGGATCCTCATGGACATGTCCCCGGCCGTAAGGCGAAACCTGTAGCGGGGAGGGAAGACCATGGATTTCAAGTACAGGGCACGGAATGCCGAGGGAAAGACGATCAAGGGAAATCATGCCGGCCAGTCCCAGTACCATGTCGTGCAGTGGCTGCGCGACCAGAACCTGGTCCCCATCAGCGTCACCGAGAACAGGGGAGGGGCAAGGGTATCCTTCCTTGACCGTATTCGCCTTCACCTGGGAGTGAGCCTGAAGGACAAGGCGGTTCTTTTCCGCCAGATGGCGACGCTCCTCGGGGCGGGCGTCGTCCTCGGGAACGCCCTTTCCGTCGTGAGCGACCAGACGAAGAACGTCCGCCTGGCCCGTTCGATGAGGGAAGTCAAAAGGCTCGTCGACAGCGGCAACTCCCTGAGTGCGGCGCTCCGTTCCCGCAAGGAGTTCTCTTCGCTGATCTGTTCGATCATCGAAGCGGGGGAGGACGGGGGCATGCTGGACCGCAGCCTCGAGCGGGTGGCCACGTTCCTGGAGCGCCAGGACGAATTGCGCAAGAAGATCATCTCGGCCATCACCTACCCGGCGGTCGTGAGCCTTTTCGCCCTGCTTGTGCTCTGGATCCTCATCACCGTCATCGTTCCCAAGTTCGCCATGGCCTTCCAGAGCCTGAACGTAGAGTTGCCCAAGGTCACGACGATCACCTTCCGTTTCGCGATCTGGCTGAACGAGAAATGGTATATCTTTTTGGGTGGCGTGCTGATCTTTATCCTTGTCATCGTCACACTTAACCGGATCAAGAAGACCAAGCCGATGATGGACAGCCTCAAGCTAAAACTCCCGCTGGTGGGCGACATCATCTACAAGACCATCATGGCCCGGGCCTTAAGGACCCTCTCCTCCCTGCTCGAAGCCGGCATCCCGGTCCTGAACGCCCTTGAGATGTCTGCCGGCGTAGCGAACAACATCCCCGTGGAAAAGGCCTTCATGGGCTTGCGCGACGCAGCCCGCAAGGGCAGGGGACTTGGGGAAACAGCCAAGACGATGCCGATCTTCCCCCTGATGGTGGCCCAGATGATCGTCGTGGGCGAGGAAACCGGGAAGGTCGACGCCATGCTGAACAAGGTGGCGGACTGGTTCGAGTCTGAACTTGACGAAAAGGTCAAGCGGCTGACCTCGATCCTCGAGCCCGCCCTGATCATTGCCGTCGGTTTTGTCGTCGCCATGATCGCTTCGGCCATCTACCTTCCCATTGTCGGCGCGATCCAGGCCTTAATCTAAAAAGCTTCATCAAATTCATTTCAAGAACCCTCGACAATCAAATGGGGGAGTGATATTATAACTGCGTTTATTGCTTTAGCGGCCCGATGTAGTCGCGGGTCACAGCGTTTTTATCTCTACCCAGGCTTTTCTTATCAGGAGGTGGGATAAAGAGGAACGAGTTTGTTGGAAAGTGTGCGGGATTTCGTTTTATAAAAATAGAAGGAGGCGAAATGCATGAAGAAGTTTCTTAAAAACCGCAAGGCAAAGGGCTTTACTCTCGTCGAACTGCTCATCGTCCTGATCATCATCGGTATTCTCGCCGGAGCACTGTTGCTGGTAGCCGGAGCCGGAACGGACAAGGCCAACGCCACGAAGATCGTCAGCAACCTGCGGAGCATGAAAGCAGCAGGGTTGATGTATTATGCCGACCAGAATACTTCCTGGCCTGACGCGATAGCGGATCTAATCCCCTTCATGGAAAGTGGATTAGCGTCAACAGATTATGATATGACCTCTGCTGATCCAGATTCGACTGGTACAAATAAAACCTTTGTGGGCTATACAGGCACCCTGTTGGATGCCGGGGTAAATGCAAAACTCGAAGCACTACAGAATTCAGGAGTCCCTATTTACCCAGGAACTGTAGATGCCCCTACAAGTGGAAACTTTGAAGACGGTACGAAAGGATGCTGGATGGCAATCCAATAGAGTTAATAAAATTAAAGTAGAGGTCTAGCTTAGGCTAGGCCTCTTTTATTTTGTAAATCCTCTTTTCTAAACAATGCACCTGACAAGCAAGGAAGCTGCGTTTAAGAAATAAGTTTAGTTCTTTTTTCAGATTACATCCTTATATTTATTTGTTTTTTCCAATTCTTGATTGTTCTACTTTTAATATTTTCTATCCCCACAGTGTTAATTTATCATCGTTCTTAATCCATCACAAGGGACGATGACTATGATTGCTCACCAAATGGAAGGGGTTCCACGCTTTTACGCTCGTTGAACTCCTTTGCGCACTCCTTCTCGGCAGCATCATCGCCGGAAGCGCTATCGCAATCCTTTCCGGTTCGATCAAGGCCTATGAACAGACCTTGGCTCTAACAGAGGCGCGTCGACGAGGCGAGATGGTCCTTCAGATCCTTCGTCTTCCCGTCGAAAATGCAGGACTGGGAATTCCTTTTGACCCCGCAGGCTACAAATCCTCCCTCTGTATCGGGAAAGCCACGATACCCGCCTTGTGCTGTTGGAACGGGCCCGTCTCCGTTCAGGGCGGAGAGTTGCGCCTGGTCTATGCCGTCCCCACGTCCACGGTCAACGAAGCACTGGCCACCGAAACGATGCCCTCGGAAGACCGTACTCTACGGCTTTCCTCCTCCCCCCAGCTGGGGCAGGTCGAATCCTGGTCCGGAGTGGGGCCTTCCAAGACCCACTCGTGGGTGGTTTTCCCCCCTTCTCCTTGTCCCTTCCTGGTGACAAGCCTTTCCAACCAGGCGCTTTCCCTGCGCTCCGCCATGCCTTCCTGGATTCCCCACGAAGCCTCCCTCTCGTACCTTCGGGCCTTGCGTGCCCTCGTGGTGAGCTTCCCTGGGAAGGAACCCGCTTTCTGCACCGAAGACATGACGACCGGTTCGGGACTCCAGGAGAGGGTACTGGGAATTTCCGGCTTCAAGGCAGAGTTCTACCCTGGAAGCCGAATCCTTTGCCTGAGGGTCCTTTCCCGCGGCGGCATGCGCCATTCGAGGATGATTTCTCCATCCACGCTCCAGGGATGGCCCGGCACGATTACCGAAGAGAACCGCCACTATGTTCTCTCTGTCTCGATCTTGACCAGCCGGGTCAGGAACGGGGGCGAATCCATTTGAATTCCGGAAAGCCTTCCTTTCATCACGGCATGGTCCTGCCTCTCCTTCTAGTCGTCCTCTTTTTCGGGTCTCTTCTGGCGGCCATGGCCATGATCGAGGTCGAAAGGACTGCCCGATCCGGCCAATCCCACATCGACCAGGTCATGAGTGCCAACGCGGGCATCTCCGAACTGGAACGAGGCAGGGCATGGCTGTCTCGCGAAATGTCGGAGACCGGTGCACTTCCGCGCTGGCTCGAGAACACGCCGACCGAGGACGGTCTATTGAGCCTCGACGAGTGGAATGCGGCAAAATCGGATATTCTGCTGGTCTACGACGAAGATCGGATCGAAGGGGATCTCGCCGTCTCCCTGGAGGTGTTCGACCTCGATTACCGCCATGTTTCGGCCCTCGAAACAGAAGAAGCTCTTCCTCCCTGCCTTTTTGACTATTTTTCCCTCTTCGGGGGAATGCAGATGGTCGGTCCTGGGACTGAGAACCATCTTTCGGCTTTGGGAGATATTGCCCTTTCAGGAGACCTGTTGTTTTCAATCGAAGAGAATAACGCCGCTTTTTGCGGTGAGGGGGAGGCAGCGATCCTTTTTGAAGAGGAAGGCACTGGACATTCCCTTTCAAGCCCTAACGGGGAAGCCCGGATCGTCTTCAGCCTTTCAGGATCCGGCGATGTTTTCCCTGAAGGCTTTGATCTCGGTTTTCGCCTCGGCGGGACCACCGGGCAACCCGAAGAAGCCTTTCTTTCGGGTTATTCCGCCTCATTTTCCGTCGAAGACCCCGTAAATCCGGAAAACCGGGACCGCCTCCTCCTGAAGCGGAATGATCCCGGGGACGGTGCCAAATCGGGTGAAGTCCTCGCGCGTATTCCTTTCCCCTATTGCCGGAGCGTGAATGTCCAGGACCAGGAACGGTACCGGGCCTATCTTTCCGAACCCCACGAGATACTCCTCCGCTTTGAAAACGATTTGGCAATGGTTGTCCTGGACCCGGGAAAGGGTAGTCTTGAAAAACGCCTCGAAGCCGTCGTCGAAACTCCCGCTTCCGTCGAAGCAGTTCAATCATTGATGGGCTTTCGCGTCCGTTCCAGGACCGACGCGACGACTCAAGTCAGTTCGCTGCGCATTCATCCGGCAGACACCCTTGGCTATTTCCAGGAATGCAAGGAAAGGGGATTTTACCTTGTCCGGGCGATTGCTCGAAGCGACCATGCGGTTCGAACTTTCGAAACGATCCTTTCATCGGACCTCGCTTCGGGAAAAGTCCAAGAACTTTCCTGGGAGGAAAAGCCCTGCTTCTAATCGCCCCTGAATATTTCACCGCTTTAAGGGCTTGCAATTTAAGTCCCCCGCGACAATAATATATTTGATCTTGGTTAGTTTTTGTCTTTTTCATTTTTCTGCCCCGAGAAAGACCAATCCTTAAGCTTTGGGGTGGTGATGGTATGGCTTCAGCCTTTTTCAGATCATCCGCACCAATGGCGGGGTTGTCCCTCGAAAGCGGGGTCATCCGCTACATCGAATTGGAAGGGGGAATCGGAAACCTCAGCGTTGTCCGTCGCGGGGAGGTTTCAACCGAAACCGGCGTGATCCAGCAGGACATGGTGTCGGATTACGGAACCCTTGAGCAGTCCCTTAACGCACTGAAGGCCCAGGTGGGAGGCCACTGGCCGCGACAGGCCGCTATCGGGATCCCTCCGAGGGACGTCCTCATCCGTGTCGTCGAGCTCCCGAACATGTCCCCCCAGGATGCGCGCGAGGCATTCAAGTGGGAGTTCGACAAGTATTTCCCCTTTTCAAGCCTGGAAGCCACCTTCGACCTGGCCCACGTTACGCTTCCCACAACGGAAGAAGGGGCAGACAAGGCTCGTTTCATCGTTGCAGCCACACGCACCCGCACAATCGACCGGATCGTAGAGACTGCAAGGCGTGCCGGCCTCACTGCAGGACCGGTCGAACCGACAAACCTTGCGATTTATCGATCCGCTGCAGGCCCTCTTCCCCCGTCCGAGTCGGGGCATCTCCTCGTTTCCATTGGCAGGGAGAGCACCCAGGTCATCATGGGGTACAGGGGGGACGGAATGCTCTACCGCACTTTCCTGGTGGGTGGAGCGGGGAAGACTCCTTCCGCGGACGCATTCACCGCAATCGTCCGGGAGGCCCTTTCCACCATCGCCTACACGCGCAGCCAATACCGCAGCCTCAATATCGACCGGATCTTCCTCTCAGGGGAATTCGGCCGTACGGAAGGACTTCCCGAGCAGCTGGAACAGGGTTCGGGATTGCCCGTTTCCGTCCTTAACCCCTGGGATGTGTGGGGCATCCCCGTGAGCGGGGACACCCCGCCCGGTTTCGATGCCGCAATCGGCCTGGCCCTGAGGGATGTCTTATGACAATCAAACTGGACCTCCGCCCCGAAAGTCTCAAGCGGGAATCAAAAAAGGCCGTCAATGCGACGCGTCTGGTTGCGGCCGTCCTTTTGGTCGCCTTCTGCCTGGTTTCGCTCGGCTCCATCCTTTACGGTACCGCGCTTGCCTTCCGCCTCAAGGAGGAAAAAGCCTCGCTGCGATTGAGCATCGAGGAACTGACGACCCAGGACGTCCGTCTCACCGGGGAATTGAAGCGTCTCCAGAACGAGTCCGTAAAGTTCACCGAGAACCTGGCCCTCGTCAATGCCGAACTGCCGGCGCTCGAATTCCTCAACGCCATCCAGGGCGCGCTGCCTTCCTCGACGCGAATCGACTCCGTCGACATGTCGAAAGGATCCGCAAAACTCGTCGGTATCGCTTCATCCGAAGGCGAAGTCGTCGCTTTCGCGAGAAAGCTTGGCGAGGCGACCCTCGTTTCTTCCGTCTCGTTCCCCGTGACTTCAAAGCAGGGAAACCTCATCCGCTTCGAGGTCACATGCTCCCTCCTCGACATGGACTCGCTCGGCCAGAAACTGTTCAAGGGGGGAGAGTAGCATGAACATCTCTTTCAGCAGAAAATTCATCGTGCTTGCGGGCGCCGTCCTCCTCCTTTTCGCCCTCTTCCTCGGGGAAACCGCCCTGTTGCGGGTCACCACGGTGCAGCGCGGCGAGATCGAGAAGGAACTCCGCATCCAGGAGATGGCCCTGCGACGCCAGGTCATGGGCAAGACCCGCCTGGTTGAGCGCTACAAGCAGGCCCTGGTCGAGCTTGAGCGTTTCCCCATGGGGGAAGCCGGGGATCTCGTCACCCTGTTCGCAAACATCGAGGGTGAAATGGCGAAGAACGGCCTGGCGGTCGATTCGATAAGGCCGGTGGGCCTGGATCCTGTCACAATGACCGCCACCACGGAAGTGGCTTTCCGCGGAAACTTCTTCTCGGTCATGCGCACGATGGCAGACTGGCGCAACGGAATGCAGCCGATACAGCTTTCAAGCCTTTCCATCAGGAACGAACCCGGCAAGAACGAGCCGAAGGCAGTCGTCGGGGCCTCCGTATCGGCAAAGGCCGTCCTCGTTTCCAAGGTCAAGCCGGCCCAGGAAGGGGGGAAATGACCGTGGACGAAAACCAGGGATGGTCAGAAAGCACCCGCGAACTCTGGGAAGAACTCGTTTACGGAGAAGGCGTCTTTCGGGCTTTCAGGCTGCTATTGGGCCTTCTTATCATCATTGGCCTGTTGTGGTCCCTGTTTATCTTCAAGCAACTTGTAGCCCTTGGGCAGTCGAGCCCCAAGGTCTTTACCGAGGCGACACAGGCGCAGGCGGATGAAGTGGCCAAGCTGGATACGCTTGTCAAGTCTTACCGCAACCAGGCCCTGATTCGCTCCGGCAGCGGCAGGCTTGCCGAGCTTTCGCAGGCCGCAGGAAGAAGCCCGTTCTCCGAACCCCCAAGCCTGATGGCTTCCGTGGCGGCGACGGGCAGAGGGGGTCCCGCCTTGCCGGTTGAGGTCCCGCCGCCGAACGTGAACGTCAAGGCGGTCATGGTTCTCGGAAACGCCTCCGTCGCGGTCGTGGACATCGATGGAGTGGGACAGAGCCTTGTCGTCAAGCCCGGGTTCGTGTTCGGCGGCAAGAGGGGAAAAATCGTTTCGATCAATCCCGACAAACTGGTCTTCCTTTGGAACGGAAAGCGGCAGGAGACCTTGGCGACCTCACTACTGGGGGGATTCTGATGACGGAAATCTGCAGGAAATGGATAGTCCTTGCCATATTAAGCTTGCTCCTGGCGCTGGCCGGGGCGGCGTGCGCTGCTGATCCCGCTGCGACCCTCCCCGAGGCCGAGAAAGCGCCGATGATTGAATCGGTTATGGTCCGGCAATCCGGCGCCAGCAAGATCCAGGCCGAAATAACCGGCCGGAACCTCCCGCTGCCGGAGCAAGTCAAGGCCGGCCCGAACCACGTTGACTTCCGCTTTGCAGGCACGGCGGCCCTTTCCCCGAACCAGACCCTCGGGGTTGTCTACCCCCTGATGAAATCGGTGGAAATCAGGGCGGTCAGTGGCGATGTCTTCGTTTCCTTTATCACGAACAAGCCGTTGAAGCTGACGGCGATGGAGGGACAGGCCCCGGCCAGTTCCTATACTCTCCTTTTCGAAACGGAACCGGAATTGCCGGCTCCCGCAGCGACGCTGCCCAAGCCGGCGCTGAAGGTCACCCCCGACCCTCTTGCCAAGGACACGAAGGTGACCCTTGAGCTTCGGGACGTCAACATCAAGGACATCTTCAGGATGCTGGGCAAGATGATGAACCTGAACCTTGTGGTCGATTCCTCGGTCCCCGACACCAACGTGACCCTCAGCCTGAAGGACGTCCCGCTAAAGGAAGCCTTCAGCTACCTCATGCGCATGCATGAACTGGCCTATGTCATGATGGGACGCACGATGATCGTCGGAAAACCGGAGGCCCTTGCCAAGACGACCGGCATGGAAAACACGCAGAGTTACCACATTGCCTATGCCGATCCTAAGCAAGTCCCCGGAATCCTACAAAACCTGGCCGGGGTGAACAAGATCGTCGTCGACGAACGGTTGCGAACCCTCTACGTGACGGGAACGACCCTCCAGCAGGACGAAGTTCGCAAGATACTGGAACGGGTGGATCATCCCGGCCGGCAGGTCATGATCAATGCCCGGATCATCGAGCTGAAAGACACAGCTTCCAAGGAATTCGAGGCGATGCTCGACGCCATCTACAACAACTGGTGGATGGGCTACAGCGGCGGGAGTTTCTCCGGCGGCTATGCGGACGCGAACTACCCGAACCAAATCCCGACCAGCGCCGTTTCCCCGACGCCCTTCGCAACGAACCTGGGCGGACTTGCACGGAGCACGCTGAAGGCTATCGATGCACAGATCGCGACCTGGACCCAGGGCGATATCAAGGGGGACGTCCTGGCCAGCCCTTCCGTCATCACCACGGAAGGAAAGAAGGCAACAATCAAGATCACGGAAAACGTCAAGTATATTTCAGCCCGTGACGATGCCGGAAACCCGACCTATTCGGACGAGGAAGTGGGACCGATACTTGAATTCACACCTTTCATCGGCCGGAATGATGTCATCAACCTCGAGATCAAGGTTTCAACCGGAACGATCACCCAGTATCTCGCGGGAGGGCAGGGTGAGCGAGTTCCGCAGACTGCCAAGAGGGAAGTCCAAACGACAGTCCGGGTCCGGAACGGAGAACCGTTCGTGGTTGGTGGCCTCTTCGGGACGGACAAGTCCAGCACGATCAACCGGGTCCCGATTCTTTCGGACATCCCTCTCATAGGGGAACTTTTCAAATCCAAGACAAAGAAAAACGAAAAGACCCAGGTTGTCGTTGTCCTCGTTCCTGAACTTCTCGACGTTGCGGAAAGTGCCATCGAGGTTCGAACCCTGAAGTAGGGGAAACCCCACGCGTCATTTATGGAAGGGGGCGCACCCTAAGGGCCTGCCCCCTTCCTTTTTTCTTGTCAGAGAGGCCCCTGATGGGATAAACTTCTTAAGCCAAGTTGCAGGTTCCCTGCGCGCGGACATCGGGAATTCGGGAGGATACGATTCAACATGGCCCAGGTTGTTGACACAAGCGATTTCCGTCCGGGAATCAAGATCAAGTGGGAAAACGGCATCTGGCAGATTGTCGACTGCCAGCATCACAAGATGGGACGCGGCGGAGCCATAATCCGCGGGAAGATGAGGAACCTCGAGACCGGTTCCATCATCGAACAGTCGTTCAAGTCCGGCGAAAGGTTTGAACGGGTCATTTTCGAGGAAACCGCAGCCCAATACCTCTACCGAGAGGGAGAAAACTACGTTTTCATGGACATGTCCAGTTACGACCAGGTCTACATTTCAAAGGAAGCCCTCGGAGACGGCATCAAGTACCTCAAGGAAAACCTCGAGGTCAATCTTGAAATGTTCGAGGGGCGCATCATGGGCATCGAGTTGCCCAATAGCGTGGAGCTTAAGATCGTCAGCACGACTCCAGGCTTCAAGGGCGACACGGTTACGGGAGCCGGAAAGCCCGCAACTCTTGAAACCGGCGCCGTTGTCAGCGTCCCTATGTTCATAGAGCAGGACGAGGTCATCATCGTCGACACGCGGACCGGGGAGTACATCGAACGCGCGAAAAAGTAAACCGGAAGGAGAGTGGATGACGTGGAATCCAAGGAAAGAATCGCTTACCTGAAGGGCCTTTTGGACGGCCTCCGTCCGCAGGACGAGACCCAGGTTAAGGTTTACGCCGCCATCGTCGATGCGCTCGAGGCACTTGCCGACGAAGTCGAGATGCACTCTGACGAACTCCACGAGCAGGCGGAGATGGTCGAGGAACTGAATGAGTTCTGCGAGTCCCTCGAAGACGACATGGAGGAAATTGAAAAAATAGTGACCGATTTTGGCGGAGAACTCGAAGAGGAAGAGAGCGAGGAAGACGAAGAAGACTTCGAAACCGTCTACCAGTCCGCAGTCTGCCCTAAATGCGGCCACCGCTTTTACTACCAGCCCGAACTCTACGAGGAGGACGAGCCGGTCCAGTGCCCGAAGTGCGCTGAAACCTTCGAGCGCAAGGACGACTGAACCCTTAGCCTGAAAGGAGCACCTCCATGGAGGAAAACCTGGAAAGAAACGAACAGGAAATACTCCCGGAAACGGAGCGCGAAGTTCCCGCCCCCAAGGGGGATATCCGAATCTCGGAGGATGTCATCGGCGCTCTCGCCACCCAGGCATTGCTTAGTGTAGAAGGAGTCAGGCCAGCCAGCGCCGGGCTCGTCGCAAACCTTCGCCTCGGCAGGAAGGGGAGCTCAGGAGTCCGCATTTCCGTTTCGGATGGCAATCCGCCGATTGTCCAGGTCGATACCTACATCATCGTCAAGTACGGCCTTCGCTTGCCTGACATCTCCTGGGACGTCCAGGAATCGGTGAAGGAGCAAATCGAACGCTACACGGGCTATGCCGTAAAGGAAGTCAATGTCACCATCCAGGGAATTGACTTCGGGGAACCGCGCGGAAGCGCAAATCCCCAGGAAGCTCACCTGGTTGATGGAGAACCCCTGGGCGAATCTCACTGAATAGCAGAAATATCGAAGACGGGGTCGGCTGATAACCGGCCCCTCCTTTTCGAGGGGGATGCGAGAATGATCCTTTTTTGGAAAACCGGACCCCTGGGAAGGCTCTGGGTAGAGGAGTCTGCCCTTAGGGAACAGGTTGATTCCTGTCTTCCGGAAGGCATGGCGTGCACGACCGTCCAGTTGGTCGGAGAGCGGGACCTGCTGAATGTGTTTGTCTCTTTTTCAACGGGAGAAAGTGCTCCGGACACCGAAAACCTGAAGGCGATACTCACCGAAAGGTTTTCCCCGCTAGGGCTTAAGCCAGCCGTTTCCCTCGTGGCGGGCGAACCGGAAATCGCGATGGGAAAAGACCGTCACCCCCTTCTGAAATCCCCGGTTTTCTGGGGATTGTCCCTGGGTGGGCTTGTTGCCGTATTCAACCTGGGGCTTTCGGGTCTTTTCTGGGTCCTGTTCTTCGGGTGCGGCGCCTTCGGCATCGCATGGCTTTTCCTGACCCCCGCCGGACGCAATCGACTCGCGTCCTTCCTTGACCGTTTCGAGGAGTGAATCGACCTTGGAAAAGGAATTCATGCCCCAGCGCCGTCACCGTTCACGGGAGATCGCGCTCCAGCTTCTTTATTCGGTAGACCTCCGCCGCGACCAGGAAGCCGTTGAAGCTTTCCGTCTCTTTCCCTTGGAGGCTGAAGAGCCGGTTGTCGTGGAATTCGCCCGTCAACTGATCTTCGGTGTCCTCGAAAACGAACGGGCAATTGACAACCTGATCCTGAGGAACATCGTGGGCTGGCGCCCGGAACGCATGGTCGCGGTCGACCGCGCTGCAGTCCGGCTAGCCCTTTATGAAGGCGTCGTGGCGCGTACCACACCTCTGGCCGTGGCCATATCAGAGGCAGTCGAACTTGCCAAGTCCTTCGGCACGGAAGATTCAGGACGCTTTGTCAACGGAGTCCTGGGGCGTATTGTTCGTACCCTTGAGTCCCGGACCGAGACAACAGATGGCGAAACCTCTTCCAACACTGACTGTTGACGAGCTGAACCAAAGAGTCCAACTCGTCCTCCAGTCCGATCCCGTCCTCGAAAACCTTTCTGTTACGGGCGAAATTCTCGATTTCAAGGTCCACCGGACCGGACACGCCTATTTCACCCTCGTCGGGAAGGAAACGCGCCTGGCCTGCGTGATGTTCCGGAGCCACGCCGGGCAGTTGCCGGAATGGCCTCAAACGGGTGATCTCGTCGTTGTGGAGGGATCTGTTTCCGTTTACCTGGCCCGCGGCGCCTACCAGCTTTACGCGAGGCGACTGACCCCGGCAGGCCAGGGAGCCCAGGCCAGGGCAAAAGAAGAACTCCGTAGGCGGCTCGAGCTTGAAGGTCTTTTCGATCCGCGCGGCAAGCGCCGTCTTCCGAAGTATCCCGAATCCGTCGTCATTTTGACTTCTCCAACCGGTGCGGCCGTCAAGGACGTGCTAAGGGTTTCAAGAGGACGTTTCCCTGCTTGCGGAATAACGGTCATCCCCTGCAATGTCCAAGGGGATGAGGCTGCCCCGGAGATCGTCGGGGCCTTTTCCCGGGCGGCAAGGCGGGAAGGGGCTGGCCTCGTCCTCCTCGTAAGGGGAGGAGGCAGCCGCGATGACCTCAACCCTTTCGACGACGAACGGGTCGTGAAGGCCGTCAGGTCGTGTCCCGTACCCGTCGTTACCGGTCTCGGGCACGAAATTGACAGCACGCTTTCCGACCTAGCGGCTGACGCAGCTGCCCCGACACCCTCGGCAGCCGCCGAAATGGTCTTTCCCGACCGAAGGGCGATCATCTCGGAAATATCAGCCCTGCGACGGCGCGCAAAGAGCGGAATGGCTCGTCGGCTGGATGATCGCAACTGGGCTGTGGAGCGGTCGCGCACCCGCCTGGTCTCGTTGGCTGAAAGACGCCTTGCTGACGGGGAAACCGGGCTTGATGTTTTTTTGGATGCCCTGCAGAGGGGAATCAACGGGCGAATCGATCTCGAAACCCATCACCTGCACTCGATCTCCTCGACGCTGGAGGCCCTCTCGCCTTCACGTGTTCTTTCCAGGGGATTCATCACCTGCGAGACACCCGAGGGAACTCCTGTCGTGTCAGCCACCTCGGCAGGAAAGGAAGATCTTCTTCGCCTTGTCTTTACGGATGGCCGTGTCGATGTGAAAAGGGAGAATCACTCATGAACGTCAAATCGATCGAATGGAAGGATCGAACACTTACCCTTCTTGACCAGCGGCGCCTCCCGGCATCCGTGGCATGGCTATCCTGCCACACGGCGGAGAACGTGGCCCGGGCTATCGAGGAACTCGCCGTGCGGGGAGCCCCCGCCATCGGCATCGCCGCTGCCTACGGTGTCGCCCTGGCATCAAGCCGGGGAAGGAGTGCCGCGAGGCAGTCCATCGAACGATTGGCCCGGACTCGCCCCACCGCTGTCAACCTCTTCTGGGCGCTCCACCGGATGGAACGGGTTATTGAAGGCTTCCCTGAAGGCGAGCCAGACGAGTCTTTCGAGGCCGCCCTTATCAAGGAGGCTGCAGCCATCCACAGTGAAGACATCGAGATCAACCGCGCCATCGGGAGATACGGACAGGAACTCCTGCCCTCCGATGCCACGGTCCTGACCCACTGCAATGCCGGAACCCTGGCAACCGGGGGCTACGGAACGGCCCTGGGAATCGTCCGTGCCGCCCGCGAAGCGGGTAAAACCGTGCGGGTCCTAGCGGACGAGACGCGCCCGGTCCTGCAGGGAGCAAGGTTGACGGCCTGGGAACTTTCCGAGGAGGGTTTCGACGTCACGATCCTCTGCGACTCGATGGCAGGGCCTGCGATGCAGCGACTTGGCGTGGACGCGGTGATTACGGGAGCCGACCGTGTTGCCGCAAACGGGGACACGGCCAACAAGATCGGCACTTACGCCCTCGCCATCCTGGCCCGGTACCACGACATTCCGTTCTATGTCGCAGCGCCCTTGAGCACGCTGGACCCTGCAACCTCAAGCGGCAAGGATATTCCCATAGAGGAACGCCCTTCCGAAGAGGTCCTTGCCTTCCAGGGCCTCCCATCCGCCCCGATTGGGAGCAAGGCCTGGAACCCGGCTTTTGACGTGACCCCCGCGGAACTGATCACCGCTATCGTTACGGAGCGCGGGGTCGTGCGGCCCCCCTACGAAGACAACCTGCGCCGAATCCTCGCCTGAACCTCATAAGAAAAGGAGTGAACGTCATGCCCGAAAGCCGAATCGCCCATCCCGAACTCGCCCCTGAAGGGCACCGTAAAATCGCCTGGGCCTGGGCTTCGATGCCCGTCCTTCGACTCATCCACGAGAAATCCAAGGGATCACTCCCCTTCAAGGGCACGACGATCAGCGCCTGCCTTCACCTGGAGGCGAAGACAGCATGCCTCCTGAAAGTCCTCAAAGACCTTGGGGCTACGGTTGCCGCGGCAGGGAGCAACCCCCTCTCTACCCAGGATGATGTCTGTGCTGCCCTTGTCGAAGACGGGGTCCTTGTTTTCAGCCGCCGGGGCATGGATTCATCCGAGTACGTCGAAAATCTCCGTTCCGTGGCCGAAATGAATCCACAAATCCTGATCGATGACGGGGCGGACCTGGTCGCCCTTGTCCACGAGGAGATGCCCGGAATTGCAGCGGGGATCCGGGGAGGATGCGAGGAGACGACAACGGGAATCAAGCGTCTCAAGGCAATGGAAAAGGAGGGGATCCTTCGCTTTCCCATGCTGGCGGTCAACGACGCCTACAGCAAGTTCCTTTTCGACAACCGGTACGGCACGGGACAGTCGGTCATGGACGGCCTGCTTCGAACCACGAACGAACTGTTGGCCGGAAAGGTTTTCGTCGTGGCCGGTTATGGCTGGTGCGGGCGAGGCATAGCCACGCGTGCCGCGGGACTCGGTGCCCGCGTGACCGTCGTCGAGGTTGATCCCCACCGCGCCCTTGAAGCACTCATGGATGGACGCGATGTCCGTTCCATGGAAGAGGCCGCACCGCACGGGGATATCTTTGTCACGGCAACGGGGAACATCCGGGTCATCCGCGAAGAACACCTCGAAAAGATGAAGGACGGGGCGATCCTTGCCAACGCCGGGCATTTCAACGTGGAGATCGACATTCCCGCCCTCGAGCGTTTATCCCTCAAGAGGGAAAATTCGCGCACAAACATCGAAAGCTTCCAGCTGGCGGACGGGCGCAGGCTTCACCTGCTGGCTGAAGGACGCCTCGTGAACCTGGCAGCCGCTGACGGGCACCCCATCGAGATCATGGACCTTAGCTTCGCCCTTCAACTCCTCTCGAGCCTCTACGTCCTCGAACACCCCTCCCTTTCACCAGGGGTTTTCGCCGTCCCCGAGGACCTCGACCGCTCCGTTTCCCAATTGAAGCTCGAAAGCCTCGGCGTCCACCTGGAAATCCTGTCTGCCGAGCAGCGGGCTTACCTTGCCAGTTGGAAGGAGTGATGCAGCGTGCTCCTGCGAGATGTCCTGCTCCTCGACAGTTCAATGGAAAAGGCCCAGCCCTGCGACCTGGTCCTTTCGGGCCCGGTCATCGATTCGATCCTCCCGCCCCGGAGCGCATCCCTGGCCGCAGAGCTTGACGGAAAGGGTTCCGTGGCCGTACTCCCCGGTTTCGTGAATGCCCATTCCCATGCTGCGATGACCCTGCTGCGCGGTTTGGGGGATGAGGCCCCCTTGATGGAATGGCTCCAGGAAAAAATCTGGCCGGTTGAGTCGCGGCTCAGGCCGGAACACGTGTATTGGGGAACCCTTTTGGCCCTGCTCGAGATGCTTTCCCGGGGAATTACCTGTTTCGCGGACATGTACTTTTTCATGGACCAGGCCGCGGAAGCAGCCCGGCAGTCGGGAATGCGCTGCGCCCTTTGCCGCGGCCTCGTCGGCAGCGACGAGAAGAAGCTGGAGGAGGGGGTTGACCTCGTCCGCCGCTTCCACGACCCCTCGGGAATGATTCACGTTCAACTTGGGCCGCACGCCATCTACACCGTACCCCCGGAAGCGTTTCGCGAGATTTCCATGACCGCTCGCGACCTTGGCGTCGGGGTTCACACCCACTGGCTCGAAACCGAGTGGGAAGCGGGCTATATCCGGGAAGAACTCGGCAAAGACCCGGTTGATCTCCTCTTCGAAGTCGGGCTGTCCGAAGTTCCATTCGCCATTTTGGCACACGGCGTCTGGTTCCCGGAGGATCGGCTCGAATCCCTCGCAGGCGGCAACATGACCGTGGTCCACAACCCCAACAGCAACTTGAAGCTCGGTAGCGGCATTGCACCGGTACCTTCCTTTCTCGAGAAGGGAGTCCGGGTGGCCCTTGGAACCGACGGGGCAGCCAGCAACAACCGCCTGGATATATGGGACGAGATGAGAACGTGTTGCCTGCTTCACAAGGGGTTCCGCAGGAATCCCTGCACCGTCCGGGCCGCTGAAGTCCTGCGCATGGCCACCCTGGACGGGGCCAGGGCCCTCGGCTTTGAAGACGTGGGGCTCCTGAAACCAGGCTGGCAGGCGGACCTCGCGCTCGTCAACCTGGACAAGCCCCATTACGTGGGAGTCACACCCGAAAACCTCTGTGCAAGCCTCGTCTATTCCGGATCCTCGGCCGACGTCGAAGGAACCCTTGCAGGGGGAAAGTGGCTTTTCCGAAAGGGACGACACGAAACCCTGGACGAACGGGCCATCGTCCGCCAGGCGAGGATTTGCAGGAAAGAGTTGTTAGAGGGCTGAAACGGAGGCTATAATTTCCGGGCGGACCTTGCATTCACGATGAACCGCGCCGCGGGAGGCGATAGAGATGCAATATAGAAGCGGAAACGAATTGCGGGAGAATTTCCTTGGGTTCTTCGAGGAGCGGGGACATCGCCGCTACCCAAGCTTTTCACTGGTGCCCGAGGACCCTTCCATCATGTTCACCATTGCGGGGATGGTTCCCTTCAAGCCCTATTTCCTCGGGATGAAGGTCCCTCCGGTGAACCGTGCAACCACATCCCAGAAATGCATCCGGACCAATGACATCGAAAACGTCGGGCGGACCGCACGCCACCATACCTTCTTCGAAATGCTCGGGAACTTCAGCTTCGGGGATTACTTCAAGAAAGAAGTCATCCCCTGGGCCTGGGAATTCATTACCGAGAGGGTTGGGCTAGATCCCGACCGCCTCACGGCGACCATCTACCTTGACGATGACGAGGCTTTCGACATCTGGCACCGGGTGGTCGGCTTGCCTGAAAGCCGTATCGTCAGGCTAGGGGAAGACGACAACTTCTGGGCCGTCGGTCCCGTGGGTCCATGCGGCCCTTGCTCGGAGATCATCTACGACCAGGGCCCCTCCTTTTCCTGCGGAAAGCCTGACTGCAAGGTCGGCTGCAGCTGCGACCGATACCTTGAAATCTGGAACCTTGTCTTCATGCAGTTCAACCGCGATGAAGACGGGAGGCTAGTCCCCCTTCCCAAGCAGAACATCGACACGGGCATGGGCCTGGAGAGGCTGACCTCCGTCGTCCAGGGAGTCCGGACCGATTTCGAGACTGACCTTTTCCTCCCCCTGATCCGCCAGGCCTGCGACCTTACGGGACACACCTACGGCTCCAACCCGCGCGGCGATATGGCAGTCCGCGTGATCTCCGATCACCTGAGGGCCATCTCCTTCATGATCGCCGACGGAATCCTCCCCTCGAACGAGGGCCGGGGCTACGTGCTCCGACGCCTCCTTCGGAGGGCCGTCCGATGGGGGAGGCTCCTGGGCCTGCAGAAATCGTTCCTTTCCGGGCTCCTGCCCACGGTTATCGCGGTGATGGGAGATCACTACCGGGAAATTCCGGAGAGACAGAACGCAATCCGACAAGTCATTGATTTCGAGGAAGCCAAGTTCGGCAAAACCCTTGAACAGGGGACAGCTCTTATTGAAACGGAGATCCGGCGCCTTTCCGCCACTGGGGAAACGGTCCTTCCCGGCGACCTTGCTTTCGAGCTTTACGATACCTACGGATTCCCCCTGGAACTGACCGAGGAAATCTGTTCCGACTCCGGATTCTCCCTCGACAAGCCGGGATTTGAAAAGGCGATGGAAGTCCAGCGCGAGAGGGCCAGGAGTTCAAGCAAGATGGCGACTTCGTCGCTTTCCGGGAACGTCTACACCGAGCTGGCGAAATCTCTAGGACCGATCCCGTTCGAGGGTTACGCCACGGCCTCCCTTGAAGCCAGGACCATGGCCCTGATCCTGGACGGTGAACCGGTCGAAGAACTTCAGGCTGGCGACGAAGCTGAAGCCGTCCTCGACCGGACCCCCTTCTACGCTGAAAAGGGCGGCCAGGTCGGTGACACGGGCCTTTTGACCTCGGACATCCTGAAAGCTGAAGTCCTCGACACGGTCAGCCCCGTGGCAGATCTCCCCGTCCTGAAAATCCGTGTCGCGGAAGGACTTCTGAGGAAGGGCGACACGGTCCGGGCGACCGTTGATGAAGACAGGCGGTGGGACATCCGCCGTCATCACACGGCCACCCATCTCCTCCACGAGGCCCTGATCCATATCCTGGGCGAACACGTGAGGCAGGCAGGCTCTCTTGTCAGCCCCGAGGTCCTGCGTTTCGACTTTACGCACTTTTCTCCCCTCACGAAGGACGAGTTGGCCCGGGTTGAACGGATCGTGAACGAACAGGTCCTCCTCAACACACCTCTTGAAACCCTTGAGACAGAACTTGAAAAGGCAAAATCGATGGGGGCGAAGGCCCTCTTCAGCGAGAAATACGGAAACCGGGTAAGGGTGGTTAGAGTCCCGGGCTTTTCGACCGAACTATGCGGCGGAATCCATTGCGACGCCACGGGGGATATTGGTCTTTTCAGGATCGTCCGTGAAGAAGGGATTGGTTCCGGTCTCAGGAGAATCACTGCCCAGGCGGGACGCCCGGCTTACCACGCAATGAGGTCCATCCAGGAGTCCATGGACCGGGTGCGCGAAACCCTGGCGATTCACGAAGCGGAACAGGTTCCGGAGCGAGTCAGGTCACTGCTCGAGGAACTGGCCTCTGCCCGGCACGAAGTGGCTGAAGCACGGCTCGCGGGCCTACTGTGCAGGGCGGGCGAATACGCCCAGTCCGCAAGCCCTGTTGGTGAGTTTTCAGTAGTGACGGAATCATTTGAGGGAGTGGAGATGGACCTTTTACGGCAGCTCGCCGACTCCGTCAAGAACCGCCTGAAAGGGGCCGTTATCGTCTTTGCCTCGATCGGGGAAGGAAAGGTTTCCCTCATGGCCATGGGTGACGAGACTGCCGTCGCAAGAGGTTTCCACGCCGGACGCCTCATCGGCGCGATCGCTCCGCTCGTGGACGGATCCGGCGGAGGCCGCCCCAACCTTGCACAGGCAGGCGGCAAGAGTCCCGAAAAGGCGGCCGCTGCCCTTGAAGCCATTCCCGGCTCAATCCGCAACCTCTTCGTGAAGCCATAGACAGGTTGATGGGACGACTTATCGGGCTTGATCTCGGGACCGTTCGAATCGGAGTCGCGATGACCGATCCCCTGGGCATGTTCGCCCAGGGGATCGCCGTCTGGCGCGTCGAGGACGAATGGCTGGACGAACTTAAGCGACTCGTCGTCGAATCCGCTCCCGTCGACCGTATCGTCATCGGGCTTCCTGTCCGTACGACAGGCCTTGAAGGGCCCGAGGCGGAAAAAATCCGCAGGATAGCCGAGACCGTTGCCCGGGAAATTGCCCCTATTCCCGTGGAATTCATGGACGAACGTTTCACGACGACGCGAGCTCACCAGATCCTGATCGAAAGCAACATTGATTCAAGGAGGAGGCGGAACCGTGTCGACAAGGTCGCCGCGGCCATCTTCCTCCAGGATTTCCTTGACAGGCGGAGGACAAGGGAAGAATGATCCCGAACCCCGACGTATCCATGACCCCCATGCTTGAACAATATTTCACCTGGAAGCGGGCTTACCCGGACTGCCTCCTCTTCTTCCGCATGGGTGACTTCTACGAGATGTTCTTCGAGGATGCCAAAGAGGCTTCCAGGCTTCTCGACATCGCTCTCACCGCCAGGGACAGCGAAAAGAAGATCCCGATGGCAGGCGTCCCTCATCATGCCATTGACCCGTACCTTGAAAAACTGGTGAAAGCTGGGAGAAAGGTCGCGATCTGCGACCAGGTGACGGAACCGGACGGACGGACACTCGTCGAACGCCGGGTCGTACGGATCGTGACCCCGGGAACCTACGTTCCCGAGGACGCCAAGGGGGAAGGCAGGCTTGCCGCCCTCTTTGAACGTGAGAACCACTTCTCTCTCGCCCTTCTTCATCCGGGTTCGGGACGCCTCGAGGCGGGAACACTGGACCCGATCGGCACCCTGGGACTCCTGGCGGCTTTTGATCCCCTGGAAGTGCTTGTTCCCCGTCCATGCCCGGAAAAGCTGAAATCACTCCTGGCCCAGGCATTGCCTGTTTCCTGCCTCGTATCCGAAAAAGACAGGACGCTTTTTGACCCCCGGCCGGGTGAAGCCTGGCTATGCAGAAGGTGGAACATCCCGAGCTTGAGAATCTTCGGGCTTGACGACGGAGACCCGGCAGCCGGTTCGGCGAGCGCAATCCTTCGCTATTTCGAAGAAACCCAGTTCGGCCTTTCCCGTCATGTGCTGCGCCTTTATCCGCTTTCAGGGGAATCGAGCCTCCGGATCGACGCCCAATCCCAGAAAAACCTCGAACTCCTGGAGGCCGGCTCCATTTCCCTGTACGATGCGCTGAACCGTTGCCGGACTCCCATGGGAAAGCGACTGTTGAGGGATTGGATTCTCCGGCCGCTGATGGACCTGGAAATGATCCATGCAAGGCAGGATGCCGTCGGAACCCTCAAGGACGAACCGGGAATTCGCTGCCGCCTCATGGATTGCCTCCAACGCTGCCGCGATGTGGAAAGGTCCGTAGGAAGGCTTTCTCTCAATCTCGGTTCTCCGCTGGACCTTGCCGGAATACGTGACACCCTGGCGGAAATCCCGGCCCTGCTCTTCCTCGGGCATAAGACCCCCCTTGATGGATTCCTGTCGGAGGTGCCGGATCTTTCCGCCTGCCTGGAAGACCTTTCCGCCGTCCTCTCGGACAACCCGCCGCGGAGCTTGCGGGACGGAGGAGTCATCCGCGCAGGTGCCGACCCCGAACTGGACGAATGGCGCTCCCTCGCGAACCAAGCCGGGGACTGGCTCAGCTCCTACACCAGCCAGGAACGCACTCGAACCGGCATCCCGAATCTGAAGGTCGGCAGCAACCGGGTTTTCGGCTATTACATCGAAATCCCCCGGTCGCAGCTGGAAAAGGTCCCGGCGGAATATACCCGGAGGCAGACCCTCGTTTCCGCCGAGAGGTTCGTGACGCCCGAGCTCAAATCCTACGAAGAAAAAATCATGAAGGCCTCCGAAGAAGTGGAACGGCGCGAGACCCTTATCTATGAAACCCTCCGGGAAAGGACCATAGCCCACGCGGGAGAGATACAGAAGACAGGCCAGGTTTTGGCACGACTCGATTGCCTGGCTTCCCTCGCCGACGTGGCCTGGGAGAGGCATTACGTGAGGCCCCTCGTGAACGATGGGGAGTCAATCCGGATTTCGGGTGGGCGCCACCCCGTCGTGGAGCTTGCGCTTGGCAACGATCCCTACACCCCGAACAAGGTCCGGCTTGACCGTAACGGGAAGAGGATTGCGATCCTGACCGGGCCGAACATGGCTGGCAAATCCACTTACCTAAGGATGGCCGCCCTGCTCGTGATCATGGCCCAGATGGGAAGTTTCGTCCCGGCAGAGGATGCCGAAATCGGCCTCGTTGACCGCATCTTCACCCGGATCGGCGCCCATGACGAACTTGCCCTTGGCCGCAGCACGTTCCTCGTGGAAATGCTTGAAACCGCCCAAATCCTGAACAACCTGACGAACCGGAGCTTCGTGGTGCTTGACGAAGTGGGACGCGGAACCTCCACCTACGACGGGATGAGCATCGCATGGGCCGTCCTCGAGCACCTCCATGCCCGCTTTGACTGTCGCCCTCTTGTCCTTTTCGCAACCCACTTCCACGAATTGACGGCCCTGGAAAGGCGTTTTCCGGAGATCATGAACCTGTCCATGGCAGTAGAGGAGTCGGAGCATGGGATCCGTTTCCTCCACCGGGTCAAGCATGGACCCGCGGATCGTTCCTACGGGATCGAGGTTGCACGCCTGGCCGGCATCCCCGAATCCGTCGTGCTGAGAGCCCAGTCCCTCCTCGAAGGATTCGAGAAACAACCAAAAGGAAAGCTTCACGAGGAAATCGAGCCCTCCATTGAACCCTTAAGGGCACAGCTCACTCTTTTCCCGACGGACCAGGAAGCTCTGCTGGACGAAATCGCCGCTATTGAGCCGGATCGCCTCAGCCCGATGGCCGCGCTGGAAATCCTCTACCGCCTCAAGGAGCGTTCAAGGGAGGTGCGTGCCTGATGACCATCAAGCGACTCCCGGAAGACGTCACTCACCGGATTGCTGCAGGGGAAGTCATCGAGCGCCCGGCTTCCGTCGTGAAGGAACTGCTCGAAAACGCCCTCGATGCAGGGGCCGCCCGCGTGACGATACGACTCGTCCAGGGCGGGACGCTTTCCATCGTCGTGGAGGATGACGGCCACGGGATTCCCGCCGACGAGGTCCCACTCGCCGTTGAAAGATTCGCCACCAGCAAGCTTGAAGGAATCGAAGACCTGGAGAGGATCTCGACGCTGGGATTCCGCGGGGAAGCCCTTGCCAGCATCGCCACAGTGAGCCGTTTCGAGATCAGGAGCCGACAGGGCAGCTCGCCAGAAGGAGCCTTTCTTCGCATCGAGGGGGGACATGCCGTCTCGGGGGGAGCCGTCGAAACTGCCGCAGGAACACGGGTCCAGGTCGATGACCTCTTCTTCAACCTGCCTGCCAGGCGGAAATTCCTGAAGGGTTCGCCGGCGGAACAAAGGAGAATCCTGAAGGTCATCCAGGAAACGGCCCTTGCTGCCCCTCATGTTGCGCTTCTCCTTGTCGCCGACGGAAAAATCCTTTTCCGGTGGGAGGGAGGGGGCCGCAGGGAAGCCCTCGAAAGCATCCTGGGAACTTCGGACGTCAGGGTCGCCCGCTTCGACAGGGGAACGATCCGGGCGGAAGCCTGGCGGGCAAACGCAAGGCCGGGAAAGCGCACGGAAGTCCTGTCTTTCGTTAACAGCCGCAGGGTCACAGAACCAACGATCCGGTCGGCACTCTTCGCACTGGGTCCCGAAACGGCAGGGGAGTGGGTCATCCTGGTCGATTGCCCACCCGGCGAGGTGGACGTGAATATCCACCCGGCTAAGGCAGAGGTCCGATTCCGCAACTCGGGAGCCATCTACGAAGCCGTCCATGGGGCGGCGAAAGCCCTTCTCTCCGTGGGAACCGACCTACCTGTCCTTTCAGTCCCAGGCACCCCGCCTTCTCCCTTCCTGATCAACCAGGCCGAAATCTCACCCTGGTCGCGGGCCGCTTCTCCCAGCGAGGGGAATGCCCAACCCTCTCCTTTTTTTCCGCCAGGCGCTCCAAGGGACGACGCCACAACGGAAGAAGTGTCCTTCCTGGGCAGTTTTTCCGAGGGATTCCTTGTCTACTCCGAAGGAGACGATCTCGTGCTCATGGATCCGCATGCGGCTCACGAGCGTGTCCTCTTCGACGAGCTGAACAGGGCCCTTGAAGGACCTGTCCCCTCCCAGCGGCTTGGGCTCGGGCAGGAGCTCTCCCCAAGCCTTTCCTCCGGTGCAGCGGAACACGGGGAAGAACTGTCCGCTCTCGGTTTTTCTTTTCTCGGGAGGGATGACGGCACGATGCTCCTGCAAGCGATTCCATCCTGCAAGGGACTCGAGTCGGTTTCTCCGGCCGACCTTTTGAGGGGAACCCTCGATGCCCTGGATGAAAATTCCGGGGAACCGCTGGGAACCCGCCTTGCAGGACGTTGGGCCTACGCCGCCTGCCACGGAGCCGTCAAGCTCGGGCATCGTTTCACTCCCGAAGAAGCTCTCGCCCTATGGCGGCAACTTGGCAGGTCCCGCACGCCGCAAGCCTGCCCCCACGGACGCCCGACCCTCCTAAGGCTTGCGGGAGCCCAGATGAAACGTCACTTCGGCAGGAGGGACTGACATGGAAAACCCTGAACTGCCCCAACTGGTGGCGATCATCGGACCGACGGCCGTCGGCAAGACTGAACTCAGCCTCGACTTGGCAGAGTCCCTGAACGCCGAGATAATCTCTGTCGATTCCCGCCAGGTCTACCGGCAACTTGACATAGGAACCGCCAAAGCGACCCGGGCCGAGCGGGAAAGGATCCCGCATCACCTCATCGACGTCGCTGAGCCCACCGAAAGGTTCTCTGCATCCCGCTTTGCCGACGAGGCCCGAATCGTCATCGACGGAATCCGTTCCAGGGGAAAAACCGTTCTCCTTGTAGGGGGAACCCCTTTCTATTTCAGGGCTCTTTTGTCCGGTGCACTCACGGGAAACCTGGCCTCGGACCCGGCCATACGGTTTGGATTGGAAGAGTCGCTCAGGCGCGAGGGGAAAGAGGAAATGCACCGGCGGCTGCGGATCATCGACGAGGAAACCGCTGGCAGGATCCATCCGAACGATGCCGTTCGCATCGTCCGTGCCCTGGAGATCCACGCCCTCACCGGGCGCCCCCCATCGGAAGTGTTTCTGACACGCGAGCCAATGGCCTTCCCCGCAAGGACTCTCTATGTCGGGCTCAACCGGAACAGGGAAGAGACCCGGAAACGAATCCGCCTCAGGGCCCTGCAGCAGTTTGAAGGCGGCTTTCCGGAGGAGGTGGCGTCTCTTCTTGAAAAGGGCATCGACGAGCGCTATCCGTCGATGCAGGGACTCGGGTACAGGGAACTTGTGGCTTTTAATCGCGGCCGGATTTCCATAGAAGAGGCCATGGAAGGGTATATCCGGGCTACCTGCGCATTCGCCCGGAGGCAGATGACCTGGTTTTCAAAGTTTGAACCCGCCGTGTGGTATGATATGACTCGTTCGGAAGGGAAGTCGCTGCAAGGCGATATCCTGCGGAAAATAGCGGAAAGCCAGCGAGGCGGTCGGATTTGAAGGTGACGGTGGCGAGACCTACGGGTCTCTGTTTTGGCGTAAGAAGAGCCATTTCTGAACTCGAAAACGCGCTTGAAAACGTCGGAAAGATCTACGGCCTTGGAAGCCCCATACATAATCCCCAGGAGATCGAAAGACTTGAAAAACTCGGTCTCGTGGTTGTCAAGGATCCCGCTGACATCCCTCCAGGTCAACCCGCCTTCATTCGAGCCCATGGCGTTTCTCCCGAAGTGCGCGCTTCCCTGCTTCGCCGGACAGATCGAATCGTGGACGGGACATGTCCCTTTGTCCGCAACGTCCAGGAAAAAGCGGCACTCCTGAGACAGGAGGGGTATCGCCTGGTCATTGTGGGCGACGCCAGCCATCCCGAAGTCCAGGGTATCATGGGGTATGCGGGTGAAGGGGCCCGTGTCGTGGGAAACGCCTCTGAAATCTCGCCCGATGCGAGGAACGGAAAGATCGGCCTTGTCTGCCAGACCACCCAAAAGGTATCCCTTCTTGAAAAGGTAGTTCGGGGCCTTTTGACGCACACGGAAGAACTGCGGGTTTTCAACACGATCTGCGGGGCCACACTGGAAAGACAGCAAGCCGTCATGGACCTTGCGCCACGCGTGGACGGAATGATCGTCATCGGCGGTAAAAACAGCGCAAACACAGGGAAACTGGTGGAGATTTCCCGCGAGGCGGGCGTATCCACTCTATGGATAGAGCATTACGAAGAACTGGATGGGGGGTGGGTTCGGGAAAAGGAGAACATCGGAATCGCCGCCGGCGCAAGCACGCCGGAATGGCTGATCCGGCAACTTATTTCAACACTCGAGAGCGCAAGGTCGCCAAGGGGGATGGACTGAATGGTTGAGGAAATGAACGACATCAACAAGGAAAGCATGGAAAGCATGTACGACGGCTACCTCAGTGAAGAGATTCACAAGGGCAAAGTCGTTGAAGGTGAGATCGTCGGCTCGACTGAAACGGGTTGGCTGGTGAACGTCAACTACAAGTGCGAGGGATTCCTGCCTCGCTCGGAGTGGACACACCGCGTCCTGGTGGACGAGGCCTCCGAACCGCAAAAGGGGGACAAAGTCCGCGTCCAGGTTGTCAACGTTGGCCAGGGCGAGGAAGCCCAGCTATTGGTCAGCCGCTGGAGACCCGAATTCGACGAGCGTTGGAGCCGCATCGAGAAAGAGTCCTCGGAGAACGAGATCCTTTCCGTGTCAGGCCTCAGGAAGATCAAGGGCGGCCTGATTGTCGACTGCTGCGGCATAGAAGGATTCATTCCGATTTCTCACCTCGCCCAGGAAGGCAGGGGAGTCAATCCCGGGCGTTTCGTAGGCGAAACGTTCAACGTCAAGATCCTCGAGAAGGAACGAAGCAAGAGGCGCCTCGTCCTTTCCCGCCGTGAACTTGTGGAGCGCGAGGCCCAGTCCCAGCGTGAAAACTTCTACTCCAGGGTCACCGAAGGGGATGTCGTCGAAGGGACCGTCAGCAGCATCACTTCCTTCGGCATTTTCATCTCCCTCGGGAACGACATGGAGGGCCTGGTCCACATCAGCGAAATCGCCTGGCAGCGAAACGTGAAGCCCCGCGAACAATACAAGCGCGGCGACACCATAAAGGTCAAGGTGCTGGGACTGGACAAGGAGACGAACAGGATCTCCCTGAGCATCCGCCAAACCTTGCAGGATCCGTGGGAAACCGTTTCAGAGCGCTGGCATATCGGCGACCGGACCACCGGTACCGTTACAAACCTGACGGACTTTGGGGCCTTCGTCGAGATCGAACCCGGCATCGAGGGACTCATCCACATCGGCGACCTCAGCTGGCACAGGATCAAGCATCCCAAGGAAGTCCTCCGCAAGGGGCAGTCGGTTGAAGTGCAGGTTCTCGAGGTGGACATGGACCGCAAGCGGATCGGGCTTGGCTACAAGCAGCTCAATGATCCCTGGAACGGAGTGGAGGAGCGCTTCCAGGCGCGCCAGGACGTTCCCGTGAAGGTGGTTCGCCTTGCTGATTTCGGCGCTTTCGTCCAGCTTGAGGAAGGGGTCGAGGGATTGATCCACATTTCCCAGCTGAGCCGGCAGCGTGTGGAAAAACCTGGCGATGTCCTCCAGGAAGGGCAGGAAATCGTGGCTCGCATCCTCGAGATCAATCCCGCGGAACGCCGCATCCGCCTCAGCCTCAGCGCAATCGAAGATGAGAAGGAAAGGAAGAACCGCGACGAAGACCGTAAGGGTCGCGATGAGGCACGCCCCAGGCGCGCACCTGAATCGCGCAAGTCCCACGAGCCGGCCTACCAGCCCGACGACACCTCCGTGACGATCGGCGACGTCCTGAAGAACATGCTCGACGCATAGGACCTCTCTGTCCTATAATATTTATAATGCGCCGGTCGTGCAGTGTGCGACCGGCGCGATCCTGCCCGATAGGGGTGATTCGATGAGTCTTCTTAGCATTCGCGTCTACCCGGACCCTTCCCTTCGCAAACCCGCCAGGGAAGTGACCGTTTTTGACCGGGACCTCGATGCCTTTATCCACGACCTATGGGAAACGATGCTTGCCTTTGACGGTGTCGGCCTAGCCGCAACCCAGGTGGCAGTGGACCTCCGAGTGTCCGTGATTTCCTGGAAAGAGAACCGCCTGATCCTCGTCAACCCCCGCATCGTTCAAGCCGAAGGAGACCAGTTGGGGGATGAAGGATGCCTGAGCTTTCCCGGCATATTCGAAAAGGTTCACCGGCCGCAAAGGGTTCGCGTGGAAGCCCAGGACGGCGAGGGAAAGCCTTTTTCCATCGAAGCGGAAGGGTTCCTGGCAAGGGCTCTCTGCCACGAGATCGACCACCTGGACGGGCGCCTGATGATCGACCAGCTTAGCCCCCTTAAGAGGGAAATCGTCAGGAAGAAGCTTCTAAGGCGGGCTCGGGAAGAAAGGAACAACCCTTGAAAGCCTGGTTCTTCGGTTCGGGAGAGTTTGCCGCCCTCTGTTTTCGGGAGATCGCTCCCCATCTCCGCTTCGAGAGGGTCGTGACCCTGCCGCCCAGCGCAGCCGGAAGGGGAAAGGCCTTAAGGCCCACTCCCCTCGAAGAACAGGCCCGCCTTCTCGGTTTCGAACCGCTGCACTCCCCGAGGCCTTCTGCAGACCCCCTCCTCCTGGAGGACCTCGCAAACAACCTTCCCGATCTCGCCCTTGTCGTCGATTTTTCCCGCCTTATACGAGAACCTTTGCTTAACGGGCCGCGGCTCGGCTGTTTCAATATCCACCCCTCCCTTCTCCCCGCTTACCGCGGTGCGGCCCCGATCCAGCGGGCATTGATGGACGGGAAAACCGCTACCGGGGTGACCCTTTTTCGCCTTGTCGAGACGATGGATGCTGGGCCCATCGTTGTACAGGCCTCAACTCCGATAGGCCCGGAAACGACAGCAGGTGAGTTGACAGAAAATTTGGCTCTTATGGGTAGCCAGATTTTTTTAAAGAGCTTAGAATGTATCGGCAAAGGTTATGCAGAATACATTGCGCAGGATGACGGCGCTTCAACCGTCGCACCCAAGATCGATAAGCTCGAAGAGAGAATTGCCTGGAACGGACCCTGCGAAGGGATCCACAACAGGGTTCGGGCTCTCAATCCCGCTCCGGGCGCTTATTGCGTTCATTCGGGGAAACGCCTCAAGGTGTGGAGAACCCGCCCGGTGGCAGGTGATTTCTCTCTCGTTGCCCAGGTTGTGCGTTTCGAGGGAGGCTTTCCTGTGGTAGCCTGTGCCGCCGGGGCCCTTATCCTTCTGGAAGTCCAGCCCGAGGGTAGGAAGATCACTTGTGGCGATGAATGGGCAAGGGGGAGCCGGGTCAAAGAAGGAGATCTTCTCGAATGACCGTAGGAAAGGAACTGGCTGGCCTTTCAAGGGATCTGGATCACTTCCCATGGAAGAAAATCGTAGCGGTTGTCGGAGCACTCGGCTCAGGCAAGTCGGAATGGCTTCTCAACCTCGCGACGGCTTTCCTCGAACGCGGCGAGGCGGTCACCGTGGCGGACGTTGATATCATCAACCCCTATTTCTGCATTCGTGAAGTGTCCACGCTGCTCGAGAGGATGGGACTGTCCGTGATCCTCCCGTTCAAGGGGACGCGATGGTCCGATTTGCCTTCCATCTCGCCTGAGGTCGACCGGGCATTCGATGCCCCCGGCAGGTTGCTCATCGACATCGGCGGGGATCCTCGCGGGGCAATGGCCCTGACGCAATTCGCCCCCCGCATGGAACAGGCGGGATACAGCCTGGTCGCAATCGTCAATGCCTTCCGGCCCCAGACTTCGAGCGTCGAGGGAATCGAGGGTATGGTCCGTTCCATCGAGCGAGTCAGTGGGCTCAAGGTTTCCGCGGTCATCAGCAATGCCCATTTCATGGCCGAAACGACCGTCGATGACGTCTATGCGGGCTATCGAACAGCAAAAGAGGCCGCCCTGAAGATGCACCTGCCGGTGATCTTCGTGGGAGTGCCCGAAGACGCGATGGAAGAGGCGGAACTACGGTTCAGGGGTGAAAAGGTCTGCCTTTGGCCGGTTTCAAGATACATCCTATTACCTTGGGAGAGGGGTGGTATGTGATGGCAAAGGGACGCGTCGGGGTAAACGAGGAACGATGCAAGAGCTGCGGTCTTTGCGTTGCAGCGTGTCCAATGAAGGTCCTCCGGATCTCCGACAAGATCAACAGCAAGGGTTACCGGCCTGTGGAGCAGTTCAAGGAGGGGTGCATCGCCTGCAAGATGTGCGCGATAACCTGTCCGGACGTGGTCCTGGAAGTCTTCCTCCTGGAAGACGACAAGGCCTGCAACGCCTAGAGCGAGGTGACGACAGATGGGCAAGCGATTCCTGATGAAAGGCAATGAGGCCCTGGCTGAAGCGGCAATCCACGCAGGTTGCAAGTATTTCTTCGGATATCCGATCACCCCGCAAAACGAAATCCCCGAATACATGTCCAAGAAACTTCCCGAGATTGGCGGCGTCTACCTCCAGGCAGAAAGCGAAGTTGCGGCGATCAACATGATTTTCGGCGCCGCGGGCACAGGCAAGCGAGTCATGACTTCTTCCTCCAGCCCCGGCGTTTCCCTCATGTCCGAGGGAATCAGCTACATCGCGGGTGCCGAACTCCCCTGTGTCCTAATGAACATCATGCGCGGCGGCCCTGGCCTCGGAGGCATCCTGCCCTCCCAGTCCGATTATTTCCAGGCCACCCGCGGGGGCGGACATGGTGACTATCGCCTCCTGGTGCTCGCCCCCAGCACGGTCCAGGAAGCGGTGGACCTGACTATGCTCGCCTTCGACCTGGCGGAAAAATACCGCAGTCCCGTCATGATCCTGGCCGATGGTTTCATGGGACAGATGATGGAGGCTGTCGAGTTCAACGAAACGCACATGGATGGCCTTCCCGACCCTGCGGAATGGGCCGTCGGATACATGAAGCAAAGAGGCAGCAGGGCCCTGGTGAAAAGCCTCTACCTCGACCCCGAGGAACTGGAGGCCCACAACTGGAAGCTCCAGGCCAAGTATGCGGAGATGACGAAGAACGAGAAGAGGCACGAAAGCTACCTGGCCGACGATGCGGAAATCCTCATCGCCGCCTACGGCACGGTTGCCCGCATCGCCCGAACCGCGATCAATGAATTGCGCGCGGAAGGCGTCAAGGTCGGGCTTTTCCGTCCAATCAGCCTTTTCCCCTTTCCTTACGAGCCGCTTGAGGCTCTGCCCAAGTCGGTGAAACAAATCCTTACCGTCGAAATGAGCTGCGGACAAATGATCGAAGATATCCGCCTTGGAGTCGGAAAGGATATGCCGGTTTCCATGTACGGCCGTGTCGGAGGCATGACACCTTCGGTCGAGGAAATCAAGGACCAGGTCCGCAAGGCCCTGGGGCGATAGGGGGGACCCATCCATGAAAGAGACGAAGATTTTCGAAAAACCGAAATCCATGGTGGACGTCACGACACATTACTGCCCCGGGTGCACCCACGGGGTGGCCCATCGCCTCGTGGCGGAAATCATCGATGAGCTGGGCATCCAGGAAAAGACCGTCGCCGTGGCACCCGTCGGTTGCGCCGTCTTCCTTTACAACTACATCAACGTCGACGCCTACGAAGCGGCGCACGGTCGTGCTCCCGCCGTGGCTTCCGCCTGCAAGCGCCTTCTCCCCGACCATATCGTGTTTTCCTACCAGGGGGACGGCGACCTGGCTTCCATCGGGATGGCCGAGATCGTCCATGCAGCCAATCGAGGCGAGCACATTACCGTGGTCTTCCTCAACAACGCCATTTACGGAATGACGGGAGGACAGATGGCCCCCACGACGCTGGTCGGCCAAAAAGCCACGACCTGCCCCCTCGGGCGCGACCCCAAGCTCGCAGGGTACCCGATACGCATGTGCGAGATGCTTTCAACACTCCAGGCTCCGGCCTACATCGCCCGCGTGAGCGTCGCGAAGCCGAAATACACCCTGAAGGCAAAAGAAGCCCTAAGGAAGGCTTTCCAGACCCAGATCGACGGGAAGGGATTCTCTTTCGTCGAGATCCTTTCCACTTGCCCCACGAACTGGGGATTGCGGCCCGTGGACGCGACAAACTGGCTGGAAGAGCACATGATGCCCGAATTCCCGCTGGGCGAGTTCAAGACACCTGCATAGAAGGGGGAGAGAGACAATGGCAAAGTTTCTGCGCGGCCTGATCGCGGCTGGTTTTGGCGGCCAGGGAGTCCTCCTCCTGGGCCAGATCGTCGCCCATGCGGCCATGAAAGAGGGGCGGTTCGTCACCTGGATTCCCTCCTACGGCCCCGAGATGCGAGGGGGCACGGCAAACTGCAGCGTGGCCATCAGCGAAGAGGAGATCGGATCCCCCGTCATTCCTCACCCGGATTGCCTTGTTATCATGAACCAGCCTTCTCTCGCCAAGTTCGAGGAAGACCTCAAGACCGGCGGAGTCCTCCTTTACAACTCGGACCTGGTAACTTACCCGAAACCCAGGAAGGATATAACGGTCATTCCCGTTCCCTGCAACACCGTTGCCCTGGAACTTGGCAACGAAAAGGTAGCCAACGTGATCACCCTCGGGGCTTTGGCTGCGGCCTCTGACCTCGTCACTGTCGAAGGCTGCAAGGCAACCCTGGCCGAGCTGATGGGCAAGAAAAAGGCCGCACTCGTGGAGGTCAACATGACAGCCTTCGACAAGGGAGTCGAAATCGCCCGGAAAGCGCTTGGCTAGTAGAAAACCATGGACGGGGAGTGGTCCACCCAGGCAAGCAGAATAATTTACGAAGGGCTCATCCTGAACCTTCGCCTGGATGAAGTCCGGCTTCCCACAGGGAAAATCGCCCTCCGAGAAATTGTCGAACACCGCCCAGCGGTGGCCATGCTACCGGTGAGGCAAGATGGTGCGGTGCTCCTGATTCGCCAGTACCGTGACGCAATCCGGAAGGAGATCCTTGAAATTCCTGCCGGCATCCTGAACACGGGTGAATCTCCCCTGGAAGCGGCTAGGCGTGAACTCCAAGAAGAGATTGGCTACGATGCGGGAACCCTTGAGGAGTGGGGATCGTTCTTCACATCACCGGGGTTCAGCGATGAGAAGGTCACCCTCTTTTTTGCCACGGATCTTGTCGAGTCCAGGCTCGAGCCGGACGATGACGAATTCATCCACGTCGTTCCGGTAAAGCGGGAAGATATCCCGGTTTTACTTGCAAGCGGAAGGGTCGAAGACGCAAAGACCGTTGCAGCGCTGGCCTGGTATCTCGCCAAACGATGAAGTTTCTGCTTTACTTTGGGCAGGCGGCAAAACCGCCTGCCCTTTTTTTCTTGGGGGGGAAAAGCGATTGCCCGAAGAAACCGATATCCGCCTCAAAACCTTCTGCGAGTACCTGGAATTCGAACGAGGCGCCAGTGCCAATACCGTGGCGTCCTACCGAACGGACATGAAGAGCTGGTTTTCCTTCGCACGGGCATCGGGAATCAGGGACGATGTCCCGGATTCGGCTGTATTGGCACGCTATCTCCGCCATCTTGCCTCGCTTTCGAGAAGCAAGAGCACCATACAGCGCCATGCCGCAACCCTTAGAACCTGGAAACGCTTTCTCGAGGAAGAAGGCCTCCGCCCCGCGAGTTCCGAGCGACTCCCCCTTCCCTCCAAGGACAGGAAACTCCCGCAAATCCTCGGCGAAGGGGAAATCGAAAGGATAATCCAGGCCTGCTCCGGTGATAGCCCGATGGACAAGAGAGACAGGGCGCTCCTTGAGACCGTTTACGGATGCGGCCTCAGGGCAAGTGAAGCCTGCCGGATCAGGCTCGGCGATGTCGATTTCGCCGCCGGGATCCTCCGCGTCACGGGAAAAGGAGACAAGGAACGCATCGTTCCCCTGGTTGGGACCTGCCGCAAGGTACTCCAGCGCTACGTCAGCGAGACACGACCTGCTTTCAGGCCCAAGGGAGAGGGCATCTTCCTGACCCGTTCGGGGAAACCCCTGCGGAGGGAAGACATGTGGCGAATCATCCAAAAGAGGGGACACAAGGCGGGTATTCCCCTGTCCCGGCTACACCCCCATGTTCTCCGGCACTCCTTTGCCACCCACCTCCTGCGACGCGGGATGGACCTGCGAACACTTCAGGAACTCCTGGGACATGCCTCAATAGGCACGACGGAGCGCTACACCCATTTCGATATCGAACTCAGGGACATCTACGACCGATGTCACCCGAGAGCCTGAGAAACGTTGCAAAAAAGGGAGGGAACCCACCATGGAGACAAACCAGCCGCTACACATAAGAGAGTCTCTTTCATTGCTGAAGGAAATGACCCCTTACCGCCCACTTGCGGCCATCGTCCTTGGGTCGGGACTCGGAGCCCTGGCCCACCACCTGGAGGAGGCCCGTTCCATTCCCTTTGATGAGATACCCCACTGGCCGGTTTCGACGGCCCCAGGACACGCTGCGAAACTCGTGTTCGGCAAGCTCCAGGGGCGCCCCGTCGTCGTACAGCAGGGCAGGGTCCATTATTACGAGGGGTTCTCGCTGGACGAAGTGACTTTTTCAACCCGTGTTTTCGGGGCCTGGGGGATTCCCTTCTACATTCCGACAAACGCCTCCGGAGGCATCCATCACGGGCTTCGCTCAGGCGATCTCGTCCTCATCCAGGACCACATCAACTTCCTGGGCACAAACCCCCTGATCGGCCCAAATATCGATGAATGGGGACCGCGATTCCCGGATATGCTCCACGCTTACGATCCGGAACTTCAACTCCTTGCTGAGGATTCCGCTAGTGAGAACGGTATCCTCCTCAAGAGGGGAACCTACGTGGCCTTTACGGGTCCATCCTTCGAAACCCCCGCGGAGATCCGCATGGCACGGATTCTGGGTGCCGATCTAGTGGGCATGTCAACAGTCCCGGAGGTCATCGTCGCTCGCCATATGGGGATGCGGACCTGCGCCATCTCCTGTGTCGCAAATGCTGCAGCGGGAATGACCGGCCAGGTTTTGACCCACCAGGAAGTCCTGCTGGAAATGGCGAAGGCGTCGGTTTCCCTTGTTCGCCTGGTCGAAGGGCTGGTCAGGAGGCTGGAGGAACCCCGTGATTGACCCGATCAGGTTTATCGAAGACAAGAGAAACGGCCAGGAGCACACCGCGGAACAGCTGGGGGATTTCGTAAAGGCCTTCCAGAAAGGAGAGATACCCGACTACCAGGCTTCAGCTTGGCTCATGGCCGCCTTTTTGCGGGGGCTCAGCGAAAAGGAACTCGAGGCTTTCACTCTCGCCCTGGCTTCCTCTGGCAGGGTGGTAAATTTTCCGCAGGGTTTAGCCTGCGTGGACAAACACAGCACGGGAGGGGTAGGAGACAAGACCAGCCTCGTCCTGGTTCCTCTCGTGGCAGCTTGCGGGGCCCGGGTCGCCAAGCTCAGCGGGAGAGGACTCGGCTTTACCGGAGGTACGGTGGACAAGCTTGAAAGCATCGCCGGCTTCAGGGCCCACCTCTCCATGGCTGAATTCGTGAGCCAGGTGGAGCGTATCGGCTGCGCAATCAGCGGACATTCCGGGGATCTGGCCCCGGCGGAAAAACGTTTCTATGAACTTCGTGACGTCACGGGAACGATTCCGTCCATTCCCCTGATCGCCAGCAGCATCCTGAGCAAGAAACTCGCAGGGGGTAGCCGCGCATTTGTCTTCGACGTCAAGACCGGCAGCGGGGCCTTCATGCGGAGCCTCGACGAATCCCGTGCGCTTGCCCGCCAGCTTGTAAACCTTTCCGGTTCCCTCGGCCGGAAGAGCATGGCGTTGATCTCGGGAATGGACCAGCCGCTTGGACGGTGGGTCGGCAACGCCGCCGAAGTCCGTGAAGCCATCTCTGTCCTCAAGAACTCCGGCCCGACGGACACGACTTTCCTATGCACCTCTTTGGGTGGCGCCATGACTTTCCTTGCAGGTGGGGTTTCCAACCCGGTAGAAGGGGAAAAACTTTGTGCCGAGGCCCTTAAGAACGGAACCGCCCTTGAACGTTTCCGGCTCCTTCTGGAAGCCCAGGGTGCAGAGTCCAGTTGCATCGATTTCCCGGAAGAGATGCTGCCCCTTTCTCCCGAACAAACTGTCATCCGGTCAAAGTCCGGTGGGAAGATCTCTTCCTTTAAAACGAACGAGGTCGGGACCGCACTTCGCCATCTTGGAGGAGGCCGGCAGCGCAAGGAAGACACAATCGACCACGGTGTCGCCATCGAGGTCATGGCAAAGATCGGAGATGAGATTAACCCGGGAGACCCCGTTTTCACCGTTTACCACCGCAGGGGAGCCGGGACTGAAACCGCCCTGGATCTTCTCGAGGATGCTTTCACCGTCTCCCGGGAAGCGACCGCACCCTCCATTGTCATAGAGGTTGTCGATTAACTTGGAAAGCGGAGACAAGACCCGGCAAGAAGGCTTCGAAGAGAATGTCCTTGTAGAGATGACCCCTCTTATCCGGAGGATCGCCCGGGCCCTTGCCCCCGTGGATCCAAATCTCAGGGAAGACCTTGTCCAGGAGGGTTTTCTCAGCCTGATCCTGGCGTCTTCTTCCTACGATCCCGAAAGGGGGCCCTTTGCCGCTTTCGCCCGTCGCTGCGCCAGGAACCGCATGATTTCCTACCTACGTCGCCTGCGTCCATCCTTCTCCTTAACGGATGATGAGATGGAGGCTCTCGCCTTTGAACCCCGACCGGATGAGGAAATCGACATGGATTTGGCAAGAAACTCCCTTTTCAGCCTCCTGAGCCCCTTCGAACTGATCTGCATGGAAGCTTACCTTTACACAGGTTCATGTACGGGTGCCGCCGAGTTGCTTGACTGGGCACCGAAAAAGGTCGAAAACGCGCTGACCCGCATCAGGGGCAAAGCCCGGTTCCTTCGTGAAAATCCCTTCAATGCGGAAAACGTTCAATCGTCTGGACAGGAACCGGACCATTCCCTACAATAGGCTAGCAATCACGGAGGCGAGTGCTGTCTGGTGATGACCCCGGGCTTCAAACCCGGCGGGGGTGGCTCTGCGGCCGCCTCGGTGGGTTCGATTCCCACACGCCTCCGCCACGAAATCGCCCGCGCAGCCCTTTCCATATGGGACTGCGCTTTTTTGTTATCCCCATCCGGAGCTTCCTTGTGCTAATCTTGAATGGATGAAGAAGCTCACGGAAGAGGGGAAAATGAATGAAAACGTTTTTTTCCGAGAAGAAGATTGAAGAGCGCTTTTCCATGATTTTCAGTGAAATCGAGGAAGACGTGAAAAGGCTGGACCTCCCCGATGTCGTGGAAATCGGCAGGCAGAAAAGCATCGAATCCTTCTACCGGCGGTACAGCATCGGGCATATCGATCTGGACCTGAAAAGAATGAAACTTTCCGAACTGAAAAAACTCGAAATTGGGCGTGTAGAGAAAAACGGCCGTCCCGTTCCGATCTACAAGAGCCACGTGCTCATTTCGATCCCCTACATCGGGCCCGAATCCCTTTTTGATTACATCCCCACACGCACGAACGGACCTGCCCCGACCGGAGACCTGGCTGACGGCAATGTTGTCCTGTCAATCCCCATCGACAATGCCTCGGACCGGGTCCGGCGCGAGGTGGAATCACTTGCTTTCTACACGGACCTGGTCAACCACGATGCAAAGGAATTCAACGAGCGCTTGATGGAAACCCTTGAACGCAAGATTGATGAGCGGCGACGGGAGATCGAGCGGGAGCACGAGGAATACCAAAAGGTCGAAGCCTTCATCCAGGAACAAAACAAGCTGAAATGGTCCTGAGCCCGTTTCCCATTTTCCGTCTGGTCGACGTTTCCCAGTACCTGGAAGGCTTTGTCTTCCCCGGCAACCCGGCCTTATCGAAAAACGGGCCGCACAACCGCGTTACCGGGAATAACAGGGAGTTCGTCTACGATCTATCCCTTTGCACCCAATCCGGGACCCACATCCAGGGACCGCACTATTTCCTTGAGCGTGGAAAGACGATTGACCTTTTTCCCATCGAAACTTTTGAAGGGCCATGCCTCATCATCGATCTAGAAAAGCGGGGAGTCGACACGACGGCGGAAGACCTACAGGCTCTGATCCATCCTGATGAGAGGGCTTTGACCATACTGATCCTCCGCACGGGGCATATGGACGAAGTCCTGGTGAATGGAGTCCTCGACCCTGAAAGGCGCCCCGGACTTTCACCTGATGCGGCAATTTTCCTGGCTGATCAGACCTCTTTTCGCCTTATTGGAATCGATTCAGTCGGTCTTGAATCAAGGAAGTCGCAAAATTTTGAAGTCAACTTGTTCTTTTGCCTGAAGGAAATACTTCTACTCGAAGGGCTCGTAAATCTTTACACTGTAAGGAACAGGATCGCCTTCCTTCATGCTTTCCCCCTTAAAACACGGGGGGTGGAGGGAACTCCCTGCAGGGCGGTGATACGGGATCCTGTTCCCGAATGCAAGGATTCATCGGAGGCTTTGGGAATCCGGATTGAAGGGGGGAGAGAGTCCAATGATCCTTTTCCTCGTCCGCCACGGCGAAGCCGTTGACGAAACAGTGAACCCGGATAGGCCGCTTTCTGCGCGCGGCATCCAGGAGGTGGCCCTGACGGGGCAGTTCCTGAAGGGCATCGGTGCCCGGCCACGAGCTTTTCTATGCAGCGACAAACTCCGGGCCAGGCAAACCGCGGAGAGGCTGATCGAAGAAATGGGGTTGGCCGCGAAGGCCGAGTCAAGAAAAGGCTTTGCCCCCAAGGATGAACCAGGGCCCGTGGCTGAAGAACTGGCACAGATGTCCAGTGACCTGCTCATTGCAGGACACTCGCCGTTTCTGCCAAGACTGGCTAGCCTGCTTGTTTGCGGCCGGGCCGATGCCGATTCATTCAGGATCGCTCCGGGAGGGGTCTTGCGACTCGAGAGGGAAGGGCGGGGGGGTTGGACCCTGTCCCTTTCCATTTCGCCTGCCGAACTCTTTGAATCTATCTAGCCAGGAGGCTCACGGCTGGCTCAAACGAAGGGCTAGTCGACTGCATCGCAACTGGACTTTATCGTTCTTGACGGCAATGGCAAGGGCTTTTTTAGTTCCGACAATGACGGCAATGCGACGCGCCCTGGTAAGGGCCGTGTAGAGAAGATTTCTCTGGAGCATAAGATAATGTTGCGTCGTCAACGGGATGACGACGGCCGGGTACTCGGACCCCTGGGACTTATGGACGGTGATCGCGTAAGCGGGGATAACCTGGTCCAAATCCATGAAAACATAGGGGATCACTCTCCCGTCAAACGCGATCGCCAAGACCTGCTCTTCCTCGTCGATTCCTATGATCCTGCCGATATCCCCATTGAAAACATCCTTCTCGTAGTCGTTCTTGACCTGCATGACCCTGTCGCCGATCCGGAAAGTTTTTCCTCCGCACTGAAACCCTGCGGATTGACCGTTTAGAGCTTCCTGGAGGCTATCGTTAAGGGCAATTGCGCCGGACTCCCCCTTGTGCATCGGGCAGAGCACCTGGATGTCCTCAAGCGGGTCAAGGCCAAAACGTTGCGGTAGAGTGCTGGACACGAGTTCACAAACCTTCAGGGCCACCTTTTCCGGGTTCTCTTCTGCGATAAAATGGAACCCCTTCCTGGCCTCCGCTTCGCCGGCAAAGAGCGGCATGAGCCCTTCCTTTACCCGGTGCGCGTTGACAATGATCAGGCTTTCCCTGCTTTGCCGGAATATCTCATTGAGCTCCACTACGGGGATCACTCCAGAATCGATGCATTCCTTGAGGACGTTCCCGGGACCCACTGACGGGAGTTGATCCGCATCGCCGACCAGGATGAGGGAAGCCCCCGGCGGAACCGCATCCAAAAGGTGGGCTGCCATCTGTGTATCGAGCATCGAAACTTCGTCTACAACCAGGAGGTCGCAGGCCAGTGGATTTTCCGCACAACGGGCAAATGTACCGTCCTGGACCTTGTACTCAAGGAGCCGATGAACGGTCTTGGCGCTTTGCCCTGCGGTCTCCTGCAAGCGCTTTGCCGCGCGGCCCGTGGGAGCGGCAAGGAAAATTCTCTCCTTATGGCTTTCATGGAGCTTAAGGATCGCCTTTACGAGAGTCGTCTTGCCCGTTCCTGGACCTCCCGTGACGATGAGGACCCTTCCTTCCAGCGAGAGGTGAAGGGCTTCAACCTGTTTCTCGGACAGGCGAACCGGGTATTGGCGGACAAAATCTGCAAAGGTACCCCCGAGTCCTTCACGTTCACGGGGCGGGGGCGAGGAAAGCAGGACCTTCAGGCAATGGGCAACGTGCTTTTCCGCGCGGTAGGAGGATATGAGGTAAACGGCCTCTTCCCCTCCCCGCTCCTCAAGGACCAGTTCGTTTCGATCAACGCCCCTGGCGATAGCCTCTCGAAGGGTTCCAGGTTCCGCGCCAAGGAGCCCGGAAGCGCGGGACAGGAGTTCAGGGAGGGGGGAGTAGAGGTGACCAGCCTCGGAAAGGGTCCGAAGCGTGTGAAGGATGCCGGCATCTACCCGGAAGGAGGAGTCCGGTGCGAAGCCCATCTGGGCCGCGATGCGGTCGGCGGTAAGGAAACCGATGCCCCAGACCTCTTCGGCAAGACGATACGGGTTCTCCCTTATTCGCTCAACGGTGAAGTCGCCGTAACGGCGCTGGATTTTTTCGGCGAGGCCTGCACTCACCCCGACCGAATACAGGAAAAGCAGGGCTTCCCTGGCAACGGTCCTTGCTTTCCACCCGGCCTTGATCACGTTCAGCCGCGCCTTGCCAATTCCGCTTACGCGGGCAACGCTCTCAGGCTCTCGATCAAGGATCTCAAGGGCCTTTTCCCCGAATTCCTGGACGATCCTCCTCGCCGTCACCGGGCCGACACCCTTGATGGCCCCGCTTCCGAGGTAGCGCTCGATACCGGCAGCCGTTACCGGTACGGAAGGCCGACAGGAACGAGCCTGGAACTGCTTCCCGAAGCGGGGGTGGACCACCCAGTCACCCAGCAGGGAGAGCGCTTCCCCGATCGACGCGACGGGAAGGATTCCCACAACCGTGACGGGCTTGGTCGTTCCCGCTACCCTCAGGCGGATCACGCTATATCCGGTCTTCTCATCGCGGTAGGTGATCCTCTCGATTTCTCCTTGCAAGCTCGCGTTTCCGCTGTTTTTTTCAGGCATGGGGCCATTTTCCCACCCAGTCCCTGCCAGGACAAGTGAGAGGGGAGCGAATTGAATGCCCGACATCATCTTTCACGAATCCTTGGCCGAACTCCTGGACAAAAGGACAAGCCCGCCTCCACGCCGGGCTTTCCCGAGAGCGGCGAAGGATCTCATTGAAACGTTGGGGATTCCCCACACGGAAATAGGAAGGCTGGCCGTGAATGGCCGGGAGTCAGGCCTCCTTGCCCCCGTTGAGTTTGATGACAGGGTCGATGCCTTCCCCCACACCCCGCCGCGACCGTTTCCCTGGAAACAGGCGGGGCAGGCGCATCCTGCCATCGGTGCCGCTTTCATCGCGGACATCAATGTGGCCGGAGTAGGGAAACTGCTCCGCCTACTGGGTTTCGACACGATCATGGACCCGGGACTTGATGATAGGGGCATCACCCTCCGGGCGTGGGAAGAGAACCGCGTCGTCCTCTCCAGGGACAGGAACCTCCTGAAGCGGCGCATCGTGCTTTTCGGTTGCCTGGTCCGCAGCGAAGAGCCGTGGGAACAGCTGGCTGAAGTCGTTCACCAGTATGGCCTGGCTTGCCTCGCAAAGCCCTTTACGCGGTGCGTACGGTGCAACACGCTTCTTGTCCCGGTCGAAAAAGAGAAGGTCATGGACCGACTCCAGCCCATGACCCGTCTTTTCTATGATTCCTTCCATACTTGCCCTTCATGCGAACGGATTTTCTGGAGGGGATCCCATACCGCCCGAATACTGGAGCAGATCGGGCCCATCCTCGCGGAAGGCTGCAAAACCGGGACGGAGTAGGGCTACCAGGCTTCGGAGTAGAGCCGCTCCGCGTCTTCTCGGGTCAGCACACGCGGGTTGTTCTCGAGAAGGCGGACTTCTTCCATCGCAGCTTCCGCCATCGTGGCGAGGGCTTCCCTGGGAATGCCGAGATCCCTGAGGTGCGTCTTGACCCCGGCTTTTTCGCTCAGGTCGATCACGAGCCTGATGAAGGCTTCCGAAGATCCCTGCAAATCCCCCGGAATAGCGACGCCGAAAGCCATCGCCAGGCGTGCGAACCGTTCCCGGCAAGCGGGAAGATTGAATTCAAGAAGCGGCCGCAGCATGACGGCGTTGGCCGCTCCGTGCGGAACGTGGAATTGGCCCCCGAGAGGATACGCCAGGGCGTGCACCGCCGCAGTCCCTGCCATCGAGAAAGCCAAACCGGCCGTCAGGCTGCCAAGAGACATTCCCTCCCTTGCCTCGAGGTCGCCGCCGGAGCGAACGGCCCGGACCAGGTTCCTGGCGATGTTCTCGCAAGCCATTAGCGAAAGGTTCTCGCTCAGGGGATTCGCCTTGACCGACAGGAAAGATTCCACCCCGTGGATCAGGGCATCCACTCCCGTGTTGGCCGTGATCTCGGCAGGGAGCCCGAGGGTCAGGGCGGGATCCACCAGCGCAGCATCGGGAATGAGGCGACGGCTTGCAATCCCCCTCTTCATCCCCTGGTCGGGAAAGGAGAGGACCGCAACGGGAGAGACTTCCGATCCGCTCCCGGATGTCGTGGGCACCATGATCGTCGGGAGTCCCTTTGCGGGGACCCGGTCATTCCCAGCCATATCTTCTATCAGGACGTCGTGAACAGCGAGGATCGAGGCAATCTTCGCGAAATCCATCGTGCTGCCGCCCCCGAAACCAACCAAAAGGTCGTATCCTCCCTGCCGGATGACGCTGACAGCCTCTGCGATGGTTTCTGCAGGGGGTTCGGGACTCACTCGGTCGTAGACCCTAAACTCCAGTCCCGATTCTTCCATGGGACGCCTCAGTTCATCGAGCAAGGAAGAAGACCCGATCCTGGGACCGGTGATGACAAGAGGATTCTTGCAGCCCAGCCTCGAAACCTGCCCGCTTATGGAAGCGATCGATCCGCTGCCGAAAACGACCGTTGTCGGCGCGTTAAAGACAAAACCTTTCATCCTGCCCCCCATGACGCCTAAGCGGCGTCCTCGTCCCCGGCCCCGGCTCCCCGCCGGGAAGCCTTTTTGCGGGCATCGTGGTTCAGGATTATCTTCCTGACGCGCACGGAGAGGGGGGAGACTTCCACGAGTTCGTCCTCGGCAATCCATTCCAGCGCGGTATCAAGGGTCAGTCGGCGAGGGACATCCAGGATGACCGTGTTGTCTTTCGTAGCCGACCTATGGTTGGTCACGTGCTTCTTCTTGGTCGGGTTGCAGGGAAGGTCGTTTGTCCGCGCATGTTCACCGACGACCATCCCTTCGTAAACTCTTTCCATCGGCGAAACGAAAAGGGTTCCGCGTTCCTGGAGGTTTTCGAGCTGGTAGCTCGTCGCTTCACCAGTGTCCATGCTCACCAGCGAACCCCTGCTTCGCCCGGTCACCTCGCCTCGCCACAGGTCATAGCCGATAAAGCGGGACGACATGATTCCCAGGCCGCGGGTATCCGTAAGGAACTCGTTCCTGTACCCGATAAGGCCACGCGTGGGAATGTTGAACTCGAGTCGGAGAAGTCCCGTTCCCAGGTTCTGGACGCTCGTGAACTCGCCCTTTCGCTTCGACACCTTTTCAATGACGACACCCTGGTGTTCCTCTGGAACATCGATGATCAACTGTTCGATCGGTTCGAGAAGATTCCCCTCGAAATCCCTGTCGGTAATGACTTCAGGCCTGGACACGCAGAACTCCATGCCCTCCCGCCGCATTTCCTCGATCAGGATGGCAAGGTGCAGTTCCCCGCGGCCGGAAACCTTGATCCCGTCGGGGCGACCGAGATCTTCCACCCTGAGGGCTACGTTGACCCGGGCCTCCCTCATCAGGCGGTCGCGAATCTGCCTGAGCGTTACGGCACGCCCTTCCTTCCCTGAAAAGGGACCCGTGTTCACGAGGAAGAACATCGATACGGTCGGTTCCTCGATCGTCAGGGGAGCCAGCACGATATCCGGCGTTTCCGCGGCGGCAAGGGTGTCGCCGATCTGGATTTCCTCAGGTCCCGCGATCCACACTACGTCACCGGCCCCGACCTCTTCCGCCTCGACAAGCTGGAGACCGTGTGTCACCCAGAGATGGGTCACTTTTGCACTCTCCCGCCCGGAGACTTCCCAATCCTTTCGGTCGTGGCCTTTCCAGGCGGTACCGGTCCGCAGGATCGGGTCTCCCACCTTGACTCGACCTTGCAGGACCTTCCCGCACCCGATGCGGCCGATGTAGTCGTTCCAGGCCAGCGTGGTGGACTGCAGGAGGAAGGGTTTTTCAGGGTCGCCCGACGGAGGAGCGACATTTTCAACGATCGTTTCAAAAAGGGCGTCCATCCCCGTGTGCTCGTCCCGCTCCAGGTCACGGACAAACCAGCCGTGGAGACCCGATCCGTAAAGAACGGGAAAATCAGCCTGTTCCTCTGTTGCGCCAAGTTCGAAAAAGAGGTCGAAGGTCGCATTGAGCGCGCTCTGGACCGAAGCGTTCGGACGGTCGACCTTGTTGACCACGACGATCGGCTTCAAGCCTGCCTTTAAGGCGCGCATCAGGACATACCGGGTCTGGGGCATTGGGCCTTCGTTGGCATCGACAAGCAGAAGCACCGAATCCACCATCGAAAGGACCCTTTCGACTTCGCCCGAAAAATCCGCATGGCCGGGAGTGTCGATGATGTTGATGAGCGTGTCCTTCCATTCCACCGAACAGTGCTTGGCGCGGATGGTGATGCCTCTTTCCCGTTCCAGCTCGTTGTTGTCCATGACTCTTTCCTCGACCTTCGCGTTTTCACGGAACACGCGTGCCGCGCGGAAAACCGAGTCCAGCAGAGTGGTCTTTCCGTGGTCGATATGGGCAATGATCGCAACGTTTCGAATTTTTCCAATGTCTCTCATGGGACAGATCCTTCCAAAAGGGAATAATGGAGCCCCGGCCGAAACCGGACAAATGAGTATTATACTGCATCCGTCAAAAAAAAACCGGGGTCGCCGGTAATTGCCGGCGGCCCCGGTACAAAAAAGAGCTTATGCCTTTAGCTGATCCAGCATATCGGCACGATTTGCCGCCAGGTTCGAAGCCAGGAGCGCGATATATTTTCCCTGGAAACGGGCCCCGGCAAGGTCCAGGTCGGCCGGAGACCGCTCTCCGCTCGTCCCGGCTATCGTTGTGGCCCCATAAGGGCTGCCCCCAACGATCCCATCGTTGTTCGTCTGTCCCTGGAAAGCGTAGGGGAGGCCGGCGATCACCATCCCGTGATGGAGGAGAGTCACCTGGAAGCTGAGGAGAGTCGACTCCTGCCCCCCGTGCTGTGTCCCCGTGCTCGTGAAGACACCCCCAACCTTACCGACCAAGGCCCCCTTTACCCAGAGACCTCCGGTTGAGTCCAGGAAACTGCGCATCTGGGCCGTCATGTTGCCGAAACGGGTCGGGGTGCCGAAAACGACGGCGTCAGCCTCGGCCAGGTCGGATAACGTTGCTACCGGTATCGACTCGAAGGCTTTCTGTGCTTCCAGGGCACCCATCTTTTCCAGAACCTCGCGCGGCAGGGTCTCGGGAACCCGCTTCACGACAACCTCCGCCCCGGGCACTGTGCGGGCTCCGTCAGCGACGGCTTCTGCCATGCGATAGACATGACCATACATTGAATAGAACAGGACGAGAATTTTCATTTAATACCCCTCCTTGTATGTTTTTCTTGATGCCTATTGTTAATGATACCACGGGAACTCGCAAGAAGGGGAGCGGTTGAAAAAAGGGAGAAGGTCCTTCCACTGGACCTTCTCCCTGAACGCTTCACCGGTTTCGGGCGGTTCAGATCTGCCGTTTCCAGCGTGTGCCCTGGGACGTGTCCTCCAGGACCACGCCTCGTTCCAGGAGTTCGGCCCTTATCGCATCCGCCTGCTTGAAATCCTTCGCCTTTTTCGCCGCAGTCCTCTGGAGGATTTTGCCTTCGACTTCCTCGTCTGAAGGCCCGGAATCCTTTTCCTTCCCGATCCCGACGACCCCAAGCACATCGTCTGCGTCCAGCATGAAAGCTTCGGCTTCCTTGAGGGATTGTGCATCCGGGGGAGGCGTTTCCCGCAGGGCGCTGTTGATCGCTTTCACCGCTTCAAAGAGTACTCCCAAGGCCCCCGCAGTGTTGAGGTCATCCTCCATCTCGTCACGAAAACGCCCCGTTAACCTGTCAATCTCTTTCGAGAGCACATCTCCCCGCCCCGCCGGACTGGCAGATGGCGTCGCTTTGGCTTCCTGCAGGGCTACCCAGCAATTTCGGAGTCTTTCCACGGCAGCCGTGGCCTGCTTCAGGGAGTCGTCCGAAAAGTTTATGGGGGAACGGTAGTGGGCGCTCAGCATGAAAAGGCGTATTGCAAGCGGGGAAAAGCTTTTCCGCATCTCCCTGGCGGTCAGGAAGTTTCCCAGTGACTTGGACATTTTTTCGTTATCCATGAGAAGGTAGCCGTTGTGGACCCAGGTACGGATAAAGGGTTTTCCGGTTGCTGCTTCGGCCTGGGCGATTTCGTTTTCATGATGGGGAAACACGAGGTCGCTTCCACCCGCATGGATATCGGCTGTCTCCCCAAGGTATTTTATCGCCATGGCGCTGCATTCGATGTGCCACCCAGGCCTTCCCGGCCCCCAGGGGCTTTCCCATGACGGCTCCCCGGGTTTCTGGGCTTTCCAGAGGGCAAAATCCAGCGGATGCCTTTTCCTTTCGTCCACATCGATCCGAGCTCCCGACTGGAGTTCCTCCAGGGTCTGCTTCGATAGCTTGCCATACTCGGCAAAGGTTGAAACCTCGAAATAGACATCGCCGTCCACGGCATAGGCGTGCCCTTTCTCGATCAGCCTTTCCACCAGGGCAATGATTTCGGGGATGTGTTCCGTCGCCTTGGGGTTCACTGTAGCCCTGCGGATCCCCAAAGCATCGGCGTCTTCGTAGTAAGCCTCGATGAAGCGCTTGGCAAGTTCGGGCACGGTAATCCCGAGCTCCCGGGCTCGATTGATCATCTTGTCGTCGATGTCGGTGAAGTTCTGGACGAAAATCACCTTGAGACCTGTTAATTCCAAGTATCGTCGCATGACGTCAAAAACGATGAAGGGACGGGCGTTTCCGATATGGAAAAAGTCGTAGACCGTGGGACCGCAGACATAAAATCGCACTTCTCCCGGAACAAGCGGGATGAAATCCTCTTTTCTGCGGGTCAGGTCGTTGTATAGCTTCACGGGGACACACCTCCGGTTCGTTGACTTGTTTTGCCTATCCTATACTATGCGGGAGGGGTTTTCCATAGCAAAAGAGACATAAAGACCGAACGACCGGGAGGGCGGCCATTGGCGAGCGAGAGCCTGAAGGAAAAAATCCGGAAATTGCCGCTGCGGCCCGGGGTTTATCTCATGCACGATGCCCGGGGCGCGGTGATCTATGTGGGCAAGGCCAAGAACCTGCGCAAGAGAGTCTCCTCCTACTTCAGGCATGGAGGGTTCGCGTCCCCGCGACTCCGAAAACTCGTGGACTCGATCAGCGACCTGTCCTTTATCCGCACCGAATCGGAAGCGGAAGCCCTGATCGTGGAATCCCGCCTGATCCGTCGCTACCAGCCCTTCTTCAACGTTGAACTCAAGATGGGGGAACGCTACCCCTGGATAAAGCTGACGAAAGAACCCTTCCCTCGCCTTGAGATAACCCGGCACAAGGAGGATGAAGGGGCCTCGTACTTCGGCCCTTTCACCCGCGTCAGCGAACTGCGCCAGCTGACCCGCCTGATAGAGCGCCATTTTCCGCTCCGTACTTGCAAATCCAGGGAACCGTACCCACCCGTCCCGGGTAGGCCCTGTGTCAGGCATGCCCTAATGAGGTGCCTCGCCCCCTGCGTTGGAGGCTGCAACGAAACCCGTTATGGAGAAGTCGTAGCCGATCTGGAACTCCTTCTGGCCGGGAGGGTGACCGATCTCGTTGAGAGGTTGCGCTACAGGATGGACCAGGCCGCCCGTGAGCTTCACTTCGAGGAGGCCGCCCGCCTCAGGGATACGATCCGTTCCATTTGGCGTTACACACGGCAAAAAAGAAACCATGTCCTCCCCGAAGACCTGGACAAGGACACCTGGGAAGCCTTTGTCCGTCTTGAGGCCCTCCTCAACCTTGCCTCAGTCCCATGGAGGATCGACTGCTTCGACATCTCCCACTTTTCGGGAAAGGAAACCTTCGGGGTGGTCGTCGTTTTCGAGCAGGGGATTCCAAATCCCTCCCTCTACAGGAAGTTTGCCATACGGGATGTCGAGGGCATCGACGACTTCCGTTCGATCCAGGAAACTCTCAGGCGCCGGTACGGCCACTCCTTGCAGGGGGAAGCCCCGCTTCCACAGCTCATCGTCATCGACGGGGGACCCCAGCAGCTGGTTTTTGCTGAAAAAGCCCTCCAGGAACTAGGCTTGGAGGAAATACCCATTGTCGCTCTGGCAAAACAGGAAGAAGCGGTATACACTCTTTTTGCCGAACGCCCTCTCCTGCCCGGTAGAGAGGATCCAGCCCTGCAGCTTTTGCAGAGGCTGAGGGACGAGGCTCACCGCTTTGCCGTTTCAGCCCATACCCGCAGGCGGGACAGCCGAAACCGACGTTCGGTTCTCGAAGAAGTCGAAGGGGTAGGGAAGAAGAGAGCAGCTGCCCTGCTTGCCCGGTTCGGAAGCATCCAGCACATTGCCTCAACGGGTCCGGAGGAGTTGGCGTCATCAATACCGGGAATCGGCCCGGATCTTGCACAGCGTATTCTCGACCACCTGGAAGGAGCCACCGGATGAAGGAAACGGACAGGACAACTCACGAACATTACATGCGGATGGCCATCAGCCTGGCCGAAAGGGGAACGGGTTGCGTAAGCCCTAATCCGCGGGTTGGCTGTGTCCTGGTGAAAGACCGCGCGATCGTCGGATGGGGGTATCACCGCCGGTACGGAGGACCCCATGCCGAGGTGGAAGCCCTTCGGATGGCGGGTGACCTCGCCGCCGGGGCAACAGCCTACGTCAACCTTGAACCTTGCTCCCATTTCGGCAAGACGCCTCCTTGCGCGCCGCAGCTTGCCGCAGCAAGGGTCGCCCGGGTCGTGTCAGGAATGAGAGACCCCAATCCGCGAGTCGACGGGACCGGACTGCACTGCCTGGAAGAAGCAGGAATACAGACCATGACAGGGGTTCTGGAAAGTGAATGTAAATGGCTCAACCGGGGTTTCATCAGGACCATGACGCTGGGGCGTCCATGGGTCACGGTGAAAGCCGCGATGAGCCTTGACGGCGATATCGCCCTTGCGGGGGGCGAGAGCAAGTGGATCAGCGGACCCCTTTCAAGGAGCAAGGCGCATCTCCTCCGGTCGGAACACGACGCGGTCCTTGTGGGGGTCGGAACGGTCCTGGCGGACGACCCGGAATTGACCGTTCGCCTCGTTGAAGGAAAATCCCCGCTGAGAGTCGTCCTCGACAGCCAGCTTCGCACGCCCGCCGACGCCAAGGTTGTCGGGGATGGGAAATGTCTTTTCCTGGCCGGCGAAGAGGCGCCTGAGGAAAGAGCCTCTGCGCTGGAAAGACGCGGAGCCAAGATACTGAGGCTCGCGATGGACGAAGCGACGGGACGTCCCTCGATCGAACGGATTCTCTCGTCGCTCGCCTCGGAAGGAATTTCCATGCTGCTCGTCGAAGGGGGAAGTTCAGTGATCAGCGCCTTTACCAAGGCACGAATGGTTGACGAGTACTCCCTTTTCGTCGCACCGGTTTTCCTGGGCCGCGGACTTCAACTGGCCGGAGAGCTTTCACTTGACCATATGGGTGAGGCGATCGCCCTCTCGCCTGCTAGAATAAAGCAAGTCGAAGGCGATCTATGGCTGGAGGTCAACCCCAAATGTTCACCGGCCTTGTAGAAGAAATCGGAACCGTCCTTAAGCTGGTTCCGGGAACCGATGTAACGACGCTGGAAATCCGGGCGCCTAGGATTTCCCCTTCGCTCTCGAGGGGCCAGTCCGTAGCGGTCATGGGAGCCTGCCTCACGGTCGTCGACCTGGGCAGGGACAGTTTCTCCGCCGAAATCATGGAGGAGACCCTCACGAAGACAAAACTGGGAAGGCTTAAGCCGGGGACCCCCGTGAACCTGGAAAGGGCACTGGCCCTTGGAGATCGCCTAGACGGCCATCTCGTGACGGGGCATATTGACGGGCTTTGTTCCCTGGACGCAGTGGAAGGACGAGGAAGGACGCGGCGCTTGAGCTTTACCGCCGAAAGCGAGCTTGTCCTCCTGATCGTCCCCAAAGGGTCCGTCGCCCTCGACGGCGTCAGCCTTACCGTTATCGACTCAGAGCCTGCAGGAGGTCATTTCTCCGTTGGTTTGATCCCCGAGACCCTGCGTCAAACAACGCTCGGGACCTTGGTCGAAAAAGAAACCGTGAACCTGGAAACCGATCTTATTGCCAAATACGTTAGGCGATTCCTGTCCGCCGGCGAGGGTACCCGAAAGGAAATGGCCCCCAAAGAAGGGATCACCTGGGAGACCCTCCAGCAAGGTGGCTGGGTCTAAGTTGCGTTAGCGAGGAGGATTTCTCCGTGATCTGCAAACCTGAAGGACGCGTATTTCACCCCATCGAGGATGCCATCGAGGATATCCGGCTCGGGAAAATGGTCATCGTCGTGGACGACGAAGATCGCGAAAATGAAGGAGACCTCGTCATGGCCGCTGAGCTTGCCCGGCCGGAGGATATCAACTTCATGGTGACACACGCTCGCGGCCTTCTCTGCGTACCCGTCACAATCGACCAGGCCCGTCGCCTGAAACTCGACCAGATGGTGAAAGAAAGCTCAGATCCCCACGGAACCGCCTTTACCGTCAGCGTCGACGCCACGGAAGGCACGACGACCGGGATCAGTGCCGCGGAACGGGCCCGGACTGCCCGCGTGCTCGCGAACCCGGGATCCAGGCCGGAAGACCTGAGACGTCCCGGACATATTTTCCCTCTCGCTGCGAAGAAGGGGGGAGTCCTGAAGCGAGCAGGGCACACCGAAGCCGCTGTCGACATGGCCCGTATGGCAGGGCTGAATCCCGCCGGAGCCATCTGCGAGATCATGAACAACGACGGGTCAATGGCCCGCTTGCCACAGCTGCTCGAATTCGCCGACCGGCACAATCTTCGCATCGCATCGATCGAAGATCTCATCCGCTACCGGCATATGCGCGACAAGCTCGTAGAAAGAGTTGCCAGCGTAAGCCTCCCAACTGTTCACGGCGAATTTGTTGCCCATGCCTACCACTTTGTTCTTGACGAGAACGAGGATATGCTGCACATCGCCCTCGTCATGGGCGATGTCATGGGACAGGAAGGCGTCCTGGTGCGAGTCCATTCGGAATGCTTTACAGGGGATGTTCTGGGATCGCTACGTTGCGACTGCGGGCCGCAACTCCACGAGGCGATGGAAATGGTGCACCGGGAGGGCAGGGGCGTCATCCTCTACATGCGCCAGGAAGGCCGGGGAATCGGCCTATTTCACAAGCTCAAGGCCTACGAACTCCAGGAAAAAGGACTCGACACCGTGGAGGCGAACGTGGCTCTCGGCTACGATCCGGACCTTAGGGACTACGGGGTGGGCGCCCAGATCCTTTCTGACCTTGGACTCAAAAGCATCCGCATCCTAACCAACAATCCCAGGAAAATTGTTGGGCTCCAGGGTTATGGGCTGAAAATAAACGAAAGGGTTCCGCTTGAAGTGGAGGCAAACCCCTTCAACGCCTTCTACCTCCATGCCAAACAGGAAAAAATGGGACATCTCCTGCATCTGGAAGAACCCCCCGCGGAATCAGCCGCGGAATAACTGACTGCCCCAAGAAGGGAGAGGGAAAAATCATGCAGACGTTTCAGGGAAAACTGATCGGGTCGGGCCTTCGCTTTGCGCTCGTCATCTCCCGCTTCAACGAACTCATTTCCGGGAAACTCCTGGAAGGAGCAAAGGATGCCCTTGTCAGGCATGGTGTCAAGGCACAGGACATCGACGTGTTCTGGGTCCCGGGAGCCTGGGAGGCACCTCTTGCTGTAAAGGAAATCGCACTTGGCGGCCGCTATGACGCCATCGTTGCCCTTGGGGCCGTCATTAGGGGAGATACCCCCCATTTCGACTACGTGGCAGGAGAGGTATCCAAGGGACTGGCCGTCATCTCCCTGGACCAGAGGATCCCCGTTGCCTTCGGAGTCCTGACCACCGATAACCTCGAGCAGGCCCTTCTGCGGGCCGGCAGCAAGGCTGGCAACAAGGGAGCGGATGCGGCCCTTGCGGCCTTGGAAATGGCGGATCTCCTAAGAGAAGTCAGGCGTATGGGGGAGGCCTGATCGATGCTCGATCCCAAACTGATCCGGGAAAATCCGGATAGCGTCCGGGAGATGTTGGAAAACCGCCATGCGTCCTGGCCGATCGATGAGGCCCAGACGCTGGATGGCCGCAGGAGAGAACTCCTTAACGAGGTAGAGGCTCTCAAGGCCATGCGGAACGAGGGATCCAGAAAAGTCGCAACCCTTAAAAAGGACGACCCTGAAAAAAACAGTCTTATGGAGGAGATGCGCAAAGCGGGTGTCCGCGTCAAGGAGCTCGACAGCGAACTTGCATCAGTCGAAGGCCGCTTCGAGTCACTTCTTCTCCAGCTTCCGAACATGCCCCATTCCTCAGTCCCTGTCGGGATCGACGAGAACGACAACCCTGAAATCCGCCGCTGGGGAACCCCTCCTGCCTTTTCTTTCGAGCCCCGTCCCCACTGGGAGATCGGAGAAGGACTTGGCATCATGGATTTCGACCGGGGGACAAGACTGGCCCAGGCCCGCTTCACGGTATTGAAGGGAGCAGGGGCAAGACTCGAAAGAGCCCTCCTGAACTTCATGCTGGACCTTCACACCCGTGAGCATGGTTATGAGGAAATCGAACCCCCCTTCATGGTAAACTCGGCGACCATGCGCGGTACCGGGCAATTGCCTAAATTCTCGGAGGAACTCTACCGCTGCGAGGGGGATGACCTCTGGCTTATCCCGACCGCGGAAGTTCCCCTGACCAACCTCCGGGCGGGAGAAATCCTGAAGGAAGAGGAACTTCCCATCAACCTGACTGCATATACGCCCTGCTTCCGGCGGGAAGCCGGCAGCTACGGCCGCGATGTCCGCGGGATGCTGCGGCAGCACCAGTTCGACAAGGTTGAAATGGTCAAGATTGTCCATCCGGATTCAAGCTATGAAGAACTCGAAAAATTGACGAACAACGCGGAGAGAGTTCTCCAGATTCTTGGCCTGCCTTACCGTGTCATCTGTCTCTGCACCGGGGATATGGGCTTCGCGTCCAGCAAGACTTATGACATCGAGGTCTGGCTTCCCTCACAGTTCAAATACAGGGAGATCAGTTCCTGCAGCAATTGCGAGGATTTTCAAGCCCGGCGCATGAACACCCGGTTCCGGTCAAGGGAAACGGGAAAAACACGCTTCGTCCACACGTTAAATGGATCGGGAATTGCAATAGGCAGATGCCTGATTGCCGTACTGGAAAACTGCCAGAGGGAAGACGGATCCGTCAAGATCCCCGAGCCACTCGTTCCCTACATGGGAGGAATAGAGGAAATCCGCTAAACAACACGGGCCTCCTCCGCTTAGGACGATAGGGGGCCCGCTGATTTTCACTACATTTTGCCCCTGTTGTGATAGAATAATCGTGTATTTCGGCCCTCCAAAGGGCCTCATTTCTTGCGCCGTGAAGGGGGATATCCATGTCGCCGATCGTGGTCCAATGGGACATCCTTTACCAGGTCGGCCTGATCGGAATCGTGTGCGTGGCATTCCAGCGCCTTTTGCGCCGTTTCCTCGAGCGGGACCAGTACGATTATATGAAGGACATCCTCTTCGTGGCATGCTGGCTGGTTTTTGGCCTCGTGTCGGAAAGTTCCACTATCCGCCTGATCGTTGCGGCAGGTTGCGGCGCATGCATTATCGGGCTCTGCCAGCGCACCTACCGCAATCGGGACTTGCGATGGGCCTACCTGGTTCTTGGGGCTGTAATCGCCCTATTTGGGCCCCGGATATTCTTCATCGGCCTCCCCGAGGGAAGATACCTCTACCTTTCACCCCTGGTTTCCGTAATCGTGACCGCCTTGTGGATGGGCCTTTTCCCGCTTCTCATGCAGGAACTTGACCAGGTACCGGGCTTGGCTGGATATCTTCTTGCGACCTGCTGGAGCCTCATCCTCCTGGTGAGTTTCCCGGCTACCCGTGCCTTTTCCGAATCTTTCTACCTCGGGACGGGCGCTCTTTTATTCCTTGTTATCTTCTGGAGCCGCCACGGACAGGTCTACCGGAGGTTGGGGGAACCTCTGGCAGCGATGTGGGGAATGCTTGCAGCGGGTGCATCGGCTATCGGCGTCAGCAAGGGGGTTGCCTTCACAACCCTCATGGTTCTTCCAATAGGACTTTTTGCTCTTCCAATTATGGAATTTTCCCTGCAAATCGTCAGCCGAGCGGTCGCAAACCGCCCGCAACCCGACGTGTCCCTCTACCGCAAGCTCGTCGACAGAGGGCTGGACCATCCGACGGCCGTCCGTTTCGTTGCAGGGATATGCTCATCCCTGGCCCTGGCGATCGCCCTGGCCCAGATGGACCTTTATTTCGCCGCTGCCGCTACGACCACGGGTGCGGTTGCTTTCCTCGGGTTTCCGGTCCTCAGGAGAATCATCGCGCCAGCGAGCCGGGAGAGCGAGAGAAACCCTTCCCTTTGGGGAATCCGGCTGGACAACGTCTCCCTTAATTTTGCCCTGTCAAAAGTCAAATCGTGGGTCTCGTTCGGGAATCGGGGTTATGTCATCGTAACTCCGGACGCACTAGCTGCTCTCAGGAGCCGTTACGACAAGGCCTACAGTTCCGTAGCACGCGAAGCCGACCTCGTCCTGCCGGACGGGATGGGACTCATCCAGGCCCTTAAGATGCTGGGGACACCCGTTCAACAGCGGATACCCGGGGTGGAATTCATGGAACAGCTCTGCAGGCTTTCCGCGTCGGAAAAGTGCCCGGTCTTTTTCCTCGGTGCAAAAGAAGGCGTTGCAAAGGCTGCGGCGGAAAATCTCTCTGCCAAGTATCCCGGAATGGTCCTGGCTGGAATCCATCACGGATATTTCCGAAGGGATGAGGAAGAAGCTGTCTGCAGGATGATTCGCACGGCAGGAACGCGAATCCTCTTTGTGGGATTGGGAGTGCCGCACCAGGAAATGTTTATTCGCAGGAACCTGCCTACGCTTGGGCACGTGGTCGCCATGGGGGTGGGAGGAAGCTTCGACGTCCTCTCGGGCAGGCTGAGGAGGGCTCCGGCCACCATGCAGAAGATGGGACTGGAGTGGCTTTTTCGGCTTTGCCAGGAACCCAGGACCCGTTTCAGGAAAGACCTTGGGCTTGCTCTCTTCGCAATGCTGGTCCTGATGAAGCGTTGCGGCGTTGATCGATGGAACGGCGGAGATGAAGCATGAACTCCCAGGCCCATGAGATCATGCATAAGGATCTTACTGCTGTGGCCGAGAAGGACCGCGTAGAAGAAGCGCTTCACGTCCTCTACAACCAGAGACTGACAGGGTTGCCGGTCGTAAAGGATGATTGGGTCCTGGTCGGGTTCCTCTCGGAAACCGATATCCTTCAGGCTGCATTTCCGACCTACCTTGAATTTTTGGCCCAAAGTTCCTTTCTCGACAGTTCAGAGGGCAGCCTTGTGGAGCGACTTGCTTCTGTCGCAAACCGCATCGTGGGAGAACTCATGAACACCCACCCATGTTACGTGGAACCAACGGCAAGCCTTGTGACCGTGGCCGACATGATGATCCGAAAAAGGATCAAGCGCCTGCCTGTCGTTGAAAACGGAAGGCTTGTCGGAATCATAGACAGGGGAGCATTTTTTGAACACATGATGGAGAAACGAACCCATGGCGGAAACGAGTGAAAAGAAAGGCAAGCCGGCGAAGACCTGGCCTGCGGAATCTGAGATAGAGGCCTACAGGAGGGAACTGGAGGCCTCTTTTTTGCAGGAGGAATCGAAACTTGAGGCTCGCCGGGACGAGGTTGTCGAGCGTCTCGACAAAATGGAAACCAACACCTTGTTACAGGCCCATGGAGAGCAGAAAACCATGAAAGCGCACCGAGACCGGGTCATGGGATCGGTGCAGGAGGTCCTCGACCGCCGTTTCCAAACCTTCCTTTCCGGATTCAACAGGGAAGCCATCCTTGAAGATCTGACCCTGGAAAGCATTGACCTTCTTTGCCCCACCAGCCGGGTTGGGGAGGGGGCGCCCCGTTGATACGTGAAATGCTGAGGCTTGCCGTGTGGGGTTTGACCCCAAAGAGATCCGAGGTCGTAGAAACCCTGCACGATTTTGGGCTCCTTCACGTCGTCAATCCGGTGGAACCGACCCCCCCGTCCGAAGAAGAAGAGGTCCTGAAATTCACCCGGGCTAAAGTCCTAGGCATGCTTGAGGGTTTGGAGTGGAAAGACTGGCCCTCTCTCACCGATGAATCTCTCGATGCGGCAAGAGAGCGGGTTGACCTCGGAATTGAGGGAGTCGTCGGCGAAATCGACAGGAGCCTGGATTCCTTTCGCCAGCGGCTTGCCGCGCTCCTTGAAGAAAAACGCCGCCTTGCGGTTTCCCTGGCCGACCTGAAAAAAGCCCATCAGGTTGTTTTCCACTTTATTCCCTTCGTCTCCTCGGAAGACTCTTCGGATAGGAACCTGACCCTCTGGTGGGTGAAGGACTCTGTCATCCAGAAAACCCTGTCCGCCGTCAGGGGCAGGATACAGAAGAAATCATCAGAGGACACCGAATCGCGAGATGCCCTGCGATTTCACCTTCTAAACACGGACAAGGGACAAGCGGTCCTCGCACTCAGCGTGGAAAGCGCCTTTGCGGCGGACGTCGAGGAACTCATGCGGCTCCAGGGGACCGTGCCCTGGAAGGCCCCGGAAGGATTTCACCGCAACAGGACGCGTGAAACGCTTTTCGCCGTTGAAGAAGGGCTTAAAGAAACGGGAAACCGCCTGGAGGCACTCTCGGACGAAATCTCCAGGGCCAGGGACGATTGGGGACCCCGGTTAGCTTCGCTTTACATTCTCCTCGATGAAAAACTTGAGGAGACCCTGGTGGAATCAAGAAGCCTGACACGGGGCGAAACTTTTTTAATTGAAGGATGGATTCCGGCCGATTCCCTCGAAGCTCTCGTCAACTTGCTGAAAACCCGTTTCGGTGATGCGATCCTTATCCAGTGGCGGTATCCGTCCTCCGAAGAGTGGCATCGCGTCCCTGCGCTTCTGTGCAACCCTGCTGCGACCCGCCCGTTTGAAATCCTCCTGAAGCTGATGCCTCATCCCCTTTACAAGGGCGTGGACCCGACAACCCTCGTGGCCATCTTCTTTCCCTTTTTCTCCGGCTGCATGGTCGGAGACGCCGGTTACGGTATCCTTATCGGACTTCTCGGGCTTTGGCTTTCACGGAATAAAAGCCACTCGCTCCTGCCACCCGTTGGCAAGATCCTGATTTGGGTTTGCGGCTGGAGCATTGCCTGGGGGATCACCTTTGGAGAGTTTTTCGGTGATCTCGGACACCGTCTTTTTCACATGGAACCGTTATGGGTCGAACGCTCGCATGCGGTCCTTCCGGTATTGATCTTCTCCATCGCCCTCGGAGTCGCTCATGTTTCTATCGGGCTTTTCCTCGGATTCCTGGAAGGAGTGCGCAAAAAACACCGACACCTCTGGATGGAGCGCCTTGGTTCCCTGATCGTCCTGCTTTCCCTCGTCGGGCTTCTTTTAATCGTGCGCCTCAACATGCCGAGGCCTTTTTTCTCCCTCAATATCAGCTTTCTCGTCATCGGAACCGCCCTCTTGCTGGCGGGAGGGAAACTCGGGGGGGTCATCGAAACCTTCAGCGCACTCGGCAATGTACTGAGTTATGTCCGAATCGCAGCCATCGGTCTTTCATCGGCAATCCTCGCGATCGTGGCAACCCGCTTCGTCGACGTCCTCGGCTTATCCTTTCTCGGTATCCTGATGGCCCTCATCATCCACATCCTGAATTTTGTCCTTGCGATCGGTGGATCCGGGCTGCATTCCGCCCGTCTGCATTACGTCGAATTTTTCAGCAAGTTCTATCAAGGAGGCGGTAAGGAATTCCGCCCCTTCTCGAGGAGGAGATTCTCTTGGAAAAAGCCCTGTTAGCCCTTGCCGCTTCTCTCGCAATCGGAATCCCCGCCATGGCAACAGCCTACGCCCAGGCCAAGATTGGCTCGGCAGGCGCCGGTACGGTGGCGGAAAAACCGGAAACCTCCGGAACGATGATCATCATGGAGGCGATTCCTGAGACGATTGTCATTCTCGGTTTCGTCGTCGCGATCATGATGATTCTCCAACTCGCCTGAAACTGTCACTTCCATGGGTTTCCGTAATCTCGCCGGGGATGAAAGGGAGGCGCTCGAGTCCTTCAAGCGCGCTCTTCAGGACGAATACGGCAGAAAGCTCGAAGCGCTGAAAGAGCGTTTCGAGAAGGATTTTTCCGCGCTCATCGCCACCCGGAGGATAGAGGTCGAGACAAAGGTCCAGCGTATTCGCGAAAAGCAGGCGGTCGAGTTCGAGAAAGAACTCGCGCTGGCCAGGCAATCAGCCTTCCGGGAATTGCGTACCCGCGTCCTCAACACCATAAGCGAGATAACTGACCGGCTGGAAGAACGTGTCGTGGAACGGGTCACATCCCTCCGCTCAAACCGGGAAACTTATGGGCCTGTCCTTAATGATTTGGCCCGGGAGGCCCTGGACGCCCTCGGAGCCCCGAAAGCAATCCTTCGTGTATGCGAGGGGGAGGCCGTTCTTCTCGAGGAAGATCCACGGATTGCCCGGATCGAGGAAACCGCCGATTTGGAAATGGGAGGCGTCATGGCACTGGACGCGGAATGCGGCACGCATCTGGTCGACAACTCCCTGCGAACTCGCTGGGAGAGGTTGAAGCCGATGATGGTGGAAAACCTTTCCGGGCGGTTGGCTGGTCTCGTTAGCGATGTCCAGGAACCTCTCACAGAATTACGGCTATCTTAACGCCCGGCTTCGGGCCAGGTTGACTTCATTTATCCAGCCTCGTGACCTTAGCCGGCTTTCGGCCGGAACGATCCGGGAACTGGAGCTTTTTCTTCTCGATTCAACCTATGCCGAGAGCTATCGCGCCCACCTTGTATCCCTGGAAACCTCTCCTCTCGCTCGTATCGAGATGGCAGTTTCTCTCGGGGTGGCGGAACGGATCCGCTCGACGGTCTCCCTGGCCCAGGGAGAACCCCGAGAACTGATGAAGGTCGTGACAACCCGATCAGACCTCCATAATTGCCGCCTGGTTTTACGCGGGCTTTCCCTGGGCCGCGATCCCGTAAAGAGCCCAAGCTGGCATGCCTATGGCGAACTCGGGACGGATTTTTTCGGGGCCCTTTGGACCGCAAACTCGGTCCTGGATGCCCGGGAAAAATGCCTGGCCAACGGGGACCCTCTTGCCCTCGCACTGGGGGAAGCCCTGGAAGCACGACAAGCAGGCAAATCTCTCCCCTTTGCGGAACGGCAACTTCTGACGGCTTTTCTTGCCTATCTCAACGACCTCTTCGGAAAGATCCGCGGTTCGGGCAGCGACACGGCCATTGAAGTCATGGGGCGATCGGTCGACCTTTGGAACATTGGGATCTGGTTCAGGAACCACCGGGAAAGAGAGAACAACACAAATGAGGCCATTCCCTTTCTTCCATTCGGCAAATGGCTTTCTGCAACACGACTTGAGACTTCCTCTACTATCAGTTCCCTTGTCGACGGCACTCCCTGGATGAGGGAAATCCCGGGAGCAAGTCTCGAAGAGGGATCGGCCAGAACCCTCCAAGGGGAATTCAACACGGCCTTCTGGCGCTGGCAATCTTTCCTTTACCGCAGGAATCTCCTTGGGTTCGAGGTCGCTGTCTCCTACCTCTCACACCTGCTCCTGGAATGGCAGAACCTCAACATACTCGCAGTGGGACTGGCATTGGGACATCCGCCTGCAGAGATTTCCCGGCGGCTCATCGATGTCACAGGTGGGGAGCGTCCCGCATGACAGCCCAACATGCGGAAAGAGTCATTGTCCTGGGGGAACAGGTATTTGTTGACCTTTGGGCATTAATGGGATTCGAGCGACTCGTCTGTGAAGATCCTTCCGCCCTGGGGGAAATCATGAAGACGTTTCTTGAAGGAAACGTCTCTCTCGTAATCGTCGAGCAGGAGTGGTTCAATAAAGTTCCCGATTTTATCAGGTTGCGCCTTGTAAAAATGCAAAAACCGGTCTGGATAACCTTTCCAGGCCTGAAATCTTCGCTTGGTTGAGGTGAGGGCATGAACAAGACCGGTAGCGTCATCGGAATCTCGGGACCCGTTGTGCGAGCGGCCATAAATTTTCCCGTACGGATGTTCGAAATCGTCCATGCGGGACGAGAATCTCTCTTGGGAGAGGTCATACGGATTCGGAGCGGGGCCGCCGACATCCAGGTGTATGAGGAAACCTCAGGGATGAGAGTCGGCGAACCGGTCGTTTTTTCCGGCGAACTTCTCTCCGTCGAACTAGGACCCGGCCTTTTAGGAAGCGTTCTCGACGGGATCGGCCGTCCTCTGGCACGACTCCGCGAGGAAGGCATCTATATAGGCCGGGGGGCAAACATCGGGACGCTCGACGAAAGCCGGGAGTGGAATTTTTCTCCCCAGGCCGGCCTTGGCGACACAATCCGTCCAGGGGAAACCCTCGGCACGCTTCCAGAAGGGACCCGTATCCTGCACAAGGTCCTGCTGCCCCCCAATAGCCTCCCGGGGCGAATAGACTGGATTGCCCCGCCCGGGGAAATGAAGCTCCGCGAACCTGTATGCCGTTTCGAGGACGGGCGCGAAATCACTTTATCGCACCGTTGGGAAGTCAGGCGGAGTCGCCCCTTTGCCTCAAGGCTGCCTTTCAACAGGCCGCTCATGACAGGACAGCGCATCCTCGACACGCTTTTCCCCATGGCCCTTGGCGGGGCAGCGGTTATACCCGGAGGATTCGGGACCGGAAAAACAGTGACGCAGCAATCCCTGGCAAAATGGTGCAATGCCGACGTCATCGTCTACATCGGTTGCGGAGAGCGGGGAAACGAGATGACCGAAGTCCTTGAGGAGTTCCCCACTCTCATGGACCCTTACCACAATATCCCGCTCATGGAGCGGATGGTCCTGGTTGCCAACACTTCCAACATGCCGGTAGCCGCACGTGAAGCCAGCATCTACCTTGGAATGACGATCGCGGAGTTTTACAGGGACATGGGGTATGCCGTGGCCATCATGGCGGACTCGACCTCAAGGTGGGCGGAAGCTTTACGCGAGATCGGAGGAAGGTTGGAGGAAATGCCGGGGGAAGAAGGATACCCCGCCTACCTCGGAACACGTCTCGCCCAGTATTACGAAAGAGCCGGCAGGATCACGACTCTCGGTAAAGCAGGACAGGAAGGTTCGATTTCGGTCATCAACGCGGTAAGCCCTCCCGGGGGAGACTTTTCGGAACCGGTTACCCAGTCGAGCCTGCGATTGTCCGGGACATTCTGGGCTCTCGACAAGTCTCTCGCCCAGCAGAGGCATTTCCCTGCGATAAACTGGCAGAACAGCTACACTCTCTATGACGAATCGCTCGCGGGGATGTTCGCGGAAAAGTTGGGAGAAGAGTGGTCTCGCTTGCGTCTCTTCCTTTCCGAAACCCTTTCCCAGGAAAAATCCCTGCTGGAATTGGTCCAGCTCGTGGGACGGGACGGGCTTTCCGAACAGGATAAGTGGACCTTAAACCTTTCTGAGCTGTTTCGCGTCGTATACCTTCAGCAAAACGCGTTTGACAATATTGACGCTTTTTGTTCCCTCGCGAAAATGAAGGGATTGCTCGAGACCTTAAGGGCACTTGATGTCTTTGTCTCCGAACGCCTGAAAGAAGGCTTGATTTTCGAACAATTCTCCGAAATTCCCTTAAGGGCTGGCTTGCTCAGACTAAGGGGAACCCCGGACACAGACTTTCCCGAGTTTGCCGCCCGGTGGCTCGATGAGACGAAGGAAAGCCTTGACAGGATCGAGGTGGTGGTCAGATGAATCTCTACAGGGAAGGATACGGATCCGTAAAGGGAATCGTCGGACCGCTGCTTCTTGTTTCCGGCGTCCGTGAAGCGGGGTTCGGGGAACGGGTCCTGATCGAAACGCCCGATGGCTTGAGGACAGGGCAGGTACTCCAGGTAGACGGGGATCTCTGCGCCATCCAGGTTTTCGAGGGAACAATGGGACTCCATTCAGGTGGAACGACAGTCTGGCTTGAGAGGGATATCGTCCGCATTCCCGTAGGGATTTCCCTCCTGGGCCGGGTCCTGGATGGACGGGGACGGCCTGTGGACGGGACCCCCCTCGCTTTTGTCGAGAAAACCATCCCGGTTAATGGATTGCCCCTCAACCCGGTCGCCCGTACAAGCCCCAATGCCTTTGTCGAGACAGGCATCTCGACGATCGACCTCATGAATACGCTGGTCAGGGGGCAGAAACTTCCCATCTTTTCCGGTGCCGGGCTTCCGGCAAACCGCTTGGCGGCCCAGATCGTACGGCAGGCAAGCGTTCCGGGGAAAGAAACCTCTTTCGTCGTCGTTTTTGCTGCTATCGGCATAACGGCCCGCGAAGCCGGGTATTTCCTCGACGATTTCGAGAAAACCGGAGCCCTGAACAATGGCGTCTTTTTTATCAACCTGGCAAGCGATTCCGCGGTTGAACGCCTCCTGACACCCAGGATGGCCTTAAGCGTGGCCGAATATTTCGCCTTCGAGAAAGGATATGACGTCCTCGTCGTGATGACGGACATGCTCCATTATTGTGAAGCCCTGCGGGAAATCAGCGCCGCGCGAGAGGAAGTTCCAGGTAGACGGGGTTTCCCGGGCTACATGTACTCCGACCTCGCCAGCCTCTATGAACGGGCGGGCTGCGTGCACGGATGTGCGGGGAGCATCACGCAAATTCCCATCATTACGATGCCTGACGATGACATGACACATCCTGTCGTCGACCTTTCGGGCTACATTACGGAAGGGCAAATTGTCCTGGACCGGAACCTTCACGACCGGGGTATCTATCCCCCGGTAAACGTTCTTCCCAGCCTGAGCCGGCTGATGAACAAGGGGATAGGAAAGGGACGTACCGTACCCGAGCACCGAGCGATGGCAGACCAGTTATACGCTGCATATGCCCGTGCACGGGAACTCGAGCGCCTTAAGCTGATTGTGGGGGAGGAAGGGCTCTCTCCCCTTGAACACCGCTATATCCGTTTCGGTTCGGCCTTCGAAAGGCAGTTTGTGAACCAGGGAGAGTCCAGGAGAGACCTTCTGGCCTCCCTCGAAGAATCTTGGAAATCCCTGGCTGTGCTTCCTGTTTCCGAGCTTTACAGGCTGCCGGATGACCTCGTTTCCAGCCGGATGGCCAGGGGTAAGGACGATTAGTCCATGAGCAGGCCTCCGACAAGAGACCAACTTCTTTCCCTAAGACGGCAGATTGTCGTCGTGCAGTATGGGAAACTGCTCCTGGAGAAAAAAAGGGACGCCCTTCTCCGGGCGATCGAAGAGGATCGGCGACTCTTCAGGGAACTTGAAAAGCGCTTTTTGGCTCTTTGCGGGAAGCTTTCGTTTTCCTATTCACTCGTTCGCATTTTTGACGGACATTTCGCGCTCCGCGTCCTGAAACCTGTTTCTCCACCCCTCGAAATAAACTCGGCATTCCACGTCCTCATGGGTTGCCGCTATCCGCAGTTTGAGAGTCCCTACGAAGGCCTTTCCGCAGAATCGGAGGGGTTGGCCTATGACCCGGCGCTGGCATCCCTGAACCTGGACGACCTGCTTCAATCACTCGAGGAAGGCAAGTCCCTGGTCTGGGAATTCATCAACAAGAAGGCCAAGCTCCAAGCCCTTGGCCGGGAACTGAAAAGGACACTCCAGAAAATCAATACACTCCAGCACCTCTTGTTGCCTTCGTTGGAAAAAGACCTCAAGAGAATCCGGGAAATCCTCTCCGAAAGGGAGCGGCAGGAACTTTTCAACGTCAAGCGGCTGCGGACCAAGGCTCTTCGCAAACAGGAACCCTCCAGGGCCGAAGGAGCCTCCCTGTGAGTTTTACCGATCCCTTTGAACCCGGAGTCATCCTGAAACTCCGGAAAAAGCACCCTTGCGGGAGCGAGAAGTGGCGAATCCTCTCCATCGGGGCTTTCGTCGAATTGGAGTGCCTCGGGTGCGGAAAGAAAAAGCTTTTTGAGCCGCTTGAGCTGCGACGGCTAGTTCGTTCGCGCGAGAACTGCCAGTGAAGCTCGTGCTCCTCAGCGTCGGTCGGATGAAATCCGAACGGCTCTGTGAGGTTTTCGCCGATTACCTCAAACGTGTTACGCGATTCTGCCCGGTTCTCCACGAGACCGTCAAGGAAAGCCGTGGCAAGGATCCCGATTCGATGCGCGAAGCAGAGGGGGAGAGAATACTCAGAATGGTTTCCCCGCGGGATACACTCGTTCTCCTTGACGAAAATGGGAAAATGATGACAAGTGTTAACCTGGCAAGGTGGTTATCGAATAAAATGGAGTCGTCGGAAGGGCGGCTATGCCTCCTGGTGGGTGGGGCATTCGGCGTTTCATCCAGGGTCCGGGAAAGGGCGGACGAGATGCTGGCTCTCTCTCCGATGACATTTCCCCACGAACTCTGCCTTGTCGTTCTAGCTGAACAGGTGTACCGGGCCTTTTCAATCCTGAAGGGTTCGTCCTATCATCACGATTAAGCAAGCCATACAAGGAGGGAATTCGCGTGAAGTTCGACAAGATCCTGAAACAAGCTCAAAAAATGCAGGCCGACATGGCCCGAATCCAGGAAGAACTGGCCAACGAGCGGATAGAAGGAATGGCGGGAGGGGGCATGGTAAAGGCCACCGTCAACGGACAGGGGGACATCCTGGCTGTCCATCTGGAGAAGGAAGTCGTCAACCCGGAAGACACGGAAATGCTCGAGGATCTTATCGTCGCGGCCGTTAACGACGCGGTCCGTAAGAGTCGGGAAATCGCAGGGGAGCGCATGAGCGGCGTCACTGGCGGCATGGGTTTCCCGGGCATGATGTAGGGCAGGCAGGACAGGCCTTGTCCCTTCCCCTCCCGATCGAAAAACTGACCGCCGCACTCTGCAGGTTACCGGGCATCGGTGAAAAAAGCGCCCGACGCATTGTGTTCCACTTGCTGGGACAACCGGAAGCTTTTAGCCGGGATTTATCCGAGGCGGTCAGGACCCTGAAGGAACGCCTGCATCCTTGCCCGGAATGCGGGAATTACACGGAAGACGACCCATGCCCGGTTTGCGCCGACCCCTTGAGGGACCGCAAAGTTTTGTGTGTGGTCGAAACGGCCGAGGACCTGATGTGCCTTGAGCAGGCCTCTGTTTTCAGCGGACTTTACCACGTCCTCGGAGGACGCGTTTCACCCCTTGACGGTGAAGAGCTTGACAGTCGCGTCCTGGAGGCGATCCGGAACCGCATCCTGGGACTCGGTATAAGAGAGGTCATCATAGCAACCAATCCCTGCGTGGAAGGGGATCTCACCTATTTTGCCGTCCTTGATGCGCTCAAAAGCTGCGGAACCCGGCTATCAAGACTGGCATACGGACTTCCTGTCGGAGGTAGTATCGGGTATGCGGACCGGGTCACCCTCCATGCTGCCCTCGAAGCCAGGCAAAAGGTCGCGGACACGGAACCGCGTGAAATTCAATAGGAAGGAGTGAGAACATGGCAGAGGGATTTGGAAGGATCATGAAGGCAGGTACGCGGATCCTGTTTGCTTTGCTAGGCGGTGTTGCAGGATACCAGATGGCCCAGTTCGCACTCAAGCAGGGCTGGTGGCCGGGAATCTCAATGAGTCACGTGATCGCGGTGAACCTCTTGTCCATTGGTTTCCTCTCGCTCGCCGGCTTCATTCTTACCAGTTATTTCGTAAGAGGTCTCGGTTTAATCGGATCATTCTCGGAGAGGCAGCTCCAAACCACGAGCTGGCACGACATTTCGATCTCCGTTATCGGCTTGATTGTTGGCCTGCTCGTCGCAAACCTGATTGCGCTCCCCTTTTCCCGGTTACCGGCTATTGGAAGCTATATTGCCGTGCTCCTTAACCTGACTTTGGGTTATCTGGGCGTTCGAATATTTTCCCGTCGGCGGGACGAAATTCTAACCATGTGGTCTTCCCTGGGAGGCTTGAAGGGGAAACTGGTCTTCCGCGGAAAGAAGAGCAAGCACCCGCAACCTCAGCAGCCCGAAGAGATCTACGTCGAAGAAAACCGGGGAACGGCCCCGAAAATTCTTGATACCAGTGTCATCATCGATGGTAGGATACTGGACATCGCAAAAGTTGGGTTCCTTGACGGACCGATCGCCCTTCCAAGATTCGTCCTGACAGAACTCCAGTCTGTAGCCGATTCAACAGACCCGATAAAGCGATCTAGGGGTCGCCGCGGCTTTGACGTTGTCAGCGAACTGCAAAAACTCAAGGAAATCCAGGTTGAAGTTCTGGAAGTCACCCTTAAAGACCTGGGATTAGAGGCCGTCGACGAGGCTCTCCTCTCCCTCGCAAAACAAATGGGGGGAAAGGTTCTCACAACGGATTACAACCTCAACATGAGGGCCCAGGTCGAGAAAGTCCTGATTCTCAACGTGAACGATCTCTCCAACTCGCTGAAACCCGTCCTTCTTCCGGGCGAAAGCCTAACGGTGGATATCCTCCGAGAGGGGAAGGAACCCAACCAGGGAGTCGGCTACCTGGAAGACGGAACGATGATTGTCGTAGAAGACGGCCAGCGCTATATCGGTCGGAGAGTCGAGGTCTTCGTCACATCCCTCCTCCAGACCTCCGCGGGAAGGATGATTTTCGGACGTTTCGTCAGGGAGGTTTCGCGTTGACGGGAGGCACTTCTTTCGTCCTCGTCGCGGCCGGCAGGGGAAAGCGTTTCGGCGGCCAGGTTCCCAAGCAATACTCCGAGGCGGCAGGCCATCCGCTATGGGAATGGTCGGCCCGCCTGGCTGAGACTCTTTCTTTGCAGTCGAACGTGGATGAACTGGTTCTAGTGGTTTCCCCGGAAGACCTTGAAAGCTTGCCCGGAAACATCCCGGCTTTCAGGATTCCCCTTACCCTGGCAGTCGGGGGAGACGAGCGGTCCATTTCCGTGATGAACGGACTCAGGGCTGCAAAGGGGGAAGTCGTTCTTGTCCATGATGCGGCAAGACCTCTCGCTTCCGAGCACCTCTGCAGGGAACTTCTCAGGAAGGTACACCTGACCGGAGGGGCAATCCCGGTGCTTCCGGTCGCGGATGCCTTAAAGCGCGTGACCTTGGAAGGACTCGAAACCGTCAACCGGGAAGATCTTTACCGGGCCCAGACTCCACAGGCCTTCGCACGCGAGGACCTGATCGACGCCCTGGAGCGGTTCGGTAGCGGAGCGCGCGACGAATCGGAGGCCTGGAATGCATCCGGAAGACAAGTTACGCTCGTGCAGGGTGAAACGGCAAACATAAAGGTCACTTACCCGGAAGACCTGGCCCTGGCCCAGACGCTCCTTTCAGGCCCCCTTGAATGGCGAACGGGATATGGCTACGATATCCATCCCCTCGTTCCCGGGCGATCCCTCGTCCTTGGAGGGATCAAGGTTCCGTCAAGGCTCGGCCTCGATGGCCACTCGGATGCAGACTGCCTTTGCCATGCGGCATCCGACGCGCTCCTGGGTGGAGCCGGGCTGCCCGACATCGGAATCCTTTTCCCGGCGACGAACTCTCGGTACAAGGACGCATTCAGCCTTTCCCTCTTTCGTGAAGCGGCATGGAAGGTCAGGGAAGAGGGTTGGACGATACGCTGGATCGATCTCACTCTCATAGCCCAGGTCCCAAGGTTGGGCAACCTTGTCGAAGAGATGAAAGCTTCCATGGAAAGTGCCTTGGAGTGCCCATCGGGCATTCGGCATGTCAACATCAAGGTCAAGTCGGGCGAAGGCATAGGAGCGACAGGAGAGGCCAAGTGCATGGAATGCCATGCGATTGCTACGCTTTCAAGGAAAGTTTCTTTCGCGAAGCTACTTTTTTAAAGAATGCTTGCCCCTGGGCGACTTTTCGTATAGACTTCCGCCAAGTGTTTCACCGGGAGGTGCTAGGATCATGTTGGAGAGCAGATTTGTACCATACGAAGGGTTCACATTCGATGACATTCTTCTGGTTCCTGATTACAGTGAAGTTGTTCCTACCACGGTAGACGTCCGAAGCTGGATCACCCCTCAGATTCCCCTGAACATCCCTCTCTGCAGCGCGGCCATGGATACGGTTACCGAAGGAAGGCTCGCGATTGCCGTGGCAAGGGAAGGCGGGCTCGGGATCATCCACAGGAACATGACTCCCGAAGCCCAGGTCCGGGAGATCGACAAGGTCAAGCGATCCGAATCCGGCGTTATCGTCGACCCGTTTTTCCTCCCCCCGACGGCCGCAGTCCAGGAGGCCGTTTCCCTCATGGAGCATTACCACATTTCCGGGGTTCCGATCGTCAACGTGAACATGCAGCTCGTGGGCATCATCACGAACCGGGACCTTCGTTTCGTCACGGATTATGCCCAGCCGGTCAGCAATGTCATGACGAAGGAAAAATTGATCACGGCTCCTGTCGGAACGACCCTTGAGGACGCCAAGGCGATCCTTATGCGCCACAAGGTGGAGAAGCTGCCGATCGTCGACGGAAACGGGACCCTGAAGGGACTTATCACGATCAAGGACATCCAGAAGGTAAAGGATTTTCCGAACGCCTGCAAGGATTCCCACGGCCGTCTCCGCGTTGGGGCCGCGGTCGGGGTCGGCAGAGACGTCCCGGAAAGGGTCGAAGCCCTGGTAAGGGGAGGAGTGGACCTCATCGTGGCCGACACGGCGCACGGTCATTCAAAGACTGTCCTGGATACCGTCCGTTTTCTCAGGAAAACCTACCCTGACCTTCCCCTCGTGGCGGGAAACATTGCAACGGCCCGAGCTGCGGAAGCCCTCATCGAGGCAGGCGCGGATTCCGTAAAGGTCGGTGTCGGCCCCGGTTCGATCTGCACAACCCGAATCGTCGCCGGGATCGGCGTACCCCAGGTCGCAGCCATCATGGAGGTGGCTCCGGTTGCTCACCGACTCGGCAAGAAGGTTGTTGCGGATGGAGGGGTCCGGTACTCGGGTGACGTCGTCAAGGCCCTGGCTGCAGGAGCCGACTCGGTCATGATCGGTTCTCTCTTTGCAGGAACTGAAGAAAGCCCTGGAGAGGAAGTCATTTATCGCGGCCGTTCCTACAAGAGCTACCGGGGTATGGGCTCCCTCGGCGCGATGAAGGAAGGCTGCAGCAAGGATCGATACTTCCAGGAAGGCGTATCCGAAGAAAAGCTTGTTCCCGAGGGTATAGAAGGACTTGTCCCTTACAAGGGAACCGCAGGGGCAGTCATTTTCCAGATGATCGGGGGATTGCGCTCCGGCATGGGTTATGTAGGAGCTGCAAACATCGAGGCGCTTCACGAGAAATCCTGCTTTGTCAAAGTTACGGCTGCCTCCGTTAAGGAAAGCCATCCGCACGATGTCGTCATCACAAAGGAGGCCCCCAACTACTGGGCCGAGTAGTTCCCGTCCCTTTCCGGGGAAGCCCCCTCCCTTGAATTTGCCAGGGAGTGCATGCTATACTCACTTTTGCGCATCATTTTGTCCCTGTTCACGTCTAAGAGTGGGCCCCGCCCACTCTTCGTTTTTTAAGGGGGTGGAGAAAGCTCGTGGACCCGCGCAGGGAACGGCGTTTGAAGTTGGTTAAGACCCTGGAGGAAACGATAGAAAAGGCAGGCTACGAGTGCGTGGATATCGAACTGACCCACGAGGAAGGCCGTTCGATCCTCCGCGTGATCATTGACTCGACAGCCGGAATCGGTGTGGGGGATTGCGAGAAGGTCTCCAGGGCCTTGAGCGGGATCCAGGAAGAAATCGACCCTTTCTTCCGGGGAAAGCACTTTCTCGAAGTCAGTTCACCAGGGCTAGAACGGCCTCTCCGCAAACTTGAGGACTTCAGGCGATTCCAGGGAAGCAAAGCCAGGGTTCAACTCAAGGAAAATTTAAACGGGCAGAGAAATTTCAAGGGACAGATCCATTGCGTCGACGGCGAAAAGATCGTTTTTCTCACGGAAGACGAAGTTTCCATCGTTTTCCCGTTTGAATCCGTACGCAAGGCAAACCTCGTCTACGAAGGCGAGATTTAAAACGCAAGCACTGAGGTTTTGAGGAGGCATGACCATGCAGCTCGGAAAGGATTTCATCAAGGCCTTGAAGCAAATTGAGCAGGAAAAGGGGCTATCGTCGGAAATCATCATCTCGAGCCTCGAAGCTGCCCTTGTTTCCTCTTACCGTAAGCACCGGGGGGGCAACCAGAACGTAGAGGTCCATATCGAACCCGAAAACGGCGCGATGGTTCTTTACGAGGTCAAGCAAGTCAGCGAAGAGGTCACGGACCCGGACACCCAAATGACCGTGGCCGAAGCCGAAAGCATGGGCCTTCCCGACATCTCCGTTGGGGATCTTGTTCGTGTCGAGGTCTTCCCGGAAGATTTCGGGCGAATCGCGGCCCAGACAGCCCGACAGGTTATTCTCCAGAGGATCAAGGACGCGGAGCGACAGGTCATTTTCGAGGAGTTTTCCGACCGTATCGGCAATCTCGTGAATGGGGTCATATTCAAGTCCGAAGGGGACCAGGTCCTCGTCCGCCTGAACGAACGGTCCGAAGCGATTCTCCCCCGGGAGGAACGCATCCTGGCAGAAGCCTACAATTCAGGAGAGCGGATGAAATTCCTTCTCCTGGACGTGCGCCGGACGAGCAAGGGACCTCGAATTGTCGTCTCCCGTACGCACCCGGGACTTTTGCGCCGGCTGCTGGAACTCGAGGTGCCGGAAATTCGAGAGGGAACTGTGGAGATCCGGGGCATCGTCCGAGAAGCCGGAGCCAGGGCCAAGGTCGCCGTCTCGACACTGGATCCGAACGTCGACCCCGTCGGGGCATGCGTCGGGAACAAGGGAACCCGCATCAAGTCTATCAGCGCCGAACTTCGTGACGAACGCATCGACATCATCATCTGGAACACGGACCCACTCCAGTACGTGCGAAATTCACTTTCCCCAGCGAAGGTCGTGAAAGTCGAACCCGTCCTGGAATCGGAGAAATCCGTTAAGGTTTACGTGCGGCCCGATCAGCTTTCGCTGGCGATCGGGAAGGCCGGACAAAACGTCCGCCTTGCTGCCCGGCTGACAGGCTGGAAAATCGACATTAAGGTGCTGGAACCCGAGAGGATGCCCACCTTGCAGGATCTCTTTGAAGATATAATCAAGGGAGAAACGAAGGACTTATGGTCCGAAGAGAAACAGGAGCGCAAACAGTAAGGAGAATCCGCCCGCGGACCTGTATAGGGTGCGGGGTTGAATCTGCGAAAAAGGGCCTGATCAGGATCGTAAGAAATAAAGATGGCGAACTTGCGATCGACTTTACAGGACGGGCGCCAGGACGAGGTGCTTACCTTTGCACCAACCTCGAATGCCTGAAGGAAGCCCGCCGAAGGAAGGCTCTTTCCCGGTGCCTCAAGGTCGAGGTTCCAGCCTCCTTTTATGAAGAAATCGCGGCGGCAATCGCAAGCCTTTCCGCGAAGGAGGATTAGGCTTGACCGATGGGCTAAAGCGAAGCCTCCTGCTGAAATTGGGGCTCGTGCGCCGGGCTGGCTTGGCCGTGATCGGACAGGACAGGATAAGAGCGGAGATCTCGGCAGGAAAAGCTCCGTTTCTCCTGTTTCTTTCAAACGATGCTTCTCCTGCGGTGGAACGCAGGTTCCTGTCAGCAGCAGCAAAGAGAGGGGATCGCGTCGTTAATCTGGAATCGGTCTCGCGCTGGGAACTCGGAGCAGCCTTGGGGCTCGCTTCAGCCCAGGTTGTGGGCTTGCCTATGGCTAGTCAGTTTGCCGAAATGCTCCTGGAGGATTTGAGACGGGAAGGTGATGTCATTTGAGTAAGATCAGAGTTTACGAACTCGCCAAGATGCTGGAGGTTTCCAACAAGGAGTTGATGGAAATCCTTCAGGCCCTGGCTGTAGACGTGAAAACGCACATGAGTTCCATTGACACGGATGTTGCGCAAATTCTGGAGGAAACAGTCCGGGAGCGCCGTAAGAAAGACTCTGCCACAGGAACGGCGCGCCCGGCTATCGAGGAATATCCTTTCTTGCCTGAAACAGTGGAAATCCCAGCCGGGATCACGATTCGGGAAGTCGCCGAAAGGCTGGGCCTGGGAACGGCAGAAGTGGTCAAGTACTTGGTCACGACTGGCCTGATGGTCCCGGCAACAGCCAGGATTGACGAAGTCACCCTTTCCAAGATCGAAGAACTTGCGGGGAAACACCTGAAACTTTTGCAGGAGGCCGAACCCCTGCAGGAAGTTCCCACCATCCGCAAGAAGAAGGCCCCCTTGGAAAGCGGCATGGTTGACAGGCCCCCCATCGTGACGGTCATGGGACATGTTGACCATGGCAAAACCACACTGCTGGACTACATTCGCAAGACAGCCGTCGCGGACAAGGAAGCCGGGGGAATCACCCAACATATCGGGGCTTCGGTCGTCGAGCGCGAAGGAAAGAAGATCGTCTTCCTGGATACTCCGGGGCATGAGGCTTTCACCTCCATGCGCGCCCGCGGGGCACAGGTAACCGATATCGCGATTCTCGTCTGCGCGGCGGACGACGGGGTCATGCCGCAAACCGTTGAAGCCTTGAACCATGCTAAGGCAGCCGGTGTGCCGATCATCGTTGCCGTCAACAAGATAGACAAGCCCGATGCGCGTCCCGATCGCGTTCGCCAGCAACTCTCAGACCAGGGACTGATCCCGGAGGAGTGGGGCGGAGACACCGTCTTTGTCGACGTGTCGGCCAAGTCCGGGCTCGGTATGGACCAATTGCTCGAAATGATCCTGCTCGTGGCAGAAATGGCTGAGTTGAAGGCTGACCCAGCCCAGGATGGCGAAGGCGTCGTCGTGGAGGCCAAGCTTGACAAGGGCAAGGGCCCCGTTGCGACCCTGATCGTCCAGAATGGAACCCTCCGCCGCGGCGACATCATTCTTTGCGAGAGCACATGTGGGCGCGTTCGCGGCCTCTTGGACGACCAGGGTGCATGGGTCGTCGAAGCTGGACCAAGCACACCCGTCGAAGTCCTGGGCCTTGACAGCCTGCCAAGTCCAGGGGAACGTTTCAGGAAGGCGCTGAACGAGCGCGAGGCTCGCGATTGCATTGATTCCCGGACCCAGGAACTCAGGGAAGCCGAGCGGGGAACCGCTCGCCGGTTGACCCTCGAGGAGTTCTACCAGCAACTTAAGGAAGGGGAAACCAGCGTGTTCAGCCTCGTGCTGAAATGCGACGTGCAGGGATCCCTGGAAGCTTTGAGAGGATCGCTGCTGAAGCTCGGAACCGACGAAGTCGGCATCAACATTGTCCATGAAGGGGTCGGTCGCATTTCGGAGTCTGACGTCATGCTTGCAGCCGCGTCCAAGGCGGTTATCATCGGTTTCAATGTCCGCCCTGATTCGAATGCAAAGAAGATCTCGGATGCGGAAGGCATAGAAATCCGACTTTACAACATCATCTACGATGTCATTGACGATATCCGTTCAGCCATGGAAGGCCTCCTGGCGCCGGCCCTCAGGGAAAAGATCCTTGGACAGGCCGAGATCAGGGCTTCCTTCAAGGTACCCAAGGTAGGGAAGATTGCCGGGAGCTATGTCCTTGAGGGAACGATCCGCCGCAACGGAAAAATCCGCCTGATCCGGGATGGGGTCGTTTACTGGGACGGGACCTTATCCAGCCTCAAGCGCTTCAAGGATGACGCCCGGGAAGTGACAAACGGTTTCGAGTGCGGGATGAGCTTCACGAATTTCCACGACTTCAAGGAAGGCGACCACGTCGAATGCTACGAGATCGTGGAGGAGAAACGCCACTTCGATTAAATGGCCCAGCCTGTTATTTCGGGCTCCTGCTCACGGATATCGAAATACCGGGGAGCAGGAGCCTGAAGGACCGGCGGCAAGTCGTCCGTTCCCTCCTGGAACAGGCCAGGAGATGCGCGAACGTTTCCGCGTCCGACCTGGGCCCGCAAGATTCGTGGACGAAAGCCTGCCTTTCGTTCGCTTGCACCGCGAACGAAATAGGCCATGTACGCTTCATCTTGGACCAGGTGGAAGGCGTTCTCGACCGGGGAGCCTGTAGCCTGGATTTCGAAATGCTCGCCTCGCGAAGAAAGGTCGGTTCCTATGACGAGTTTTCGAATAGAGAGGATTAACAAGGAATTTTTGAGGGAAATCTCGCTGCTCCTTCAGGGCCGCATCAAGAACGAGTGGGCTCGAAAGGCGATCCTGACAGGAGTGGAGTGCTCTCGGGATCTCGGTTTTGCCAAGGTCTACTTCACGACGATCAACCCGGCCGAACAGGAAGCCGTCAAGGCTGGCCTGGATTCCGTGGAGGGCCTTGTCCGAAGCATTCTGGGCAAGGAAATGCGCCTCCGCACTATCCCCGAGTTTCGCTTTATCGTCGATCTTAGCGAAGAAAAAGCACGCGTGATGGACGCTGTCCTCGACCGCCTAAAGGGCTCAACCCCCATCTGCGAAGGCCCCTTGGAAGAAGGGGACCCCGGCTTTGATGATGGCGAGGACGAATAACACGGAAATGCCCCCTTCGGATGCCCTCCTCAAAGTGGTTGCCGAACTGAGCAAGTATCCGCAATGGATTCTCCTTTCTCACGAGCAACCGGACGGAGATACGCTTGGCTGCGGAAGTGCATTTTATCGCTTTGCGGCTCGCTTTGGAAAATCCGCTCGGTGGATGGGACCCGACCCAATCCCCGGAAGCTACGCATTTCTCCCGGGATCGGATCGCTACGAGGTCGCCCGTGACCTCTCCGCCACGGAAGAATCCCTCCTCGTCTTCATTGACACGACAACTCCCGAAAGGACCCTCTCCGTTTCGGGTCTTTCCGGGTTGCCCTCCGTCAATATCGACCACCATGGCGACAACTCCAGGTTTGCGACGGTGAACCTCGTCGATCCGCACGCCGGGGCGACAGCTGAGCTGGCCTGGGAAATTCTCCGCCGGATGGGGGGCAGCCTCTCCCTTGATGAAGCGATGGGGCTCTATGCAGGGCTCGTCACGGACACTGGAAGGTTCTCCTACTCGTGTACAACTCCCCGCTCTCATCGAATCGCATCCGACCTCCTCGAGAGGGGGATACGTCCTGAACTAATGGACCTGCTGCTTTACTGCAACTTGAACCCACAAGCCCTCAGGCTGAGAGGGCGGGCATTTTCAAAGCTGGATTATGACCCGGATCGGGGGATTGCGTTCACGTGGCTCTCAAAAAGCGATTTTGAAGAAACGGGAGCGGATTTTTCCGAAACCGAGGGTTTATCAAGCGACCTGTTGCGCATCAGGGATTCACAATTTTCCGCCCTCCTTGTCGAGAACAACTCCAGCGTTAGGGTGAGCCTTCGGTCGAGAGGAAAGATTTCTGCAGCGGAGGTTGCCCACAAGCATGGAGGCGGAGGGCATCCGAATGCCGCCGGGATGCGGCTGTCGCTTCCGATCGAAAGAGCCATAGATATTTTCAGGGAAGAGATGCGCGAATTCCATGGCTGACGGACTTTTTATTTTGGACAAGCAAGCGGGCGAAACCAGCACGGGTTGTGTCGAGAAGGTCTGGAAAATGCTTGGCAGGAAATCCAAGGTCGGGCACGGGGGAACCCTCGACAGTCCCGCTTCGGGTTTGCTGGTTCTTCTCGTGGGAGCCGCCACACGCACCTGTTCCTTCGTCCAAAACCTGCCGAAGACGTATGTCGTGGAAGCACAGCTTGGAGCCTTCTCGGATACGGACGATGCGTCCGGTCTTATCAAGGCAAAAGCAGGGTGGGCCCACGTTACACATGAAAGAGTCGAAAGGGAAATTCTGGGCTTTCTTGGAATGCGCCTCCAGGTTCCGCCTTCGATATCGGCCGTCCATGTCGCAGGAAGGCGAGCTCACGAATTGACACGTTCGGGAGAAACGACATGCCTGTCGTCCCGCCCCGTCACGATCACCTCCTTTTCCGAGGCGTCGGGACCTGATCCCCAAGGCAGGATCCGCTTTAAAATCCGATGTCACAAGGGAACCTACGTTCGCAGCCTGGTCCGCGATCTTGGGAACAGACTCAGCTGCGGAGCCTACGTGGTTTCCCTGAAGAGACTTTCCATTGGCCGGTTCAGCCTCGAAAATTCCCTGCCCCTGGAGACCCTTGCCACGATTGGCCCGGCGTTTCCCGAAAAGACACTGCTGCCACTCGACCGGTTGCTGGATCATTTCGTCACCTACCGCGTTCCGCAGGAACTCGAAAAGGACGTTCGAAACGGCCGGCCAATCCCCTTTGATTCCCTGGTGAGGGCCCACTGGGGGCTTATCCCCGAATCTGGACATGTCGCGCTTCGAACAGAGAATCTTGCCTGCTTCGCATTGCCGGAAGAAACGTCAAAAGGACTTTTCTGCTACAGGCCGGATGTAGTCCTTGCTCTTGGGGAGCAGCCATGATTGCCGCACTTGGAGCCTTTGACGGATTTCACCTCGGGCATGCCCGCCTTTTCGAAACCGCCAGGGAACGAGCTCATTGCCGGAATGATGAGTGGGGCGTGCTCACTTTTCGTCCTCACCCGCAGGCCCTGTTCGGCGGAACGTCCTTCCGTTATCTGTTTACGGAGTCCGAAAGGGAAGCCCTGGGCCGTTTTCACCGAATTCCGCGCTTCGAAAGAATCCCCTTCACGAGGGGGCTCGCTGACATGAAACCATCGGATTTCCTGGACTGGATCGGCCAGAGCTACGGAATTTCCGGCCTGGTCGTGGGTGAAAACTTTCATTTCGGCAGGGGAAGATCGGGAAATTGTGTTTTTCTGCAGGAGGAGGGGATTGCCAGAAACTGGTCGGTGGACATCCTTCCGCCGGTAAGGGTTGGGCACGAAAATGTCAGCAGCACGTTGATCCGGCAAAAAGTAGCAATTGGGGAAACACGTGCAGCCGAACCCCTCCTCGGGCACCCGTTTTTCCTCTCCGGAACCGTTATACAGGGCGACCGGAGGGGAAGGAAGCTGGGCTTCCCGACAGCAAACCTGGCAATCCCTGCAGAAAAACTTGTCCCGCAAAGGGGCGTCTACACGGCTGCGGTCCTGTTGGAGAAACAGTGGCACCCAGCTGCACTCAACATCGGGTTCAATCCCACCTTTTCCGGAATCAGGGCCCTTCGGGTCGAGGCCCACCTGATCAATTTCAACGGTGATCTTTACGGGCGCCAACTTGTGGTCCTTTTCCTCAATCGACTCAGGGGAGAAATTCAATTTCCAGGAATCCAGGAACTGATCATCCGGATGCACGAAGATATTTCGGAGGCCGACTCCTTCTGGCGCAGCTATTCATCGGGACATGAAGCGCGATTGGACCGCCTCGCCGAAAGTTTTGGGGAAACTTTGAGAGATTGAAGCCCTATTCGACCCGTGGTAAGATATCGGTCGTTCCGGTGGGCCCGTAGCTCAGGTGGATAGAGCGACGGCCTCCTAAGCCGTAGGTCGCCAGTTCGAGTCTGGCCGGGCCCGCCAAAAACAGCAAACTGGCCCTGTAAGGGGCCTTTTGTTTTGGTCTATTTTTCGGACAAGGAGATGCCGTGTTTCGAAAAACGAGAGTTTCCCTTTTTTTTCTCTTCCTCTTATCCCTGGTTATAGCCCTTGCCGCTTGGCCCGTAAACGTGGTTTCAATTTTCACCGATAACGGGGTGGCGGTATTCTCCGCCATTGTTTCCGAGGGGTGGGCCTTCACCAGCCGGATTATCCATTCCCTCGAGAAAACCCCCGTTGAGGATGAGTACCGTGTCGTCTCAGGACGAATATGGCAGTGGGAGGAACGCTTCCAATCCAACAATGCGGGACTCCCCACCGAGGTCCCTGGAAACGGCCGATTCCTTTCCACCCCGGGCTGGTTTATCCTCCGCGGTGGGAGAAACCGGTGGGATGACCTCCATTACCGGGTCGGAAACAAAACACTTGGCTTGAACGTGCTGGAACTCGAAGGTTTTGGGCCGCTCCGGCTTTTTGAAACATTCCCCGGCGAAAGGCTTTCGATTAAAAACGTTGCCACGCCATTAGGCCGCGCCGCCTGGGTTTTATGCGGGTCCGATTTGCGATAGACTGTAAGGGTACTTCCGGGATAACACCATTTTCCTGAAGTGGGGGATTAACCTTGGTAGATGAATTGGAAAAGGACGCGATCGTCGAGACTTCCAAGCAAATTGACCTCGACGAGATCATGCGCAAGTTCGACGTTGAGGCGCGTTTCCGCACTCTTTCCGGGTGGCAGGCGCTTCTGATCTCCATAATCGCCGTTTCAATGTCGCTTTTTCACCTCTACACCTCCGGAATGGGACTGCTCCTGGCAATCAAGCAAGGGGCCGTCCACCTTGCGTTCGCGCTTGGACTCATCTTTCTCCTCTATCCCGCCAGCAACAAGGGGCGAAAGGATTCCATCCCCTGGTACGACATGGCCCTCGCCGCCGTGGCGGCTTTCTCTTCGTTGTACCTGGTTATCAACTTCAACGAACTCGTTGGGCGGGCAGGACTGCCAACCACGCTCGACCTGGCCATGGGCTTTGTCCTGATCGCCGTGCTCCTCGAAGCAACGCGGCGCGTGTCGAACCCGATCCTGCCCGGAATCGCCATCTTCAGCCTCCTTTACTGCTTTTTCGGCCGCTATTTCCCGGATATGTTCGCCCACCGCGGGTTTGACATTCCCCGGATCATCAACCACATGTACCTCGGAACCGAAGGTATTTTCGGGGTTCCCCTGGGGGTCTCGTCCACGTTCGTCTTCATGTTCATCCTGTTCGGGACCTTCCTCGAACAGACGGGCATGGGGAAATTCATCATCGACCTTTCCATGGCCATCGCAGGATGGTCTGTAGGGGGTCCCGCCAAGGTCGCAGTCGTCAGCTCGGGCCTCATGGGAACGATTTCCGGCTCTTCCGTGGCAAACGTCTGCACAACGGGGATGTTCACCATCCCGCTCATGAAAAGCGTCGGCTACAAGCCATACTTCGCGGGGGCCGTAGAAGCCGTTGCTTCCACCGGCGGCCAAATCATGCCCCCGGTCATGGGCGCAGCGGCCTTCATCATGGCAGAGTTCCTCGGCATCCCCTACATCAAGGTCGCCCTGGCGGCCATCATCCCCGCGCTCCTTTACTACCTTGCCGTCATCGTGCAGGTTCACCTGGAAGCCTCCCGCCTCGGTTTGAAAGGACTCCCCCGGGAACAGCTTCCGCACCTGTGGGCCCTCCTCAGGACCAAGGGACAACTCCTTATTCCCCTAGTGGGAATCATTTACTTCCTGATCGCCGGCTACACGCCCATCAAGGCTGCTTTTTACGGCATCCTGCTGAACATGGCCTGCTCCTACTTAAACCGGGAGACGGCCTTGACCCTGCCTAAATACAAGAGCGCCCTCGAAAACGGCGCCCGAACGGCCCTGGGCGTGGCGGCTGCCTGCGCCACCGTCGGCATGGTCGTAGGAATGGCGACGCTGACCGGGCTGGGCCTTCGGATCGCCGGTGCCATTGTCGAGATCGCCCACGGAAGCCTGATCATCACCCTGATCATGACGATGATCACCAGCATCCTCCTGGGAGCCGGCCTGCCGACCACCGCCAACTTCATCGTCACGAGCACGATGGCCGCGCCCGCACTTTTCGCCCTTGGCGTTCCCCCGATCGCGGCCTACATGTTCGTCCTTTACTTTGGCATCGCAGCCGACCTGAGCCCTCCTGTCGCTCTCGCTGCCTATGCGGGAGCGGGCATCGCAGGAGCAGACGCGATGAAAACGGGCTTTACCGCGATGAAGCTGGCTTTGGCAGGGTTCCTTGTCCCGTACATTTACATCTACAACCCGATGCTGGTCCTGGTTAACCCGGAGCCTCTAAGCCTGACGATCAGCGTGATCACCGCAATCATTGGCGTGTTCCTCCTTGGAATCGGGACGATCGGCTTCTACAAGGCTCCAGTCAACTGGGTATTCCGCATCCTCGCCATAGCCGGCGCCCTTGGCCTGATGATCCCGGGCCTCAAATCAGACCTTGTCGGCCTGGCCGTCCTCGTCGGGCTTCATCTCTTCCAGGCGCAAAAGGCGAAGAAAACCAAGCCCGCGGAGAAAATGGCAGGTTCTGGAGAACAAAACGATTAATCGACATCCCTAAAATCGACCATAAAGACGATCAAGCCGCCCCGGCCTTGCGGCCTAGGCGGCTAAGACACTTTTAGGAGGTTCATCCATGCCAGACGACTACAAGAAAACACTGAATCTACCGCAGACCGATTTCCCAATGAGGGCCAACCTGGCCAAAAGGGAACCTGGCTTCCTGCAAATGTGGACCGAAATGGACCTTTACGGGAAGCTCATGTCCCAGGCGGCGGAAAGCCCCCTTTTCATCCTGCACGACGGCCCTCCCTACGCCAATGCCAACATCCACATCGGCACAGCCTTCAACAAGATCCTGAAAGATTTCATCCCCAAGTACAAGTGGATGCGAGGCTACCGCGCACCCTACATCCCTGGCTGGGATACCCACGGTCTGCCCATCGAACTCCGCGTCCTCCGCGAGGAAGGGGCGACCAAGGAGTCCATGGATCCCGTCGAACTGCGCTCCAAGTGTACCCATTACGCACGACGGTTTATCGACATCCAGCGGGAAGAGTTCAAGCGGCTTGGCGTGCTTGGGGACTGGGAAAATCCTTACGTCACCTTCGAACCCGAATACGAGGCTGCGCAACTCGGAGCCTTCGCGGACATGGTGGAGAAGGGGTTTGTCTACAAGGGTTTCAAGACCGTCTACTGGTGCATCGATTGCCAGACGGCCCTGGCCGCGGCAGAAATCGAGTACGAGGACGAATCCTCTCCTTCCATTTACGTTGCCTACCCGATGCCCCGGGTTGCAAACCGCTTCGAGGCCCTCTCGGGAAAAGATGTCTCCGTCATCATCTGGACGACGACCCCTTGGACTCTCCCGGCCAGCATGGCAGTAGCTCTCCAGGTCGATTACGAATACGTGTTCGTCCCCGCAGGAAACAAGACCTATCTCCTGGCGGCGGAACTGATCCCATCCGTCGAAAAGGAAACGGGGCTCGTTTTCGGAAAACCGATCCTGTGCTGCCGGGGAAAAGAGTTGGAGGGGCTTGTCGCAATCCATCCCTTCTACGAAGAAAGGGAGGTTCCGCTCGTTCTTGCCGATTATGTCACCCTCGATTCCGGTACGGGGTGCGTCCATACGGCTCCCGGTCATGGCGTGGAAGACTTCGAGACAGGAATTCGCTACGGGCTGGAAATCTACAACCCGGTCGACCCGACGGGGCGCTTCCTGCCTGAAACACCTCTTGTCGGCGGGTTGTCCCTGGAGGAAGGTGCCGACCGGGTTTTCAAGAGCCTGATCGAAACCGGAAGGTTGCTTGGGAAGGGGAAGATCCTGCATTCCTACCCGCATTGCTGGCGTTGCAAGAAACCCATCATCTTCCGAGCAACCGAACAATGGTTCGTGGCAGTCTCTGAATTCCGGCAAGAGGCACTTGCGGCCATCGACAAGGTGGAATGGATCCCCGATTGGGGCAAGGAACGCATCTCGAACATGGTCAGGGACCGCTCCGACTGGTGCATCAGCCGCCAGAGGGTTTGGGGCGTACCGATCCCTGCCTTTTATTGCGAAGATTGCGGAGAGCTTATCCTGACACCGGACAGAATCCGGCTTGTCCAGGAAAAAGTCCGCCTGAACGGAAGCAATACCTGGTGGAAAGCAACCCCGAAAGAATTGCTCGGGGATAAGGCCATCTGCGATAAGTGTGGCTCCACGCACCTGAGGAAGGAAACGGACATCATGGATGTCTGGTTCGACTCCGGGTCGAGCCACATTGCCGTCCTTGAAGCACGTCCGGAACTCCGTTGGCCGGCCGATCTCTACCTGGAGGGCAGTGACCAGCATCGCGGATGGTTCCAAACTTCCCTTCTTAACGGAGTCGCCACCCGCGGCAGCGCCCCTTATCGTTCAGTCCTGACCCATGGTTTCATCGTGGATGGAGACGGGCGCAAAATGTCAAAATCCCTGGGCAACGCGGTCAGTCCCCAGGAAGTGATTGAGAAATTCGGGGCGGATATCCTGCGACTCTGGGTAGCCTCCACGGATTACCGGAACGACATCCGGATCTCCCAGAACATCATCGACAATCTGGTTGAAATGTACCGGCGGGTCCGCAACACTTATCGGTATCTCCTCAGCAACGTCTACGACTTTCACCCGTCCACCGATGCTGTTAAACCGGAGGAGATGGATGAAATGGACCGCTGGATCATGTCGCGACTTCAGGGGCTGATCTCTCGGGTCACTCAGGGCTTTGAATCTTACGAGTTCCACATCCCGACTTTCGTCGTCTACCAGTTCTGCGTCAATGAACTAAGCGCATTCTACCTTGATGTCAGCAAGGACCGCCTCTACGCCTCCGGACCTGACGAAAGGACCAGGCGCAGCTGCCAGACGGTTCTCTGGAAGCTGCTCGACATCCTGACACGGGCGCTGGCCCCGGTGCTGAGCTTCACAACCGAGGAAACCTGGCAAGCCATGCGAAAGATAGACGGATCTCTTCCCGAAAGCGTTTTCCTTGCAGGGTGGCCGAAAGAGGACCCTTTGTTGTCCGATCCGCAACTAGATGCCCGCTGGGACCGGATCCTTTCCATCCGAGGCGGTTTCAGCCGCGCCCTAGAGGTTGCCCGCGGCAAGGGACTTATCGGGAAAAGCCTCGAAGCGGAAATCACGGTCATTGAAGCTCCTGAAAAGGTGCAGCCGGTAATCCTCTCGGCCTCGGAAGAGGATTGGGAAATGATTTGCATCGTTTCAGCCTTCCGGAAGAAACCCCAAGGCAAGGAATTCGATCTCGTTTTCGACGATACTGAAACCGGCATGCGCATCGGTATACGGAAAGCTGGAGGAACAGCCTGCCCCAGGTGCTGGAGGATATCGCCATGCCCGGACGCACGGGATCTCTGTCCAAGGTGTTCAAAGGTAACCACGGATTGACGAATCCTGAAGGAGGGAGTCCAGGTACACCTGGACTCCCTCCTTTTCCACCCGGAGGAGAAGGGGAGTGGCAGGACGGAGACCCCTCCTTCGAAGAAGAGCCGGGTGACGGAACCAAGGCAGGGACCCGAGAGGAATTTTTCGTGGGCCCGAGCGAAACGGGAACCCGTCTAGATGTTCTTGTCTGCCGCCGCCTGGGCTTGACCCGGAGCTACGCAAACAAGATCGTCCGAAAGGGCGGAATCAGCCTTTCTTCAAGCCAGACGCCCAAACCCTCCCTGAAACTGCCAGAAGGAACGCGTGTCGAGGTGACCATCCAGGAAATCGAAACCCTGGACTTGGAACCGGAACCTGTGGAATTCGGCGTTGTCTACGAAGATGAAGATATCCTCGTAATCGACAAGCCGGCAGGACTTGTTGTCCACCCCGCCCCGGGACACTGGACGGGAACACTTGTTCATGGACTCCTTTACAGGGATCCCAGGATCGGACTCATCAACCGCGTCCTCAGGCCTGGTATTGTTCACCGGCTTGATTCGACAACCTCCGGGCTCATGGTCGTCGCCAGGAATAGCGAGGCTCTGGACCGGTTAATCTCTTCATTCAAATTCCGTGCCGTCGAAAAACGGTACCTGACCCTTGTCTGGGGGTCCCCCTGCGAAAAGGAAGGAACAATTGATGAACCAATCGGGAGAGATCCCCACAATCGCCTTCGCATGGCCGTTGTAGAGGAGGGAAGACCCTCCAGGACGGATTACCGCGTCCGTGCCCGTTACAGAGAAGGTTTCTCGCTGATCGAGTGCAACCTTTTGACCGGCCGAACCCACCAGATTCGCGTCCACTTGCGCCACATCGGACATCCCCTCGTCGGTGATACCGTCTATGCCCCGAGGAAGCACGCCCCGTTCCCCATAGACCGCGTTTTCCTTCATGCCTGGCGTTTGACGATCCCGCATCCGAGGGACGGCCGCAGGTTCTCCTTCCGGTCGTTTCTTCCCGAAAGCCTTTCCGATATCCTCAGGAACCTGCACCCGGCAATTGGGGGCACACGGTAAGGGCTGTCGAATGGGTGTAGAAAACGGCCCCTGGGTTATCCGCCTGCCTGCTTCGGACATGACGCTTCTCCGTCATATCAACGACCGCGGAGGGCGATGTCCGTGCCTTGCTGAAAAACGCCGCGATTCCCGCAGCCTGTTCGATCACGGCTTGAGGAACCGGCCTTTTCCCGGTCTTGACGATAACATGGGCACCCGGAAGGCCCTTGACATGAAACCAAAGGTCTTCCGGGGAAGCAAGCCGGAAGGTGACTTTCCGGTTGCCCAGCGCGCTTGTCCCGACAAAAACGGGGAAATCCCCGATTTCAAACCGGTGGACTCCGCTTTGCTTCTCGCCTCTTTTTCTTCCGGGCGGCTTCCCGCTCCCTTCGTGTCTTCCTTCAGCGCAAAGCGCCAGGGCTTCCGCCAATAACTCATCCTGCTCAAGGCTGGCGATCTCCCCTTCAAGCTTTCTTATCTCGTCCGCGACTCTTTCCTTGATGCCGTTTCCCTTGCGGTAACGCTTGAAGCAGGCCTGGGCATTCTGCACCCTGGTTAAACCGGGATCGACGGGAACACGCAACATTTCGGGACCGGAGGTGCCCCAGCAGGGGATTTCGATTTCCATGGTTTTCTCCGGAATTTCTATAATGGAGGAGAGAAGGGCTTCCCCGTATTTCTTCCAAAGCTCAGCCTGTTCACACTCTGCCAGCTGGCGCTTGAGTCCGTCCAGCCGGTTCCGGAGACGCCGGGACTCCTTGGTGAAACCGCTACCCGGCTTTTTGCCAACCGCCAGGGAACCTCTCCCTAAAAGGCCTTCCGCCAATTCGGCACCCGCCGCTTCCAGAGGAGACCCTGGAATTGGTTTGGCCGTGGGCAGGATCAAAGGGAAAACCGAAAGGGCGTCACCCACGCGCTGGGGCAGGAAAGAATCCAGAGGAGCGGAGTCATTTGGGTTGTAAAGGCCGAATAAGGCCTCCCGGGGGTTTTGAAGATCCTCCCAGCAACCCCGCAAGGCCTCGCTAAGGCCCTTCCCGATTCCCCTCAATCCCTTAAAGGCCTCTGGAGTAACGGCCGGCGGCCATTTCGAAGGGGGAACGCCCTGCACGACCGGCGGAGGCTGGTAGGAAAATCCGGGCCGGGTCCTGCCAGGTCCTCCGTCGCTGGGCCGGTCGTGACAACCTGTTTCCAGGACTTGAAGATTCCCGTCGGCAAGGATCAGGTTTGAGAATCGAGGAGACGCTTCAAGGATAAGGGTCCGTGGCTGGCTAATACCGAGCCCCACTGGCCTCGAAAAATGGAGCACCAGCACACGGTCTGCGTTCAGCTGTTCCGCCCCCGTCAGCCTGGCTCCCATGATCTGGCTTTTCAGGGCGAGAACAATCGGCGGCTGGCGCTTTCCGAGTTTCAAGAGTCCATCAAGGACTTCCCGCACGACGGTCCCACACCCGCAGGTTTCCGGAAACCAGGAAAAGATCAGCCAACCCTTCGGAAAAAGCTGGATAGCCGCCCATAGATCCGCACCCTCGACGCGGCGGACCCTTGTTCCGGCCCACGAAACTTGAATTTCAACTGCCCAGGCTTTGACCATTTCGGGTCCGATTTTCACGGTCTCCACCTCCCGTTTTGCGAATATCATAACAGGGAACCTTCGCCGCCCTTGACAAGAACCCTATGCCTCTCTAAAATGGGCGACGTCTCATTGAACGGGGCTGTGGCGCAGTGGGAGCGCGATTCCTTCGCACGGAATAGGCCAGGGGTTCGAATCCCCTCAGCTCCACCAGCAAATTGATCCTAACCTTGGTATCATATAAAATGTCGGGGCGTAGCGCAGCCTGGTTAGCGCACCTGCTTTGGGAGCAGGGTGTCGAAGGTTCAAATCCTTTCGCCCCGACCATCCCGAAGGTAAGCCGTGAGCGCGGGAATAGCTCAGCTGGCTAGAGCGATGGCCTTCCAAGCCGTAGGTCGCGGGTTCGAATCCCGTTTCCCGCTCCAAAGAAATATAGGCGCCTGTAGCTCAACCGGATAGAGCAACGGACTTCTAATCCGTAGGTTGGAGGTTCAAGTCCTCTCAGGCGCGCCACTAGGGAACAATGAAAGTGGAGCCGGTGAGCGTAGCTCAATTGGTCAGAGCACTGGACTGTGGCTCCAGTGGTTGGGGGTTCAAGTCCCCTCGCTCACCCCAAACTGAAGACGGGACATGCGCCCGTAGCTCAGCGGACAGAGCGGCGGACTTCGGATCCGTCGGTCGCGGGTTCAAATCCTGCCGGGCGCGCCAGCCAATACAATAGAATACCGATTTTGCGTGGACCGTTAGCTCAACTGGCAGAGCACCTGACTCTTAATCAGGGGGTTACAGGTTCGATTCCTGTACGGTCCACCATTTTATTTTTTCCGGCGAGAGTGGTGGAACAGGTAGACACGCTGGACTTAGGATCCAGTGGCGAAAGCCTTGCGGGTTCAAGTCCCGCCTCTCGCACCAGGGCCGGTCCCATCCCGGAATAGGTCTTGAAACCGATGAGACGGGGTGTCATGACGAAAAGAACCCACCGACTTCCAAGGGAATCCGGGGGGTTCTTTCTTTATGTGCTTTACGCACAATGCCGTGTGGTATACTTTTCACGCCTGAATGCAGGCATTGAATGAACGGAACCTGAAAGGAGTTGTGGCGGTTGAAATCGGAGATCGTCTCACAGGAAGGCAACATACTTAAAATCCAGGCTACGATCGAAGCGCAGGATTTCCAGAAGGCGCTGAACACCGTTGTCGGAGAACTGTCCAGGAAGGCAAACATCAAGGGGTTCCGCAAGGGCCGGGTACCCCGCAATATCATCGAAATGTACTTCGGCCGCGAGGGCATCTACTCTGAAGCCCTTGAGAAAGTTCTCCCCTCCGCCATGAGTGAAATCGTTGAGGAATACGACCTCAACCTGATTAGCGAACCACAGGTCGACCTGGAAGGCGACGTGGAGGAGGGAAAACCGGTCACCGCCGTGTTCACTTTTGAAGTGCGCCCGGAAGTTGTCCTCCCTGAGCTTTCCTCTCTCGTCATTGAAAAACCAATCGTCGAAGTGACGGATGCCATGGTTGAAGCGGCGATTGAACAGATTCGGCAGCATCACTCCGAGTTGCGACCGGTCTCCGATCGGTCGTCGAAGGAGGGCGATTCGGTTTCCGTGGAATACACGACCCTTCTTCTTGAGGAAGGCACGGAAAATACCCCTTCCTCCCCACAAACCGCGACAATCCAGCTGGATTCGGAAAGCCTTAGGGCAGAACTGAAAAATGCCCTCACCAACAAAAAAGTCGACGAAGAGGAATCGGTTGAGTTTACGGTCGAAGAGGAACATCCCGATCCAGCCATTGCTGGCAAAACTCTTCGTTACAGCCTCAAGGTCAAGGAAATACTCGAACGGATCCTCCCCGAACTCGACGAAACGTTCATCAGGAAATATTCACAGGACAAGATTGCAGATTTTGAGGGCTTTAAAAAGGATGTGACCGATCGAATCGCCGGACAGATTCAGCACGACACCCAGAACGCTACCGAGTCCAATGCACTTTCAAAACTGAGGGAATCGGCAGAGGTCGTCGTTCCTGAAACGCTCGTTGAACGCCAGGTCAAGGCCATGAAAGAAGAAGAATCAGAACAGATCAAGAAACAATTCAACGTTTCCATGGATGAGTACCTCGAAAAGAACGGGATTACCCCTGAAACTTTTGAGCAGAGTGTAAAAGAAAGGGCAGAGAGGACCGTACGCCAGACTCTCGTCCTCGAAGCCCTTGCCGATGAACGCTCGGTTGAGGTCAGTGAGCAGGACATCGACACCGAAATCAAATCCCTTTCCGAATACCTGAAGTCGGACCCTGACAGGATCCGCTCCCTCCTTTTGAAGGATCGTGAAAGGATGACCGATTTCCTCCACCGAATCCGCATGAACAAGGCTATTGCCCTGCTTATGTCCGAGATCACGGTCAAAGAGGTTCCGGTAGGAAGCTCCATTGAAGGGATAGAAAATCCGGCAGAAAACAAGCCCGAGTAGCGGGAGGATTGAGCCATGTCGTCCATACTTGTTCCGATGGTCATCGAGCAAACAGGCCGGGGCGAGCGCTCCTACGACATCTACAGCCGCCTTTTGAAGGACCGCATCGTCTTCATCGGCCAGGAAATCGACGACCATGTCGCGAACATTGTCATCGCGCAACTTCTTTTCCTCGAGAGCGAGGATCCGGACAAGGATATCTATCTTTACATCAACAGCCCGGGAGGGATCGTGACGGCCGGCCTGGCCATTTACGACACGATGCAGTACGTCAAGTGCCCCGTCTCGACGATCTGCGTCGGCCAGGCCTCCAGCATGGCGGCCGTCCTTCTTGCGGCAGGGGAAAAGGGCAAGAGGATCGCCCTTCCGAACACCCGGATCATGATTCACCAACCGCTCGGAGGGGCCCAAGGGCAAGCAACCGAAATCGAAATCCAGGCCAGGGAAATACTCCGTGTTCGGGAGACGATCAACGGGATCCTGGCTAAGCATGCCGGACAAACCTTGGAGAAAATAGCAGCGGACACCGACCGTGACTTTTTCATGTCCGCCACTGAAGCGAGTGCATACGGGATAATCGACCGGATCATCGAAAAACGTTAGGACACCGGCCAATTCACCCGGATTCCGACACCCCCGCGAGGGGAGAGGCTCGCCCTCTCCCCTTCTTCTTTTTTCCGGCATGCGCTAGACTATTAAGTTGTTCCCGGCTTCAGAACGACTGAAGTCGCAGAGGGGAGGACCAACATGTTCCAGCAGGATGATGGCGACGGCCGAAAACGGAGAAACCTTCGCTGCTCCTTTTGCGGCAAGGCACAGGACGAGGTCCAGAAGCTGATTTCGGGACCCGGAGTCACCATTTGCAACGAGTGCGTCCATCTTTGCAACCTGATCTTGAAGGAAGAAGGGGAGGACTCCCGCGGAGCACCCCTGGTAACAGCCTTTTCGATGGAAAACGTGCCCAACCCGAGGGACATTTTCCGTTTCCTGGACCATTATGTCGTCGGCCAGAACCAGGCCAAGAAAATCCTTTCCGTCGCTGTATACAACCATTACCGCCGGATACAAAGCAACACCGAGGGCAAGGACGAGGTCGAGATGCAGAAAAGCAACGTCGTTCTCATCGGCCCGACCGGAAGCGGGAAGACCCTTCTCGCACAGAGCATGGCCAGGCTGTTGAAGGTCCCATTCGCCATGGCGGATGCCACGACCTTGACTGAAGCCGGATACGTAGGGGAAGACGTCGAAAACATCCTTGTCAGGTTGCTGCAAGCAGCCGATTACGACCTAAAGGCCGCCGAAAGGGGCATTATCTACCTGGACGAGGTCGACAAGATCGGCCGTAAATCGGAATCCGCCTCCATCACGCGGGACGTTTCGGGGGAAGGCGTCCAGCAGGCACTGCTAAGGATCGTCGAGGGAACCGTCGCCAACGTACCCCCAAAGGGAGGGCGGAAGCATCCCTACCAGGATTTCATACAGATGGACACCCGCAATATCCTCTTCATCTGTGGCGGATCCTTTGAGGGACTTGAAGAGATTATCGCCCACCGGATCAACCGGAAGACGATCGGTTTCGGAGGCACTGTCCTCAGCAACGACAAGCGGGCTCGTTACGAACTTCTCTCCCGGGTCCAGCCGGAGGATCTTGTCGCCTTCGGCTTCATCCCCGAGTTCGTCGGCCGGTTGGCTATCTTCGCCCCCCTGGAAGGTCTCGACGAGGAAGCGCTGGTCCGGATTCTCAAAGAGCCCAAGAATGCCCTGATCCGGCAATACGAAAAAGCCTTTGAAATCGAGGGGGTCAGCCTTCACTGCACCGACGAAGCGGTCCGCAGCATCGCCCGCCTTGCCGCAAAGAGAAACACGGGAGCCCGCGGCTTACGGTCCATCATGGAATCGATCATGCTGGACCTGATGTTTGACCTGCCTTCAAAGGCAGCAGAAATTTCGAGCATAACGATCACACGCGAAACCGTGGAGGAAGGCCGCCCTCCCATGATCGAACCAAAAGCCGGCAAGGAGGTTGCCTGATTCATGAGAACAGTCCTGCCCAAGGGGAAACTGCCCGTCATTCCCGTAAGGGACACCGTCCTTTTCCCTGGTGTCATGGCCCCTCTTTTCATCGGAAGGCCCAAATCCCTGAAAGCACTCGAAGCGGCAGCGGCAAAGGGACGGCGAGTGGTGGTCGTTGCCCAGAAAACCTTGCAGGAAGAAGATCCCCAGGAAGGAGACCTTTATGAGGTGGGAACCCTCGCCGCTATCGTCCAGACGGCGAGGTTGCCTGACGGGACAACAAAGGTGTTGCTGGAGGGACTGTCCCGCACCCAGATTGAAAATTTCGAGATTTCCGAAGAAATGATCGAGGCCTGGATATTGCCCATTCCCACTCCGAAAGAAGAAACTCCCGAACAGCCCCTGAGGCGGGCCCTTCTCGACCAGTTTGAAAAGGTCGTTTCGTATAGCACCAAGATCCCCGACGAAATCGTCGTTTCCCTTTCCGAAATAGAGGGACTCTCCATGCTGTCCGATATCATCAGCTCCCACATGGACCTAAAAGTGGACGAGAAACAGCGCATCCTCGAAACCGCGGATCCCACTGCCCGGACGGAACTTCTCCTGAAAATACTCGTCCGCGAAACCGAGATCCTTCAGCTAGAGAGCGAAATTCACGACAGGGTGCGGCAGGAAATGGACCGCACCCATCGCGAGTATTACCTAAAGGAACAGATGAAGGTCATCCAGACGGAGCTTGAATCCCGTGAGGGACTGAACGAAGTCGAAGAGATGGCCTCAAAGATCAGGGCGGCGAGTATGCCCTCCGAGGTGGAGGAAAAGGCGCTCCACGAACTGGGGCGTTTTTCGAAGATGCCACCTGTTTCTGCCGAGGCAACCGTTGCCCGGACGTATATCGATTGGCTGATCGAACTCCCCTGGAGCCGGACGTCCAAGGATCGGCTGGATATCGCCGTGGCCCGGAAAGTTCTTGATGAAGACCATTACGGACTGGAGGAGGTCAAGGAAAGGATCCTTGAATTCCTGGCGGTCAGGAAACTTGCGGCCGGGGAATCCAAAACGCAAGTACTCTGTTTCGTCGGGCCTCCCGGGGTTGGAAAAACTTCCCTGGGCCGCTCGATCGCAAAGGCAATGAAGCGAAAATTCGTCCAGATGTCCCTCGGAGGCATTCGCGACGAAGCCGAGATAAGAGGACATCGGAGGACCTACGTCGGAGCTCTCCCGGGGAGGATCCTCCAAAAAATACGCCAGGCCGGGACAAGGAATCCCCTCCTTCTCCTTGACGAGATCGACAAGGTGGGGACGGATTTCAGGGGTGACCCCTCTTCGGCCTTGCTGGAAGTGCTCGACTCCGAACAGAATTTCGCATTCACCGACCACTTCCTGGAAGTGCCTTTCGATCTTGGCCGGACACTCTTCATCACGACGGCCAACGTGACTCACACGATTCCGAGTCCTCTCCTAGACCGGATGGAGATCATCCACCTTCCAGGTTACGTGACGGAAGAAAAGATGGAAATCGCCCAAAAGCATCTTTGGCCAAGGGTGTTGCGGTCGAGCGGGCTCAAGGGTTTTGACGTCGTCATCGGTACCGAAACGATGAAGGCCATCGTCGAGCGCTACACGAGCGAGGCTGGAGTGCGTGAACTCGAACGACTCTTGTCCCGAATTGCCCGAAAGCTCGCGAGGAGGATACTGGAGACTGGCAACGCCAAGAAGCCTGGCAGGGGCGGCCCCTCTTTCCGGATCGAACCCGATGACCTGATTGAATATCTGGGGGTCCCCAGGAAGCGGCACCCATCCCTGCCTGACCGCGACCAGGTCGGAACGGCAGTGGGCCTGGCATGGACCGAGGCGGGGGGAGAGGCCCTCGTCGTTGAAGGAGTCACGATGAAAGGAAAGGGAGGACTCACCCTGACGGGAAACCTCGGAGAAATCATGCAGGAATCGGCAACTGCCGCAATGGGCTACCTACGTTCGACTGCCGGGGAATGGGGACTCGAAGAACTCGCGTGGCAAGCCATGGACACCCACGTCCACGTTCCGGAAGGTGCGATTCCCAAGGATGGCCCTTCGGCCGGGATCACCATCGCCACGGCACTCCTTTCAGCCCTGACCCGTCGCCCGGTCCGTCACGACCTGGCCATGACAGGGGAAATCACCCTGCGGGGGAATGTCCTGCCCGTTGGCGGCATCAAGGAAAAGGTTCTCGCCGCAAGGCGCCATGCGATACGAAACTTGATCCTCCCGGAGGCCAACAAGGTGGACTGGGATGAACTCCCTGCCTGGGTCCGGGAAAACATGGAGGCCCGTTTTGTCTCTTCCGCGGCGGAAGTGTTCGAAATGGCCCTCAGGGGAGATCCCTCCTGATGCCGCTGCGATGGAAATACGAATCGGTCGTCACCGCTTTTCTTCAAAACCAGCTTCCGCCGCCAGAGATTCCGGAAATCACGGTCCTCGGAAGATCCAACGTGGGAAAATCGAGCCTGATCAACAGGCTGGTCGGGCAGAAGATCGCCCGTTCCAGCGGAACCCCGGGAAAGACCCGCAGCATCAATTTCTTTCGTCTCGCCGGGAAACACCCCTTTTACCTTGTCGACCTTCCCGGCTACGGCTACTCTGCGGTTTCCCAGGAAACCCGCCAGGGTTGGAAGCGCCTTGTTGATGCCTACACAGCCCGCTCCGCTACGGTTTTGCACCTTCACCTCGTGGATTTCAGGCACGGCTTTCTCAAGGCCGATCAACAGCTCAGGGAGTGGCTCGCACACCAGGAAGCCCCCACGGTGACCGTCTTCACCAAGGCGGACAAGATCTCGAAGGGTAAGTGGAAAACGCTCCTTGCAAGCTATTACAAAGGGCAAGAACCCGCTTTCGTCACCTCGGCGGAATCGGGGGCCGGTGTTGACGAGCTCCGGCTATTTCTGGAAGATTACGTGGACCGGTCCCTTGCAAGCGACGGTCCCGAGGAGGAATGACGATGAGTGACGCCAGCAGCAACCTTGGCAAGGCCTATGATCCCAAGCCCATCGAGGACAAGTGGTACGCCTGGTGGATAGAACACAGGCTCTTCGAAGGCAACGCCGATGCAGAACGAAATCCGTTCAGCATTGTCATTCCGCCACCGAACGTGACGGGATCCCTCCACATGGGACATGCCCTTAACAACACCCTCCAGGACGTCCAATGCCGCTACAAGAGAATGAACGGGTATGATGTCCTTTGGCTCCCCGGTACCGACCACGCGGGAATCGCCACCCAGAACGTCGTTGAGCGAAACCTGGCAGCCCAGGGAATTTCCCGCCACGAACTCGGGCGTGAAGCCTTTGTCGACAAGGTTTGGGAATGGAAAGAGCAGTACGGGAACCGGATCGTCAACCAATTGAAGAAGCTTGGGGCTTCCTGCGACTGGCGCCGCGAACGCTTCACCATGGACGAGGGACTCTCCAGGGCTGTTCGGGCGGTTTTCGTCCGCCTCTACAAGGAAGGACTCATTTATAAGGGGAAATACATCATCAACTGGTGTCCCCGTTGCCAAACGGCACTTTCCGACCTTGAAGTCGACCACCAGGAATCCAGCGGACACCTTTACAACGTGACGTACCGCTTCTCCGATGGGCAAGGGAGCATCACGGTTGCGACGACTCGGCCGGAAACGATCCTGGGCGATGTTGCTATCGCCATTCACCCCCGTGACGAGAAGAACCGACACCTTGTGGGCCGCACCGTTATCGTCCCCCTGGTCGAGAGGGAGATCCCCGTCATCGAGGACCCGATGGTGGACCCGGAATTCGGCACGGGTTGCGTTAAAATCACCCCAGCCCATGACCCCAACGACTTTCTCGTGGGGCAGCGGCATGGCCTTGAGTCCATCCAGGTCATCGATTCCGAAGGGCGCATGAACGAGACAGCCGGGAAGTACCGCGGGATGGACCGCTTCGAGGCCAGGAAGGCTGTCCTGGAAGACCTTGTTTCGCAGGGGAACCTTCTCCGTATCGACGAGCACCTGCACTCGGTGGGGCAGTGCTACCGATGCCACACCGTGGTGGAACCCTACCTCTCGGAGCAATGGTTCGTCCGGGCGAAACCTCTCGCCGAAGCCGGGGTGGAGGCCGTGAAGGCCGGGCGAATACGCTTTGTTCCCGAACAGTGGACCGGGACCTACTACCAGTGGATGGATGAGATCCGCGACTGGTGCATTTCACGCCAACTGTGGTGGGGACACCGTATCCCGGCCTGGACCTGCTCGTCCTGTGGCCACATCTGTGTCTCTGAAACGGACCCGGATCGCTGCGAGTCTTGCGGTTCCACGGAAATCATCCAGGACGAGGACGTCCTGGATACCTGGTTCAGCAGTGCTTTGTGGCCCTTTTCCACCCTGGGTTGGCCCGACCGGACTCCGGAACTGTCCCACTACTATCCCACGAGCCTGCTGGTAACCGGGTTCGATATCATTTTCTTCTGGGTGGCCCGGATGATCATGATGGGCCTGCACTTCATGGACGAAGTGCCTTTCCGGGACACCTACATCCATGCACTTGTGCGTGATGAATCCGGACAAAAGATGAGCAAGTCCAAGGGAAACGTCATCGACCCCCTCGATGTCATCGACCAGTACGGAGCCGATGCCCTACGGCTTACCCTCGCAGCCCTTACAGTCCAGGGACGTGACATCCTGCTCAGCACAAACCGGATCGAAACCTTCCGGTTCTTCCTCAACAAGCTCTGGAACGCCAGCCGGTTTGCCCTGTCTTCTCTGGAAGGCGTCCCGAGAAAACAGGAAATCACCATGGAAAACCTGCGCCTGCATGACCGTTGGATCCTCAAGCGGCTCGACGAGGTCATCCTGGAAACGACCCGCCTGCTGGATGGGTATTTCTTCGGTGAAGCGGCCAAGCTGCTCTATGATTTCGTCTGGGGCGAATTGTGCGACTGGTACCTTGAAATGGCCAAGCCTGCGCTCAAGGGAGAAGAAGGGGAAAAACGCAAGGAGGCGACCCAGGCTGTTTTATGCCGTGTTTTCGAGACCGTGCTCAAGCTCCTGCATCCCTTTATTCCCTTCCTCACGGAAGAGCTCTGGGAAGCCTTCGGCTTCGACGAAAAATCCCTGGAAGAATCAGCCTGGCCCTTGCCGATGAGAGAACAACCGGATTCCTGCTGCATCGAAGGAATGACGGCCTTCCAGCAAGCGGTGCGGGCGCTCCGCAACCTGAGGGCGGAAGCTCATTTAAGCCCCCAAAAGACAGCCCCGCTCGTTCGGGCCTGCCTTCGCAAGGATCTCGAGCAACTTTTCAGTGAAAACGCGGATCTTCTTCGCCTCCTGTGCCGGGTTGGGCAATTCGAGCTGCTGGAAACCGACATGCCCTCCTCCGGAAAATGCCTGAGCGCGGTACTCCCGCAGGGCTCTTTCTACTTCGAGGTGGAAGGGCTCATTGACATCGAGGCGGAAATCGGCCGCCTCAAGCAGGAAATGGCAAAGCTCGAATCAGACCTGGACCGTACGAAAGGAAAGCTGGGAAATGCACGATTCCTTGAAAACGCCCCCCCTGATGTGGTGGAAAAGGAGAACGAGCGCCTGCGTGAAGGGGAGGCCCGCATCTTGAGGATTCGGGAAAATATCAGGAGCCTCAGCACCGGTGATTGAAAATTTACCGGCATCTCTTCCCGTTAGGGAACAGTTTGACCGCATCGAAGGACGGATCCTCGGCGCTTCCTCGCCGGGGATCCGTCCCGGCCTTTCTCGAATGGCAAGGCTGTGTTCCCTCCTTGGAAACCCGGAGAGAGCATTCCCGGCCATCCATGTCCTCGGAACAAACGGAAAAGGTTCTGTCTGTGCAGCGCTCGATTCGATCCTGAGAGAATCGGGATACCGGACCGCCCGCTACACCAGCCCGCACCTGGATCACCTCGGCGAACGGCTGACCTTTGACGGGACAATCCTTCCCGCAGAAACCTGGGATGAAGCCCTGGATCTCGTCATTGGGACCGTCAGTTCGGATTCACGCCTTTCGGAGGATCCTCCTTCAGCTTTTGAAATCATGACAGTTGTCGCTTTTCTTTGCATCGCGCAAGGGGACAGGGAAATTGCGGTCATCGAAGCAGGGCTCGGGGGACGCCTCGATGCGACGAATCTCCTGGGTGACGTGAGGATGACCGTGTTTTCAGCCATCGGACTTGATCATGAAGATATCCTGGGGCAGGGGATAGAGGCAATCGCCCGGGAAAAGTTCTCTGTCCTCCGCCGGGGTGTTCCCGCCGTTTCCGCAGCTGGAGGAGCGCTTCTGGATGGACTGGCTGCAACTCAGGCTAAAAAGATGGGTTCCCCCATTTCCATACTGGGCAGGGATGCCATGATTACCTTCAGGGACTCGGGCATTCAAGGTTCGTCCTTCTACTTCGTCCTGCCCGGATTTGCCCCGTTCAGGTTTTCAACACCCCTCCTTGGCGAGCACCAAATCGACAATGCCGCCCTGGCCTCTTTGGCCTGCCTCAAGCTTTCTCAATGCTGGGCCGGGATATCGGTTGAGGCAATTCGTCGCGGACTGGAAACAACGAGTTGGCCGGGTCGGCTGGAGAGGATACCCCTTATTCCCCCCGTCCTTCTGGATGGGGCACACAATCCCCAAGGCTCCGAAGCGCTTTCAAGGACACTTGCTTCACTTTGGCCTGGTATTCGCCCAATTTTCGTCATGGCCGCCATGAAGGACAAGGATATCACCGAGATGCTCAGGGCCCTGTCCAGGACTCATGGAGAGCTTTTCTGTACCGAAATCAAGGGACTGGAACGCTGCGAGACAGCGCCAAGGCTCGCGGCGAGAGCCCTTGAACTCCCGTGGCCCGGGCCTGTCAAGGTTTTCCCTGATTCACGGGAAGCGCTCCTTGAGGCGATGAAAAGCGGCCCTCTCGTCGTCTGTACCGGGAGCCTCTATTTTATTGGAAGCATCCGGCGTTTCCTCGTCGAAATGCTTTCTCCGGAAGGGAAACAGGGATGAGCTTCATGCCGGCTGTTTCCATAAACGGGCAGGTTATCCAAAAGATCGCCCCGCCTGAGGAGCTTGAAGGATTGCTCGACGCGACACTTTTTCTCCGAGGCCCCTTGATGGATCGCGCACAGGGAGATCCCGAAGAAGCGTGGCGCGCCATTGGCGGCCACGCTACAGGGATTTCCCTGATCGCCCCGGTCCAGGTCCATGGAACGGCCTTCCTGGAGGAAAAGAAGCTGTGGGCCCTTCCATCCAGGCCCAGGGCAGACGGGATCCTTCTCGAGAAGGGAGAATCTGCCGGAAGCCTTCGTTTCGCTGACTGCCTTCCGCTGCTATTGGCCTCCCGCCATCCTCGCCCATGGGCCCTGATGGTGCATGCCGGCTTTGAAGGCACGGCAAAAGGAATCGTCCATCACTCGCTGGAGTTTCTCGGTGACAGGATACAGGGTTTCCAGGCGAATAAAACTTTCGCGTGGATCGGTCCCGGGATCGGCCCCTGTTGCTACACGCGTAGAAAAGCAGGAGACGAAAAGACGGCCCTCGGACTCGCAAGACTACCTCTCGAAAGCTGGACAGATATGGGGGAAAGCATCCGTTTCGACATCCCGGAAGCTCTACGGCTACAGCTTCTATCGCTTGGCATGGAAGAAGGCAGGCTATTCCGTCACGGTCTTTGCACTTCGTGCCACCCGGGGCAACTCTATTCCTACCGGGCAGGAGACCGTCGCGCAAGAATCTTTTTCATTGTTCGTTCCGGACCGGCAGTCCACAACCACCACACCTGGTGGGAGAATATATAGGAACGAAGGCTTTCTGAACGCAATCCCAGCGACCCGGGGAGTGATTCGATGGAACCCGTAAAGGTAGGAGTCATCGGCGTCGGACATCTCGGCCACCACCACGCCAGGGTTTACACTGAACTTTTTGGCACCCAGTTGGTCGGTGTCGTCGACCTCGATGAAGATCGTGCCGCTTCAATAGGCGAAGGGCTGGGCGTCCCTTTCTACTCCAACCTCGATCGTTTCTTCGAAACGGCGAAACCCGATGCCGTAAGTGTCGTCGTCCCCACAGTGCTGCATTACGAAGTCTCTCGCCTGGCTCTCGAAAGAGGCATTCATGTCCTTATCGAGAAACCCGTCACCACAACGGTTCTCGAAGCGGAAGAGTTGCTGCGCCTGGCGGCAAAGAGGAACCTCGTCCTCCAGGTGGGGCATATCGAACGGTTCAATAGCGCCGTCCAGTACCTGAGCAACGTCGTCAGGGACCCGATCTTCCTCCAGTCAAACAGGCTCGGCCCCTTCTCAAATCGCATTTCCGACGTCGGGGTGGTTCTGGATCTCATGATCCACGATATCGACATCATGCTCTCGCTGGTCCGGGCGGATATCGTCAACATCAACGCCATGGGGCGGTGCATCCACACCGACCACGAGGATGTCGCGTCGGCACAGATCGAGTTCTCCAACGGCACAATGGCCCATATCCTTGTCAGCCGGGTTTCCGAGCGGCGGATGCGCCAACTGGAAATCATGGAACCTGAGCGCTACCTGACCATCGACTACCAAGCCCAGGAAGTTTCGATCCATCGCTGCCTGAACCAGCAGGGAAGCGGATTAGTCGAAGTTATCGAACACCCTGTTTTCCCAAAACGCGAACCGCTCAAGCTCGAACTTCACCATTTCGTTTCGTGCGTGAAGGAAGGACGTCAACCCCTCGTGGGCATCATGGACGGTAAGAGAGCCCTCGAAGTGGCGATCTCGATCCTACGACAGATTCACACCCAAAAACCAGCAGCGCTTCAGGGATCCGCACAATCCTGAGACGATCCTCCATTGCGTTTAACCGGACTTTCCAAGGGGGGAAGGGAAAACCTTCCCCCCTTCTTTTTTTCTGTTATGATTCCGTTGGTTCCATATTCTCGGCCGCAACCGGGAGGCGAATAACCGTGTCCGCCGTCAATTTACAGGCATTAATTGCCCTTGCGTGCTTTCTCCTTTGCCTCCTTGTCGCCAGGGCAGTGATGAATATCCAGCGAGGGACGTGGCCAGGCGGTCACATGTGGGTTCTTTACCTTCGAACCCTCCTGGGATTCCTCTTCGCCGCCGCCATTACCCTCGCCTTTTACGCCTTTGCCGGGATCGACATCCTCCATCGCTGACCATTGGAAACAGAATATTCCGTTTATTCCCAATTGCCGGAGGTTTGACCCCTTTAAGGGGAACTTTTATGATTCTTTTGTTTTTTTCTGCTAGCCAATTCTGATTTCACCAGCCGGAGGGGGCATAGCCCATGTCGGAGAGCAAGTCGGCGG
>DIXJ01000003.1 GCA_002436015.1 Synergistaceae bacterium UBA6083 | reverse complement strand
ACGGGACAAATCTCCCCTCATAAAAGCTGGGATGGCGTTTTCGCGCCAACTTTCACGAACCAGTTGAACGGACCCAAAGGCATGGCCTTCGGGTCCGTTCCAGGTGTGCTGATTTTATTTCGGTGCCAATTCCTTGCGGAACTCGTCGATCAGTTCCTTCGTCATCTTCTTCTCGAGCATCGGCCAGGTGCTGGCGCTGGCCTTGGCGATGGGAACCAGTTCCTTTTCCGAATAGGTATAGACCTTGATTCCCTTGTCGCGCATGAGCTGCATGTACTTGTCGTCCGACTGCTTCGCCATGACGATGCTCTTGGCGGCAGCGTGGTTGATCGCTTCCTGGAGGATCTTCTGGTCGGCGGGGGCCAGCTTCGCCCAGGTCTTGCCGCTGATCATGTAGTTCAGGCATTCCAGGGAGTAGTTGGTCATGTACCAGTGCTTGATGACATCGCGGAGCATGGTGTAGGCGGCAACGACGGAGAACCCGTTCACGCCTTCGGCCACGCCGGTCTGCAGGGCCTGGTAGACGTCGGCGTAGGGGATCGTGACGGTGCGGTATCCCATGGCGTCAGCGGCGAGCTTGTAGACATCCATGTTCGGGACCCGGATCAGGACGCCCTTCTTCACGCTGGGATCGAGGGGCTTCGTGGCCGGCTTGGTGGTGGCGGTGCCGATCATGCCTTCGATAAAGAACCCGCCGAGCTTGACGCCGAGGCGGGTGTTCAGCTCGTCCATCTTCTTGAAGAGCCAACCGGTGGGAGCGAAGACCTTCTTGACGTCGCCGTATCCCTTGACGAATCCGTTGATGTAGACCAGCTCAAGCCGGGGGTCGAACTGGCTGGGGACGGAAGTGCAGGAAAGGTCGATGGTGCCCTTGATGAGTTCCTCGTAGACGAGGGTGTAGTCGCCCAGCTGGTTGGCAGGGTAGACCTTGACCTCGATGCGGCCTTTCGTCTTGTCGGCGACTTCCTTGGCGATCTCGTTCATCAGGACGGAGGCCGGGTGGTCGGCCGGGGACTGGCCGGCGAACTTCAGGGTCACAGCAGGGGCAGCCAGTGCGGATCCTGCCATCAGGGCAAACAGAGAAACAAAAAGAACAGCGCACAGCAACAGGGACTTCTTTTGCGTTGTCATAATACAGTTGCTCCCTTCTCCGGGAAAATTTTTGTAACCTTGCACATGATGTCGAGTGTTTCTTTCCTGGGAGTTTGCTCGAGTCTCGATTCACCTCCCCCGCTTTTTCATGCCTTCCGGCAAAGGCGTTCCAACACGGAAACGATTGATCCGGAGGGTGAGTTAAAAGATATCTAATACATCACATATCTAGGGTCGCCACAGCCGTTATCCTAGGCGATAACGCCAACCCCTGTCAACCTGCAAGCGCACTCCCTCAGCAATTTCGGCCAACCGCTCTGAAACAGTACATTTCTTCGATTTGACCCAGAACGCCGATCTGCAGTTAAAATAGGAAGTAAGCAAGGCATTCGGAAGAGGGGGATTCAAGTGAAACGAGTGAGCATCCTGAATCACGTCATCGGACCAATCATGAGAGGGCCATCCAGTTCGCACACCGCGGGACCATGGCGCATCGGGCGCATTGCCCGTGACCTTTTGGGTTCAAGACCGGTGGATGCCAAGGTTGTCATCCACCCCACGAGTTCCCTTTCGGTCTGCTACCACGATCAAGGCAGCGATCTTGCCCTGATTTCGGGACTTCTCGGAATCTTCCTCACGGACGACCGTTTCCCGAAAATGCTTGAACTCGCCCCTTCCTTCGGCCTCCAGGCACGCTTCGAACTTGCCCCTTTCCCGGAAGCCGACCATCCCAACAGCATGAGGATACTCTTGCAGGGGGAAAACGGCGGAAAGGTGACTCTCCACGCCCGCTCTGTCGGTGGCGGATCCATTGAAATCGCCTCCGTTGACGGGCACCCGCTCATGATCAAGGGTGACCGGCATGTTCTTCTTGTCGAAGTCGCACTGGATAATCCTGCCGACCCTGCCCTCGAGTTCCTCCGGGGCTGGGCTCCTGAAACGCAGGAAAGTGTCGGGGCATCCTGCCGCTTTTTCCACGCGTCCTCTTGCCAGGAACCGTCCGAAACGATGCTTGAAAACATCCGGTCCCTTCCCGGAGTGACGCGTGTCTTGACGGCAAATCCCGTTATGTCACCCCTGAAGGGAAAGGAGCTCTTCGGGGATACCACGGCCCTTCTCGAGCTCGCTGACAAAAACGGGTGGTCTCTGGGCCAGGCAGCCCTGGCCTATGAAGAGGCCCTGCTCGAACTCCCCAGGAAAGAACTTTTAAAAGAAATGGAACTCCGCCTTGACGTGATGCTCAAGGCCGTGGATCGTGGCCTTGAACATCCAGCGGGCATGAAATTGCTTCGCCCCATGGCCGCCTCTCTTCTCCGAGCGGAGTCCGCTGGTTCGCTTTTGGTCGGCGGACCGCACTTGCGGGCTGCATCAAGGGCAATGGCCGCCATGCATATCAACGGATCCGGGGGCGTGGTTTGCGCGGCTCCGACCGGAGGATCCGCCGGGGTCATCCCGGGGGTTCTCTCCACGTTGATCACGGATTTCGGCCTTTCCCGGGAGCAGGCTGTCAAAGCTTTATGGGCCGCTGGGGCTATCGGACTCGCCCTGGATAGACGAAGCACCTTCGCGGCCGAAGTGTGCGGCTGCCAGGTTGAAATCGGAGCCGCCGGGGCCATGGGAGCGGCTGCCGCCGTGGAGGCTGCCGGTGGAACGGCTCGCCAGGCATGCGATGCGGCCGCAACCGTATTCCAGAACACCATGGGATCTGTCTGTGACCTGGTCCAGGGAATCGTTGAGGTCCCCTGCCACAGCCGAAATGCATCCCTGGCCTCAATGGCCTTCCTCTGCGCCGACATGGTCATGGGAGGCTATGAAAACCCCGTCCCGCTTGATGAGACGGTCGACGCCGTGGATTCTGTAGGGCGCATGCTTCCCGAAGAATTGCGCTGCACCGCAAGGGGGGGGCTTGCCCTTTGCCCCTCGGCCAAAGCGATGCCTCGCCTTGACCTGAATTGACCCTCGGCAATGCCGGCTGAGAGGGGGCATCGAGCCCAAAGCCCGATGCCCCCTCTATTTGCGTGATAAACTCCCCTAAGCCGATATCGAAAGGAGCGTACACCCTTGTTATCCTTGCAATTTCCTTCAGTTTTTTAAGCAGCCTTCCACGACCCCTATCGAGTTACAGGCTGTGAAGCCAAACCGAAGTAATAGCGACGGATAAACCTTTCCTGGACCGAAAAAGACCAGTGGACGTCCCGGATATAGTCCGCTGCCCCGTTAAAATCTCCCCTCCTGAGGAAATCGATGATCTTGTCGTGTTCCCCGGTGGATACAACTTCCCACTCCTTGATAAACCCCTTGCTCCTTGGAAAATCGTAGAGCCGCTCCTTGAGAATCCTGACCGTTCTCAGCAAGTCGGAGTTCTCGGACAACTCCAAATAGACATTGTGGAAATCAAGGTTCCGAGAGTAAAAAAGTTCGAAGTTGTTATTTTCTAAAGCGGCTTTCATCTCTTCGTTGTAGTTCTCCATCCCGTCTACGTCCTTTTTATGAAACTTGACGGCAACTTCAACGAGAACGGCACCCTCAAGCCCGCCGAGGATCTGGTAAATATTACGGATTTTTTCCAGGCTCAGGACGTTGACCTTGACTCCCCGCCTCGGGTAAATGGTTACAAACCCTTCCGCCTCAAGCTGGAACAGGGCGTCCCGCAACGGGGTCTTGCTGATTCCCATTTCGGCGCTGATCGCGTTGAGGTTGAGGAAGGCCCCGTGTTCAAGCTTCCCCTCGTTTAATTGAATCTTGAGATATTCATAGACTTGTTCCCTCAGGGATTTAAGGTTGAAAAAACCGTCTTCCACAGGCCGATCTCCCCCTTTTCACCTTGCAAACGTGACAATCGTAACACCGTAACCACCTTCCCCGTGATCCCCCAATCGGTATTCACGGACGTAAGGAAGCGATTTCAGCAATTCCTGGACAACCTTGCGAAGCGTTCCTGTTCCCCTTCCGTGGATAACGGTGACTTGGTCGTAACCTGCCCGATAGGCTTGGTCAAGGTACCTTTCAACGTCTGGCAAAGCCTCGTCCACCGTCATACCCCTCACCATGATCGAACTCGGGATCCCGGTGGGACGAGTCGTCCTGACAGAAATCGGCGATTGGGCTTTTGCAGAGGATTCTCCCGACTTTTTCAACCTGCCCAGGGGAACCTCCATGTGGAAGGAACCTGCAACAAGGATCGCCCGATCTTCATCGACGCGCTCGACGATGCCTTTCACTGAAGACCCAACGAGTTGTACCGCATCCCCTGGCTTCAGGCTTACCCCTTCCACCTTGACGGATTGCCGTTCGATCCTTCTTTCCTCCCGCAGTTCAGCGGCATTGCGAATCCTTTCCAGTTTGGCCCGATCCGTTCCCATCTTCCGATGTGCCGCCGAAACGGTCTTTGACTTTTCGATACCCTTGAGAAGATCACGTGCAGCCTCCTGGGCCTCCTTGACGATCTTCTCCGCTTTGAGATCGGCTTCTTTCAGAAGCTTCTCGCGTTGAGCGTCAAGATTTGCTTTGCGGTTTTCCAGCGACATCCGGGTCTCAGCAAGTCTGCCCCTTTCCTCGGTCAGCTCGCGGGCAGCCTTTTCAAGCGATGACCGTTTTTCCTGCAGTTGGCCAATCAGTTCTTCCACCGAAATATCTTCCCCGCTGAGGCTAGCTTTTGCCCGCTCGATCACGGATCGGGGCATCCCGAGTCTTTCTGCGATAAGGAGCGCATTGCTCTTGCCGGGCACACCCATCAGAAGAGAGAAGGTTGGCCCAAGCGAAATTGGGTCAAATTCCATGCTTGCGGTTTCCACCCCTGGCGAAACGAGGGCATAGCTCTTGATGGGGTTATGGTGCGTCGTTGCCAGGACCAGGGATGCTTTCTCCCTGAACGCCTCCAGGAGGGCGATCCCGAGGGCTGCACCTTCCTGCGGGTCCGTGCCGGAACCCAACTCATCAAGAAGGACAAGTGAACCTGAGCCAACCGCCTTCAGGATCGACACGATATTATTCACATGGGCACTGAAAGTGGAGAGGTTTTGCTCGATACTTTGTTCATCCCCCACGTCCACGAAGACGGAATCGATATCCCCCACCATAGACCCCTCTCCCGCAGGGACAGGCAAACCCAACCAGGCCAACAGGACAGCCACTCCCGCTGTCTTGAGGGCAACGGTCTTGCCACCCGTGTTCGGTCCGGTGATGACCAGGATTCTAAAGTCCGCCCCACACGCGATCTCGATGGGAACCGCTTTCTCTCCCAGCAGCGGGTGCACGAGGCGGCAGAACCGGAAACCCGATGCCGCCGAAAGCTCGGGCAAGTGCCACTTCATCTTTTCCACCATTTCCGCTTCGGCGCATAGAAGGTCTAGGCTCCCAAGCGAAAATTCCGTCTCCCGGATCGCTCCTTCTTTCTCAATGACCTGAAGCGTCAATTTCCGCAGGATTCGAAGCTCTTCCTGTCGTTCCTCTTCCAGTGCGACGGCCATCTTATTGTTCAGGGCTGCCAGCTTGTACGGTTCGACGTAAAAGGAATTCCCTGAACTGCTTCTATCCGTGACGATTCCCGGGTAGGTGGAGGCATGCTCGGAACGTACGAGGACGACAAAACGACCGCTCCTGAGGCTCAAGACACGGTCCTGGAGCATCCCTGAGGTTGCGGGATCATTCAGGAGTGCCTGGCCGGTTTTCCTTGTGGCCCCCCTCAGCGTATCCAGCCTGGCCCGTAGGTCCCTCAAGGTGGAAGAGGCGTGGTCGTAAAGCCGGCCATCCTCGTCCAGCACACCCAGAGCCTCGAGTTCCTCGCTAAAATCCCTGATGCGTCTGCCTAGCTGGACCAATTCAGGAAAACGCTCTCGTACACGACCGGCTTCCCTCTTGACTTTCACTCCCAGGGCAAGCAGTGTGCGAACCCATGTCAATTCCTCACCGGTCAGGAGCGCGCTGGACTTCGCCTCCTCGATACAACCGGCTACCGGAATCACGCGATTGTCCCACGGGAATTCCCCTTCTAGTTCCCGATACCTTAGGACATCCCGCAGGAGTCCCTGACGGGAGTTAAGCTGAACAAGGTCTTGTGCCGGCTGGAGTTCGGAGAGCACTGCCACTCCCAGTTCGCTCTTGCATCGCTTCCCGACGATGCCAAGGACTTTCGGGATTTGGAGGCTTTCGGCTGTAGCGGGATAGATGGGCTTCATGGCTGTGCCCCGCCGGGATATGAAGGAAACTTCCCAAGGTCAAGAATTTTCCACTCCATTAGTTTTTTTGAGGTCGCGGGCCAAGCCATGCCGGCTGCGTTCATTAAACGGCTCTCCCGGACCCAGGAAGGAAGGGCCTCACCAGAAACCAGGTAGATCACGCCATAGATGAAAATCACGAGGACAAGAGCCTTGAGGCTACCCGCGGCAGCTCCCATGAGCCGATCAAGCCCTCCCAGGTTTACGGCTTTGAGCCCTTTCCTTGCGGCGCGGCCGATAATAGAAGCTAGCAGGTTGCAAAGAATGAAAAGGACGAGACCGCAAACAACCGAAAGGACTTCTGCGGAGAGATGAGGAGCCCAGGCCTGCCTCAGGATCAGCCCGGACAGGACCGGTCCTCCCTGGAAGGCAACGAATAGGCCGGCAGCAACTCCTGCAAGCGAAAAAAGTTCGCCGGAAAGTCCAACCCAACACCCTCTGGCAATCCAGTAAATGGACAGGCATCCGAGGATCAAATCCGTAGTCGAGTAATGCCCCATCACGATTCTCCTTCGCCTCCACTTAGCCGCTCAAGTCCAATCCTGGCTTTCTCGAGGGCATGGACCAACTTCAATACCATAAGGACAAGGCTCTCTTCCTGGCTTGTCCCGGGTCCTTCCTCAAAAGCAAGCGCATCGAGAAGCGTCTCCAGCTTCCGGATTTGGGACTCCTCGAGAGTCGTCCTTACCGGGTAGGTCCGCTTCCCGATGCGCAAGTTCACCAATCTGGGATTGTCACTCATCGAACAGGCCTGCCCTTGGAGACTAATCGGCCCGGTCCTGCCCTTCCTCCCCGAGGTACATTCTCAAGCGGGAAAGGAGGGCACCCAGTTTCCGCTCCATGCGGGCCATTTCTTCCTTGCGAGCATCCCGCTCGCTTTCGAGCTCTCCGCGAAGGGATTCGTTCTGATTGGCAAGTTGGCGCATCCGGTTCTCCACAGACTGGACAAGGTTGTCTATCTGCTCCAGGATTTCCACGCTTGCCCCCTCCCCTCTTCGGAATAGCTTCCTACCTCAGGATGAACCCCTTTTCAGCAAGGTTTCGCCTCAGGGCGTCATGCACTTCGTCGACTTCCTGGTCCCGCAGGGTCCGGGAAGGGTCTCCGTAAGCCAGCGAAAAGGCAAGGCTGCGGGTCCCTTCCGGTATACCCTTGCCCTGATAAACATCGAAAAGAACCGCTCCTCGAAGAAGGGGGCCTCCCAGCGCCCTTATTTCCTGCTCCACGGACGCAACAGTCGTGCCAAGGGATGCAATCAGTGAAATATCCCTGTAAACCGCCGGGAACCGAACCACCTGCCCAAACCGGAAACCTCTGTCAGGCAGCATGGATTCGATATCCACCTCGAAGGCAAAGAGTGGGCCCGGGATCTCGAGTTCCCTCAGAATACCGGGTTTTAAGCTCATCAGGTACCCCGAAGGCTCTCCATCCAGAGCGATCCGGGCAGTCTGGCCGATATGGCCAAAGGGTTCCCGGCCTGCGCAGAATTCCGGCACCAACCCGCGACTCTGGCAGAGGGAGAGAACGTCAGCTTTCACGCTCAGTAGGTCATCCTTCATGGAATTGTCGTAAAGGCCCCTTCGATCCCGTCCATTCCAGGCGATTCCTGCCATTCTAAGTATTTCCCGGTGTTCATCCCCCTCTTTTTCCGCAGGCAGGAACACTCGCCCAACCTCGAAAAGCCGGATTGGATCCTTCCAGCCCGAGCGGATGTTGGTCTGAAGGGCCTGTAGCAACCCCGGCAAAAGGGTCGTTCGCATGACAGACTGGTCCTGGCTGATAGGGTTGGCCAGGGGAAACCCGTGGCACCGAGGGTCGGATTCGGGGATACGGAGCCATTCCGTCCACCTGGGGTGAATGAAGCTGTAGGTCACGACCTCAAGATACCCCCGTGACATTGCGGTGATGCGAATCCGCCTATGGGCCTCAACCTCGTCGCCCACCTTTCCGTTCCCTCGCAAAAGGGGCGGGATGCGCGAAGGAACAAGTTCGTAGCCTCGAACGCGGCCAACTTCTTCGATCAGGTCTTCTTCGATCGAAAGATCAGCCCTGGCCGTGGGAATCTCGAACTCGAGCCGTTCCTCGCTACCGCCGACCTCTTTCAAGCCAAGCCTCTCCAGGAACGAAGAGGCTTCTTTCATGTTGTCCCAAAGGAGGACCCGGTGCAATTTCTTCCGTGTGAGGGCAACCCTTCTTTTTTCCCACGTGCGCGTGCGGGCGACCCTTACCTCTTTTTCCACTCGTTGTCCAGTTTCCCCCAGAAGATAATTCGACAGGAAAGAAAGCGTTGGAAGAACGCGCGATGGATCCACTCCCCTTGAGAAGCGGTAAGATGCTTCGGTTCCCATACCCAACCGCCGGGCAGTCCGGCTCACCCTGAGAGGTTCGAAATAGGCGGACTCAAATGCGACAGATTTAGTGTCGGCAGTGATCTCGCTGTTTTCTCCCCCCATGATCCCGGCCAATGCAACGGGAACCCCGCCGCTGGTGATCAGGAGGTCCGCATCGGTGAGAACATGCTCCCGGCTGTCCAGGGTGGTGAACCGTTCTCCCTCTTTCGCCCCGCGTACGGTGATTTCCCGGGCAGGAAGTCGATCCAGGTCAAAAGCATGAAGAGGTTGACCGGTGACTAGCATGACAAGGTTCGTCGCATCGACGACGTTGTTGATGGAACGAACTCCCGAAAAAGCCAGCCGGATTCGGGTCCTCATGGGCGAAGGTTCGATTCGGACCGAAGGAGCCAGGGAAAGCCCGTATAGCGGACATCCCGGATCTTCAAGACACAGGCCATCCCAGGGAAGCGGCCAATTGCCGCCAATTGAAGGTCCCCCCATGTCCGCCGGCTTCAGGCTCGATCCTGGGATCACGCCAAGGCATTCCCTCGCGAGTCCTATAAGGCTTAACAGGTCCCCACGGTTCGGCGTGATGGAAACCTCCAGGATGCAATCGTCCAGCTTCAGGGCCTTTACAAGGTCTTCGCCTGCGGAAAACCCCTGCGGCAATCTCAATATCCCGAATTCGTCGGCAATTCCGGGGAGACCTATTTCCTCGGCTGAAAGCATCATCCCTTCGCTGACAATACTGTCGAAATCCCGCCTGCCAAGAACGGTGCCATCGGCAATCACGCTTCCCGGCCCCCCATAGGGGACCCAGTCTCCGCTTTTCAGGTTTCGAGCAGCCGTCACACAACGTGATTGGCCCCCCCCTGTGTCGAGGTCGGCAACAAAAAGATCGGGCCGTTCCGGATGCGCCGCCAACCTTTCGATCCGAGCCACCTTTAAGTCCCGGAGAGCCTCGCAGGGCCGATGGATGTCTTCAACCTCGCATCCGGTCACCGTCAGCCGGGCAGCGGCTTCCTCGGGAGACAGGGGGATCCGGCAGTATTCGTTAAGCCAATTCCAGGAGATTTGCATTTCAGTAACCTCCCCCAGTCAGGAATGAGCCATGTCCCTCAAAGAGCACCCTCAAGTCCGTAAGGCCGTACTTCAGCATCGCCACTCGATCCGGCCCCATACCCCAGGCAAAGCCGTTATAACGGTCCGGGTCGATCCCCCCGTAACGAAGAACATTCGGGTGTGTCATTCCGCAGCCAAGTATTTCCAGCCAACCGGTTCCCTTGCATATCCGGCAAGCCGGGTTGCGCCCGGAGCAGGCAAAACACTCGACATCCATCTCAAGGGAAGGTTCGGTGAACGGAAAGTGACTGGCCCGAAAGCGGCTGTCCAGTGGCCGACCGAAAATCGCACCAACGAAGGTGTTCAGGCACCCCTTTAGGTCGGCAAGGGAAACATCTTCGTCGATCAGGAGCCCCTCCAGTTGGTGGAACATTGGCGAGTGGGTCTGGTCGCTGTCTCGCCTGTAGACCTTCCCTGGAATGATTATCCGCAGGGGAGCGCCCCATTTGAGCATGGACCTCACCTCGACCGGGCTCGTGTGCGTGCGCAGGAGTTTCCCGCTGTTTAAATAGAAGGTATCCTGCATGTCACGCGCCGGATGATGGGGAGGGATGTTCAGGGCCTCGAAATTGTGAAAATCATCCTCGATCTCCGGCCCATAGGCCACGGAAAAGCCCATGCCCACAAAGATATCGATGATCTCGTTCATGGTCTGGACAACTGGGTGGAAAGCCCCCCACCCCCGGCCGCGGGGCGGAAGCGTCACGTCCACGCGGTCAGAAGCCTCCATGGCTTCGTCCTCGGCATGCGCAAGAAGTACTGCCTGGCGCTCGAGAGAGGCTTCCACTTCCTGGCGAAGTTCGTTCAGGGCCTGTCCGGCCATGGGACGCTCTTCAGGGGGCAGTCCTCCGAGCGAGCGCAACAATTGTGTCAGTTCACCCTTTTTTCCCAGGTAGCGAACCCTCAGGGCCTGGAGGGATTCACTGCCATCTGCCTTGACAAGGGCTTCCATGTACTGGTTACGAATGGCTTCAAGCTTCGCCTGTATCGCGTTCAAGTTCGCATCCCTCCTGCATGATCACTAAAAAAACCGGTTTTTTCCGGCCTTCCCATAAACCGGCAAAGCAAGTTTTTCCCTTTTTGCGACTCGAGCACTCTGTTCCAGCCCGAAACACGTCCATCGGGCCGGGCAGGAGCACGCTTAAGCAGAAACAGTATAACGAAAAAAAGCTGGCGAAAGATAGGCGACCCCGGAAACCATATGGAAAAAGCTTTTCCGGAAATTTTGAAACGGCCGATTCCCAACCTTCTCGCTTGTGGCAGGAAACAACACTGGAATATTAAACCTCTCCGGCCGGGTACCGGATCCCGGCTAGAAATTACGTAGGGTTCCGGCGCTTGTCAGCTTCCGGAACCCTACGGCAAGGACTTTATCGACAGCAAGACGTAAGTCCGAAAAGTTACCGGACCAATGCCTCCTTGGACTTCTCGACCAGCTTGACGAACGCCGCCATGTCGTTGACGGCCATATCGGCAAGGATTTTCCTGTTGAGGTCAATGCCCGACCGTTTCAGGCCATAGATGAAACTGCTGTAGGACATCCCGTTCATCCGCGCCGCCGCATTGACCCGGATGATCCAGAGCTTCCGGAACTCGCGCTTCTTTGCTTTCCGGTCACGAAACGCATTGGTCATGGACCGCAGGAAAGCTTCCTTGGCCCGCCGGAAAACGTTTTTCTTGCGTCCCCAGTACCCCTTGGTGATGCTAAAAAGCCTTTTTCGCTTGCTGTTGCTGGCGCTTCCGCCCTTTACCCTTGCCATGGGAGATCACTCCTCTTTCGATATCCGTCGTGGATGGTTTGATTTAACGGGAAACCAGAAGGACCTTCACGCGATCTTCGATGGCTCCGGAAAGATAACCCTTCCTGCGCAAGGTACGCGACCTCTTGGAATTTTTTGATTCCAGGAGATGGCTCCTTCCGCCTTTCTTATAGGTCACTTTCCCTGTTCCCGTCGTGCGAAAACGCTTCTTGGCCCCTGAATGGGTCTTCATCTTAGGCATCTGGACAAGTCCCTCCTTATGGTGTTCAAAAGCTGCAGCTTCGGAAGCTAAGCTCGATCAACTCCGCCTTCGACGGGTTTTGCCGTTTCTTCTTTGGAAGCAGGTTTCTTGGCCGAAGCAAGGGGCGCCACCATCATCCTCATGTAACGGCCCTCCATGCGGGGTTCAACTTCGACCTTGCCGTATTCGGCGACATCCTTCTCCACCTTGACAAGAACGGCTTTTCCCCTGTCGAGGAATGCCATTTCACGCCCTCGGAAAAAGACGGAAACCTTGACGCGGTGACCACTTTCCAAAAAGCTCCGGATGGCCCTCACTTTAAAGTTATAATCGTGTTCGTCGATCTTGGGCCTCATTTTCATCTCTTTGACGGTCTGGACTTTCTGTTTCTTACGGGCATCCTTGTCACGCTTCTGGATCTGGTACTTGTACTTCCCGTAGTCCATGATCCTGCACACGGGTGGAGTCGCCTGCGGAGCAACCTCCACGAGGTCCAGCAAACGCTCCTCAGCAAGCTTAAGCGCTTCTCGAGTGGGAATGACACCCAACTTGACACCCTGATCATCAATGAGAAGAACCTCTGGGGCCCTGATCTCCTCGTTCACGCTGGGTTCATCCGGTTTGTTAGCTATAGCCCATCACCTCCGGTTTAAGATAGAAAAAGGGACCGCCCGAACGAGCGGCCCCCTATATACCTGATTCCCTTCCGGAAATCCGGAAGCGGATTCAACTTGAAACCCGACAACGGCCTTTCGGCGTCTTCAGGTGAGAGGAGGGCCCTCTTCTTCGCTCAAGCACACCGGGGAACTATATCATAGTCCCTGCTGTTTCACAAGTGATTCAATGCCTGGGATCGAATTCCTTTCCGAGTTTTTCCCGAAGGGCCTCCGGAGTCATCGTTCCCAGGTCGCCGGAAGTCCTGTCCCGAACGGACAATGTCCCCTCGTTCATTTCTCTTTCCCCCAGTACAAGCATGTACGGGACCTTCTGCATCTGGGCATCGCGAATCTTCTTGCCAAGCTTTTCGTCCCGAAGGTCCATCTCGACGCGAACATCCCAGGATTTAAGCTGGGTTTCAACTTTTCGGGCATACTCTTCCATCTCGGGTTTCACCGGGATCACCTTCACCTGAACCGGGGCGATCCAGTAGGGGAAGGCCCCTGCGAAATGCTCGATCAGGATTCCAAGGAAACGCTCAAGGCTTCCAAGGACCGTACGATGGAGCATGACCGGGCGGTGCTGTGCCCCATCGGGTCCTACGTAGGTGATGTCAAAACGATCGGGCATCTGGAAATCCAGCTGGATGGTCCCGCACTGCCAAGTCCTGCCGATGCAGTCCTCCAGGTGGAAATCGATCTTGGGCCCGTAGAAGGCTCCATCGCCCGGGTTGATGCGATAGGGAACACCGCTTTCCTTCAGGGCCTCTTCCAGGGCGGATTCTGCCTTTTCCCACATTTCGGGACTCCCCATGGCGTTCTCCGGGCGCGTCGACAGTTCAACGTGGTAATTGAAGCCGAAGACATCGCGATAGACATAGCGGGTCAGGTCCATGATCCCCAGGATCTCCTGCTTGATCTGGGCTGGTGTGACATAAAGGTGGGCATCATCCTGCGTGAAGCACCTGACGCGCATGAGTCCGTGCAGAACTCCCGATCGTTCGTGGCGGTGCACAATTCCGAGCTCGGCCATTCGCAACGGCAGGTCCCGGTAGCTTTTCAAGGAGCTTTTGTAGACAAGCAGCCCACCTGGGCAGTTCATCGGCTTGACCGCATAGGGCTTCTCGTCTATCTCCGTGAAATACATGTTTTCCTTGTAGTGATCCCAATGGCCCGAACGAACCCAGAGCTCCTTGTCCAGAATCAGGGGGGTACGGATCTCGCAATACCCTCTCCGGATGTGTTCCCTCCGCCAGAAATCGACCAGGTTGTTCAGGACGACCATCCCCTTGGGATGGAAACACGGGAACCCCGGCCCCTCCGCCTGGATGCTGAAAAGGTCGAGTTCACGGCCAAGCTTGCGGTGGTCTCGCCTGCGGGCCTCTTCCATCCTCTTGAGGTAGGCTTCCAGCCCTCCCTTGTCGGCAAAGGCAGTTCCGTATATCCGCGTGAGCATGATGTTCTTCTCGTCACCACGCCAGTACGCGCCTGCCACGGAAAGGAGTTTTGTGTGCTTAAGGAAAGAGGTGTCAGGAACATGAGGTCCCCTGCACATGTCCTCAAAATCGCCCTGCCGGTAGACCGAGATCTTCTCGTCGGTGATGTCGTGGACAAGTTCGGCCTTGTAAACCTCTCCAGCAGCTTCGTAGCTCGTTAGCAGTTCACCCCTTGGGATTTGCAGCCTTTCCACCGGGAGGGCAGCCTTCGCCAGCTTGTTCATTTCTTCCTCGATGCCCGCCAGGTCCTCTTCGGATATTGGGGCGGGCAACTCAAAGTCATAGTAGAAGCCATCCTTTATCGAAGGACCGATGGCGACCTTCGTCCCCGGGTAGAGATGCAATACGGCCTGGGCCATGAGATGCGAGGCGGAGTGGCGAAGGACATGAAGCCCTTCTTCGCTTTCCGCCGCGATTGGTTCAATAACGGCATCAACATAGAGAACGGTCCTTAGATCCGTTGGTTTTCCGTTAACAAGGGCAGCGACAACTCCCTTGTGGAGTCCCCATTCCTTCAGGATTCCGAATACGCTCGGTTTCTCCGCCTCCAGGACTTGCCCCGCTTTTCCCGTAAATTTCGACATCGCTTCATCCCCCTGGTCCAACGTGGTATATTGCGACATTCTAATCTTCGGGGCGAAATCCGACAACTACAAGCCACCCCGATTGTTCAAATTGATCATTAATTTAAGTCCTCAATGTTGTTCAAGAGTTTCCTATTTAGCTTGGATTCCATTCGTCAGGGTCCAACCAGTCAGAACCCCTGAAGCGCAAAGAGGGGAGGCCACTTGGCGCCCCCCCTCCAAATTCGTTTTTTGCCTACTTCGATCCCGTGCTTCCGAAGCCGCCTGCTTCCCTCTCGGTTGAAGAAAGCCGGTTGGTCTCTTCCCATTCGACCTTTGTCACCGGGCAGAAGATCATCTGCGCGATTCGGTCTCCCGGTTCGACCTTAAAGGGTTCATGCCCCAGGTTCATCAGGATGACCCGGACTTCTCCACGGTAATCGCTGTCAATCGTCCCCGGAGTGTTCAGGACCATGACCCCTTTTTTCAGGGCCAGCCCACTCCTGGACCTTACCTGGGCCTCGTATCCCTGAGGAATCTCGAGGTGGAGTCCCGTTCCCACAAATCCCCATGAACCGGGCTGGACCGTTATTGACTCGACTGAACGGAGATCTACCCCCGACGCACCCGGAGTGGCATATTCGGGGAGAGGCAACCCATGTGTACTTTCTTCCCGTTCCAATCTCACTTTAATGACGGTCACCGGGTCCCCTCCCACGATCCCTTGAGCCACTGCCCCTCCTGTCCGGGCGATCGCCGCCGCTGGGACGACGGTCCCTGCCTTCCCCCTCCGGCCTTCGAGGCCTTTCCGAAGCAGGACCAGCCGCGGCGCTTGCTGCCGCGATCCGCTCTTCCCTCTCCAGCTCAAGGGGATAGGCCTCCGGGAACTGCTCGGCCAGATGGTGTTCTTCGGCCTTCTCAAGGAGGCGACGACGGGTGAGATTCACCCGATTCATGTCGTCAATCTCTTTTACCATGACGAGGACCATGTCACCGGGCTTGACTGCGTCCTCCAGCTTCGGCACGTGATGGGTGCTGATTTCGCTGACGTGCAGCAACCCTTCCTTGCCGGGCAGGACTTCAACAAAAGCTCCAAAACTCAGCAAGCGGGTGACCTTCCCATAGAACACCTCTCCTGCCTCAGCGTCGCGCGTCAGGTCTCGGATGATCTGCAAGGCCTTCTTCGCGGATTCCTCGTTCGTGGCGCCGATGAAAATCCGACCGTCGTCCTCTACGTTCATCTTGACGCCGGTGGAGGCACAGATCCCGCGGATGACCTTGCCGCCAGGACCGATGACATCCCTGATGGAATCTACCGGCACCGTGGTCGTGTACATGCGGGGAGCGTAGGGGGAAAGTTCGGGTTTCGGCTCACGAATGGCCTTTTCCATCTCCCCAAGAATATGCAGCCGCCCCTGGCGGGCTTGCCCAAGAGCCTTTTCGAGGATTTCGCGAGTGATTCCGCCAGCCTTGTTGTCCATCTGAAGCGCAGTGATGCCCGCTTCCGTGCCGGTGACTTTGAAGTCCATATCTCCGTAGTGATCCTCAAGCCCCTGGATGTCGGTCAGGACTTCGACTTTTTCGCCTTCCTTGATCAATCCCATGGCAACCCCGGCGACGGGGCGGGGAATCGGAACCCCTGCATCCATCAGGGCCATGCTTGCCCCGCAAACGGAGGCCATCGAGCTCGATCCGTTCGATTCGAGTATATCCGAGACAACCCGGACAATGTAGGGGAACTGGTCCTCTGCAGGCATCAGGGAGCGCACTGCCCTCTCGGCCAAGGCCCCGTGTCCGACTTCTCGCCTGCCTGGCCCTCTCATGGGGCGAACTTCCCCGACAGAATACGGCGGAAAATTATAGTGCAACATAAACCGCTTGGAGGGTTCGTCAATCTTCAAGCCATCCAGGACCTGCTCGTCCTCCCCCACCATCCCAAGAGTTGTCGTCACCAGTGCCTGTGTTTCTCCCCTGGTAAAGAGGGCCGATCCATGCGTCCTCGGCAGGACTCCAACCTCGCAGGAAATCGGGCGAACCTGGTCCATGGTCCTGCCGTCCGCACGGCGTCTTTCGTCAACCGTCATCGCCCTCATTGCCTTCTTGACAAATTCCTCGATAACGTTGGCAATGTAACGGCCCGAATCCGGGAATTCCCCTTCAAGGGTCGCAATGGCCTTCTGCCTGATTTCCGAGATTTTCTCGTTACGCGGTCCCTTGGCGTGGATGCCCACAGCCTCGTATATCTCTCCGTAAAATTCCTTGCGAATCGTTTCATCGATCGCTTCGATGCGCAGGGGGGCAGGAACTTCAACCTTGGGCTTTCCTGCCTTTTCGCGGGCTTCAAGCTGGAACTGGACCAGCCGCTTGATCTGTTCGTGCCCAAATTCAAGGGCATCAACCATTAACGACTCGGGAACCTCCCTCGCTCCCGCCTCAACCATCGTGATCCCGCCCATATGCCCCGCAAGGACCAGGTCAAGCGTGCTCTGGAGGAGCTGCTCCTCCGTGGGATTGACAACAAACTCCCCATCAATGCAGCCCACCCTCAGGGCAGCAACCGGTCCATCCCAGGGGATTTCGGAGAGGGTCAGGGCCATCGATGCCGCGTTAATGGCCTGGATATTCGGTGAGTTTACCTGGTCGACCGAAAGGACCGTTGCAACGACGTGGACGTCGTTCCTCATATGATCCGGGAAAAGCGAGCGGATCGACCGGTCAATAATCCGGCAGCTCAACGTCGCTGTTTCCGATGGGCGCCCTTCCCGCTTTATGAAACCTCCCGGGATCTTGCCAGCCGAGTAGAATCTCTCTTCGAAATCCACCAAAAGGGGGAAGAAATCCAGGCCTTCACGGGGTTTTTCAGTCATGCAGGCTGTGACGAGCAACACCGTTTCCCCATAAGTGACCAGGACGGAACCGCTCGCCTGTTTGGCAAGTCTCCCCGTTTCGAAGGAAAGTGTTCGTCCTCCAAGCTCGATTGAAAAAGTTTGAATCATGATCCTATAGCCTCCTTGGCTCTTCCTGTATTTTTTTAGTCCTTACGAGAATAACATAGGATCATAAAAAAAGGCGAGGACGGCTTTGCCGTCCCCGCCTTCCGCAGGTCTCGCGAAAATCAGTGCCGCAAACCCAATCGCTGGATGAGATCCTGGTATCGGTTAAAGTCCTTGCCTTTGAGGTAGTTCAGGAGCTTCCTCCGCTGGCCGACCATCATGAGGAGGCCCCTGCGGGAATGAAAATCCTTCTTGTGGGTTTTCAGGTGCTCCGTCAGGCTACGGATTCGGTGGGACAGGATCGCAACCTGGACTTCCGGCGATCCCGTATCCGCGCCGTGGACCTTGTATTCCTCGATGATTTTTTGCTTCTCTTCACGTTCGATCATTGTGACACCCCGTTTCTTGCGAATCCCGAGCCCCAGAACGGGGTACGAAACCCCGATCCGAGCGCTGGGTCGGAGGATATTTTATCATCCCCGAAACCTTTATGCAAAGAATCGTGCTTTTCCCTCTCGACAAGGTCTTTTTCATGTGATTTAATAGAACGGAAATCCCAATTTCATTAGAACCGAGAGGGGGATAAGTAATGAAGCTGCTGATTATCGAAGATAACAAGGAACTTGTTGAGGTCCTCTCCGAGGGATTCTCCGAAAACGGCTACATGGTCGATTTCACTTATGACGGTCAAGATGGACTCAAAAAAGCCCGTTCCGGAGATCATGATTGTATCATCCTCGACCTTATGCTGCCAAAGCTTAGCGGCCTGGATATCATCTCTGCCTTGCGAGAAGAAGGCAAGAAGGTCCCGGTGATCATGCTCACCGCGCGGGATTCGATCGAGGATCGCGTTGTGGGCCTTGATCAGGGCGCTGACGACTACCTCATCAAGCCTTTTGACTTCAGGGAACTGCTTGCCCGGGTCAATGCCCTGATTCGCAGGATCTCCGAGCCCAAGCCTGCCATGCTGCGCTGCGGGCATCTCACTCTCGACCCCTTGGCAAGGGAATGCCGTGTGGGAGAAGACACCGTTCCGCTAAGGCGACGCGAGTTCGACATCTTGGAACTCCTGATGCGACATGAGAACCAGGTTTTCACCCGGGATAAGATCATCTCCAACGTATGGCAGGAAGAGTACGAAGGCACAAGTAACGTGGTGGACGTCCACGTGAAGTACCTTCGCGACAAACTGCGCCCCTTCGGGCTCGACCTGATGGTGGTTACCGTCCGGGGAGTCGGCTACAAGGTGGTTTGTCCGGACCAGGCTTGAGGCGCTGTCCGGGGAAAGAGTATCCCATGGATGATGAACGTACCGGCGAAGACCTGTCCTCTGCTGGGACAGGATCGGATTTGGCCGGTATCTTGGCTGATTATTTCGAAAAATTTGATATCACCCATCCGGGTCCTTTACCCCCCCTTGAAGGAGAAGACCCTGGTTTAAGGCGCCTCGAAGCTGCTTTGTCTGCTTCCGTCGAGCAACTTGGGCAAACCTTCGGTGATTTGCGCCGTTATACCTCGAATGTGAGCCACGAACTTCTCAACCCCCTCAGCGTGATCAAGGGAAAGGCCGAGGTCACGCTCCTGAGGCCTCGATCCAAGGAGTTTTACGAGAAAAAACTCTCTGAAATCCTCGAACATGCCAATGCCATGCGAAACATGATCGAAGCCCTGCTCGAACTCTCCCGGCTTGACTTGGGTGACCGGCCATCTAATGTCGTGCTCCTGGACCTGGAAGTGATTGCCGAGGAGGCCTGCCAGCGATTGACCCTGATTTTCAACCGGCGCGGGCAACAGGTGGAAAAAGAGATCCATTCTGCCAAGGCCACGGGAAGGTCGGCACTAATTTTAGCTCTGGCAACCAATCTCCTCGACAACGCGAGCAAATATTCTCCTCCCGGCGGGCATCTTGGAATCAGGACATATCAAGATGAATCCACTCAAGAATCTATCCTGGAGGTTTGGGATACGGGCCCTGGGATGTCGGAGGAAGAAATCCGGCAGTGCTTTAATCTTTTTTGGCGTGCTGACGGCTCCAGACATATGCCTGGTTACGGGATCGGGTTGCCGTTGGTCTACCGGATTACCCAGATTCATGGTGGGAAGATAGAGATGCACTCGGGGAAGGGTGAAGGATTGCTCTTCAGGGTTCGTTTTCCCGAAGCATGAAAGAAATTGCAACGGGCCAGAAAAGAAGCGGCAGGGGGATCCAGGTCCCCCTGCCGCTTCTTTTCTGGCTATGCACGCCGCTATTGTGTATTGAGCGGAACGAAGGTCGTCCGCCCCTCCCTCCAAACCAGAAGAACGAGTTTCTTCCCTCCCGCGGCTTTTAATGTCGTTTCCCAGGAACGGACATCCCTTATGGATCTGCCGTTGACCCCTTGTATCACGTCACCGGGTCGTAAGCCGGCCCGTTCGGCGGGGGAAGAGCCTTCGACCCGAAGGATCACGACCCCCTGAAGCGCCGGAAGGGCAAGCTGTTGTCTTGTCTTGGCATCGAGGTTGCCGACTTCCACTCCGAGCTGTAGTACCAGATGTGGAGTTTCGTTCTTTTTGGCGGTTTCCTGATTCGGCAATTCCTCCAAACGGACGGAAAGGCTCATCGTCTTCCCCTCCCTGACAATTTCAACTTTGGCAACGTCACCGGCAACCTGCTTCCTCACGGCCTTTGACAGATCGTCGGGTGTCTTGATCGGAACACTCCCGAAGCGTTTGACAACATCCCCGCGTTGGAGGCCTGATTTTTCCGCCGGCGAATTGGGCACCACATCGCTGACCAGCGCCCCTTCCCCGGATTTCAAGCCGAAAGCTTCAATGATATCTGTAGTCACAGGCTGCATGTAGACCCCCAACCAAGCTCGCTTGACACGGCCAAACTTCACCAAATCGTTCATTACCTGCTTGGCGACGTTGATCGGGATCGCAAAACCGATTCCCTGGGCGTATGGAACGATGGCCGTGTTTATCCCGATAACCTGGTTATCGAGGTTGATCAAGGGCCCTCCGCTGTTACCCGGGTTTATTGCGGCATCAGTCTGGAGAAATCCGTCAAAATTCAGTTTCTCGAGTCGAATACTCCGGTTCTTTGCGGAGATGACTCCCACCGTCACGGTATGTTCAAGCCCAAAAGGGTTGCCAATCGCCACTACCCACTCTCCAACCTGGGTCCGGTCAGAATCTCCCATCTTCAAGACCGGAAGATTGCCAGCCTTTATCCGGATGACCGCCAGATCGTAAGTGGGATCCTTTCCCACAACCTCCGCGTCGAATCGGCGCCCATCAGACAGCGTAACGATGACGGAGTCGGCTCCATCCACGACATGACTGTTGGTCAGGATCATCCCGTCGGGACTGGCGATAAACCCGGACCCCTTCCCTTCCATCGGAACGACCCGGGAGAAGAGATCCATCTGGTCCCCGAAAAATTGCCTTAAAAAGGGATCGTTCCCGAAGGGAGAGAAAGACTTCCGTACAAAGGTTTTCGTGTCAATATTCACAACCGCGGGGGAAGACTTTTTTGCAATGGACGCAACGGGATTGCCGGTGAAGACATCTTGCGAGTCTGCGGGTGATAGGGATTTAAACTCATGGGGCAAAACGTAAAGAATACCCATTAGCAACAGGGCAAACCCGACGACCAATCCGGTTTTCCTGATTTTTGCCATAAGGGATCACCTCTCCTCGTGGTTTTGTTTACCCTATTTTATCTTTTGCACCAAAGAGGCGAATCGGTTTTTTTACGGAATATCTGCAAGAGTTTTTCTAGGACGTTCCGCTTACCAAAAAAGGAGAGGACCCCGTGGATTCCGGCGTCCTCTCCTTGCCTTGCGTGTCAGATATTTCTTGAACGGTTCCCGCCCCTCGGCCAAACGACGACACGCCGTTGGGGATCATCCCCCACCGAACGGGTTTCGACCTCCGGGTGCTCCTTCAAGGCAATATGGATAATTCGCCTTTCCCAGCTCGTCATCGGCTCCATCGTTATAGGTCGATGTCGACGCAACGCCTCTTTCGCAGAGGAAAGGGCCACCCGCTGAAGGCTAAGCTCGCGTCTTTCCCTGTAACCGTCGCTATCCAGCCTGATCAGCCTGGATGGTGAACTGTCGCGTGATATCAGGTTCAGGAGATATTCGAGGGACTTCAATGTTTCCCCGTATTTTCCGATAATGATGCCCGCATCCGCTCCGGTAAGATTCAGGACTCCGTCTTCATGAACCTCGATCTCAACATCCATGTCCATCTTTTCCAGGATCTCTGACAGGAGTCGCTTCCCTTTCAGGACATCCAGGTCTTCCGCAGGCAACAATTCCACGCGGGTCTTCCGGGAAAAAAGCCCCAGGAACCGCTTCCCTTCCTCCAGGATATTGACTTTCACGTCTTTTGGGAGGATATCCCACAGCCGGGCAGCATCTTCAACGGCCTTTTCGAGGGAGTCCGTTTCCACGACCAAGGACTCGGGAACGTTCATATCCTCTTCCCTTTCCTTCTCTGCGACCATTCGCCCTATTCCCCGTCCCGGTTCGGCTTATTCTTGAAAAGGGTCGGTTTCTTCTCCATCTCGACTTCCGTCGTTTTGACGACACGCCACTGCTGGAACACACTCATCAGGGAGGAGACACCCCAGTAAAGCAACACGCCTCCTGGCAGGTTCAGGCAGATGAATGTCAGGAAAACGGGCATAAACCAGTTCATGAAGGCCATTTGGGGATTGCTGCTCGCGGAAAGATGCTGCTGGAACCAGGTCAAGAATCCGATCGAGACGAGCAGCAGAAGGTTGGGACCGTAAAGCCCCACATTCAAGAGTCCCGCCGGATTGGAGGCAATCCCGGTCAATAGAGCCGTGATACCGGGGGTCTGTACGTTCAGCTCGAGGGCTTTCGCCATTGTTGAAAGGACAGACTCCTCAAGCCCCACACCCAGGAAGGAAACCCCACCAAACTTGAAATTCGTGAGAACCCTGAAGAGAAGGATCAGGATCGGCAACTGTACGATGAGGGGCAGGCATCCCGCGGCAGGATTGACACTGTTTTCCTTGTAAAGCTTCATTGTTTCTTCGTTTAATTTTTGCTTGTCATTGCCGAATTTCTCCTGCAAAGCCTTGATCCTCGGCTGGATCTTCTGCATTTTCTGCATGCTTACGAGCTGTTTCTGGTTCAACGGGTGCAGGATGACCCTCACCAGGATAGTCAGCAGAATGATAGCCAGACCGTAGGAGTGGGTCATTCCGTAGAACAGGTTCAGTGTCTTAAGCAGCAGGTCGCCTGCCGCGTTCCATAAGGTGCCCAAACGATTCACCGTCCCTCTGGTTCATTTTTTCGAATTTTTTCGGATCCAGCCTTCCACCTCAGGTCCGGAACGGGGTCAAAACCGCCGGGCGACCAAGGGCCGCAGCGAAGAATTCGCTTTGCCCCGAGAAGAATTCCCTCCATGAAACCATACCGCTCGATCGCTTCAAATGTGTAAGCGGAACAAGTCGGCACAAAACGGCAATTCTTCCCCAAAAAAGGGGAAAGGAAACGCTGGTAGAGGCGAATTGCAGCCATGGCAAAACAAGCAGGGATGGATCTTTTCAATCCGAGGCCTCCCCGCCTGACGAAAAAACCGGCGGAAACCCCGGCCTCAGGAGTTCTTCCTTCTTGAGGAGAGCAACCATATCCGCGTAGATCTCCCCCGTCCCAGCCCTGAGTCCGGCGGACCGGAGCATGGCGACGATCCATATCCCGTCTTTCATCCATGGACGGCAAACCCGGAAGGCTTCCCGCAGGGTTCTTCGCCCCCTGCTTCGGACAACGGAAGAACCCTGGCGCTTTCCTATGGCCGCCCCCAAACGAGGGAGCCCCTCGCCGGCGTCAAGAAACAACAACCGCACCAGCTCTCCTTTTACGCGTCGGCCGGTGCGGAAGACCAGATCAAACTCCCATCCCTTTTTCAGTCTGAGGCTCGCTGGAAACCGGAAAGGATGATCCATCTAGACTGCGAGGCGTTTACGCCCCTTGCGTCTCCGGTTGCGGATGACGCGGCGCCCCGTTGGGGAGCTGGAACGCACGAGGAATCCCATTGACCGCTTGCGACGCGTTTTATGGGGTTGAAAGGTCCGCTTCATTGACGACACCCCCTTGCTGTTGGAAAATCCAAATAAAATTAAATGGCCTTGTCTAAGAGCCTTGATACTATAACACAGCCCCTAGAACCCTATCAAGGCATCTGGGCCAGCCGGATTCTCTTGATGGAAACCCCTTGGAAATCCTGGAATATTTCCCAATCCGGCCTCTCAAGGGCCCTCCCGTCAAGGATGACCACTCGCCCAAGGTCAGTTTTCCTCCGGATAAGCCGTCCAAAAGCCTGTCTCAGGAAAAGTCGGCTCATCGGGAGAGTGCTTTGAAGAAACGTTCCTCTCCCCTCGAGATCCCGCCTTGCCCTGACAAGTGGATCATCCGGGTGCGGAAAGGGAATCCGGTCAAGGATCACCTGGGTCAGCCCCTCTCCCGGAACATCGATTCCCTCCCTAAACGAAAGGCTTCCGATCAGGACCGACGTTTCATCCCTCCTGAAGCGGGAGAGCAATTCTCCTTTCGGAGCTTCACCCTGGCAAAGAATCCGAAAGTTCCGTTGCTTACTCCTCATCTTCCTAGAAACCGCACCGACGAGCCTCCGGGAACTGCAAAGGACGAGCGTCCGGCCTCCGTTGTCCTCGCAAAGCTTTTCAATGACACGGCTGGCCCTTTCGTCGTATCCGCCCTCGGTCACCCTGAGCCCCAACTCCACGACCCAGATCGACATCTGGGAAGGAAGATCGAACGGGGAATCGAGGATGATCCCTTCTCCGGGACATATCCCGGTCTCCCTTTCCCAGAAATCGAAAGCCCCTCCGACAGACAGAGTGGCCGACGCACAAACGACGGGCACTCCATCGAGGGAAGAAAGAACATCCTGGATCGACGGGCCCGCCAGGACCGGAGCGCTCTGGATAGCGAGCCCGTCCCACCAGGTCGCCCAATGGGGGTAGCGAACCACGTCAAGGCACCAGGCAAGGTCATCGTAAGCCTCGGCCAACTGGCTGGCTGCGGACAACCCTTCCGCCTGGGCGGCAAGGTCTTCTCCAGCAGGCTTGTCCCTTTCCTTTCCCACGATTGTTAATAGCCGCTCTGCCTCTCCCGCAAGTGGCCCTAGGAACTCCTCAAGATCGTGACGAAGTTCCGTCAGGGGTGTCTTGAAAGCCCACTGATCCCTAGGAAGGAGGGAAAGCCGGTTGAAGAGGCGTTCTACACCCATAGCCGCCACTTTCCATTCGGACGAGAGTTTCTCAGCGGGGACGCGCAATTCCCTGAAAGACTTTTCCAAGCCGTTCAGGTGCTTTGGGGAAAGCACTTTCCGGAACCGGTCGAGGGACGCCGAACGAGATGAAGCAGAGCGGGCCGCTTCAGGAATCCTGTGGGCTTCGTCGCAGAGCAGGGCGTCGAAATGAACCGGAAAGGACCGTTCACCGCCGTCCACATGGGAAAAGAACAGGTGATAGTTGGCCACGATGATTTGCCAGTTTCGGGCCCTCTGGTAAAGACGCTGCAGGAAGCATTCTTCCCGAAAGGGGCAAAGTCGCCCCAGGCATCCGTCGCGACCCGCTGCAATCGTCCCGAGAGCCGGGTGGTCCTCGGGCAGGTTCAGTTCCGAAAGATCCCCGGTATCCGTGTCCCTGCGCCATTCCAGAATTTCCATGGAGGTCTTTCCCCCGTCATTGAACGAGAGGAACCCTCCCGAGTCGAGTTCCAAACTGCGCCTCAGGCAAAGGTAATTTCCACGCCCCTTCAGTGTTCCATATTGGAAAGCCGCAGGCAAAAGTTCCTGCAGGAAAGGGATATCCCTTGACATGAGCTGTTCCTGCAAAGCGTGCCCTGCAGTGAGAAGCAGGGCACGGTAGTTGCCTTCCAGCGCCCAGAGAATTGCCGGCACAAGCAGGGCAAAACTCTTTCCAATCCCGGTGGGAGCCTCAATCGCCAGGATTTTCCCTTCTCCTGCGCTAAGGAAATCCCAGGTTTTCCTGGCCATCTGGGCCTGTTGGGGTCGAAATTCGAATCCCTCAAGCCTCGAAAGGAGTCCAGGCTCGTCGAAAAAGGAATCCATTGGATGGGGCATCATCTTGAAAGCACCCATATTCCAAGCCCAAGGGCCGCCCCCATGAGTCCTCCCCAGATTTCGATCCAGTCAAGATACTTCCTTGCCAAGGCTTCAAGGTAATTCTCCAGCTGCTCCGGCGTTGCATCGCGCAGCGATCCCTTGGCAAGTTCACCGAGATCAATTTCGCGAAGCATGCGAATGAGGAGCCGCTCAAAACTATCCCGGACCATCACCATGATCTCCGCATCTCCCAGATGGCTCGCGCCATCCAGGAGGGCCGCCAGCTTTCTCTGGGTTTCCCTGAGCCCGATTTCCGTCAGGAGTGCCCTGTTCAGGTTTGTCGAGGCCGACCGGATCACCCATTCCGCGATGACCTCACTTTTCAACAGGCCCAATCTCCCCGCCATGCCAAGGATCAGGCTGTCCTGGAGGGCCTTCTCCACCTGGGACCTTACAAATCGCTGCGTCTCTGGACCCAGCAATAAGCGCTGCAGCGGCCCTTCCAGCGCCCCCCCCATCCTGCGAAGGTTGGAACGTCTTAGGAAAAGGCGTCTCATTTCCTTGCGGAAGGTCGGGCCTACCCTGTCCAGCAACCTTCCCTCGAAAACGGCTTTTTCAAGTGTCTCCTGTGTCAGCAAGCGTTCCCGGAGCTCACAGGCAAGGGTTTCGAGAATCCGTTCCTGGTTCCTTGTCACGACGCCGCTTCCGGGGAGAATCCATTCCCAGGGTCCCATGCGGAAGGATATCTTGTGGAAGATCATCCTCACTGCCAGGACATTTGTCAGGAGGCCCACTATCCCTGACCCTCCGACAAGCCAAAGCAGCTTCCCCAGGCCGGATCCCCGGTTTTCCAGGAAAAAACCTGCAAAGGACAACACCACGAGTCCCGCCGAGACGATTCCCTTCCCCCACTTGTTGCCGTCCTGTTTCAGAGGACCTTGCATGAGCCCCGCCTCTTTCCCCAGTCAAAAACATGATCGTTATTGTATAATACGGCTTCACGCGAATCTCTTTTTCTTCCTTGCCCGGTTGCCTTGGGCATGCTAGAATTTGCTTTGCTTTACGGGAGGAGGTGAACCGCATGCCCAACAAGAAATCCGCTGAAAAGCGAGTCCGAATCTCCGAGAGAAACCGACTCTATAACCGTTTCTGGAAGAGTCGTTGCAAAACTGCCGCAAAGAAACTCATGGAAAGTTTGGAGGGAAAGGATTCCAAGCTGATCCAGTCCCGTCTTGACGAAGCCCAGTCCGTCCTGGACAAGGCCGCCGGCAAGGGTGTCTTGCACCCCAACACGGTCGCGAGACGCAAATCCATGCTTACCCAAAGGGCAAAAGACGTAATGAAAGCCGCCGACGCATAGCCGGCGGCTTTTTGTCTCAAGTTCCCTAATGCAGAGCCTTGCTTGAACCCAGTAAATCCAGTATGGCCAGCTCCAGGTCAACCCAACCGCTGCGATTTCCAGATTTCTCCCCAATGTTTACCCCGCAGAGATCCCTGACAAACGCCGCTAGGGCAGCCCGGCTATAATGGCGGGCTGCTTCCACGGCTTGCCGTTCCTGGTAAGGCCTTGCCTTCAGGGCTTCCGAAACCGCCTTGCCCGCTCGCGGGGACTTGAAGGCCGCTCTGTACAGCGCAAGACGGAAACGGTTATGAAGGGCAGCCACAACCGGGATGAGCTCTCGTCTTTTTACGTGGGGCAGGGCTCCCGTCACCCTCGGGATATCCGCCTCGCACAAACCATCGAGAAGGGAAAGAAGGGCCTTCTCCCCCTCGTCGAAACAAAGGGCACGAACCTGTTCAACCTCGATGCGACTGTCCTCTAAAGCCAGGCAAAGCTTTGACAGTTCGGAAAGAATCTCTTCAGGGTCCTCCACCGACTCGAGGAGAAGGGCCATCGCCTCTGTAGAAATCGTCACTCCCAGCATTCTGGCCTTGTTCTCTACCCATCTCTGCCTCGCTGCGCCAAAACGCGGGATTTCCTCCCCCTTCAGCCACGTCAGCCTGGAGAAAAGTTCTTTCGGAAAAAACGACTTCGGTTCATCGGCAAAAACAAGAAGGACGTGGATAGGAGACTCGGGTCCTTCCAGCAGCGACTCAAGGCCCGGCGGGAATTTCCCAAGCAGGTGGGCTTCCTCGACAAGGACGAGCCTTCGGGCTTCAAATAATCCGCCGCCACTTTCACTGGAGAGGAGATCCTTCCACTCGCCCCCCTCCCTCCGGACTGAAAGTGGATATCCTTTCTCGAGTTCCTGTTTCGTCGTTTCCGAAACGAGACGCCGCTGGGAAGTCCCAGCGGCGCTCGCCACCATCAGGTGAGGCACTATCCTTTCACCACCACGTTGACCAGCCTGTCGGGAACGGCGATCACCTTCAGGATTTCCTTCCCTTCAAGCCGTTTCCGGACCGCTTCTTCGGAAAAGACCCTTTCCTTGAGTTCCTCGGACCCAAGGCCGGCGGGGAGTTCGATCTTTTCCCGGACTTTACCGTTGACCTGAAGCACGATGGTCACCGATTCCGCCTCCAGGCAATCCGCTTCGACCTCCGGCCAGGTCGCCCCGGCCAAACAACCCTGGTTCTCAAGGCTTTGCCAGAGTTCCTCGCAAATATGGGGCGTGAAGGGAGAAAGGCACAGCAGGAGCGTTTCAATCCCTTCCCGGTAAAGGGTCCAGTCGGTCACATCCCGGGGAGTGAAATCCGAGAGGGCGTTGCTCAGCTCCATGAGTCGCGCCACGGCCGTGTTGAATTGCCGTTCCTTCTCGATATCCCGGCCAACGCTCTCGATCGTGGACTGGATACGGCGTTTGAGGTCACGGCGATCCTTGGCAGCCAATTCCACAAGGGGGATTCTACGGCGCGGAGCCTGCCGCAAGGCATCCCCTCCCTCCTCCACCAGGCGCCAGACCCTCCTGAGAAAGCGATGCGCCCCTTCCACTCCTTTTTCGGACCAGTCCAAATCCTTGTCCGGCGGGGCAGCAAAGAGGATGAACAACCGTGCGGTATCGGCTCCATACTTTCGAATGATCTCGTCCGGGTCCACGACATTTCCCTTGGATTTTGACATCTTGGATCCGTCCTTGATGACCATTCCCTGCGTCAGGAGGTTCGTGAAAGGCTCGCGCGCCTCGACGTAACCCAGGTCGGACAGGACCTTCGTGAAGAAACGTGCATAGATAAGGTGCAGGCAGGCGTGCTCGATACCGCCGATATACTGGTCGACAGCCATCCAGTAATTGACGTCCTCTTTCCTGAAGGGACACTCGGCCGTCCAAGGGGACGAGAACCTGAGGAAGTACCAGGAAGAACAGATGAACGTGTCCATGGTGTCGGTTTCACGTCGTGCCGGTCCCCCGCAATAGGGACAGGTTGTATTGACCCATTCCTCGGTCTCGGGCAACGGGCTCTTTCCCCCAGGAAGGACCTGGACGTCAGGGAGCAGGACAGGAAGCTGGTCTTCAGGGATGGGGACGATGCCGCACTTTTCGCAATAAACGACAGGAATGGGTGCCCCCCAGTAACGCTGGCGCGAGATTAGCCAGTCCCTCAGCCGGAAATTGACTTCCCTCTTGCCCACTCCAATTTCTTCGGCCCAAGCCGCCATGCGGGGAATGCTTTCCTCGGTGGGAAGTCCGTCGAAATCTCCGGAATTGCACTGGATGCCGTCACCCTCGAAGGCTCCCGTCATCGTTTCCGGGTCGAGATTCCCTTCCGTGGGCTGGATCACGACACCCACCGGGATTCCATATTTCCTGGCGAACTCGAAGTCACGCTGGTCATGCCCCGCCACACCCATGATCGCCCCGGTACCGTACTCGATGAGGATATAGTTCGAAACCCATATTGGGACTTTCTCCCCCGTGACCGGGTTGATTGCCTTGAACCCCGTGTCTATGCCGGTTTTTTCGCCACCCACCGCAGTCCGTTCGATCTCGCTCTTCTGGAGCGTTTCAGCTACGAACTTGCGGATCTCGTCCCCCTTCGGGCTCCTGCGAACCAGTTCTTCCACCAGCGGATGCTCGGGGGCCAGGGCCAGGAAGGTCACGCCGTAAATCGTGTCGAACCGTGTCGTGAACGTTTCAAGGGACGTCTCCATCCCGTCTACCGGGAAAGAAAGGTGGACGCCCTCCGAGCGGCCGATCCAGTTGCGCTGCATGAGCTTGACCTTTTCTGGCCAGCCGGGAAGCTCCCCCAGGGAATCGAGGAGTTCCTGGGCATAACGGGTGATATTGAGGAACCACTGCTCAAGCTTGCGCTTGGTTACGAGGCTCCCGCATCGCCAGCAATGCCCCCCGTCGATCACCTGTTCGTTCGCCAGCACGGTTTGGCAACTCTCGCACCAGTTGACCGGAGCATGTTTCCTGTAGGCAAGCCCGTTCTTGAGGAAGAGCAGGAAAATCCACTGGGTCCAGCGATAGTAATCAGGGGAACAGGTCTCGACGCGCCTGCGCCAGTCGTAGCTGCACCCCATCGACTTGAGCTGGGTGGTCATGTGCTCGATGTTGTCCCAGGTCCACTTCTTCGGGTGGACCCCGTACTTCAGGGCAGCGTTCTCCGCCGGGAGGCCAAAGGCATCGAATCCCATGGGATGCAGGACATTCCATCCCTTCATCCACAAAAAGCGGCTTAAGAGGTCACCGATCGAATAGTTTCGCAGGTGTCCCATGTGGAGCGCACCACTGGGATAAGGGAACATTTCCAGGCAATAGAACTTGGGTTTCCCCGGATCGCACTCGACCTGGAAAACCTTGTTTTCTTCCCAATACTGCTGCCACTTTTTTTCCACGCGCTCGAAATTGTACGGCATAAAGGCCTCTCCCTTCCCGATCATCCCGTCCGGAACCTGATGTTGGATTATTATAACCACCTTGACAGACCTTAGCAAAACCGGAAACAAAAAAGCGCAGGTCCCTTGGGGGCCTGCGCAACTTTTAAAAAGATGGACCGCTTATGCGTCCTTGGTTTTTTCCTGCGTCGCCCGGTCCATGAAGGCCCTCATGATCTCAAAGGGAAACGGGAAAAGGGTCATGGCGTTCTTCTCGCTCGCAATTTCCCTCATGGTCTGGAGATACCTGAGCTGGAGAGTGACCGGGCTCACCTCCATGATTCGGGCCGCCTCGCTCAGGCGCTCCGCAGCCTGGGCTTCCCCTTCCGCGCTGATGATCTTTGCACGCCTCTCCCGCTCGGCTTCAGCCTGGCGGGCCATGGCTCGCTTCATGCCTTCCGGCAACTCGAGCTCCTTGACCTCAACGGCACTGACCTTGATGCCCCAGGGGTCCGTCTTTTCATCAATGATCTTCTGCAGCTCGAGGTTGATCTTGTCCCGCTCGCTCAGGACCTCATCCAATTCCGCCCGTCCGATAACCGAACGAAGCGTTGTCTGGGAAAGCTGGCTTGTCGCCATGATGTAATTTTCGACTTCAACCACCGACCGGTTGGGATCCATCACCCGGAAGTAAACGACGGCGTTCACCTTGATCGGAACGTTATCCTTCGTAATCACCTCCTGGACGGGGACGTCCAGGGTCACGACCCGGAGGTCCGCCTTCACCATCCTGTCGATGAACGGGATGATGATCACAAGCCCTGGTCCCTTTGCCCCGGTAAGGCGCCCGAGGCGGAAAACAACACCCCTCTGGTATTCAGGTATGATCTTGACCGCGGAAGTCAGCAGGATCAAGACAATGAGAATGACCCCTAATGTGCTGCCCGCGCTGAAAATAAACTCGATGAGATTCCCGATCATTGACGACCCTCTCCTTTCAAATCCAGAGATTCTGTTTCTCTCGCCCTCACCCTCAGGGTAAGTCCCTCTGCACGGACGACCAAAACCGGCGTTCCCTTGGGAATCGGGTACCCGTCATCGGAAACCGCCCTCCATATTTCTCCATGGCAGTTTACAAAACCTCCGGGGGAAAGATCTTCCACGACCACTCCCTCGTTTAGAACCATGCCCTCTTTTCCCGACGCAACTTTCTTCCTCGTGGAACGCCAGACGGCTCCCGCAGCAAAAAGGAAGAAAATGCCCAGGGTCACGACCATCCCCGCCATGAATCCCACGGAAACGTTCAAGAGCTCACCTCCCGGCGCCCTGAAGATAACCAGCGACCCCACCGCAAGGGATGCCAAGCCGAAAAGGCTCAGTATCCCGACCCCACCGACCACCAGGTCGAGGACAAGCACGAGAATACCCGCCACGAGAAGGATGACGCCCGCCCAGTTGAAGGGCAGCATCCTTAGCCCGTAGGCCCCGATAAGGGCCAAGACAGCCCCGGAAGTTCCCATGACAAAGCCTCCGGGAGTAAGGACCTCAAAAACGATCGCCAGTATTCCAAGGGTCAGCATCATGTAGGCCACGTCCGGGCGGGAAATGAAGTGAAGCGCTCTCAGGCGAGGGCTCATTTCAAACCGGCGAATCTCGTAGCGCTTCAGGTCCAGGGTAACTTGGGAAGCCCCGACCTTGACCTTGCGCCCGTCCATCCATTTGACCAAAGAGGGCAAATCCGGGGCTATCGTATCGATCACTCCCCTGTCCAAGGCCTCCCTGGCTGTGAGGGAAACGCTTTCCAGTACCATGTCTGCCGCAACCTTGGCGTTCCGCCCCCGTTCCTCCGCAAGCGACCGGATCTGTGCAGCCAAGTCGTTCGTTATCTTCCGGCTCATTTCCTTGTCGGGAACGTCCTGCCCCGAAGCGGTAACGGGGTGTGCAGCCCCGATGTTCGTCCCCGGGGCCATGGCCGCAACGTGGGCAGCCAGGACAAGGAAAGCTCCGGCAGAAGCGGCCCGGGCTCCCGGCGGTCCCACCCAAACCGCTACGGGAAGGGGTGCGGCAAGGATTTTCTGGGACATGCCCCTCATGGAGGTGACAAGTCCGCCCGGCGTGTCGATGCTGATCACGAGAATCGTTGCCTTTTCCTTCGCAGCAAAGGCAAAAGCTTCATCAAGGTAATTCTCGAGGGAAACCCCTACGACCCCTTCCATCGGCGCAACGACCACAACCGCCGCTTCTCCTGCCGATAAGGCCGGTCCTGCAAGGGAAAAGAGCAGTGAACACAGGAAAAGAACGGCAATTCCGGCGTCCTTTCGTTTTGTTCTCATCATCCAGTCAGCTCCTTCAAGGCCTCGCTCAACCGCCCGACCTTCAGGATATTGATCCCGGGGGGGGCTTCCTGGTCCTGGTACCGGCTTGTGACAACGGTCGCAAAACCCAGCCGCGCTGCTTCCTTCAAACGCGACAGGATGCGGGGGACGGGACGGACTTCACCCCCAAGCCCGACTTCCCCTATGAAAACCCAATCCCGGGGAAGCGGGCAGTCGCTTAGAGAGGAAGCGAGAGAAACGCAAACAGCCAGGTCTGCCGCGGGATCTTCAATGTTCAACCCTCCCACGACGTTCATGAAAACATCCATGGACCTTGACGCAAGTCCCCCTCTTCTTTCAAGGACGGCAAGGAGAAGGCCCATTCGGCTGACGGCAACCCCCCGGGCCGTCCTCTTCGGGTAAGGGAAAGGAGTCGCACACGACAGTGACTGGATTTCAGCCACCAGGGGCCTGGAACCTTCCAGGACTACTGTCATCGCGGTTCCTGGTATGGGGCATGTTGCTTCGTTCCAATAAAGGCGGCTCGGGTCGGGAATCCCCTCCAGTCCCGCTTCCATCATCTCGAAAACCCCTAGCTCATCCGTGCTTCCATACCTGTTTTTCATCCCCCTGACATGGCGATAGGGGGAGGTTTTGTCACCCGAAAAATGCAGGACGACGTCGACCATGTGCTCCAGCAGTTTTGGCCCCGCGATCTGTCCGTCCTTCGTGATGTGCCCAACCAGGACAGCCGCGCAGCCACAACGCTTTGCTTCCTCGGAAACACCCTGCGCCACGGCTCGGACCTGCCCAGGCGTTCCGGGCCACCCCGGGGTCTCGGCATGCCGCATGGCCTGGACACTGTCGAAAACGGCAAAGTCAAAATCCGGAAGCATCGGGAGAATCTCCTGGAGGCCCTCCTGGCATATAAGGGAAAAACCCGCACCGGCGGCGCCGAGACGTTTGCCCCTGAGGGCGACCTGGGAAGGGGATTCCTCTCCCGAAACGTAAAGAACCCGGTTCCCCGCGCCAGCCATGGATGCGCATGCCTGCAACAGGAGGGTCGACTTTCCGACCCCGGGCTCCCCCGCCAGCAAGGTCACGCTCCCCGTTACCCAACCTCCACCCAGCACCCTGTCCAGTTCTCCAATTCCCGAAGGAATCCTCCGGGGAGGGCTCACGTCCGACAAGTTGCAGACGACAGGTCCCTTTTCCGTCCCCTGGCCCGAGGTCTCAACTATCCGGGCTTCTTCCTCCAATGTTCCCCAACTTCCGCAAGAGGGACATTTGCCTGACCAGGAACGGGCAAAAAAACCGCATTCACCGCAACGGAATCTTTTTTCGATACTCTTGGCCATGTTCTTCCCCTTCTTCGAAACCAAAGACTTCTACGATTTAATAAGATAGATTTTAACAACTGGGGACCGGTTTGTCGAACAGCTTGCCGCTCTTCCAACGGGTCGCGAAGAAACGACTTCCTTTTCCAAGGGATACTTTACAGGGATTTGGGTGCCGTGATATGATGCAAACCGCGCCAATACTCACTCTGCTATTATACTAAATCGATAAAGGAGTTTGCCATGATCAATCTCAAGGCACCCGCGCTCGTTGAGCGCGAAGCTGTCGACCGCTCAGTTTCGGAACGGGTCCGTTCGATTCTTGATCGCGTCTACCGGGATGGAGAGAGAGCTTTGTCCGAGCTTAACCACCAGCTTGACGATTACGAAGGCCCGATCCTGATCCGCGAGAAAACTCTGAACACGGCACTCGCCCAGATGGACAAAACCCTCCGCCAAGCCGTGGAAATCGCGATCGACCATGTCCGTTCCTTCCATAAGGCGCAAAAGGCCCTTTTCAAGGACCAGGAATGGGAGATTTCTCCCGGTATCCAGGCCGGAATGCGTTTCCTGCCGGTCAGGAGTGCCGGGGTTTATGTGCCGGGCGGGCGTTACCCTCTTGTCAGCACAGCTGTTATGGGAGTGGTTCCCGCACAGGAGGCCGGGGTCTCCCGGATCGTTGCTTTTTCGCCCCCGCGCGGCAGTTGCGGCATTTCCAAACCGATCCTGGGCACCCTCGCACTCCTGGGAATCCCGGAGGTCCTTGCCGTAGGCGGAGCCCAGGGGGTTGGCGCGCTTGCTCGCGGCCTTCCGGGAATACCCCCGGTTGACCTCTTGGTGGGACCCGGGAACGCTTACGTCACGGAAGCCAAAAGGCAACTTTTCGGCAAGGTGGGCATCGATAGCCTTGCTGGCCCGAGCGAGGTCTTCATCATCGCCGACCGGACCGCAAACCCGGCTGTGCTGGCTGCGGACCTGCTGGCCCAGGCCGAACACGACCCCGATGCACGCGTTTCTCTCTATTGCCTTGACCAAACCCTGGCTTACCAGACTCTCACCCAGGTCGATCACCTCCTCTCCAGACTCCCGACAGGAAAGACGGCTCTCCAGGCATGGTCTGCCTCGGGAACGGTCGCGGTCTGCACCCTTGAAGAAGCCATTGCGACCGCAAACAGGACCGCCCCCGAGCACCTCGAACTGGCCGTGGAAAACCCGAGGGAAGTCCTGAAGGAGTGTACGGCCTACGGAGCCGCATTTCTCGGGCACCAATCCGCCGAAGCTTTTGGAGACTATATCGCCGGAACGAACCACGTCCTTCCCACAGAAGGCCGAGCTCGATTCTCCGGAGGCTTGTGGGTCGGAACGTTCCTGAGGCCCCTGACGCACCTGGAAATGTCAAAAGATGCGGCCAGGAACCTTTCGAAACCCGGTGAATGCATGGCCCTTGCGGAGGGACTCCATGCCCATGCACTGGCGATGCGCCTGAGGGGAGAAGCTAACAGTTGAGCCGCCTGCCGAAAGGAACACGGACCCTCGGGGGAGATGAGGCCGAAAGGGTCGAGCGATGCAGGCGGACATTTTTCGAAACCTTCTCAGCGTACGGCTACATCCCTTTTTATGCACCGGGCTTGCAGCTTTTGGAATCCGCATGGGATAAATTCCCCCCGAGGTTCCGAAAACGCCTTATCCCGGTCTACACGCCTTCGAGCGAGGCCTGTTGCCTGCGGGCGGACATGACCTTGGCCGCTGTTGCCTACCTTTCTACCCATTACTCGCCCCAGGAACGCCCCTTGCGGCTCTGCTACGCGGGTCCCCTTTACAGGGCCCCGATTCCACCTGAGACTGATTTTGAAAAGATCCAGTTCGGGGCAGAGCTCCTGGGATGGGAGGGAGAAGGAGCGGACGTGGAGGTTACAGCCCTTCTCCTGAGATCCCTGAGACAGCTCGGCATCCATTCACCGGTTGTCGTGCTCGGGCATGCGGGTTTCCTCCGGGAGGCCATGTCCGGAGTCGAACGTACCGTTGCCGCCCCCCTGATGCGGGCCCTGCTGGAGCGCCGATACGATGCCTATTTCTCTTCGCTGGAGGATTTTCACTTGCCGAAGGCCGTGAGGAAACGCCTCTCGAGCATCCCCCGATTGAGGGGAAACGCAGCGAAAACACTGGAGGAAGCCCGGGCCCTTTTCGGGGAAACGGTGCCGCTACGAGATCTCGAATTGATTGTCCAGGCCCTGGGGGAACTGGGGCTTGGAGAAAACCTAAGGCTCGACCTAGCCCTTGCAAGGGAATTGGAATACTATAGCGGCCCTGTCTTCGAGATCTTTTCCGGAAATGCAGGAGTCAGCCTCGGGGGCGGAGGACGTTACGACGGCTTGCTGGAACAGTACGGCATTGTCGGGCAGGCCCTTGGTTTCGGACTGGATTTGAGAGCGGTTGCCTCTCTTTCTCGCGCGGAAGGGGCAATTCCTGCGGTCGCCTGGTGCGGTAAACTCTCTTCCCGGGTCGCCCTTGAACGGGCTGACGATTTTATCTCGTCCGGCTATCGCGTCGAGTTGAGCTGGCAGGAACACCGTGAAGGCGCGATCCAGCTCGCCCGGACGAGGGGCTACGGCTGGTGGATCGACCTTCCCGCCTGCACAGCCTATGAACTCGACCCGGGAAATGGAAACAAGGGGGCCTCCTGATGTTCACCCTTTGCCTGCCAACCGGGAGAGTACTGGATGAAGCGATTGAAGTCCTGCAGGAATTAGACATCCCGACCGGCCGCCTGAAGGAAAGGGGCCGTTCGCTGGTCATCCAGGAAGAGGGATTCCGTTTCCTGCTGGCCAAGCCGATGGATGTCCCTGTTTACGTTCATTACGGGATCGCGGATTTGGCCCTTGCGGGCTCGGATGTCATCTGGGAAACGGGAGCCTCTCTTGTCGAACTTCGAGACACGGGCAGGGGCGCATGTCGAATCGTTCTTGCCGGCCCGAAAAAGGTGGCAAACCTTTTTCTCGGTCATGAAAGCCAGGTCATGGGGCTCCGGATCGCGACAAAGTACCCCCGGATCGCTGAAGAGTATTTTGCGGAAAGGGGAATCCAGGTGGAATTCGTGCACCTGAACGGATCTATTGAGATGGCCCCCCGCCTTGGACTGAGCGACTGCATCGTGGATATCGTCCAGACGGGTTCGACTCTCAGGGCAAACGCCCTATCCGTCATCGCCGAAATCGCTCCGGTCAGCCTGAAGTTCGTCTCGAGCCACAAGAGCCTCCAACTGGCCTGGGATGCCATCGAGGAAATAATCGGAAAGTTCGCATCTCCTTCAAAGAAAGCGGGCGATGAAAATGACAAAGCGATATGAGAGACATTCTTTGGAAACGCAAATCTCTTTCGAATTCCTGCCTGCAGGGGAAAAAAACCGCATGGAAAGTCCTTGTGGCTTCCTCAACCATATGATCGACCTTTTCCTCCACCATGCAGGCATCTCCGGGTACCTGTGCGCTTCCGGGGACACGGGAGTCGATGCGCATCACCTTACTGAAGATGCGGGAATATTGATGGGGGCTGCATTCCTCGATCTTTTCCGGAAGGGCCCCTGCGAACGATACGGTTCGATTGCCCTCCCAATGGATGGCACGCTTGTCCTGGTCGCACTGGACATCAGCGGACGTGGCGGGCTAAGCTGGGATGCGGCTTTTCCCACCTCGCGATGCGGTGACTTCGACACGGAACTGGTCCGGGAGTTCTGGACCGCGTTCTCCAGGGAATCCAGGCTTACTCTCCATCTCCATGCCCTGGCCGTGGACAATTCCCATCACCTCTCGGAGGCCATTTTCAAGGGAGTCGGCAGGGCATTGAAGGCGGCCCTTGTCCCCTCGACCATGGAGTCCAGCACCAAGGGGATCTGGGTATGATCGGCGTCATCGACTACGGGGCCGGAAACCTGGGGAACGCATTGCGTGCCCTGAAGCACCTGGGATACGCATCAAAACTCATGGCAAGCCCCGAAGACCTGGATGTGGACTTCTCCCTTCTCATCCTTCCCGGCGTAGGAGCCTTCCCCCCCGCAAAGGAAGAACTTGCTAGCAGGGGTTGGCCGGAAGCCCTTCATAACTGGACCGACTCCGGCAAGCCGCTTCTTGGGATCTGCCTGGGGATGCAGCTCCTTTACACCGCAAGCCTGGAGGATGGCCGGACGGAGGGCCTGGGGTTCTTTTCCGGGGAAGTTGTCCCGCTGGCAGGATTGAAGAAATCCCCCCACATGGGTTGGAACCGTGTCCACTGGGTACGGGATGCCCGTGGGATTACCGAGCTCTTCCCCGAAGGGCTTGACGCTTATTTTGTCCATGGTTACGCCGCTCCGGTAACGGACATCTCTCTTGCTGAAACCATAGTGGACGGCCTTTGCTTCAGTTCGGTGTCCATGAAGGGGAACATCGCGGGTTTCCAGTTTCACCCGGAACGTAGCGGAACCGAGGGCTTACGTCTCTTGCGGACCTTCATCGACAGCCTGACGGAGGGACGCCCATGAAAATCTGGCCGGCGATCGACCTGTACGAAGGCAAAGTCGTCCGGCTCACAAGGGGAGAATTCTCCGCGAGAACCGATTACGCCGAAGATCCCCTTGCCGTCGCGCGGGCTTTCATTTCGGCCGGCTGCCAACGCCTCCATGTCGTCGACCTGGAGGGGGCGAGGCTGGGAGAACCGCGCCATGCCGGGCTCTTGCCGGATTTATCGGCCCTTGGCCTTTCCATCCGGTACGGCGGAGGTTTACGCTCTGCCGATTCCATCGACAGGATTCTCTCATCGGGGGCCTCTTTCGCGATGGTCGGAAGCCTCCTCTTTTCATCCCCTAAAGCCCCGGAAGGACTACACGAACGGTTCGGGGAGCGAATCATCCCGGCTGTAGACTTGAAAGGCGGGCGCGTTTCCATCCGCGGATGGACCGAGGAACTCGAACTTTCTCCACAAGAAATCCTGGAGGGACTTCTTTCGGCGGGATTCCGGCAAATCCTTGTCACTGCGGTCGATCGCGACGGAACCGGCATAGGACCCGACCTGGAACTTTACCGGGAGCTTCGCGAAGCCCTCCCGGGAATGGCCCTCACGGCAGCCGGCGGCATAGCCAGCCTTGATGACCTGAAGGCACTGGAAAAATTGGGCATGTCGGACGCAGTGGTGGGAAAGGCACTCTACGAAGGGGCACTGACCCTCGAACAAGCCTTGGAGGTGGAGCGGCCATGCTGATGAAACGGATCATCCCGTGCCTCGACATCAGGAAAGGAAGAGTCGTAAAGGGAATACAGTTTTTGAATCTCCGTGACGCGGGAGACCCGGCTGAACTCGCAAGAACCTATATGAACGAGGGGGCCGACGAACTCGTTTTCCTGGATATTTCGGCTTCGGCAGAGAGGCGGAGGACCATGCCCGACTGGGTAAGATCCGTAGCTGACCAGCTCTTCATTCCTTTCACCGTGGGAGGCGGCATCTCTGAACCTGAACAGGCCAGGGAAATCGTGGCGCTTGGGGCAGACAAGGTTTCCCTCAACACCGCCGCCGTGCGCAACCCTGACCTGATAACGGAGTGTGCACGGACCCTGGGCCGCCAGGCTGTCGTGCTGGCCATCGACGCCCGACAAACGACCGAAGGCCATTGGGAGGTTCTCGTGGAAGGTGGTCGGACCCCGACGGGCCTTGACGCCGTCGATTGGGCCAGGGAAGGGTTCCGGCTTGGCTGCGGTGAGATCCTCCTCACGAGCATGGACAGGGACGGAACGAACGAGGGCTACGACCTCGACCTGCTCAGGAAAGTGTCCGAGGCCGTCTCCGTTCCCCTCATCGCCTCCGGAGGAGCGGGATCCGCAGAGGATATGCGACTCGCCTTCGAAGCAGGTGCCGACGCGGCCCTTGCCGCTTCCATCTTTCATTACGGTGTCCTGGGAATCGGGCAAGTCAAGTCAGACCTGGCAAAAGCTGGAGTCCCGGTACGTTTCGGTGTTGGGAGGAAAAATCCATGACTTTTGCCACTGACGAGATCCGGTTTGACTCGAGCGGACTGGTCCCGGTCGTGACACAGGATGCGGAATCCGGTGAAGTCCTGATGGTCGCCTGGTCGAACAAGGAGGCTCTTGAGGAAACGGTGCGAACCGGACAGTTGATTTTTTTTAGCCGCTCTCGCAATCGCCTTTGGAAAAAGGGCGAAACAAGCGGCAACACGATGCGTGTCATTGAAATGAAGATCGATTGTGACGGGGATACCTTGCTCGCCCTTGTCGAACCCGCTGGGCCAGCCTGCCATACGGGCGAAAGGACCTGTTTCTTCCGCTCACTCTGGGGCGAGGGTGGAAACGATTGCACTTTTTGGGGACAACTCTGGAGGCTTCTGCAGGAAAGACGCCACGCCCCGGTCGAAAAGAGCTATACGGCCCGGCTGCTCAGCGAGGGACCTTCCAGGATCGCCCAGAAAGTTGGCGAAGAGGGGGTTGAAACAGCCCTTGCGGTCGCCCTGGGAGACCGGGAAGGAACCCGTTATGAGGCCGCTGACCTTCTATACCACCTGCTTGTCGCCTTGATCTCACTGGACCTGAAACCGGTCGATGTCCTCAGGGAGCTTCGCATGCGACACCGAAAATCCCCCGAGTGAAGGATCATCGAGTTTCCAAAGGGCAATGAAGCTCCAGGAATCCCGCACCTCGTCAACAAGCCTGAATCCGCGTTTTTCCAGCCGGGTGCAGAGGTGTTGAAAACCGGTCGGGAAAACTTGGGTAAAAAGGAGGGTTTCAAGCCACCCCGCAACCCGTCCCCAAAAACGGTCCAGGTCCACTTCGTTCACGAGAAGACGCCCTCCTGGCTTCAACAGCCGAAAGACCTCGTCAAGCAAGAGGTCCTGATCCCTGATGTGATGAAAAACATCCGAGAGGACGACCGCATCAAAGAACCGGTCCGGATAGGGAGTCTCCGTCCCGCATCCGACCCATGTTTTTATTTCCCCATGACGGGCTTGTTCAACCATTTGGGGACTTTCGTCCAGGAGATGGATTTCACCGCAGCGGCCGAGCAGGCGGCGTGCAAAAAGTCCCGTTCCACCGCCCAGGTCAAGGACGATTTCATCCGGGGAGCAGGAGAGGAGATCGGCCATCCGGTCCATGCGGCCGGACATGAATCGACCGATCCACCTGTCATAGTAGGGTGCAACCTTATCAAACGGCTTTTCCATCCGGCCCTCTCCTCGGTCCCCAGCAAAGGCATGCCTCTTCGGCAAAGGACTTTCCTGCCTGCTATGATAACGCTATGAGTTGCCCTGGACATCCCACCCTCCTGGGGAAAAATGGAGTCGAAGGTTTTCTTGACAGGTTCCGGAACGTCGGGCGAACTGTCGTTCCCACAGACAGCGGAAGGTCCGCTCTTGTCCTGGCCCTACGCACCCTTGCCACCCGGGATTTCTCCGGGGTAGCATGGCTTCCGGCCTACGCCTGCCCTTCGCTTCCGCCTGCATTTCGAAAAGAAGGCATCCTGATTCGGCGGTATGGAACCGCCTCCGGCTTTCGGCCCGTTTTCCCTTCCCCTGGTCCCGCGCGGGCGGATGTCGTGCTTCTCATCCACTACTTTGGCTTCCCCAACCGGGGAGCCCTGGGCTGGATCCGTTCAAGGTCCCCCGAAAATAGCCCTTTCGTGATCGAGGACTGCGCAGGATCCTCCCTTTCGGGAAATATTGGAATTGCCGGTGATTTTGCCCTCTTCAGCTTCAGGAAATTTTTCGAGATACCTGACGGAGGAGCCATGGTCTCCCGTTTCCCGGTTGAATCGCCCTTGAACCCCGCCAATCCGATCCTTGCCAGGGAAAGGAACGAAGCCTTCAATTCCTTTCGAAAGGGAGATTTCGATCTCGGGTTGCGTCTTCTTGAAAGAGCCGAGGCTCATCTGGACGGAGACCTTTCACTCTTGCCTCGAGCCCCCGACCGTGAATCCTGGGAGGTCTTGAAACGGACCCCTTTCCGTGAGGAAGCCAACCGGCGAAGGGCCTTCGCGGAAAAGCTGACAAAGCAGATTTCCGAGGATCACGCTCTCTCAACTTTGCTGTCCCCCTTGTTCCCGTCCGTCTGCAATGACGCGGCCCCTCTCTTCCTACCCGTCGAAGTCCTGGGCGATAGGGAAAAGCTTTCAGGCCTCCTGAACCAGGCGGGTTTCGGCTGTCCCTCCCTCTGGAACCTGAACCCTGCATTAAGATATTCCTTCCCCGCGGAATTCAGGCTCGGGAAACGCACGGTCGGCTTGCCGATCCCCCAAACCGGGAGTGATAGAGATTTTTCGGTGGTTGTGGATTGCCTGAAAGCTTTTGTTCCTTGACCGGTAAAATTCCTCCTTGACCCTTCATGACTGTTTATCTATAATGATTACAAACTAATAGGAGGCGATTTGGAAGATGAAGCAAACCCATGACAACCTCAAGGAAGCGTTCGCGGGAGAATCGATGGCCAACAGGAAGTATCTCGCCTTTGCCCGCCAAGCTGACGCCGAAGGGTTTCACCAGGTGGCGAAACTTTTCCGGGCCGCGGCCGAAGCCGAAACCATCCATGCAGCCGACCATCTCAAGGCTCTTGGGATGATCCAGTCCACCGAGGAAAATCTCAAGACAGCCGTCGCGGGCGAGACTTACGAATTCACGAAGATGTACCCGGATTTCATAGCCACGGCAAAAGAAGAAAACGCCGAAAACATCGCGAAAAAGCTGGGCCTGGTGGGCAAAGCCGAAGCGGTTCACGCAGGTTTGTACGAAAAAGCCCTGAAGAACCTCGGCAAGGAGGAAACGACCGATCTTTTCCTCTGCACCGTCTGCGGGCATATCGCCGAGGGAGAAGCCCCGGACAGCTGCCCCATTTGCGGAGCCAGGAAGCAGGCTTACAGGAAAATCGATTAAGCAGACAAAAAAGTGCGAGCCCTCATCGAATTTATCGAGGGGGCCCGCACTTTTCATTTTTACCCTTCTTCCTAGAGAACCCTCAGCCCATACCGGCCAGACAGGCGCTCGAGCAGGGCGATGCCGGCAATGGAGTTTCCCTGCTGGTCCAGGGCCGGACCGCAAACCCCTATTCCCATGACCCCAGGTACCGCAGCCACGATCCCTCCCCCAACGCCGCTTTTAGCCGGCAGGCCGACGCGTACGGCAAAGGCCCCTGAGCCATCATAAAGCCCGCAGGTTGCCATCAGGGCCCTGACAATCCGGCAGACGCTCGGTGGCAGCACTTCCTCCCCCGTCCTGGGGTTTCGCCCATCCATCGAAAGGGTTGCCACAAGGGTGGCGAGGTCTGAAACGGTAACCTCCAGGCTGCACTGCCGGAAATAAATATCCAGGATCGTTTCCACGTCAGCCTTGATCGTCCCAACGCTTTTCAGGAAATAAGCCAGGGAGCGGTTGCGGTCTCCCGTCCTCTTTTCCGAAAGGTAGACAGCCTGGTTTTCTCTCATCCGCGGGTTGCCGGCCAACCGACGGGCCATGTCCCGGACCGCGCAGAAAGCCTTTTCGGGATCGGCGTAGGGAAGCATGGAATCGATAACGATCGCGCCAGCATTGATAAGAGGGTTCTGCGGCACATGGGGACGAATCATTTCCAAGCGCATGACAGAGTTGAACGGGTCTGCCGTCGGGTCCATCCCAACCTTCCGGAAAACCTCTTCTTCTCCAAGTTCCATCAACGCCAAAGATAGTGACACCACTTTCGAGATGGACTGCATCGTAAAACGGACGTCCCTGTCCCCTGCGGAAACAAGCGTGCCGGCTGCATCCACTGCAGCAACGGCAAGGATCTCGGGGTTTCCCCGGGCCAATTCGGGGATGTAGGTCGCAACTTTTCCCTTGGCTGCCAGGAACCTCGTCGCGTTGACAAGCTCCTCCAAGTCCGTTTCCTGGAAGGTCATAAAGCTCATCCCGCGCTTCCCCCTCTTCCAGAGATGACAACACGCTTGGCGCCTTTCCCTTCAAACCAGTCCCGCAGCCTCTCGGTCAAGTCACCCTGGAGCAGGAGAGTTCCACCCTCCACCCAGGCGCCACACCCCATTTCTCTACGAAGCTCGCGGGCCAGGCTGTTGAGCGCTTCGGCCCCGAAAGGCAAGCCTTCCACTCGAGTCGCTCGTTTCCCTCCGTGTCCCTTTTTCTCGAATTGCAGCACGATGCGGCTGACCCCCGAGAGGTCCGGCCCAAGCAAGGAAGGTCCTTCCTCCGGAAGGCTGTTCCTTGCGCGCTCCTGTTCTTCCTTTCCTGCCGGTGCCAGCCCCCGAGACCTGAAAAGGTCACCCAGCAAGGGCTGCATGGCCGGGCCTTCCTGAAGATCGAGTCGAGTTTTCTGCTTTTTGCCCATGGCCATATCTTAACATTGCCCCATGGGAGGGTGGGAGAGCTTCGCCTGAAACGACCTTTCACTTGTGGAATGGTCCTGCACCGATGGATCTAGGCCAGGTACCGTGAAATGAACAGAATTACCGCTTTCGGCCTTTTCGCTAATGCATGGTAAAATTCATTAAATTCGGGGCTCGACCTGAAAAGGGAAGGCGGGGAAGGAACATGAAAAGGCTCGGCAGGAAGAGGTGGGCTTTCACGCTCGTGGAGATCCTGATCGTGCTGCTCCTCATCGGCATCCTGGCCGGAGCCTTGATGCTCGTTTCATTCTCGGTCACCGCAAAAGCAAAAGCCACGCGCATCGTTGAAGACATGCGATCCTTAAAGGCAGCTGCCATGCTCTATTATGCAGATTATGGAACCTGGCCCGTTTGGATGTACTCCGGAGGTCACTACTTAAATGCTGACCCGGGAAATGGGCATGACGCCTTACCGGAAAAATACATAGAAAGCAATCCTGTCATGGCGGACTACTGGGTTGGTGTAGCCAGCCGCTCGGGGCAGGTGGCGGTTTTTGCCGTTTTCAGGGATCCGTCCCTGTCTCCTCTGGATTCACTGGCGAAAGAACGTCTCGAAGCCATGATCCCGGAAATACCCCTCTGTTGGGCAAGCATGGCAATGGAATTCAAAACTGACCCCTACACCTCAGACAAAGATATCGCCCTCTGGTACATCAAGAAACCCTAAACTTGCGCAATCACCTTTTTTCTTCCGGTTCTTCCACGAATTCTTCCTCGCTGACAAGCTGGTCGTGGCTTACGTCACCGGCAAGTAAAAGGGGACAGGCATAACGGAAGTTGCCGTCGTCGGGAAAGGCCTCCACCAGTATCATCTTCCGGCCGCACCAGCACTGCAGGGTCGTTTCGGGCGTGCTGAGTTCCTCATGGTTTTTCTCTTCCATGCCGGTCACCCCCTTGTCGCCCCTATCTTATCACTTTAGCGTGTTATCTCAACTGCATGGTTGAATTCCCAGGGTGTTCCACGGATCGAGGACTTCCCGTCCCGCATCGCCCCTAATGGCAAGCCTCAGCTCGAAAAAGCTGGCTTCTTCCACTCTGAAGACCGTTGAGCAGCGGAGATCCATCTGGTCCAGGGAGTGGGCGTCGGAATTCCTCAACAAGGGGAGATTCGGGTATCCGGCACGGAAGGCCCGTACCTTTTCCAGGTTGACCCCGCAGCTCAATTCGAGCGCATCGACCGGGTAGTCGATCGGGATGGGGCCAAGGATCGCCGGGTAGGAAAAGGACTCCCGGTCGACGTGACTGAAAAAGCAGATCCCTCCCCTATTCCGGGCCTCCCGCACGACGGCATCGATCCCGTGACGGGCCCCCTGGACAAGAAGCACCGATTCTTCTCCGATAATCTGGTTTTCGTGGTCGATAAGGATCTGCGGACCGAAGAGATCCGGGCGGTTCAGTCTCCTTGGAAAACCCTCCCAAAGCCAGGCTTCGAAGTCCAGGGCTTCTTCTGGTGTCCCGAAAAGGGTGACCGCATGGATATCCTCCGCGCTCTGGACCTCAAGCCCCGCCAAAACGAGAAGGCCTGTCCCCTCCGCCGCTTTTTGGACCGCGTGGGCGTTCCTCGACGTATTGTGATCCGTCACAGCCAGGACATCGATCCCCAGGTCCAGGGCACGCGCCACGATGTCCGGTGCCCCCATGTCGAGTTCGCCGCACGGGGAAAGCACGGTATGAAGGTGGAGGTCCGCCCGGACCTGTCGCATCGGGCTAGCCTTTCAACCCCAGGTCGTGAAGAGCCCCGCAAACATCGAATGGGGAATCGATTGCCGTCGCCAGGGTGATGTTCTCCTTCCGGCAGCGCTCCAGCAATTCAGGATCCGGCGTTCTTCCCGATGCCAGGATAACGAGAGGAATGTCCTTGAGAACCGCCACGGCAGCCAGGTTAACATGGGTCTGGAGGGTCACCCAGGCCGCTCCTTCCGGGGCCCCTCCCATGACGAAGCTCAATAGATCGCCAACGACCCCGTGGGAAACGGGGCGATCCCCGTCCCCCCCGTTGTGAACATCAAGCTTGAGGCTTTCGATCAGTGAGGATACGGTCATTTTGTGTGCTTCCTTTCGTGGAAGGCATGCGGCAGTTTGCCGCTCAAGGCTGTGATCTCCTCTCCCAGGACGGAGATCCGCTCTCGCAGCTTGAATACACAATCGGTGATTTCCCCTTCGCCACGCACCACGTCTTCAGCAAGGGCCATGCACGAAGGGCGACCGCAAGCCCCGCAGTCGATGTGGGGGAGCTCTGCGTATACCGCCTGCATCGTTTTCAGCTTTTTCATGGCCTCGTCAAGGGTATCTGCCAGGGAAGGGCGCGGCCGGGGCTGGATCGGCTGCTCGAGTTTCCAGATTCCCGTTTCGTAAAGGTCAGACAGTACGGCTCTCTCCCTTTCCGTGACGGCCCATTCGATTGGCTGTCTTGAAAGTCTCAGTTCCGACAGGAAACGGGACTCGGCGTTTCCTATGCCGCCTATGCAACCAAGGTCGCAAACCCGGCACTCCACGAAATCGACGCCTTTCAATCGCCCCAACTCCAGGTCTTGCAGGAGATCAATCGTGTTCCTGAGTCCCGAAACGGCCATGGTCGTGATGTTCTTCTTCGAGAAAGCCTTGATGTGGCGGCTTTCTCCACCCCTCAAAGCCCAAGCCAGCCAACGACTCCCAACCGGTTCCAAACCCGCGCCATCGACTTTCGGGCCTGCGGCCAAAAGGTCTCTCGCCAGGCGCTTGACCGAGACGACATGTCCCATGGTGCTTTTTTCCCTTCCCACGGGGCCCCTGACCAGCATCACCTTGGCACTGCAAGGCGTCACGAGGATCACGCCTTCATCCGAACCGGTCTCCTTGCGCCAAAGGAGAGTCCCCGTTTCCAGGGGAGTTTCGGTCTCCACGAGGCGGTGAAGCAACTCGGGAAACCGGACCTGGATCAACCTGACCACCGCTGGGCAATAGATGGAAATGAGAGGCAGGCTTTCCTTGGAGGCTTCCTCGATCTGCCTGGCCGTGGCGAAGGCTGCCAGGTCAAAGGCCTTGGCCGTCTCGTCGAAAAGGTCCTTCAGGTTTAATGAGGCCAGAGCCTTCCTGACGAGACCCGGGGTCCAGTAGTGGGAAAACTGGGCGCAAAAGGTGGGATCGGCCATGAGGGTGGTCGGCCCGTGGCTTCGGATGAGATCCCAGTCGTCCTCGTCGAGACCAAGAGCTTTCTCCCTGCAGGTCCTAAGACATTCCCCGCAGTCGATGCACAGGTCGGACAGGATCCTCACCCTTCCGTCAACCACCCTGAGGGCCTCGGTCGGACAGGACTTGATGCAGTTCACGCAACCCTTGCAACTGCCTTCGATGATCTTGATCCCCGTTTCCATCGGTCTACCTCCTGTCCACTGGTCCTTCATGGAAAAAAATCGTTGCAGTGAGAGTCGTTCCCTTACCAACTTCCGACTCGATCTCAAGGCTGTCGGAATTGCGTTTGATGTTCGGCAACCCCATTCCCGCTCCGAACCCCATCTCCCTAACCCTGTCGGGGGCCGTGGAAAACCCCTCTCGCATGGCCAGGTGGAGGTCAGGAATGCCGGGCCCCCGGTCCGTGGCCTGGATCGTCAGCTTTTCCGGCGTGATGACCGCCCGAAGGGATCCTCCCCCCGAATGGATAACGAGGTTCATCTCGGCTTCGTAGGTGATGATGGAAGCCCGTCGCGAAATGGGGGACGGAACTCCCAGCATGATGAGGGTTTCCTTGATCTGGTTGGATGCTTCCCCGGCGGCAAGGAAGTCATCTCCCCTTACCGTGAATTCCACCTCATAATGGCTGTCCACACACTATGCCTCCCGGGAGGGGATGATGCACGGGGACAGACCCGCCTTGTAGAGCAGCCCGCAGGTTTCATACATGCTCATGGAAGAAACCAGGAGCGGCATTCCGACGTTTTTGGCCAGGGAAACGGCCTCTTCCTGAGGCCTTTTCCCCCTTACGAAGACAACCGCCGGAATATCCATCATCTGGGCCGTCCGGACGATCTGAACGTTGGTCAGTCCCGTCAGGAGAAGTGTCCCGGGCCAGGCAAAGGCCAGGACATCGCTCATGAGGTCCGAGGCGTAGGCATTCTCGATCTCAACCGTGTCGAGCAGGTCCTCTCCATAAAGGATTTCCGCTCCGATGCAGGATACGATCTCTTTCAACTTCAAGTCGTTCGACCTCCCCGGTCAATGCCAGCATGGTAATTCTCTGTGATAAAAATAACATATTGGCTCCGATACGTCATGACGCTACACTGTGCCCGACAGGACGATTTCGAGAGCAAAGGGGGGGAAATGCCATGTTTACCTTCGGGACTGGCGTCGGGCTTGTTATCCTGGCGTTTGTCATCCTGGGAACCATCAAGGCACGGGGAGTCCGCACCGCTTCCGACTATGCCCTGGCAGGCCGGAAAGCCGGTTCGCTGGAAGTCAGCGGGATTCTCCTCGGGGCCTTGGTCGGGGGCGCCAGCACCGTAGGGACCGTGGAGATGGCCTACCGTTTCGGCCTCTCCGCGTGGTGGTTCACCCTCGGCGGAGGCATTGGATGCCTGGTCCTGGGCCTCTGGTTTGCCCGCCCGCTTCGTAGGACGGGGCTTTCAACCATACCGGAACTCCTTGCAAACCGGTACGGCCCGAAAACCGGCCTCGTCGCCCTGGCTGCATCAACGATTGGGACCTTTATCTCGGTTGTTGCGCAGTTTCTTGCGGGGCTGGCCATGCTCCAGGGGATCTGGCCCCTTTCCGACACGGCCGCTGCGGCCGGCGTCGCGCTGGCGATCCTGGGATTCATCCTCCTCGGGGGATTGAAGAGTTATGGCACGCTGGGCAAGGCGAAGATATCCTTTCTCTACCTTGTCCTCGCCACCTGCGCCGGAGTCTCCGCCGCCGGGGGAGCAACGCTGCCTTCCCTATGGAAAGCCCTCCCCTCTCACCCATGGTTCAACCCCTTCGGCCGCGGCCTGGGGCTGGACCTGAACGCAGGCCTGTCTCTCGTTGTCGGCGTGATGACGACCCAGATCTACATCCAGGCCGTTTTCTCAGCCTCAAGCGAGAGAACGGCTCGCAAGGGAGCCCTCCTTTCAGCGGCGTTGATGCCGCCCCTGGGACTCTTGGCTATCTGGGTCGGCCTTGGCATGAGGGCCCAACAACCGGGACTTGTCGCATCGCAGGTGCTTCCCCGCTTCATCTCGCAAAATTTTCCTCCCCTGGTCGCAGGGAGCCTCTGGAGCGGGATCGCCATCACGATCATCGGAACCGCGGCAGGACTCTGCCTCGGTATCGCCACGAACCTTGCGCGGGATTTATCACCCGTATTCGCCCGGAAAAAACCGACAGATCAAGAACTCCTCTCGCACAGCCGCATAACCCTGCTGGTTCTTGTCTGCGGCGCAGCAGCCGTGGCCCTCCTTGCCCCGGGTTCCTTGATCCTCTCCTGGAGCTATCTCAGCATGGGTCTTCGGGGTGCCGGGACCTTCCTCCCATTTGCCATCGCCATTCTTGCACCTGGACACCTTAATCCAAGATGGGCTTTCCATTCTTCCCTTGCCGGTTTGGTGATCGTACTGGCCTGGCCCTTGTCCGGCCTGCCCGGGGATCCACTCTTCACGGGTCTTTTCTTTTCCGCCCTCTGCTGTGCCATCGGCTGGAAAAGAAAAGGGACGGCCTGGATAAAGCCGTCCCCAAGCTGATTAGGACCTGTTCAAAGGTCTCTAGCGCTTATAGCCGATAATGCTCCTGAGCAGGCGCTTTCGGGCCGCAACGTGAGTCTCCTCCTCGACGCCCCTTGAAGAAAAGCCGTCTACGACTCCTGCTATACCGCGTCCCTGGCCGGTCTCGAAAATAAGGACTTCCAAGGGATTCGCCGTAGCGGCAAATATTCCGCAGACCTCCTGGACACCCTTGATGCGGTCCAGCACGTTGATCGGGTATCCGTTGCGGATAAGGACGACGAAGGCATGCCCGGCGGAAAGGGACTGGGCATTTCGGATGGCTGCCTCCACAAGGTCCGGAGAGTTGCCGTCGTGGCGTATGAGGCAGGGTTCCGAGGCCTCGCAAAAGGCAATGCCGAACTGCAGGCTGGGTGATGAGGTCACAAGCGCTTCGAAAAGGTCCTCCACGGTTTTGATGAAATGGCTTTGCCCCAGGATGATGTTGCACTCTTCCGGGATCTCCATCTTCACCACTTTCCATCCCTTGACTTCCGACATTTCAGCACCTCCCTGGTATCAGGCGGAGGATGTGCCCAGGTGCAGGGGACATCCTCTCCTGTATGTCAATCCCGCCCCTGCGGGAAAGGAATCCGAACAGATCTCGTCGCCTGGCTCCTCAAGGAAGCGGCAAAGCTCAAGGAACCCCATGCACGAAGCCGGGGGCAGGACAAGATGCGCGGCCGCCATAACCTCCTGAGGAGCGTCCCGGAAAGTGACAGCAAGGTCGGCCTCCCTGAGAAGATCCACATCGTTCAGATGATCTCCCGCCGCAACGATCCGGTCAAACTTAAGCCCCGAATCCTCCAGAAACGCCTTCAAGGCCGCCCCCTTGGACACGCCAGGAGCCAGGATATCGAGAAATCCCTCCCCCGCCAGGGTCGCTTCCACGCGTCCTTTCATAGAGGTCTTGATTCGTTCCCCAAGTTCCCGTGCTTCGCCAGGGTCACCGTAATAGATGATCCTGTAGGGGTTGTAGGAAAGCTTTGGGGACGCCAGGTCGGGCTTGACGACCACTCCGAGACTCCTGAAGAATCTCCGGGTGACTTCGTCGCTAGGCCTGCAAGTGACCTCCTCATCCCCGTAGGCCTGGACAAGCAGGGAAGATTCCCACCCCAAGGAAAGGATTTCACCGGCCACACGACTGGAGATTCTCCATTCCCTGAAGGCGGTTTTTCCTGCTTCCCCTTGCATGATCCTTGCCCCATCGTAGACGATGGCAGGCAGGTCCGAACCTATCGCCTCGGCGAAAGGACGCGCGGAAGCCCAGATTCGCCCGGTCGCGATCATGAGCCTCCAGCCCGCGTGACGAAGGCGGCCGCAGGCAGCGATCACAGGCCCCGGGACGCTGTTTTCTGCGGTGAGTGTCCCATCAATATCCGTCACAAGGAGTTTCATTTCATACCTCCCATTCTCGTGCAGTTTCATTTTACCAGCAGGCCTCTTCATCCATCAGATGAGAACGGCCCCGACCTCCGGGCAGGCAAGGTTTTATGATAGAATCGGAACGCGTCGGAAGGTTCCAAATAATCATTGGAGGTGGTTGATTTTGAGGAAACTGGGTCTGTTGCTCGTCGCTTTCGCGCTCGCGATCGTGTTCGCCGGTTCAGCTCTTGCTGCCGACACGATCAAGGTTGGGTACCTGGCCGCCCTGACAGGTGACTGGGCTGCCTACGGACAGACGGAGTTGAACTCCGCCAAGCTCGCCGTTGACGAGATCAATGCCAAGGGCGGAGTCCTCGGCAAGAAAATCGAACTCGTCCCCTACGATTTCCGCACCCGCCCGGAGGACGCGGTCAACGCCTTCCGGCGCATGGCCGAGAATGACAAGGTCGTTGCCGTCATCGGTGCCAACGGAAGCGGAATCAACATCGCCACGGCCCCCCTCTCAACGAAGTACAAGATCCCCCAGATCGGCACCGTTTCCACGAACCTGAACGTCACGGTGACCCCCGAAGGCAAGCTGAACCCCTACATGTTCCGTATTTGCTTCACCGATCCTTACCAGGGGCAGGTCATCGCCTTTTTCGCCGCGAAGAACCTCAAGAAGATGAAGGCAGCCGTCCTTTACGACGTGGGCAGCGACTACTCCCAGGGACTTAGGGAGTTCTTCATGCAGTCCTATAAGAAGCTTGGCGGAGCCATTGTGGCCGACCAGGGCTTCCGCGCCGGGACCGACGTCGACTTCCGCGCCCAGCTGACGACGATACGCGACAGCAAGGCCGATGTTCTCGTCCTGCCCAACATGGGCAAGGAAATGGCCCTGATCATGAAGCAGGCCCGCGAACTGGGCATGAAGGATATCGTCTTCATCGGCGGCGACGGCTACGGGGACTTCATGTGGGAGATCGCCGGCCCCTCCATGGAAGGCAGTTACTGGATCAACCATGTTGACCCGGCCGACCCCGCAATGAAACCCTTCTTCGACTCCTATAAGAAGAAGTACAACGACGAGTGCAAGGAGTTCGTCAACGGTGTGCTGGCCTACGATTCCGTCTACTGGCTGGCCGACGCGATCAAGAGGGCTGGCAAGGTTGACAGCACCGCCATCCGCGACGCTCTTGAGAAGACGAAAGATGTCAAGCTCCACCATGCCGTCATGTCGACCGATCCCAAGACCCACAACCCCATGAACAAAACGGCGGTCGTCCTGCTTGCCAAGAACGGCAAAGCAGTCTACTACACGAAGATCCAGCCCAAGTAGTCAATAGGGAAACCGGCTCCGGCAAGGCGGGCGCGGCAGTCCGCGTCCGTCTTGCTTTTCTTATAGCCGGGATCGGGACAGCAAGTTCATACCTGGTATGTGTTGTATCCCACAAGCAAGAGAGGTGTTTGCCACTTGGACACATTGGTTCAACAGATCATCAACGGGCTTTCCCTCGGTTCCGTTTATGCGCTGATCGCGGTCGGTTACTCGCTGGTCTATTCCATCCTTCTTTTTTCCAATTTTGCCCACGGTGGTTTCCTGGTCATCGGAGGTTACATCTGCTACTACACACTGGCTGCCCTGGGAAATAACATTTGGCTATCCGGCCTTACGGCCATGGTTGGCGCGGGCGTGATCGCAATCCTGGTCGAGAGACTTGCCTACAAACCTATCAGGGAAAGGACGAACGTCACCCTATACCTGCTGATCGCCTCCATGGGCATGAGCATCGTCATAGAGAACGTTTTCGTCGTTACGGTAGGAGGACGCTTCCGGGCACTTCCCCCGGTCATCCCCACCGATCCCGTCAATTTCTTTGGATTGGCCACGACAAGCGCTTTTGACCTTCTCTCCCTTGCGATGGCCGTTTTTTTCCTGACTGCGCTCCAGCTCTTCCTCAGCAAGACGAAATGGGGGCTGGCAATCCGAGCCGCATCTTACGACCTTCGCACGTCGGGCCTTATGGGCGTCAACGTGAACCGCTTGATTTCCATCGTCTTTTTCGTTGCGGGGTTCCTCGCCGCAGTGGGGGGAATCTTCCTGTCGGTCCGTTACACCCTTTACCCGCAGCTCGGCTTCATCACGATCAAGGCCTTTGTCGCGGCAGTCATCGGTGGACTTGGCAGCTTGCCCGGGGCTGTCCTGGGCAGCCTGATCCTGGGCCTTGCCGAGATGTTGACGGCCGGTTTCATTTCCAGCCAGATGCGTGACCTCGTCGTCTTCGGCATGCTGGTCCTGACGCTTCTCTGGAGGCCTTCCGGCCTCTTGGGCAAGCAGGTCAGCGAGAAAGTCTAGGAGGCGTTTCCATGTCAGGGTACGTTGAAGGAATCATCATCCTCCTTTTCATCAACGGTATCGCCGCCATGGGAGTTTCCCTGTTGACCGGCTTCACGGGGGTGTTTACCCTTGGCCACGCGGGCTACATGGCCATCGGAGCCTACACGGCAGCCATCATGACGGTCCGTTTCGGCATTCACTGGCTTCCTGCCATCGTTGCCGGAGGCATCATCGCAATGGTCCTTGCCTACCTTATCGGGGTCCCGACGTTGCGCCTGATGGGCGATTATTACGCCATCGCTTCCATCGGCCTCGGAGAATCCATCCGGCTCGTGCTGGAAAACTGGCAGTCGTTCACCAGAGGAGCCCGCGGTTACCCGGGCATAGACAACTACACGACCCTTTCTGTCGCCGCGGCCTTTTTCGTCTTTATGGCGGCCTTGATGTTCTACCTGATAAAAAGCAACTTCGGGCGGGCCTTCAAAGCATGCCGAGATGACTACATTGCTGCTTCGCTCTTGGGTTTCAATACGGCACGCTATCGAGTGCTCAGCCTCTCTATCTCCGCTTTCTACTGCGGAGTGGCAGGGGCACTCATGGCCGGCTTCCTGACCTTCATCCAGCCGGTCATGTTTGACTTGAACAAGTCGACGGAGCTGACAGCGGTTGTCGTCTTCGGCGGTCTCGGTTCATTGAGCGGAAGCCTTATCGGAACGGCGGTCATCACCCTGGTGACCGAACTCTTCCGCCCCATTTCCCAGTACCGAATGTTGATTTATGGGGCCGTTATGGTCATTATCATGGTGGCACGCCCCGAAGGAATCATGGGCCAGCACGAGTTGGGCCCCCGTTTCATCAAGTCCATTTTCAAGCGAAACAACGGCCCTTCAAAGGCAGTGGAAGGGAGTGACGGCCTATGAACGAAACCGTCCTAAAGCTTGAGCACGTCAACAAGTACTTCGGCGGTGTCCACGCCGTCCAGGATATGAGCTTCACCCTCGAAAAAGGGGAACTTGCGGGCCTGATTGGCCCCAACGGAGCGGGCAAGACCACGATCTTCAACCTGATCACGGGTGTCTACGACGTGGACAGCGGTGGGATCCTCTTCGGCGGGGAGGATATCACCCCCTATAAGACTTACGAGGTCGTCCGCAAGGGCATCGCAAGGACCTTTCAGAACCTCCGGCTTTTCCCCCGTTCCACGGTCCTTGAAAACGTCATGACCGCCTGCCAGCAGCACTACCAGTACAATTTCTTCGAAGCAGCGACTCACATGGGACGTTGGAAATCCCTTGAAGGAAAAATCCGCGAGCAGAGCATGATCCTTCTGGAGCGCGTCGGCCTTGACAGCTTAGCGGAACAGGCCGCTGGAACCCTGCCCTATGGGCACCAGAGACGCCTGGAAATCGCCCGTGCATTGTCCCTGCAGCCTCGCCTACTCCTTCTCGACGAGCCTGCCGCAGGAATGAACCCGGATGAGGTCCAGGACCTGAATCGGCTGATAACGAAGATTCATAGCGATTTCGACCTGACCATCCTCGTAATCGAGCACCACATGGAACTGGTGATGGAGATTTGCCCGCACATTGTCTGCATGAATTTCGGCGCCAAGATCGCGGAGGGAGACCCGGAACATATCCAGAACCATCCCGAGATTCTCAAGGCCTACCTCGGCGAGGAGGTGTTGGAAGCATGAGCGATATCCTGCAGGAAAAACAGCCACTCCTCTCGGTAATGGACCTTCATGTTTCCTATGGTGCAATCAAGGCTGTCAGGGGATTCAACCTGGATGTCTACTCGGGGGAGATCGTCTGCGTGATTGGTTCCAATGGGGCAGGAAAATCGACCCTCATGAATGCAATTATGGGAAACGTCAAGCGCCAAGGCGGCCAGGTCCTCTTCGAGGGTAAACCCCTGGACGGCCAAAGTTTCCAGATCGTCTCAAAGGGCATCTCCCTTGCTCCTGAGGGGCGGAAGGTGTTTGCACCCCTGACCGTCTACGAGAACCTTATGATGGGGGCCTTCCCAATCAACGACAAGGGCAAGGTCAAGAAAGACCTTGAGTGGGTTTACACGCTCTTTCCGCGTCTCAGGGAGCGTATGGCCCAATACGCGGGAACCCTTTCCGGCGGAGAACAACAAATGCTGGCCATCGGCCGGGCCCTTATGGCCAGCCCCCGCCTTCTTCTGCTGGATGAGCCTTCCCTGGGGCTCGCTCCGATCATCATCAAGGATATCTTCAGGGAGTTGAAACGGATTAACGAGGAAGGTGTCACGATCCTTCTCGTGGAGCAAAATGCCAGGCAGGCGCTCCTCCTGTCTCACAGGGGATACGTCATGCAGACCGGACAACTGGTCATGGAGGGTGATGCCAAGGAACTCCTCCGTAACCCCGAAATCCAGGCGGCCTACCTTGGAACGGGCAAAAAGACCCATTAACTTTTGGGCCTGGTGTGTTTCGTGCTTTCCGCAAATGAAAAAAGGGGATCCCGCTTTTTGCGGGATCCCCTTTTTTCCCCTCTAAACCAGGTTAATCTGCCAGCGGCTAGTTGGAGAACTTCTTCTTCAGTTCCTGGATGACATCATCCGTGATGTCTAGCCCCCCCATGAAAACCTGGGCCTTATCGAGGACGATGGTCAACCCCTTTGCCTTTGCAATGGAGCGGATCGCAAGGTCTATATCCTTGAAGAGGGGGGCCATGAGCTTCTGTTCTTCCGTGGCTGCCTCGTTGCGCTTCGTCTGGTAGATTTCGGCCTTTTTCTTGTTGTCCTGTTCCTTGTCGATAGCCGTCTTCGCCTCGGCCTGCTTCTTCTGGACAACCGCCTGGACCTGCTTCTGCACCTGTGCCATCTTGGGGTGCTGGAAAAGGACCTTTTGCGGCTCGATGACGCCGATTTTTTCATCCGCCAGGGCCACACCGGCAACCATTGTCAGGATGAAGGCTGAGAGAACTGCCAGGAGAACCATTTTCTTGCTCGAAACCATCGAACACCCTCCTTTTGATTTTTCCGGGCTACGGTGATAGATTCTACTCTCACGCGCATCCGAAGTCTAGGTATAATTACGTAACAGTCCAATTCCCCATTCGATCGGAGGTTCCCACCATGGAATGCCTCGCGACGTTCGACACCACCCACATGGCCCTTCTTTTCGAGAAGGCGTGCAGGGTTTCAGGCCTCTCGGCAAGAATCGTTCCCGTACCCCGCGAACTTTCCGCGAGTTGCGGCCTTGCCTGTACCTACCCTTGCGACAGGGAGGAAACGGTCAAACAGATCTGCCATGAGAAAAAGGTGGAAACTGCAGGTTTTCACCGTCTGTAACCAGGCCTTCCTTCATGATCACTCGATTTTCCTCTCGATTCGGCTGGCGACTTTGGTGGGTTCTGGGTCGGGAAGTATTTCCTCCAGAAAAGAAGATCAAGCCCCCACCAGAAGAGAAGTCCAACAGCGACGACGGAAATGGACAAGAAAAACAACCCTAAGTTCCCAGGAAGCCTTCCCTCTTGTAACATCAGGAGAGACTCGTTTGCCGGGAAAAATATCTGCCGTAAAAACCAGCCGATCGCCAGAAACAGCGAAAACCACATCAACCCCGAGCCCCAGCGCCCCCCCACAGGCCTAAACGTGAACCGCATCCGCCCTCCACTGCACGGAAAGGGTCTCTAAAGGACTCATCGCCCAACAGTAGGCCCCCTTCAGGGGAACTCCTGCAAGAGACAGCGCTTCCGAAGCCCGAAGGAGTGTCGTACCGGTCGTGAAGACATCGTCAACGAGTAAAACAGGAGTTTCAACCTGGACTTCGCGCCATAGAAAGGCACCCCTTGGCAGGGCCCTCCTTTCAAAAGCATTCCTGCCCACCTGGGAGTGAACCGATCGGGTCCACTCAAGCCCAGAAAGAACCGTTGCCCCCCACTCCGTAGCCATACCGCGGGCAAGACATTCAGCCTGGTTGTAGGGCCGTAGGGAATCCCTGTGAAGGGGCACGGGAACAAGAACCGATCCCCGGTCTTCGTGGTATAACCTCGCAAGAGCCTTTCCCATTTCAAAAGCCAATTTGCGGCGACCCGAATACTTCGCCAAGTGAACGACATCCCTTGCTTTGCCTTCGTGCCAGGTTCCCGTGCGGATAAAGGAAACATGCGAGGCAATCCCGCAAGGAAAAGGACCGCCGCCGCACTCTAGGCATCGGTCCTGCATCCCGACAAGCAATCCATCGAGGCAGGTCGGGCAACCGACCGTCCCAAGCCTTCCGCAAACAGGGCAGGTTGAAGGCCAGAGGAAATGGCAGAGAATCTCCCATGCCCGTCTTGTCGCGACCTCAAGCCTGCCCTTCATTTCTTCACGCTGTGCTTTTCAGCTTCAGGATTTAGAGGCTGCCGATGAAAGGTTTTCGACCCTGTCCAACTTCTCCCATGCCGGAAGGGGAGCCAGGTCGATACGCCCCATGTGGCCATAGGCGGCAACCCGACGGTACTGGGGTTTGCGTAGATCAAGGTCCCGGATTATCGCCGCCGGACGGAAGTCGAAATTCTCTGACACCAAACGAGTCAGGGTTTCATCCGGCAACTTGCCTGTCCCATAGGTATGAACCATCAAGGAAACAGGGTGTGCTACCCCTATGGCATAGGCCACCTGGATCTGGCAACGATCCGCGAGTCCGGCAGCAACGACGTTTTTGGCGGCGTACCGCGTCATATAGGCCGCTGAACGGTCTACCTTGGTGGGATCCTTCCCCGAGAAACAGCCTCCTCCATGGGGAACGACTCCTCCGTAGGTATCCACAATGATCTTTCGCCCCGTTAAACCTGTGTCTGCGAGTGGCCCTCCCTGGACGAACCTCCCCGTCGGATTGATAAGAATCCTGGGCTTTCGCTCCCGCAAGTGACCTGGAATGGTGGGCAGGATCAACCTCTCGACAAGGTCGGCTTCGATTTCGGCCTGGTCGACCGCCGGATGATGCTGTGTGGAGACCACGACAGTCTCAACGCGAACGGGCTTGTCCCCGTGGTATTCGACCGTAACCTGGGTTTTGCCGTCCGGCCGTAGATAGGGCAGTATTTTTTCCTTTCGCAGCGAGGCAAGCCCCCTGGAGAGGCGATGAGCCAAGGCGATAGGCAAGGGCAGGAATTCCTCGGTCTCGTTCGTGGCGTAGCCGATCATCATGCCCTGATCGCCAGCTCCGATCCGGTCTATTTCCTGTTCGCTCAGGAAAGACTCCCTGACCTCAAGGGCCCGGTCAACGCCCTGCGCAATATCCTTTGACTGTTCGTCGATCGCGGTTAGGACCGCACAGGTGTCTCCATCAAACCCGTACTTCGCCCTGGTGTAACCGATCTCCTTTACGATCTTTCTTGCAAGGTTCGGGATATCGACGTAACATTCCGTGGTGATCTGGCCCGCGACCATCACAAGGCCGGTCGCCACCATGCATTCACAGGCGACTCTCCCCATGGGATCCTCTTTCAGGATCGCGTCGAGAACCCCGTCCGAGATCTGGTCTGCAAGCTTATCGGGATGCCCCTCCGTTACGGACTCGGAGGTAATGAAACTTTTCTCGTTCAGCATTGACCTGTTGCACCTCCTCAAAAAAGTAGCCCTCCCCCGTGTCCTTCTCGGGGTTAAGGGCATTTGATACCATTCCCAAAAGGATTTTGCTCCTCAACTCTTTCCTGGACTCCTACGAATACTCGATCGGGCAACGCAGCAACATCAACAGCCCCTCTTTCGGCTCAAAACCAAGCTGGGCCAGGAAGGGAGCCAGTTCGCTCGTATAGGTGACAACCAGCGGGATTTCCCGCATGGCCGGGTGTTCGACCGCGTAGCGTATCAAGGCGGTCCCCAGTCCCTTGCCTTGATGATCCGGGTGCACCAGCACGTCCCAAAGAGAAGCACGAAAAACGAAATCGGTGAGAACTCTACAAAAGGCAACCAACTTCCCTTCGTACTGGGCCGAAAAACAGATACTGGTACCCGCAAGCATTCGCTCGATCTGCTCCAATGACCTGCTTCTTCCCCACCGGGTGAAGCGATAAAGGTCTTGGAGTTCGCTCGCTTTTACGGCAAGTTTGCTATCGTAAAACAGGTAAGCTGTTTCTAGAGACATCCGCTTCCCTTTGCGCCAACGTGTTCATCGCTGCATGCGAAGGACATTCCTCCGAGGATGCGTCGAAGATCGCCACCCCTTGCATCGGCACTGACCGAAAGCTGCATGACCTGGCCAGTTCCGCAACATTCACAGATCCACGTTGCACGAGCCATTCCGTCGCTATCGGGTGTTCCAGGCAATATCTTTACGCCGCCGCAAACCTGACATGCCACGATCAACATCAATAATCCTTCCTCTCTTCAAGCGCCGGTTTAGGAAGAATGCTTCAGGACAATTCTAACGCGAACTGGGCCCTCGCTGTACACATCCTCCTCGGCCTCCACTACGATCGTCGTGGCTGTTGAAGCTTCCGTTATGCGTTCAACCGAGCCATAAAAATCCCCGGCGGAAAGGTTGCCGACCGTCCCTCGCAGGGGGTCGGGAATCACGCCTTTCTGTATCGACAGGGTGTTGACTTCCCTTAGAAGGAGGTAAAGTTCCCTTTCCACTTCGTCCCTGTCAAGGGAAGCCTGAAGATTCTTCTTGCCCAGAACCTGTCCCTTCTTGAAAACCAGCTGACTTTCATGTACGTCCAGAGATACAAGGACCGGTTCTTCCCTAACGGCATTTGACTCCGCCACGAGCCTTATTACTATCCTGGAGGGCATGCCGGCGAATGGATCCGGGTTATCGAGCTCCTTTTCCTTTTCCGAGAGGATCCGCACACGATCAGGCTTTATGCCGGACCTGAGCGCAAGTTCCATTCGCGCTTCCTCCAAGAGGGTCGATAGGGCTGACTTTACCTCATCCTTGCTGCTTTTCTGAGGCACGGAAACCTGCGCCAAAACCTCTTTCGCCAAGACGATGATCCTCCCCTCGCGGACCTGTTCCAGCCCTTTCTTCAGGGAGTTCATCTCGGTTTTCAGGTTGGCAACCGACTTTTCCAATGTCGCACGCTTGATCTCCAGACCTTTGAGCTCCTCTTCCAGTCGAACGCGCTCCACTTCCACGGCGGCGGAATTTTCGGTCTGGGTCTTCAATTCCCGTCGTACCTGGGCAAGTTGCCCGAGAACTGTTTCAAACTTATCCTGGGCAGCTTTCAGTTCGTCCTGTTTTTTTTGCAGTTCATCCTGACTTGCGAAAAGCTTGAACTCCATTTCCTGGAGTTCCTGGCGGCTTTCCTGGAGTTGGGATGTCAACTGGGTAATCTGCCGTTGGACGAATTTCATGCTGAAAAGTGCCGTCCGAACCGTTTCTGAGGTCATCGAAAGAAACCAGAGGGTAACGACCGTAATGAGGATTCCCGTAAGGACAGTGATAAAAGAGGAAGTGTATCGCGGGCGAAGTCCGAAAAGGGAGATCCGCCTCTTGCCGATTTTCATCCCTACGACATCACCGACATAGGCCACGATCGCGCTGGCCCCAATGAGAGACAGGATCAGCATCCAGTTGAGCTCTGAAAGAAAGTCCTGCAATTTCCCGTCCTCTTTCCACGTTTGACTTTCCGAATCGGGGTTTCGGATCGGCTCAAGCCTACCATAAAACTTCCCCGATGCAAATCGGCATGGTTACCGACTCTACCGGGATCAAAGGGGGGGGCGGTTTCCCGCCCCCCCCCTCGAAAGCATTATTTCGGCCCTGCTGTGTGCTTATCCCATCTTTAACAGCAGCAGCACTTGGCTTTCTTGAGAGCCTTGCGGACGATCTCGAGCCCCTTGTCCAGATCGCCCGTCGGCACGTTGAGGGCAGGGCGGAATCGAATGGACTGGGTGCTGCAGGGCAGGATCAGCATTTTCTCGTCCCAGCAGGAGTGCAGGACCTTGTCACGCAGCTCGTGGGTCACAAGGTCAAACGCGCACATCAGGCCCTTGCCGCGCGTGTTACGGATCATGTCGGGGAATTCCTTCTGGATCTCCATCAATCCCTTGAGAAGGTGCGGACCGGCCACGTTGCTGACGTGATCAAGAATTTTCTCCTCGCGGTAGATCTCGAGGTAGCGTTGGGCCCTAACCATGTCGACGACGTTGCCACCCCATGTCGAGTTGATTCGGCTGGATACCGTGAAGCAGTTCTCCTCAAGCTCATCAAAACGGGGACCGGCAATAAAGCCGCAGATCTGGGCCTTCTTGCCGAAGCTGAAGATATCGGGCTTGACGGGAGCGTGATGCTCCCAGGCCCACATCTTCCCGGTGATGCCCATGCCGCACTGGACTTCGTCGAAGATCAGGATGATCTCGTTCTCGTCGCAGATCTGGCGCAGTTGCTTGAAGAACGCGGTCCGGAACTGGTTGTCCCCGCCTTCGCCCTGGATTGTTTCAATGATGAGGGCGCAGATGTCATCAGGATTGCTCCAGATGGCCTTCTTGATCTGGCTGACAGCCACTTCCTCAAGCCACTCCACGTTGGACAGGTTCTCCTCGAGGGGCCATGTGATCTTCGGGGGAATGACACGTGGCCAGTCGAACTTTGCGAAAAACTGGTACTTGTTCGGGTCGTATGTGTTGGTGACGGAAAGGGTATAGCCGCTGCGGCCATGGAAGGCATCGCGGAAATGGATGACCTTGGTGCCCTTCTTGCCGTCTATGGCGTCGCCCTTGCCGACCTTGCCTGCCTTCATAAGCTTGCGGACTTTCCAATCCATCGAGGCCTTGAATGTGTTTTCGACAGCCAGGGTTCCGTAGTCGATAAAGAACGTGTGGTTGAACCCGTCGGGCTTCGCCACTTCGTTGAAGGTCTTGATGAAATCGGCCATTTCCATCGTATAGATGTCGGAGCTCGCGACCTTGTTGATCGCGGCGCGGAAGATCCGCTCCTTGAATTCATCCGTGGTTAGCATGGGATGATTCATCCCGAATGGGGCCGATGCGAAGAAGGTGTAGAAATCGAGCCACTCGGCTCCATCCTTCATGTTAACGATATGACTGCCCTTCGACTTCTCCATGTCGATGATGATGTCAAAACCATCACGCAGGAGGTTGCTCGCAATCGTCGGGAAAACCTCATCCGGACTAACACTGAAGCTGCGGCCGCACGTGTAGGACATTCCGTTTTCCTCCTTGTTGAAGAAATTTAAAAATATACCACACAACCCTGCATGTTTATTTTATCACGACCATTTTGAACTAGTCTAGGGTCACGGGTTTTTTTCCGCAAGGAGCTGTTTCCAGACATTTCTCTACAATTATCAACTTTTTGCCTTTTTACGAAAAAAAATGAGACTCATCGCCTCCAGGTGCACTTGAATCCCCGGCGGATGCCGGCAACCCCTGGTCGGTCAGTACCGCGTCTATCCACTCCCTTGAATGGAAGTCTCCCTGCCCAATTCCGGGACAAAACGTCGATTCACGTTCCCATGCTTCCCTCTTGCCCAGCAAAGAGGGCCAAAACGGGTATCTCCTGCATTGAGCGGGCCGACAAGGATAAATTTGGCAGAGAGCTTTATCCCAGTCATAAAATATACACTCTCCCCTGGGACCCTCTTTCAGGACAAGAGAATCTCCGCTCCTGGAAACAAAACTCCAGAAAAACTCTTCTGGGGAAAGGGAAAGGAATTTTGCAACCGACCTCACTTCTTCAGCCGTTAACGTGACAATTCCGAGTCGGCGACAGCAACGACCACAATGCATACACGAAAATAATAAACCAGTTGCATACCAAGGTTCATTCATATTCATTCTATTTCCCTTGCGGCCGGGGCGACCTTCCTATCGTCCCTTCAAAAGCCCCTTGCGAATCACTGAGAGGATCGCTCCTGAAGCCTTGAGTTGGTCAAGGGATTCCAAGGCTTTCCCCGTTCCCAGGGCCACGCATTCGAGCGGATGTTCCGCAACATGGCAGGGCATCGCGGTTTCCTCGGAAACGCGCTCGGCGAGATCCCGGAGCAGCGCGCCCCCACCTGTAAGCCAAATGCCCCTGTCGATGATGTCAGCTGAAAGCTCGGGAGGAGTCCTCTCAAGAATCCTGCGGATGCCTGCAATTATGGCGTTCACGGGTTCCTCTATGGCCCTGGCCACCATAGAGCTGGTGACTTCAATTTGCCTCGGCAGTCCCTGGACCAGGTCACGTCCCTTGATGATCTGCGTCTCCTCTTCGCCGTGCGGCTTAACCTTGCAGGTCCCGATATTGATCTTGAGTGCCTCCGCGGTTTGCTCGCCTATTGCCAGGTTGAATTCTTTCTTGATATAGCGGGCGATGGATTCATCGAACTCGTCACCACCTATACGGAGCGACTCAGCGACAACAACGCCCCCCAGGGAGATCACGGCCACATCGGTTGTCCCCCCTCCGATATCGACGATCATGTTCCCCCGGGGCTCGGCCACTTCCAGGTCGGCCCCTATAGCCGCAGCCATGGCTTCCTCGATTAGAAAGGCTTCCCGGGATCCCACCTCGATTGCAGCCTCAAGGACCGCTCTTTTCTCTACGTCAGTCGCCCCGGAAGGGACGCAAACCATCACGCGATGCCTGAAAAGCGAGCCCATTTTCAGGCTGGAAGAAACCTTGTTCAGGAAATGGCGCAACATGGCCTCCGTCATCGTGTAGTTCGCAATCACGCCATCCCTGAGCGGACGGACGGCCACGACATGCCCCGGCGTCCTCCCCAGCATGCGCTTGGCTTCTTCCCCAACCGCCAGGACTCTTCCGTTGTTCTGGTCTATCGCGACAACCGAAGGCTCCCTTAGGATGACGCCTTTGCCCCTAAGAAAGATGAGAACCGTCGCGGTACCAAGGTCAATACCAATATCTTTTCCTAGCAAGTCCGAAAACCTCCTTGTGTTCCTTCTTTCCAAAAGCCTGACCTATAAGAGTTTATCATTCCCACGGGGATGGCGCGTATCCGATACCCCAAAGGGAAAGCCCCGTGGAAGGAGCCATTTCCTGCGTGCGCCCATCCGGCAGGCCTGAAAGGCGCTTCAGGAACGCTCCAAGCGAGAGTTTCCCGCTTGCAACCCTGTTAAGGTCCCCTACCAGGTAGCGAACCATGTGGAATAGGAAACCCGTTGCTCTGATCCGAAAGGCAGTCCACTCTCTCCGATGGATAAGCTTTACCCGCAAAACCCGCCTTACGGAATTTGCGGGAAGCTCTCCCTGAGGACAGAACAGCCTGAAGTCATGTACCCCCTCCAGGGCCCTGCAGGCCAAGGCCAAATCCGGCGAAGACCAATTGGCCTGAACCCTCCAGACGAAGGGTCTGACTTGCGGAAAACAATAGGGCGCCGTCCAGAGGAAATAAACGTACTCTCTCCAGATGGCATCGTAGCGGGCGTTGAATGTTTCCCCGACTGCAGCAACCCGTATTACCCCGATTTCAGGAGGCAGGTTGTTGTCTATGGCCTGCAGCAATCGACCGGTTTCCCACTTTCTTGTTAGATCGAACGATGCAACTTGTCCTCGGGCATGGACTCCTTTATCAGTTCGACCAGCCCCGACGCAAGGGACACGTGCCCCTTCAAGCAGGCTTAACACGTCCTCAACCTCTCCCTGGACCGTCTTTCTTCCCGGTTGTCTTTGCCAACCGGCATAGGACCGTCCATCATAGGCGAGTTCCACTGCATAGCGCATCTTTCAGGCTCCCAGGTCCATCAGGACGAAAATCGCTACAATGACGAGAGTTCCTGCCATTGCAAAAGTGTCTGTCCTTTTCCATCTCAGGGGATTCATTCGACTCCTGCCTGTTCCTCCCCTGTAACAACGTGCTTCCATGGCTTGGGCCAGATCTTCCGCTCTCTGGAAGACGATGACGAAAAGAGGAACAAGAACCGGGATAAAAGCCTTCATTCGCCGTAAGATACCGCCATGATCAAGGTCAGCCCCCCTGGCAAGCTGCGCACGGAGAATGCGATCCGTTTCATCGAAAAGGGTCGGGATGAACCTGAGCGCAATGGTCATCATCATCGCCATCTCGTGAGCGGGAAAACCGAATCGCTGGAACGGGCGGAAAAGGCTTTCAAGACCGTCGGAAAGCTCCATCGGACTGGTCGTCAATGTCAAGAAACCGGCGAAGAGGACAAGAAAGGAAAGCCTCAAGCCCATCCTGAAGGCCATCCCCACTCCTTCCTTTGTGACAGACAAGGGCCCCCACTCCCAAAGTGTGATCCCTCGAGTCAGGAATAAGTGGATTCCTGCCGTGAAAAGGACAAGGATGATGACCGGCCGGGCACCCTGGATGACCACCCTGAAGGGAATCCGGGAAAATCGGGAAAGGAAAAGCAGGAAAATCCCCCAGGCAATGAAGGCAACCGGGTGCTTCATCATGAATATCCCGGCAAGGAGCAACACAACGGACAGGATCTTGCACCTCGGGTCCAGGCGGTGAACGGGGGAATCTGCGGGGATGTACTGACCGAGTGTAAGGTGATTGAGAAATTTCATGTTCGCATTTCCTTTTCGAGGCGATCCGCCAATTCCACTGCATCAAGAGTGAAAGGAACGTTGTAGCCATAATCCCTCAACCCGGAAACCAGCTCAAGAATTGGAGGTAGGCAGAGTCCCCTTATCGGCCGCTCGATCAACTCATCCATGAGGGAGCCGGGGGTCCCGCAAAACACGGTTTTCCCCTTTTCCAGGACAAGGATCTGTTCGGCCATTGCCAAGGCCAATTCAAGATCGTGCGTAATGTGAACGACGCCGATCCTTTCTTTTACAAGCCCTTTCAGAAGCCCGAGAAGTTCCCTTCGCCCGGGGGCATCCATACCCGCTGTCGGCTCGTCGAGGACAAGGTAATCCGGGCGTACGGCAAGGACAGAAGCAATGCAGAGGCGACGCTTCTGTCCCCCGGAGAGCTGAAATGGACTCCTCGGAAGCAGTTCTTCCGGCAATCCCAGAAGTTTCATTGTCCTGATCGTCGTTTCACGGATATCTTCTTCGTTAAACTTCCAGTTCCTCGGTCCAAAAGCCATCTCCTCAAGCACACTCTCTGCAAAGAGTTGGTGCTCGGGATACTGGAAGACTAGTCCCACCTTCCTTCTCACCATGCGAAGCGCGGAGGCCGCTGCCGTCGTGGAAATGCCGTCAACTTCAACGCTCCCCGACGTTGGCAAAAGCAAGGCATTGAGATGCTGCGCAAGGGTGGACTTTCCGCTCCCCGTTTGGCCAACGACAGCAACCCACTTACCCGGGTCAACCGTGAGGTCCACTCCACTTAAGGCCTTCGTTTCAAGTGGGGTGCCGGGGTGATAGATGTGCCGGAGAGATGCGACCCTTATGGACATAGATTTTCGAGTAACTCCTTTACGAAGGGTAAGCATGCCTTTGGCAGCAAATTCCGTTCCTGGAGTTTCCTCGAAAACCTGACTAGGGGCGGCATTTCAAGCCCCCATTCATTAAAACAGTCCCTCATTGCAAAAAGCCCGGCTAGATCCCCAGCCCAGGCAATTTTCCCTTTGCCAAGGACCACAACGCGCGTCGCGTCCAGAATCTCATCCAGCCGATGGGTGATTTGGACAAGAGTCATCCCCCTTTTATGGAGATCCCTGAGGATTTTTAGAACATCCTCCCGTCCCTGCGGATCCAGCATTGCCGTCGCCTCATCTAGGACAAGGCAACGGGGCTGCATGGCCAAAGCCCCTGCTATCGCCAACCTCTGTTTTTGCCCCCCGGACAGAGCATAGGTCGGTGCGCGTCGTTTCTCTTCAAGCCCAACCAGGCAAAGGCAATCAAAGACTCTTTCGTGGATCTCCGATGACGGTAGCCCCAGATTTTCGGGACCAAAAGCCACATCCTCTTCCACCACCGAGGCAACAATTTGGTTGTCCGGATTCTGGAAAACCATGGAAACACGTCTTCGTATCTCCCAAAGGTTATCCTCGTTGTCGGTCTTTAAACCGCAAACAAGACAATCGCCCCGCGTCGGGATCAGCAGGGCGTTAAAGAGTTTCGCCAGGGTGGATTTCCCGGATCCATTTGCGCCGATCAGGGCAACCCATTCCCCATTCCGGATTGAAAGTTCCACTCCACCAAGGGCGGGCGTGACCGCGCCCGGGTACGTGAAACTCACGCCCCGGAGCGCGAACACATCCTCGTTCTCCATTTTCTACTGGACCAGTTCGATGACCGCCATCGGGGCCGCGTCTCCCAGGCGATTCCCCAGCTTGACGATACGGGTGTACCCGCCAGGCCGATTCGCGTATCGCGGGGAAATTTCCTCGAAGAGTTTCTTGACCGCTTCCTTGTTTTGCATGCGGGAAGCGACCAACCGCCGATCCTGAAGCGTCCCACCCTTCGCGCGGGTGATCAGCCTCTCGGAAACGCGGCGCAACTCCTTTGCCTTGAGCAGGGTGGTCGTGATTTTCTCCTCCATGATCAGGCTGGCCGTCATGTTGCTTAACATGGCCATGCGGTGGCTTGTGTACCGGCCAAGCCTCCGGGTATCGACTCTATGCCTCATAAACTAATCCTCCTTCACGGGCTCTTCCGGTGCTTCTTCCCCCGGGAGGGAAATCGAAAACTTTTCCAGTTTTTCCTCGATTTCCCGGAGAGAGATCTTGCCCAGATTGCGTATCTTCATCAGTTCGGAACGACTTTTGCTGACAAGGTCGCCTATGGTGTGAACTCCTCCGCGGAGCAGGCAGTTCTCGCTGCGAACCGAGAGTTCGAGATCCTTGATTCCCCTCGAAAGGATCGTATCCCCATCAGCAAGGGGGACAACATTTTCCTCGGATGAAATCTCTTCTTCTTGTTCCTCCTGCCCTGCGCGACCACGCGCCTCTCCTTCCGAAAGACGGATCTCGTCGGAGAAAAGGGAAAAATATCCCTTAAGGACATTCGAAGCTTCACACATGGCATCAGGAATTGTAACCACACCGTTCGTCCAGATTTCAAGGACAAGTCGGTCATAGTCAGTTCTCTGGCCAACCCGTGCGTTTTGGACTTCGTATTTGACGCGCTGGATAGGCGAAAAAATCGCATCAACCATCAACGCGTCGATTGGGAGGTAAGTCGGCCTGGGACGATCTGTCGTTGCGTAGCCCATCCCCTGCTCGACGTAAAGGTCCATCACGATCTTATGGCCCTTTTCCAGGGTCCCAATAACGCTTGAAGGGTCAATGAATTCGACCTCGCTGTCCGGCTGGATATCGGCAGCAGTTATTTCTTTCGGGCCTTCAACCTCAAGATGCAGGATTCGCGCTTCCGAACTGTGGCACCTTAGGGGAATGTGCTTGAGGTTGATCATCAGTCCAAGCACGTCCTCCTTCAATCCCGGGACTGTGCTGTACTCGTGCAGGACTCCTTCAATCCGGACTGCAGTTATTGCAGCCCCTTTTATGGATGAAAGGAGCACCCGTCGAAGCGCATTGCCGAGAGTGACGCCATATCCCCTTTCAAGAGGCTCAACGACGATCCTGCCATATCGGGGGGTACCCTCCTCCAGCCTGATCTCCGGTCGCATGGGATCCATCCTCCCCCCACCTTTCTACCCGTTAGCGGGCATAGAACTCGACGACGAGTTGCTCGTTGACCGGCGATTCGATTTGATCGCGGTTTGGAAGGGCAATGACCTTCGCGCTCAGGTTCTCCCCGCTCACTTCGAGCCAGGCAGGAATGGACCGGCTACCCGCCACTTCTGCGTTTTCCTTCACGTATGCGATATCTCGGCTTCCCTCTCGGACGGAAAGGGTATCTCCCGCCTTGACGAGATAGCTCGGGATATCGATCTTCTTGCCGTTAACCTCGAAATGGCCGTGGCAGACGAGCTGCCTGGCCTGGCGACGGCTCACCGCAAAACCGATCCGGTAAACGACGTTGTCCAGCCGACGCTCCAGAAGCTGCAAGAAATTATGCCCAGCCTGGCCGCCCATTTTTGTCGCCATTTCGTAGAAACGGCGGAACTGGGCCTCGTGCATGCCGTAAAAACGGCGCAGTTTCTGCTTCTCGCGAAGACGAAGGCCATATTCGCTCATTTTTGCTCTCCGCTTGCTGTCGCCATGCTGTCCGGGTTTCTTGTTTCGCTTCACGATGCCGCATTTCTCGGTATAGCAGCGGTCACCCTTCAGGAAAAGCTTGACACCTTCAGCCCTGCATTGCCTGCAGGCTGGTCCGACATATCTGCTCATGGGATGTGGGTTCCCTCCTTAACTTCGTCTGCGCACTACACGCGTCGCCGCTTCGGGGGACGGCAGCCATTGTGGGGAATCGGTGTCTCGTCCTTGATCAGCCGAACCTGAAGTCCGGCAGCCTGAAGGGAGCGAATCGCTGATTCACGGCCAGGTCCAGGTCCCTGGACCACAACGTCGACTTCCATCAGGCCATGATCCTGCGCCAGCTTGGCCGCCTGGGATGCTGCAATCTGGGCAGCGAAAGGAGTGGATTTCCTGGCTCCCTTGAACCCCACATTGCCGCCCGAAGCCCAAGACAGGACATTCCCCTGCTTGTCCGTGATGTTAATGATCGTATTGTTAAACGTGGAGTGGATATGCGCCACCCCGTAGCTAACATGCTTCTTCTCTTTGCGTTTTCCCTTGCGCTGAACCCGCTTTGCCAATTGGGTCGACCTCCTCGCCGCGCTACTTCTTCATCGTCGCCTTTTTCTTGCCGGCGATCGTCTTCTTCGGCCCCTTGCGGGTCCGGGCATTCGTCTTCGTCCGCTGTCCACGAACCGGGAGCCCGCGCCTGTGGCGGAGTCCCCTGTAACAGCCGATCTCCATCAGCCGCTTGATGTTCATCGCGACTTCTCGACGCAAGTCACCTTCAACCCGGTAATTCGTCTCGATCTCGGACCGCAGGCGCTTCGATTCGTCGTCCGTCAGGTCTTTCACGCGGGTATCAGGACTGATACCCGTAGCCGCGAGAATTTCCTTTGACTTTGTCAGCCCGATCCCGTAGATATAGGTCAGGGCGATCTCTACCCGCTTTTCCCTGGGCAGGTCCACACCAGCAATACGCGCCATCGTCCTATGGCCTCCTTGGTCCCTGGCTCTGCTTGTGCCGCGGATTCTTGCTGCAGATCACGCGCACAACACCGTGCCTCTTGATGACTGAGCAATGCTCGCAAATTGGCTTTACCGAAGGTTTAACCTTCATATCCTCACGCTCCCATTCCATTTCGACACTTCAACCCTTCCGAACGCGGGGAAAGGCCTTATCGCAATCATTTATATCTATACACGATCCGACCCCGTGTCAAGTCGTAAGTGGAAAGCTGGATCAGGACCTGGTCTCCAGGCAGGATGCGGATGAAGTGCATCCTCATTTTCCCCGAGACGTGGGCAAGTATCCGATGCCCGTTTTCCAGCTCCACCCGGAACATGGCATTGGGGAGCGGTTCCACGACCCTACCCTTTACTTCGATCACATCATCCTTCGCCATGCGGATCAATCGACCTCCTCATTACGGGCCCTTTGCCTGGAAATGGCAATCCGGTCCAACATGATACAGCCCTCTCCCATCAAAGAGATCAACTCTCCCATGGAGTGAGGATCTCCGATCCGCTTTGGCAAACCAGGACCGTGTGCTCAAAGTGGGCAGCATCGGAGCGGTCGGCCGTCAAGACAGTCCATCCGTCTTCCCCTGTGACAACCTCTTCCCTGCCGGTCATCACCATGGGTTCGATCGCGACAGTCATTCCGCTCTTCAGGGTGATCCCGCTGCCGGGACGCCCAAAGTTGGGCACTTGAGGAGCTTCGTGAAGTTTCCTGCCAATTCCGTGCCCCGCGTAACTCCTGACTAGCCCATAACCTTTCGGGACAAGAAAACTTTCAACAGCGTGACCAATGTCTCCCACGGTCGCACCGTCGCGTACGACCGACACCGCGCGGTGAAGCGATTCGAGGGCATTTTCCATGAGAAGACGGCGTTTGTCTGAAACCTTGCCAACCCCGTAGGTACAGGCGGCATCCCCGTAGTATCCCCTGTACTCGACCCCCATGTCAAAACTGACGATATCCCCTTCCTCAAGGAAACGCCTTCGGTCGGGAATTCCGTGCACCACCTCTTCGTTGATGGAGATGCAAAGAGTGCCGGGGAAAGCCCTCTTGATGCCTGGGACACGGTACCCCTTGAAGGCAGGACGTGCTCCGCATTTGACCACATGGGCATAAGCTTCTTCATCCAGAGAATAGGTATCCGCTCCGGGCCTGACCCTTTCTCGGAGGAACCGCAGCACGTCAGCAACGATATGTCCTGCTTGCCGCATGAGGTCCAGTTGGTCTTCGGTTTTCAAGGTGATCATTCGGACCTTCCCCAAGGGGCGGCCAGAATGGTTTTCAGGACTTCGTCACTTGATTTTTCCGCTTCGACTTCGACAAGAAGGTCCCTCTCCCTGTAGAAGTCGATCAGCGGGGTAGTCTGGGAGTGATAAACGTCAAGACGCTTCCGGATAACTTCCTCCCGATCGTCCTCCCTTTGGAAAAGTTCTCCCCCGCAAACCTGGCAGTACTCTCCCCTTGAGCTAGGATTAAACCGCACGTGGTAAATGGCTCCGCACTGCCGGCATCCCCTGCGACCCGAAAGTCGCTCGATGACTACTGCATCGGAAACTTCGAAAAGGACCACTGCATCGAGATCCATCCCGAGTTTTCCAAGCATCTTCTCAAGCGCTTCGGCCTGGGAGACGGTCCTCGGGAAACCGTCCAGGATAAATCCCGTTGCACAATCGCTCGCACCAAGCCGATTTTTCATCATTTCGACGATAAGCGCATCCGGCACGAGCTTTCCCTCATCCATATAACCCTTTGCCTGCAACCCGAGATTCGTGCTCTTGGCAACGTTCTCCCTCAGGATATCTCCCGTGGAGATGTGGGCCACCTGGACCTTCTCAAGCAGTTTTGCAGCCTGAGTCCCTTTCCCAGACCCCGGGGGTCCCAAAAAGATTAGACGCATGTCCTCCTGCCTCACATCTTGAACAGGCCGGCCCGGTCCCGCCGTTTCAGGATGCCCTCGTAGTGACGCATGAGGAGCTGCCCCTCGATCTGCTGGACCGTGTCAAGAGCCACACCCACGACAATAAGGATAGCCGTGCCGCCGAAATAGAACGTGTTGATGCCCATGACTTGCGTCATCAGCGTGGGCAACAAGGCAATCAGGGAGAGAAAGATGGCACCGGCAAGCGTGATCCGGGTCATTACCCTCTCGATGTAGTCGGACGTGGGTTTTCCAGGACGTATTCCCAGGATGAACCCGCCATACTTCTTCATATTGTTCGCAACGTCGACCGGATTGAAGACAACAGCCGTGTAGAAGTAGGCAAAGAATATGATCAGCGCTACGTAAAGCACGGTGTAGATAAGGCTGCTAGGCGAGAAGGCTCGCTGTATGAACGCTCCAACGCCTCCCGGGAAGAATCGGGCAATCGTGTACGGCAGCAGGAGAACTGATGAGGCGAAAATGATCGGTATGACTCCCGACTGGTTGACCCTCAAGGGAATGAATGTGCTCTGCCCACCGTAGACCTTATTCCCCACAACCCGTTTTGCATACTGCACGGGCAACCGCCTCTGCCCCTCTTGAAGGAGGATGCAGCCTGCTACGACCGCGACCATCAAAACAAGCGCAATAAGAAGGGCTAGGAAATTCATCTGCCCGGAACTGACGCTCGTCCAGGTCTGAATAATGGCCTCGGGAATTCGCGCAACGATACCCGCGAAAATCAAAAGGCTGATGCCGTTTCCTATGCCATGGTCCGAGATCACCTCGCCAAGCCACATCACTGCCACGGATCCAGTTGTGATGGTCGCCACGACAAGGGCAAGATCCCACGGAGTCCCCGAAAAGATTCCGAGCCCCCGGAGCCAGAAGGAGAGCCCCAGTGCCTGTACGGCGGCGAAACCAACCGTGCTCCAGCGGGTGTAGGCCACGATCTTCTTACGGCCTTCCTCGCCCTCCTTCTGGAGTTTTTCCAGGGCAGGGAACACCACCACGAGAAGCTGCATGACGATGCTCGCGTTGATGTAAGGGCCGACACCAAGGGCAAACACGCTGAAACGGCGAAGCGCTCCGCCCGCAAACAGATCCAGGAAACCAAGTACCCCGCCCTGCTCAAATAGCCTCGACATCGCGGTCCCATCGATTCCCGGCGTCGGGATATGGGCACCGAGGCGAAAAACAAATAGAACGCCAAGGGTGAAGAGTATCCGACGCTTCAGGTCAGGCAACCGCATCGCGTTGCGGACGGAGTCGAGCACCTAGATCACCTCTGCCTTTCCGCCCGCTGCCGCAATCTTCTCGACGGCCTTCGCACTGAACGCGTTGGCCTTGACGTTGAAGGCCTTTGAAATATCCCCCGTTGCCAGGATCTTCACTCCGTGCAGGTTCCCATGGATCAGGCCCACAGATAGGAGTTCGACGGCTGTAATCTCTGCTCCTGCCTCAAAGCGCTCCTCGAGCGCCTTGAGGTTGACCACTTCATAATTGGTTGCATGGCGGGCGTTGTTGAATCCTCGCTTTGGAACCCGCCTCTGGATGGGCATCTGACCGCCCTCGAAACCACGGCTCACGCCGCCTCCCGCTCGGGCTTTCTGCCCCTTGTGGCCCTTCCCAGCTGTTTTTCCTGTACCGCTACCGACTCCGCATCCGAGCCTCTTGGGCTTCCGGCGGGATCCCGGGGCGGGACTGAGATCATGCAGGTGCATGGGATCTCCCTCCTATTTCTCGATGACTTCCCAGTCGACCAGATGATGGACGGCAGCGATCATTCCCCGGATCTGGGGAGTGTCTTCCATCTCGACCGTGTCGTTAAGCTTTCGGAATCCAAAAGCCCGGATTGTCCGCTCCTGCTTGTCGGGGCGCCCGATACAGCTACGCTTCCATTTGATTTTCAGCATCGCCATAACGCCGCCTCCTATGCAGCCTGGACCGGCTTGCGGTCCTTGCCGCGCAGGCGAAGAGTCTCTTCCGGCGTACGCATGCTCCGCAGGGCTTCGAAGGTCGCGTAGGCCACATTGATCGGGTTCGAAGTCCTCCCGATGACCTTCGTTAGGACATCCTTCACCCCACCGAGTTCCATGATCGCCCGGACCACCGCACCGGCGATAACGCCCGTTCCTGGAGCAGCAGGTTTCAGAAGAACTTCTGCTGCGCCGAAGTGGCCGATTATCGGATGCGCTACCGTGTTGCCAACCTTTTTCAGTGTCACCATGCTCTTCTTTGCCTTTTCGATGCCCTTGCGCACGGCTTCGGGGATCTCCCTTGCCTTGCCCATTCCCATACCGACCTGCCCGTTGCCGTCACCGGCAACGACCAGCACGCTGAATTTAAAACGCTTGCCGCCCTTGACCACCTTGCTGACGCGCTTGATGGAAACAACGCGCTCGGTCAGTTCGGTCTCGGTTCCTTTCTGCATCCTGGCTGCCATTGGCCATTCCCCCCTAGAACTTCAGCCCGGCTTCGCGGGCGGAATCGGCCAAGGCCTTCACCCGACCGTGGAACATGTGTCCACCCCGGTCGAACACGACGGCCTGGATTCCCTTTTCCAGGGCTCGCTCCGCAACCAGCTTGCCGATAAACTTTGCTGCCTCGATGTTTCCGGTTCCCTTGAGTTGTTCTGCGACGGCCTGTTCACGGGTAGACACCGAAACAATGGTCGTTCCCTTGACATCGTCAATGACCTGGGCATAGATGTGCTTCAGGCTCCGGAAAACGGAAAGCCTTGGCGCTTCGGCCGTCCCCGAAAGTTTTTGCCGGAGACGCAGATGCCTGATTAACCGCATTTCATTTCGGCTTCTTTTCTTAATCATGCTCTTTCACCTCGGCTACTTCTTCGATCCAGCCTTGCCGGCCTTACGAATGATGAACTCTCCCGCATAGCGGATCCCCTTGCCCTTGTAAGGCTCAGGCGGACGGTAGCCGCGGATGTTCGCCGCGAGCTGTCCCACGACCTGCTTGTCGGCACCTTTGATAAGGATCTTTGTCGGACCGTCAGTCAAGATTTCGACGCCCGCAGGCGGTTCAACCTGGATCGGGTGGGAATACCCAAGGCTCAGCACCAGGGTTTTCCCCTGCATCTGCGCCCTATAGCCGACACCGACGATCTCAAGTTGCCGCTGGAACCCTTCGCTGACGCCGACGACCATGTTGTTCAACAGGGCACGCGTCATGCCGTGGAAAGCCCTGGATTTGATTTCATCGTCCTTGCGCGTAACAACAAGCTGCCCCTCCTCGAGGGACACATCCACGCACGGAAGAAGATCGAGCGAAAGTTCGCCCTTCGGGCCTTTTACCTTGACGTGTCGCTCTTCCACTGAAACCTGGACATCCTTGGAGAGCGGAATGCTTTTCCTTCCAATTCGTGACAAGGACTACACCCCCCGCTACCAGACGTAGCAGATGACTTCGCCCCCCAGGCCGTTGAAACGGGCCGTGGCGTCCGTCATCAATCCCTGTGAGGTGGAAATGATGGCCACTCCGAGCCCTCCCATGACCTTGGGCAGATCGCTTCTGCCTACGTAAATTCGACGACCGGGCTTGCTGATTCTTCGCAGCCCCTGGATCACGCGTTCCCGGTTCGGCCCGTAGTTCAGCATCAGCCTGAGCATGGATACAGGCTTCTTTGCATCATTAAGGACCTTGAAATTGCGAATATATCCCTCTTCCTTGAGGATCTTGGCGACCTCAAGCTTCATTTTGCTCATAGGGATATCGACGGTTTCCTGGAAAACCATGTTCGCATTCCGGATGCGCGTGAGCATATCCGCTATGGGATCGGTCACGTACATTTCCCCTGCCTCCTTCTGACCTTGCTGCTACCAGCTCGACTTGACCACGCCGGGGATTTTCCCCTCGCGGGCCAGCTTGCGGAAGCAACAGCGGCACATGTTGAATTTGCGCAGCACGGAATGGACGCGTCCACACAGGGGACAACGGTTATACTTCCGTACCTTAAATTTCGGTTCCCTCTTCGCCTTGACTTCAAGGGCCGTTCTCGACATCTCGACTTACCCCCTTAACGGCTGAAGGGCATACCCAGCTCCTTGAGAAGGAGGTAGGCCTCTTCGTCGTTCTTCGCCGTGGTGACGATGCTGATGTTCATGCCTCGCACGCGGATGACCTTGTCGTAATCGATCTCGGGAAAGATGAGCTGTTCCCTTAGACCGAGGTTGAAATTCCCACGACCGTCAAATCCCTTGCGGGAAACGCCCTGGAAATCCTTGATTCTGGGCAGGGCAAGCGAAAGCAGCCTGTCAAGGAATTCCCATTTCTTCGTCCCCCTAAGGGTGACGGCGCATGCGACGGGCATGCCTTCGCGGAGCTTGAAACCCGCGACGGATTTTTTTGCCCTTTTTAGTACGGGACGTTGCCCCGTGATCTGGGTCAACTCGTTGATCGACGCATCCATATACTTGATGTCGACCTTTGCCTCGCCGACCCCGATGTTGACCACGACCTTTTCGATCCGCGGGGCCTCCATGACATTCCTGAAGGCGAATTCCTTCATTAGGCGCGGGATGACCTCTTCCTTGTACTTTGTCTGTAAGCGCGGAACCATGGCTAAAGAAGCCTCCTCCCTACACCTTATCCACGATTTCCCCGCACTTTTTGCACAGGCGCACCTTGCGTCCGTCATCCATGAATGCACGGGCGACTCGGGTGGGCTTGCCGCAGGCGGGGCAAACGAGCATGGCTTTTGCTGCGTAAAACGGCGTTTCCTGCTTGACGATCCCGCCCTTGGGGCTCTTCTGGGTGGGGCGGACGTGCTTTGTGGCCAGGTTGACGCCTTCCACGACGATCATGTCCTTTTTGGGAATGTGGCGAAGGACCTTGCCCTCTTTCCCTGCATCCTTCCCAGACAGGACGTGGACACGATCACCCTTCTTGATTCTCATCTTTCCCATGACAAAAGCCTCCTACACGACCTCAGGGGCAAGCGAGACGATGCGCATGTATTTCTTCTCGCGTAGCTCCCTGGCAACGGGGCCGAAGATGCGGGTTCCCTTTGGATCGCCGTTGTTGTCGATAATCACGGCCGCATTGTCGTCGAAGCGAACGTATGAACCGTCTTTGCGACGGATTTCCTTGCTCGTCCGGACGATAACCGCCTTGACCACTTGTCCTTTCCCGATATTGCTATTGGGAATGGCTTCCCTTACGGAGGCGACGATCACATCGCCGATGGAGCCAACGAAACGCTGGCTACCGCCCACGACATGGACGCACATGATCTTCTTTGCCCCGGAATTATCGGCTACGTTTAGGACTGTCCTTAGCTGGATCATCCCTTACGCCTCCTCGCCGCCGGCGCCGGCCTCTACACCCAGGATCGGGGCACGGCGAAGGACTTCCTTCAGCGTCCAGTGCTTATGGGCGCTTAAGGGACGCGTTTCCTCGATGAGGACCTGGTCACCTATGCGGCAGGTGTTCTCTTCATCGTGAGCCATATACTTCTTGAACTTCAGGACCGGCTTACCGTACAGGGCGTGCTTGGCCATCCGGTCCACACGGACAACGATCGTCTTCTGCATCTTGTTGCTGACAACCGTGCCGATCCGTGTCTTCCGATGAGGGGTTCTCTCCTCCATCGTCCGTTACCTCCTTGCGGTCGCGCGGTCCATTGCAACTTCCTTCTCACGCTTGACCGTGAGAATTCGTGCGATGGTTCGCTTGACTTCCGAAATTCGACTGTGGTTCCCCTGCTGTCCAATGGCGCTCTGGAACCGCAGGTTGAAAAGTTCTTCCTTGAACTGGCGGTGCTTGTCGTTCAGCTCTTCGATCGTGAGGTCCCTGTAATCCTTGGCTTTCATGTTCTATTCACCACCCAGTCCCTCTCGGGCAACAAACCGGACCTTGATCGGGAGTTTGTGACCAGCCGTGAGGAAAGCCTCTTCGGCAACCTCCCGAGTGACACCGGCTACCTCAAACATGATCCGGCCCCGCTTAACCGGGGCAACCCAGAACTCCGGGCTTCCCTTCCCCTTGCCCATACGGGTTTCAAGAGGCTTCTTAGTGAAAGGGCGATCGGGGAAGATACGGATCCATATCTTGCCGCCCTTCTTCATTTTCCTGGAGATCGCAACACGAGCGGCCTCGATCTGTCTTGCCGTGATCCAGGCACAATCCAGGGCCTGCATCCCGAAATCGCCAAAATCGACCTCGGTGGCTCCCTTTGCTCGGCCACTCAGGGGCCTGCGAAATGGCTTCCTGTATTTGACGCGGCTAGGCATAAGCATGGTGCGTTAACCCCTTTCCTTTGCGCCCTCTTTGGCCGTCTTCCGGGGCCGGTAGGCGGCATCGCCACGGTAAACCCACACCTTGACGCCAATAACCCCGTAAATCGTCCGGGCTTCTGCGAATCCGTAATCGATATCGGCCCTTAGAGTGGAGAGCGGAAGCTGCCCTTCAAGGTACCATTCGGTCCGGGCGATTTCTGCTCCGCCTAAGCGTCCGCCGCACTGCACCTTGATCCCTTTGGCACCTGATTTCATGGCGCGGAAAATCGCCTTCTTCATGGCACGCCTGAAACTCACCCTCATCTCAAGCGAAGAGGCCACGCTCTCAGCAAGGAGGAAAGCTTCCATGTCGGGATTCTTGATCTCCTGGACGTTGATCATGACCCGGAGTCCGGTCTTGGCCTGCAGTTCCTCCCGGACTTTCTGGATCTCGGTTCCGCCCTTCCCGATAACTACCCCAGGCCGGGCGGTCGAAATCGTGAAGGCTATCACGTTACCGATGCGTTCGATTTCAACCTTTGACACCCCTGCACCCTTCCAGCGGTTGATAAGCCACTGGCGGAGCTCGAGGTCCTGGTGAAGATTCTTCGCGTAATTCCTACCGCTGGCGTACCATTTGGATTCCCAATCGCGGATGATGCCCAGCCGCATCCCCACGGGATGAACTTTCTGACCCACGGTCACCCCTCCTTAGCGTTCCGAGACCACGATGGTCAAGTGGCTGGACGTCCGCTTGAACGGATGAGCCCGGCCCATCGAGACGGGGCGGAACCGCTTCATGGCCGTTCCCCTGTCGGCAAAAGCTTCAGAAACGACGAGCTTATCAACGTCCAAGCCATAATTGTTGTCTGCATTGGCCAAGGCGCTCTTCAAGGCTTTCTCGACGTAGCGGGCCGCCTTCTTGGGAGTGAATTTCAGGATCGCCAGGGCATCACCGGCCTTCTTGCCACGGATCAGACTAAGAACCTGGCGAAGCTTGGTCGGGGAAATATGCAGCCCCTTGGATATCGCTTTCGCTTCCATGTCTTCCTCAACCCCCTACTTCACGCCGGAAGAGCGTTCCTGCCCGGCATGCCCGCCAAACTTGCGGGTCGGTGAAAACTCTCCGAGCTTGTGCCCGATCATGTTTTCCGTGATGAACACAGGAATGTGCGTGCGGCCGTTATGAACCGCAATGGTGTGTCCGATCATGGCGGGCACGATCGTCGAGCGCCTCGACCAGGTCTTGATGACCGCCTTCTTCGATGCATCGTTCATCATTTCTACCCGGTGGAGGAGCTTGATTTCAATAAAAGGACCTTTCTTCGCGGACCTTGCCATGTCCTTCCCTCCTCAACCCTTACTTCGCGTACCGACGCCGGACGATCATCTTGTCGGACGGCTTCGACTTGCGGGTTCTGAAACCCTTCGCTGGGGTCCCCCAGGGGGAGACAGGATGCTTGTTGGACTTGCTGCAGCCTTCACCGCCGCCCATGGGGTGGTCCACAGGGTTCATAACCATCCCGCGAACCTTCGGCCGGCGGCCAAGCCAACGGACCTTGCCTGCCTTCCCGTCAACGATGTTCTCGTGTTCCTCGTTGCCCACCTGCCCAATGGTCGCCATGCACTGCTGGAGAACGAGGCGCAGTTCTCCGCTCGGCATCCGGATGTAGGCATACTTGCCTTCCTTCGCCATCAGTTGGGCGCTTGCCCCGGCAGACCTGACCATGACGCCGCCCCTGCCAGGCTCCAGTTCGATATTGTGCACGACGGTCCCAACCGGGATATCCATCATTTTTAGCGCGTTTCCGGGCTTGATGTCGGAACCGGGACCAGCCATTATCTGGGTACCGACCACGAGACCTGACGGGGCCAGGATGTAGCGCTTCTCACCGTCTGCGTAATTGACCAAGGCAATCCGGGCTGAACGGTTCGGGTCGTATTCGATCGTCGCTACTTTTCCCGGAATACCGATCTTATCGCGCTTGAAGTCGATTTTCCGGTATTGGCGCTTGTTACCGCCGCCCCGGTGCCGCATCGTGACGCGTCCCGTATTGTTCCGGCCTGCGGTCCTCTTCAAGGGTTCAAGCAGGCTCTTTTCGGGCTCCGTCGAGGTAATTTCCTTATAGTCCGCATTCGCCATGGTTCGGCGACTTGGTGTATAGGGTTTGAATTTTTTCATCGCCATGTTCGTTCTCCTCCTCCGCCTTACGCGCTTGCGCCTTCAAAGAACTTGATGCGCTCACCCGCGGCGAGGGTTACGATGGCCTTTTTCCACGAGCGGGAGCGTCCCAGAAATGCGCCCAGGCGCTTCGGTTTCGAGCGGACCTTGATCGTGTTGACGCTTTCGACCTTCACCTTAAAGACTTCCTCGACCGCCTGGCGGATGACAACCTTGTTCGCTTTCGGGTGAACCTCGAAAACATACTTGTTGCCCTCCATCTGGCGATTGGACTTCTCCGTGATGATCGGCCGGATAATGACATCATGGGATACGAGGTTCATCGGCCGTACACCTCCTGCAGCTTCTGGGCGGACTCGGCCGTCATGATCAGGTGTTCGTGGTTAAGGATGTCATAGACATTGATGCTGTCCACGTGAATCACCTTGGCCCCGGGAATGTTCGCCGCAGAGCGGTAAACGTTTTCGTTCGACTCATGGATGACCATGAGGGGCTTGCGCGTCGCTTCGACCTTCCCGAGGAAGGCCAGCATCGTCTTCGTCTTCGGGGTTTCGAGGTTCCCGTTTTCCAGGATAAGCATCCGGTCTTCGGTCGCTTTCAGGGAAAGGGCACTCCGCATGGCCAACTGGCGCACCTTGCGATTCACCTTCTGGCTGTAGTCACGGGGTTTCGGTCCGTGAGCAACGCCACCCTTGAGCCAGAGAGGCGAACGGGTGCTGCCTGCCCTTGCCCGGCCCGTATGCTTCTGCCTGAAAGGTTTCCGTCCTCCTCCGCTTACCTCTGCACGGGTCTTGGCGCTGGCTGTTCCCTGCCTGGCGTTCGCCAGCTGGGCCACAACGACCTGGTGCATCGCGGGGACGTGAATGGGCGCTCCGAAAACGGCGTCGGAAAGATCGAGGCTTCCTACGACTTCGCCCTGGAAATTGATCAACTTAATGGTAGGCATGGTCTTCTTGCCCTCCTTCCGCCGCTTAGTGCTTCTTACGGACCAGCACGAGGCCATTGCGTGCCCCGGGGATGGCCCCCCTGATCAGGATCAGGTTGTTTTCCGCGTCAATGGCGGCCACTTTCAGGTTCTTGACCGTGACCCTTTCGTTCCCCATGCGTCCCGGGTTGTGATGTCCCTTGAAAACCCGGCCGGGATAACTGTGCGCTCCCGATGAACCGGGACGTCGGTGCCATTTCGATTGGCCGTGGGATGCCGGACCGCCACCCCAGCCGTAACGCTTCATGCCGCCGGCGGTTCCTTTTCCCTTGCTCACCCCGGTCACGTCAACGACTTCTCCGGTCTCGAAAATTGTTGCCTCGACCTCGCTCCCGGGTTGGAAGGCGGTCGTGTCTTCGATACGGAACTCGCGTATCCAGCGTTTCGGCTCGATACCAGCCTTTTCGAAGACAACCCTCATTGGCTTGGCCACGTTCTTGGCCTTTTTTGCCCCGAAAGCGAGAACGACTGCCGTGTAACCGTTCTTCTCCTGCGTCCTCACAGCGAGAACCGGACAGGGTCCTGCTTCGACAACCGTAACCGGGACGGCTCTTCCTTCTTCGTCGAACACTTGCGTCATTCCGATCTTCCGTCCCAAAATTCCCATGCTCATCCAATTCAGCTCCTTTTCGCTCAGAGCTCCCCCCGAAGGCTAAAGCTTGATCTGGATATCCACCCCGGAAGGGAGATTCAGCTGCATTAGGGCCTCCATCGTCTTCTGTGTCGGGTCGATAATGTCGATGAGGCGCTTGTGTGTACGGATTTCATACTGCTCACGAGCATCCTTGTCCTTGTGCGGAGACTTCAGGACTGTAAACTTGTTGATCTCCGTCGGGATCGGGATAGGCCCGGACACTTTGGCCCCCGTGCGCTCCGCCGTTTCCGCTATCTGCACCGCGGAGGCATCGAGCACGCGGTGGTCGAACGCTTTAAGGTTGATGCGTATCTTTTTTGCCAAGGTTGTTCCCTCCCGACGATCAGTCGATGATCTCGGTGACGACCCCGGCCCCGACCGTGCGCCCGCCTTCGCGGACCGCAAAGCGAAGACCCGGTTCCAGTGCCACCGGAACGATCAACTTCACTTCAAACGTGCTGTTGTCT